>NZ_QWLJ01000004.1 GCF_009917385.1 Roseburia sp. 1XD42-34 | reverse complement strand
GGTATGATTGTCCATGTATGACTCCTTATAATTTGGGATTTGGACAGGACTACCATTCCCTTATTATAAGGTTTTTTATGGATTTTTGTAGTGAAAACTCCCATTATTCCCAATTTTGGAACAATATATTTTCGCTTGACTTTGAAATAAAAAGTTTATGCAACGCTAGTGTAATTTCCTAGACTACAAAGAAAAACCGACTATCTTGTTCATAGGGAGTAGTCGGTTTGAGTTAAAGTTTCAGCATACAAGCAAATGAATGGTTTCATTGCTTTAGCTGGTCAATTTCTGTTTTTAATTTACTGATAAGATTCTTAGCACGCTCCACTAAATCGTTTGGAAAATTTTCTTCTTCTCCATATTCAACGCCATGTGGATAGTAATGTTTGCCTAATAAAGGCGTCATTAGTTGAATGACGGCGTTTCCACGATCGACGTCACCTTCTATAGCATAGCCTTGAACTCGAATATAGTATGTAATATTTTTCTCTTCAGAATCCATTCGATAATCATAGGTAACTCGCTCATAGTCCCATTGCCCTGCCCGAATAAAAGCGTGTTTTGCCGTTACATGATCAAGCGGTTTTAAGTCAATCTTTACGTCTTCTAACCCAGTATTTTCTAATTTCATTTTCCCCACCTCACCTTGTTATCCTCACTATACTATATTAGTATGAAATATAGCAACTTTCAATGAAAAAGGCATAGTTTATGCAAATATTTGCGGTATGTTCTATTTTTTATTATGATACAGTAAAATATTAGAATAACTAGCATGATACTTTAAATGAAACATATATATCGTATAAAAAGGAGAAACGAATAATGCGATTTATACGAAATCTTTTATTATTAGCTGTAGTCGCCGTAGTCGGTTTTTATTTATTAGAAAGTAATGAAATATCACCACAAGAAACCATGCAAACGATTACCGAGACTGTGAAAGAAAAGGAGCAATTGCTTAAAACGAAAAATGTGCCGGAAGAAAGACCAGACATTGCTTTAGAGGGTGATATATTTCAATGGTATGGGAAGTCAGATGATCAGTTACAAAAAGAACTTGGAGAACCAGTTAGAAAGGACCTCAGCGCTTACGGTTATACGTGGTGGGTTTATACAAATAAAAAAGACCAATACATTCAATTTGGAATTATAGACGGTACTATTCACACGATTTATGCTACTGGTAAAGGAACGAATATAAAACCTGTAGCAATTGGAGACAGCTATGAAAAGGTGCAAAATCATTTCACATTTTCTGAAGAAGTAAATTATCGAAATGGGCTTGCCTCTTATACCTTTAAACTTAATGCGGATGACAGAAAAACACGCCCATTAGTAAAGATTTCCGATTCTATATTTATGCAGCTTTATTTCGATACATTTCAACAGCAGCTATCCTCTGTGCGCATATTAGATATCGATACATTATTAAAGCATCAGCCTTATGAAATACAGTATAGAGGAGAGCTTCCTAAAAAGCCAAGCTTAGATGATGATCAGTGGGCTAAAATTGAAGCTGGAATGGAACGACAAATATTCGATATTACGAATATTATGCGTCAACAACGGGATAAAGAAATGTTGCAGTGGGAAAAATCAGTTGGTGAAGTTGCCTTTTTACACAGTAAAGATATGGCAGTAAATAAATATTTTTCTCATTCAAGTCAAGATGGAAGAGGGCTGAAGGAACGCCTTGACGAAGGAAAGGTTTCTTTTGTAGCAGCTGGTGAAAATATTGCTGCACAATATCCAGACGCAGCTGCTGCAATGGAAGGCTGGTTAAATAGCGAAGGTCACCGCGAAGCATTATTAAGTGAAAAATACACACACTTAGGTGTCGGCGTTTATCGTCTATACTATACACAAAACTTCTTGGCCAAGCCTTTTTAGAATTAAATTGATTTCTGAATTTTGAGTGGTGTAATGCTACCATCATGATGTGAAAAAGGTGCATTCTAAGCATAAAACAGAAGTTACCATGATCGCCTAGCAAGATAAACCGGCTAGAAGCAGTATTTGATGACTGCTTCTAGTCGGTTTTTAATTTAGGCTATACCAATATTTGTTGGAGTTAAGGGTTAAGAATAAGCCTCTAAAATATATGTTGGGGTGTAGAAAAAAGTTAGATAAATAAAAACAAGCCAACTCCATTCTTGTTAAGCTTGAATTACCTCAAACCAAGTAAAGGGGCTGCTAGTAATTAGAATTCTAATATCTTCTTTACTTCGTTTGGTCCCGCATCTAAGGTGTTGTAAGACTTCCGCTTCAAGAGTTGATAATCTGGAGCTGTAATAAGTCTAAGCAGGAGATAACAGCACCTAAATGTCCTATTTCGTAAGCGGCCCATATCATTTGCCGGTATGAACAAGCCGTAGGGCGAATTTTTAAAGTCCCACCGTTGTGGGCGATGGATCCGGACGTGGTTATCTGGTTATTTCGTTATCCCTAAGTACTTCATTTTATGCTTTTTATCTTATAAAAAAGGGGGGCGATTCCCGGTGGAAAGACAGCAAGATAAAATAATAAATGGGAGTGAGCTAAATCTTCAGTCTCATCAACGTTGACTTAAAACCTTAATTTGCGATTCATTATACAAAAAGCTATTAATCACAAGCGTTCATAATAGACATAAACTAATTAGTACATATGACTATGTGAAAAAGAGGTGAATTCAAATGAGTGAACGGCATTTACACCCTTCCGTAACTGCTTTCAAGCAATTCATAAATAAACATCCGAAATTAATAGAGGATGTTCGAAAAAGCGGAAAACCATGGCAAGATATGTACGAGAAATGGGCATTACTAGGTGAGGATGATCCTTATTGGGACAAATTTAAACAAGCGGATACAAACGAAAACAAAAAAAAGAAAGACGATAATTCTACGAATGAAAATAATAAGGAATTATTTAGCCAGTTATTAAAAATGGCAGAATCCATGGACTTAGATAAAATCCAACGGCAAGTGGAGCAATTTAGCTCATCTGTTACTACGATTCAGGAAATTATTTCCCAATTTAAACAAACAAAGGATACGAAACAGCCAACGAATGAACGTATGGGGTGGTTTCGTGATTAAGGAGCATAAATATGGACCCGTTATGTTATAACTATTTAGAGCAGCACCCGGAATTATTGCAATTCGTTCGGATGAATCCGGTTTGGTATCGCTACTTATCTCGGGACCCCTCTTTATTATCAGAAATGAAAAAGGAAGCCAAACAATTTTATGGGAAAACCTTTCCTCAACGCGTAGAGAAGGTAAATAATCACTTGCAGATGGTTCGAATGTTGATGCAGTTTGCTGGAGCAATGAAGGATTAAATATGTTCACAGGCTATAAAAAATGGTACTATGAAGTGGGAGGTGTATGGGATGATAGCGACAATGGACTATGTAGCAATCCTCGATCATTCAGAGGAGTTAGGAAAAATGATCTTGGATTCTGATGTCATGGAAGCCTATCGTCATTCTCAAAAAGAATTACAAGAAGATAAAGAGGCTCAGAAGCTTATTCAAGCTTTTTCATCCATTAAGGAGCAATATGAGGATGTACAGCGATTTGGCAGATATCATCCAGATTACAATACAATTATGAAGGAAGTACGGAAAGTAAAGCGCGAAATGGATATGAATGAGAAAGTAGCTTCTTTTAAAATCGCTGAGCGCAATTTACAGCAATTATTGGATGAAATTAGTCAATATCTAGCATATAGTGTTAGTGAACAAATCAAAGTTCCTAAAGACGGCGCGGCTTTAAGTGATAGTGGCTGTGGTTGCGGAAGTGGCGGCGGCTGCGGCTGTGCTGTATAATTGCTTTATCAGTATACTAATCCTTTATATATAGTAAATAGCGATTTGGATAGGGGAAGTTTCCTTCCATAAGCTACTGATATGTGATCTAAATAAGGAGAAGACAACATATCTGTTGATGAATGGGACTACAAATCATTTGTATTCAAACATCCATCTCTTCTCCTTATGGTCACAATATGGATGCATAAATAATCATCATTAATAATTTATCTGATAAATAGTAAGTGAGGTTAAAAATAATGCGCACAAAACGTCAAGGCTTAATTGTTTGGTTTCAACATATGAAAAATTTAAAACAAATCAAACGATACGGTCATTTATTGTATAGTTCAAAAAAACTAAAGTATGCGGTCATTTACGTAAATCAAGATGAATTAGAAAAAATTGAAAAAAAACTTTTGAAGTTTACTTTTGTTTCTAAAGTTGACAGATCATATAAACCTTTTGTTGAAACAAATTTTGAAAATGCGAAACCAGATAAAGCAAAACAGTATGACTATAAAATGGGAATATAGGGAAGACGGCTTGTTATCCCATATATAAGGTGCTGGAAGACTCTCACTTCAAGAGTAGGGTGAGACTGTACTACAACAACAAGTCTAATTGAGAGATACCAGCAGATAAATGCTCTATTTCGTAAGCAGGCTTTAAGTCATACCATCATGGTACTAACAATTACTGGGGGATTGAACGAAAACCCCTGCTGATGGAAGTTTTACTTTATCATTAGAAAAAACACAGAATATTGTTACGTTATTTTACAAAAAGAAAAAACCTGCAGAAAAAGTTCTACAGGTCCTTTTGTTTTCTTATAAAGAAAACAAAAAGGCAAAGGGAGAGGAGAAACCGGAAGAAGAACTTATGGGGAAGGGTAAGTCTTCTCCGTTTAATGAAACAGCCAAAGTAATCTATAGCTGATTCATTACACTAGTATGGACGTTCCGATGAATAATATACATATTGCCCCATTAATTTTTAATCCGCTCGTTATTATTTTTCGTTTCAGCGCTTTTGTGGTAGGATAAATGTCGAATAATGGTAAACGTGGAGGTGAAGCAATGCGGATAATTGCTGGAGAATATAAGGGAAGACAATTAAAAGCAGTTCCCGGTCATCTGACTCGTCCAACGACAGATAAAGTAAAAGAAGCAGTTTTTCAAATAATGGGACCTTTTTTTAATGGTGGGTATGCCTTAGATTTATTTGCTGGTAGTGGAGGATTAGGAATAGAAGCATTAAGCCGAGGAATAGATCGAACGATTTTCGTCGATAAGTCACCACAAGCGATACATATCATAAATGAAAATTTGCAAAAGTTAAAGCTTGAGGATCGGTCTGAAGTATTTCGTGCAGATGCTTTTCGAGCCTTACACGCAGCTGCTAAGCGTAGCTTTTCTTTCAAATTAGTGTTATTAGATCCACCTTACGGAAAGGTGAAGCTTGAAAAAATTCTGCAAAAGTTATTGGACTTGGAACTGGTAGCTACGAATACATGGGTTTATTGTGAACATGCTACATCCGAACAATTACCTGTTGCACATCCTCGTCTATCCATTGTCAAACAAGCAAACTATGGGGGGACAGTTTGTATAACCATCTATAAAGTTAATTAGAAGGGAGAGCTTATCTTGACTAGATTGGCGATATGTCCGGGTAGCTTCGATCCAGTAACATATGGACACTTGGATATCATTCAACGAGGAGCTAAAATTTTTGATCATGTAATTGTTGCTGTTTTTAATAATCAATCAAAAGATCCTTTATTTACAGTAAAAGAGAGGATGAAATTATTAGAAGAGTGTACAAGCCATTTACCGAATGTCACTGTTGATTCATCAAGCAGTTTGCTAATGGATTATGCGAAATCAAAAAACGCTCAAGCTGTTATACGTGGCTTGCGAGCAGTTAGTGATTTTGAATATGAAATGCAAATCACGTCGATGAATAGACAACTTTATGAAGATATTGAAACTTTTTTTATGATGACGAATAATCAATATTCATTTTTGAGCTCAAGTATTGTTAAAGAAGTTGCAAAATATCGTGCTAATGTTAGTGACATGGTTCCCAAAGCGGTTGAAGAAGCGTTAGCACTTAAATTCAAATAATCATTCTCTCTCGTAGTTACCTACAAAAAGAGATTATTAATTCCCCACCATTGCTAATGAAATTTAGGAAGACCTCCCCCTCCAAAAGAATAAACTTCTTATCCGTAATTATTATATCGGAAAGTTGAGGTGGGAGGTTTTGTGTCGAACCTCTTTTTAATCTGAAAAAGCATTGCCTTCTTACTCGTGCATCCGTTATTACTTCTTATGAATCTATTGGTAGGAGTTATGATTACCCTATTTTTTTCTTCGATAGCATAAAAGAATAATTGAAATTCCAACAAAGGATATGGTGAGTAATGGTCCGCTCGCTGCCAAATTTTCCAGAATTAAAAGCCACTTGTTTTCGGATATATCATGGTTTACTGGAACTACTTCCATATCAAAAACTTTCCTATCAATATACAGAGGCTTGTAGAACAAAATCGTTAATATACTAGCGAATACGCCATGAAGAATACGTGCAAAAAAATACGGTGCAAACCGGATATCGGTTTTTGCCAGAATACTGGCTACTTGTGCTTGCACAGAAAAACCATTAAAACCGAGAATAAAACTGACTAACACAGCTTGTATTAGCAACGTATCTTGAACAACAGAGATGCTTTGAACACCAATTGTTATTTCAAATAGACCAGATAGTAATGGAAGTCCAAAATCTTTGGATATAGATGCGAAATTTAATAATCTCCCTAAAAAATGAGCTATAAATGTAGATATTCCGCTTAAGAAAAGCAATTTCGTTAATACCGAAAATAGAACAATAAATCCTCCGACCACTACTAAGGTTTTGACAGAGTGAATAACAGCGTCTCCTAAAACCTCCCCAAGAGGTCGAACATCGTTCATTCTTGCGCGGTGCATCGCTGTAAAAGCTTTACGTACCGAATATTTGAATGATTCCTTTCTTTTGTTTTGGTTTGTTTTGTCCTTCTTTTTTCCATAAAATCGCATGCAAATCCCAACGAATGTATTACTTAAATAATGACATACTGCCAGCAGTACCCCTAAAGAAGTATTTTGAAAAAACCCTACTGAAATGGCGGCGAAAATAAAAAGTGGGCTTGATGCATTTGTAAAGGATACTAATCGCTCTGCTTCAATTCTCGTTAGCTGCTTTTCTTCTCTTAGTCGAGCACCAATTTTAGCCCCGGTAGGGTAGCCACTCGCCATTCCCATAAACCAGCCAAAACTGCCTACTCCTGGTACATTAAATAGAGGGCGCATAATCGGTTCGAACAGAATGCCAATAAATTGGACGACACCAAAACTAATCAGTAATTCTGCAATAATAAAAAATGGAAGTAAGGAAGGGAAAACTACTTCCCACCAAAGATTTAAACCACGTATACTTGCTTCTAATGATTGATCAGGAAATTTCACCAAAGAAATGGCGATAGATAGAGTTATCATAGAAAGAAGGAGTGTTTTTAGTATTTGCGCCAATAGTGATGCCCCCTAAGATTTCACCTTACTCTGTACTTATTTAAATGTTAGTAGTAAAATTGGAATATCGTTTCATGAAAATAGATGTTTAGCTCGACTTCTGTTTTTGTTTGTACAAGTATACTTAAATATACGCTTGTGCATAGTGGTTTTATGCCCACAATTTCATAAGCATGCAAATTGCCCAATAGCTGAAGATGACACAGGGACTTGTCTTGGGAGCTTGTTTCTCTAAAGTTTCTAACTCGTATTCGTAAGTCAACACCGCTTATCATGCGTTTACTATCTTAATAACTTGGTTCTTTACAGAAAACAATTGTGAAATAATATGGTACAAACGCATACATATTTGGAGTGGAATGTTAGATAGCTTATATGACGGATAGATAGTCAATTGTTCGTATGCGAGGGGGGGTAGGAAATGAAGAAAAAACATCTTGTTCATATATTGCTTGTTATATTAGCAGTATATTTTTTAGCAATATTTCAATTGCCATATTATATTTATAAACCTGGCAGTGCAGATGCACTTAATCCGATTGTAGAAGTGGAGGAGGGTTACTCTAGTAAGGGAGATATGCATTTAGTAACGGTTAGTGGTGCTCAAGCAACTCCTATGCAGTTTCTATTGGCAAAAATATTGCCCCATCATGATGTATTACCCATTGATGAAGTATTTCCTGAAGGGATCACAGACAATGAATACATGCATGTACAGTTACAAATGATGGAAAACTCTCAAGAAGCTTCTACAGTGGTAGCTTATCAAGCAGCGGATAAACAGATCTCTATTGATTATAATGGCGTATATGTTGCCATGGTTGTAGAAAATATGCCAGCGGAAGGTAAATTGGAAATGGGTGATCGTATCATCGAGATTGATGATAAAAAAATAACGCAAGCAGATGATCTACTTGATTATATCGAAACGAAGCGAGCTGGTGATACTATATTGGTGAAATTTGTCAGAGATGACGAAACAATGACAGAATCCATTACATTGAAAGAATTAAAAGACTTAGATAATAAGCCGGGGATTGGAATCCAGCTAGTAACCGATCGTGCTGTTTCTGTCAATCCTGAAGTAAAATTCTCCAGTGGTCAAATTGGTGGTCCTAGTGCTGGTTTAATGTTCTCCTTAGAAATTTATGATCAACTGACGAAGGAAGATATAACAAAAGGATATGAAATAGCTGGAACAGGAGAAATAGATTATGATGGCAATGTATATCGCATAGGCGGCATTGATAAGAAAGTTGTAGCAGCAGATAAGGAAGGTGTAGACATTTTCTTCGCTCCAAATGAACAAGGAAAAAAAGGATCCAATTATCAAGTTGCTCTTGAAAAAGCAAAAGAAATTGAAACAGATATGAAAATTGTTCCAGTCGATACATTCGAGGACGCAATTACTTATTTAGAAGAATTAAAATAAAATGTTAAAGACCTGCCCCTTTAGACAATGGTTGGAGGCAGGTCTTTTTATGATGCAACTAGAAGTATTTCCTGTATTGGTAAAACCGATTAACTATTTATGGTTGCTAAAAATAGGAGGCTGAAGCTCTTGTTTGAGCATATTTTGTTTATTTGCTGCAGGAAGGATACTGTAATAAGCATGACTTGCTCGTTCTTCCATCTCTAGCATCGGGTGCATGTGCCGAGTCATACTATGAATGAGTGGCGTTGGCAATTCTTTTTTACACTCGCGTAAGTATTTTTGCCCTTGTTTTGTAAATCCAAGAATCCGTATATAGGGGATTGCTGCTAAATGATGTAACGTTTTAATGTCCTGTTTTTTTGTATTGGTTAAAATATGTACAAACATACGTTGTAATCTAGTCCATGTATATCTTTTTGTTTTAAGTTTTTCCACCCAATCGTAAAAGGAATGTGCCTGTTTCGCTGTTTTTTTAATTCGGTATTCTAATCCTTCATCAACGCCATGAATCGATGCAAGCTCTTGCGCAGTCATTGTAGAAACACGATAATGAAGCAATGGGAAATATGCTTCCCACGTATGCCAAGTTGAAGCAGTTTGTTTGTAAGCAGTCAACCGTTCATACGTTGGATCTGGAATTGCGTTGCGGATCGAGGGAGAAATCGATCCTTCTTTCAGCATTGTTTCTCTAATACTTGTTGCGCTTGCAATGGATCCTGTAATCTTTTTATCATGATACTCGCTTTGACTTCGTTGAATAGTAAGGGGTTTAATTGGCAAATGATAATCATAGATCGTTTTTACATAGCTAAAACCTAATATATTATTTGGTTGTGTTAAATTCATGTAAGCTAGTCCAATTTGCTCGTAAGCATTTTTACTTGCTTCAGGAAACGCTAAACCAGCATTCAAATTTAGTTTAAGAGCGTCGTTGTATGTTTTTAAATTGGCAGTCAATTGTTTATAACTATTTGTAAACGAGGCTATCTCTCCTGATTCACTGCCGAAGCAGATGCTGGAAACTTGCAAAGCATGGAGGGTAAGTATTGCTCCTTTTGCAAACCAGTCACCGCTTTGTACTGCAAATGCGTAAGGGAGTTCCACTACAATATCCACGCCACCTTGAAGTGCGGCGTATGTTCGATGAAATTTATCAATGATTGCGGGTTCGCCACGTTGCAGGAACGGGCCACTCATAACGGCAATGATGCAATCAGTTTTAGTAAGTTTTTTTGCGCTTTGAACGTGATAAACATGTCCATTATGAAAAGGATTATATTCAACAATTAAGCCACATGCTTTCATTAATACCAACTCCATGAAAAAGGATTTTGACTTTAGTTAAACAGTGTCCACCACTATTTGTCGGATAAGTTAATAATTTTTCTAGACAGGTAATGTGAATAAAGCTAATAAATAGGGTGTGACACTTCGGAACGAATTAATCATAGCTTCCCTTTATTTTATCAGAACAGGGCTATATTCGCATGAAGGACAAAGTAATGGACTGCACTTTTTAGCATCAAACTGTGATTTGTGACTTTATTTGTGCAAATAATTTGTTTCCATAGAGTTCTTTTCCACCTGTTCCATAGGAAGTTAAAAAATAAAATTATAGCTTGATATTACTGCCTTGTTAGAATGTGGCATAAATACAGACCAGTGATTTCAGGTTTCCTATATGATATAGTGGAATGTAGGTGGTGAAGGAAGGAACTGTGTAAAGAGAATATGTTGACAAAACTCCTTTTTTCTTTTAAAATTACTCTTGTTGCCTTGAGGTGATAATTATGAAATTTGCATTAGCTCAGTTAAAGAAAAATGCTTATAAGGAACCTTTTACTTTTACAGACACGGAAGATGTTTCCGAACTGGAAGTAATGAACAACGATATTCGTCATATAGGCGAAGTTGAAGTTCAAGGAACGTGCTTTTTCCAAGAAGATAATGTTATTTTTTCCTTGCGTATTTTTGGTGAAATGGTACTTCCGTGCGCGCGAACGCTAGTAGATGTTCGATATCCGTTTGATATTCAAACAGAGGAGATATTTACAACGTCTTTATATAGAACGGAAGATAATATTGATGCTGAAATTCACCCGATTGAGGGAGAGGTGCTTGATTTAACCCCTTTAATCAAGGAAAATATCCTACTAGAGGTTCCGTATCGCGTATTTTCAGATGAAACGAACAGCCAATCAGACTATATAACAGAAGGTAAAGGCTGGCAATTTATTTCAGAAGAAAAGAACGCAAACACAATAGATGAGCGTTTTAAAAAGTTGGAAACATTGTTTAAAGATGATGATAAGGACAAATAAACTTGGTTCTTATCTTTCTATAAAGGAGGTGTAAGTCATGGCAGTACCTAAAAGAAGAACTTCAAAAAAAGTAAAAAATCAACGTCGTACACATAAAAAATTACACGTACCTGGCATGGTGGAATGTTCGAATTGTGGAGAATTAACAAAACCACACCATGTGTGTAAAGCATGTGGACACTATGATGGTAAAGAAGTAGTAAGTCAGTAAATAAACAATCATTTGTCAAATTACGAGGTAGCGGACTGAGAAACAATTTTTTTGATTCTCGGATCTTATTCATTTTAGAATAAAATGCTATTAAAAAGTAGGTCACCAAAAGTGAGCTGCTTTTTTGCATTAAGAAATGTTACGAAGCGTACGTTTTGTATAGTATCCTTATTTTACTTTTGAGAGTTTCTTTTAAAGCGTTCGTCGTTTAACTGCTTAAATGTTTACTTTTACTCCTAAGTATGGAATTGTTTTCTCCTCCTTTGTTTTGTAGCTAAAACTTTTTTAAAATTGCATGTCGGTAAAAAATCATTTAAATTTTGTCTTTTGAGCGAGTAAAAATGAATAGCTGTCGATAAGGCAATAATCAAAAATCTAATAAAAAACATAAACCTTTTAGTCTATCACTCCTAGTTTTTGCATACATTGATAGCAAATGTATAAGGAGGGGTGTTATGAGTGTAACAAGGCAAGATGCTTGGACAAAAGATGAAGATATTCTACTAGCAGAAACTGTTCTACGTTATATAAAAGAAGGGAAAACACAATTAGAGGCGTTCAAGGAAGTAGCTCATAGACTTTCTAGAACTGCTGCAGCCTGTGGGTTTAGATGGAATGCCACCATTCGTAAGCAATATCAAAAAGAGGTACTAAAAGCGAAAGAAGCGCGCAAAAATGATAATATCAACTATAGCTGGTATGTTTCAGAGCCAGGTCATCATGACCCGCTTGAAACAGTCATTTCCTTACTAGAAAAGATAAAGGCTGGCAATGAACAAATTACAGCGGAGCATTTGGACGATCATACGAAACATATGAAGCAATTAGAGAAAGAAAATGAGGAATTAAAAAACGCTTTGCTTCGCTATGAGAAAGCTTGGAAAGAGATAGGGGACTTATGGAATACGGTTGCATCGGAAAGAGCAATAAAGAAAGAGACGTGTGAGTAATTTTTTCATTTGTAGTGCAATTTATATTAAATCATGTACATGAAAAGAGAACGAAAGACATGAATGAACAAAAATTCATGTCTTTAATTCTTGATCCGGATTGCTCTTAATCCGCTGTTTGAATTTCTTTAACTCCTTCCGGCATCCAAATAAGTGGATTCTCCCCTAAATCACGCTCCATTTTATATTGCGCCTTTTGGAAACCCATTTTTTCCCAAAAGCCATGAGAATTAATGCGCGGGTTTGTTTTAATTGGTAGCTGATAGCTTTTAGCAAAATCAACTAATGCTTTTCCATAGCCTTTGCCTTGATACTCGGGTAGAACCTCTAATTTCCATAAAGTTAAATAATCCTGAGGTGGGTCAAAATAAAAATCATACTTTTGCTTTACTTTATAAAGGCTCATTCGAGCAATTAAACTATCCCCAATATAAATCCCATAGAACGGAGAGTCACTTTGATTTTCCACCAGATTATTTTCTAAATCTTCCAACATAGATAACTCTTGGTTTCCGTATTCTTTAAAGTGCTTAAATTTCTCTAATGTTTTATAATTGATCATAAGTTTTTCAACTTTCACCTTATCCATCGTCCTACCCCCTTGCCAACATAAATAATCCGTTTTTGTAGAATTATTTTGGCTTTTCTATGTATTTATTATAATATAAATAAGACGAAGATCAAAATAAAGTGAAGCGCATTCACCTAGGCTTTAATTGTGAAAAATGTTCATTTAGTATTATATAAAGAAAGTCTACTAGTAGTTTATCCATCTGTATTTAAAGATGTGATATTTCTCTCGCATATAAGGTGATGTAGGACTCCCAATCAGGAGTTAGATAAACTGTCCTACCACAAGTCTAAGTGGAAGATAATAGGCACCTAATGCCCTATTTCGTAAGTGGCCTTCAGGTCCTACTCTTCAGTTGGGAATGAATCTCCACTGGTGGAAGAATTCACTTTATCGGAGGTGTGAGGCAATTGTGAAAAATGGAATTATATATTTGGCCGCATTTTTTATTTCAATACCTTTCATGGCGACATGGCTTACCTACGTTTTTAGTTATAAACTGACACGAAGACAAATAAAGTCTTTTCACCTTGCAGTATATTGGACAACCCCGTTGTACTTGATAGCTGTGACACTAATGGTAGAAATGATTATTGGGGTATGGATAGCTGGAGTAATCATGATTTTACTACTTATTTTGTTAATCGGAATTCTTTTCTTTCAATGGAAGCAACAAACGGAAGTGCTCTTGTTCAAGGCAATAAAATTAACGTGGCGGATTTCATTTTTAGCGTTTGGTTTGTTATATGGAATGCTCATCATAACTGGAATTTTACAGCGGATCTTTTTTTAATATCTGATTTCAAACAGATCGCATGAAATTTTGAAATTTTTTAGGTACAATACATGAAGGACATTACATATAAAGGAGCATGAATCTATGCGGATCGAACCTATCAAATTAAAGCAACAAAATAAATTAATCGAAGACTATCGGAATAATGAGCCGAGAATAAAGCCATTTTTTGATTACCCCGCATTTGGTGAATGGGAGCATAGGTATCATGATCTGCAAAAAAGAACGTTTAAACGTCAGGAATTATGCGATTGTTTACAAATGATCAATAGCCATTGGGAGGCGCCGGAAACAACGCGAAAAAATATTGATAGATTGCGTCATCCTGATGCTGTAACGATTATTGGAGGGCAGCAGGCCAGTTTGTTGTCTGGTCCTATGTATACAATGAATAAAATTATTTCCATTATACATTTAGCGAAGCAACAGGAAGAAGAGTTGAGAGTTCCAGTAATCCCTGTTTTCTGGATAGCGGGTGAGGATCATGATTTTGCTGAGGTAAATCATGTTTATTTGCAAGAGGAACAACAGATGCAAAAATATGTATTAAAACAGCAAGTGCGTTCCAAAACAGCTCTATCAGACATTTGGATGGATCATGATAAAGCGAAACAATGGCTAGATGAGTTGTTTGAAAAATTACCAGAAACAAACCATACAAAAACATTATATGATGAAATGAATAAATGCTTAACTTCTTCTCAAACCTATGTTGACTTCTTTGCCAAGCTTATTTATCATTTTTTCCCTGAAGAAGGCTTAGTTTTGATGGATTCTGGAAGTAAATCCATCCGACAATTGGAAAGTGATTTCTTTGTTGAAATGATTGAAAGCCAACCTGAAATCAGTGAATCAGTATGTGATTCATTAGAGCAATTACAATCTTTAGGTTACACTATAGATTTATCAGTTGTACCGTCAGACGGTCATTTATTTTATTATAAGGATGACGAACGAATATTATTGCAACGCACGGATACAGGCGAATGGATAGGCAAACAAAACGAGGTTCATTTTACAACAGAACAGTTGAAACAAATTGCTAAACTAACTCCTGAACAATTGAGTAATAATGTAGTTACCCGTCCGTTAATGCAAGAGATGCTATTTCCAAATCTGGCGTTTATAGCTGGCCCTGGAGAAATCGGTTATTGGTCTGCGCTAAAGTCAGCTTTTCATCAATTGGAAATGAAAATGCCACCCATTGTACCGAGGCTTTCTATATCCGTTATTGACCGCGCGATTGAAAAGGCATTGCGTGATTGCCAAATGAATGCTGAACAAGTCATTAATGGAAGGGTAACAGATGAAAAAGAGGCTTGGCTAGCAAATACATCTTATCCTTGTATAAAACAGATTGCGCAAGAGGCGCAAAAGCAGATCATCGACGTGCATGCACCGCTAAGAGAATTAGCTGCATCCATGAGAGACGATTTAGGTGCAATAGCTGAGAAAAACCTCCATTATATACAAGGCCACATCCAATACTTGGAAAAACGCTTAGAGAAAGCTTGGCAATCTAAACATCAACATGATTTAGCGACATTTGATATACTCCAATGCGTCTTACACCCAGAAAATGGATTACAGGAACGCATCTGGAACCCGTTACCTTGGTTAAATATGTACGGGATATCATTTGCAAGCAATTTACTCCGACATTCATATACCTTTCGAAACTCCCACTATGCGGTATATTTATAGAGATATAAAATGAGGGTTTTTATCCCGAAAGTAAAGTCGTCAAACTTCCACTTCAAGTGTCGGAGGAGCGACAAAGAAGTCACGTGTGGAATAACAGTACCTAAATTCCCGGTTCGCTAGGGTTGGCTGTAATGTGAGGAGCTGTTGTAATAGAGAAGGATAGCTACGTTAGCGACACACCGCACACGCTTTTTTCTTTTTCAAGGGAACTTATGATTTTGACTATTCTTCTTCTAAGTTAGTAGGGTAAAAGAAAACCATGTAACTGGTTGTATGGTCTGCCCTTCAAGCTTATGAAGTGTATTCCAAAGGGAAGTGGGAAATTCAATTGTAAAATCAAATGCCTGATTCAGTTTAGAAGTTTTAGGTCGTAATTTTGCAGTACAAAATCATGTATGGATAGCCGTCTAAATGGTAGCTCCCCTTTCCCCCACTTTAATTAAAAAATGAGCGAAAAGACTGTCATAGCAATAAAGGCAGTCTTTTTTTGTTGGCAAAAAAATAGTTCTTATTACCTAATTTTTAACTAGTGCTAGCAATTTTAAAAAAATTGGTGGTGAATAGTGGGGGGATGTGGTAATATAGGGAATACGAAGGTGGGGCGGACTGTATGTTTATGGGTGAATTTCAGCATAACATTGATACGAAAGGCAGAATAATTGTCCCTTCCAAGTTTCGCGAACAGCTTGGAGAAAGCTTTGTCGTGACTCGAGGATTGGATCAATGTTTATTTGTTTACCCCATGACAGAATGGAAAATATTAGAAGAAAAACTAAAAAAACTCCCACTAACGAAAAAAGACGCCAGAGCGTTTACGCGATTTTTCTTTTCTGGCGCAGTTGAATGTGAAATTGATAAACAGGGTAGAATAAATATTCCGCAAACGTTACGAAAATATGCAGCAATTGAAAAAGAATGTGTTGTTATTGGTGTTTCGAATCGAATTGAAATATGGTCGAGTGAACATTGGGATTCGTATGTTACCGACTCTGAAGAATCTTTTGCAGAAATTGCGGAGAACTTAATGGATTTTGATATTTAAAGCTATTACAGTAGCTTGCTTGAAAAAGAAATGGGTGTTTATATGTTTGAACATAAAAGTGTTTTAAAAGAAGAGACGATTCAAGGACTTGCTATTAAAGCTGATGGAGTGTATGTCGATTGCACGCTCGGTGGTGGTGGTCACTCAGAAGCGATTGCTTCGATGCTTGGAGAGAATGGGCTATTACTTGGTTTTGATCAGGATATTCATGCATTAGAGGCTGCGAAGGATCGCTTACAGCCATATAAGCATCGTATGAAGTTCATTCATGCTAATTTCAGTGAACTTGAAGCGGTGCTAGCTAAAGAAAAAATTAGTCAGGTTGATGGTGTTTTATTTGATTTAGGGGTTTCCTCACCACAACTTGATAGAGGGGAGCGCGGTTTTAGCTACCAACATGATGCGAGATTAGATATGCGTATGAATCAACAACAAGAATTGGATGCTTGTCGTGTCGTTAACGATTGGTCTTTTCATGATTTGGTGAAGATTTTCTATCAATATGGAGAGGAAAAATTTTCTAAACAAATTGCTCGAAAAATAGAAGAACGTAGAAAGACAGCCCCCATTGAAACCACGTATGATTTAGTTGATATTATTAAAGAGGCAATTCCTGCACCTGCACGGCGTAAAGGTGGTCATCCTGCTAAGCGTGTATTTCAGGCATTACGAATTGCGGTAAATGATGAACTCGATGTGTTTACTGACGCCTTACACCAAGCGGCAAAGATAATTGGTATAAATGGGCGAATAGCAGTAATCACTTTTCATTCATTAGAAGATCGCCTTTGTAAACAAGCTTTTAAAAAATGGAGTACAGATAAAGAAACCCCACGTCATTTACCGATATTGCCAAAAGAAAATGAAGCACCATTTCGCTTAATAACCAGAAAGCCAATTGTTGCCACTTTAGATGAGTTGGATGAGAATAGAAGGTCTCGATCTGCCAAGCTTCGCATTGTAGAAAAAGTAGGCGAATGGAGAGATGAATTTACTTATAAAGAAGGGTGGAGAAAATAATGAGTGCAAATCATGCAAAAAGTTGGGAACAGGTAAGGCCGCAAAGAACCCCTAAGCATGAACAAACGGTCCCTGTAAAAGTTGCCAAGCAAGGCTGGATAACAAAAGGGGAAAAAATCATTTATTCGATTATTGGGCTATTCATTGTAGTGGCTTGTATTTACATGGTTTCATTTGCTTCTTCCACAGACTCGATCAATCGTGACATGCAAGAATTGGAGATTAAAGTAAAGGCACAACAATCCGAGAATGATCTATTATCAGATGAAATTAAAAAACTAAGTCGTCCAGAACGAATCATTGAAATTGCGAAGAAAAATGGCTTACAAGTTCAGGATGCAAAGGTTAGACAAGCACAATCTATCGATTAATTTCATTCAAGGAGAACGGATAGGTTATGAGGAAAAATAAAACAACGCATTTTATGGCAGGGATTTTTATCCTCCTTTTCATCGGCATCTTTTTAACTTTGTCGGGAAGGTTTCTCTATATTCAAGCAACAGCAGAAATTGATGGTGTTTCTTTAGAGAAGTGGGCAGATAAACAGCGTACGTCTACTTATAAATTACCTGCAGAACGCGGAAAAATCTATGACAATAATGGAATGACGCTCGCTTATGATCAGCCGAGCTACAGAATCTTCGCCATTGTTCAAGAGGCTTATTCGGACGGTGCGGAAGAACCAAGGCATGTGAAAGAACCACGAAAAATAGCTGCGCAATTAGCTCCTTTATTGGATATGAAGGAAAGCGACATAGAGAATCGTTTACAGGAAGGGATAGATAATGATCGCTTCCAAGTGGAGTTTGGAAATAAAGGTAGACAGCTTTCCTTGCAAAAGAAAGAGGAAATCGAGGAACTAGATTTACCAGGGATTCATTTTAAAGAAGAGACTGTTCGGGCATATCCAAATGGTACCTTCGCTTCACAAATCATTGGATTTGCGAAAGAGATGGAAATAGAGGGGAAAGAGAAGAATGCTACGACGCAACAAATAAAAGGTGTCACTGGTATTGAAAAGGAAATGGATAAACACTTGCGAGGTAAAGAGGGCTACATTGCTTTTCAACGGGATCAATACAATAAAAAGTTGCTCGATCCGAAAGAAGTAGTCAAAAAAAATGAGGATGGCGGGAACATTTATTTGACCATTGACCAAAAAATTCAAACCCTACTGGAGGATACATTAACGCAAGTTGAAAAGAAGTATGAACCTGAACGTATTTCTGCTGTCGTTATGAACCCAAAAACAGGGGAAGTTGTAGCGATGGGAAATCGACCAAGCTATAATCCGAACAACCCTACTGATGTAGAAAATTGGTACAATGACGTCGTGTCGACTCCATTTGAGCCTGGATCCACCGTGAAAATGTTTACTTGGGCTGCTGCAATAGAGGAAGGTGTCTATAACGGAACGGAAGCATTTAAATCGGGGCAATATCAGCCCAACGAAAAAATCAAGCCGGTTCGTGATCACAATGGCGGGGCTGGTTGGGGATCTATTTCATACAATGAAGGATTCGATCGGTCTTCTAATGTTGCCGCTTCGAAACTCGTATGGGAGAAAATTGGCTCGGATAAATACCTGGAGTACTTAAAAGCCTTTCAGTTTGATCAAAAAACAAATATCGACTTACCTAATGAGGCCGCTGGGAAAATTTTATACAATTGGCCAGCCGAAAAATTGACGACTGCATTTGGTCAAGGTACAACTATGACGCCAATCCAGCAAATGAAGGCAGCAACTGCCATTGCAAATAACGGTAAGATGCTGCAACCATATATCATTGATAAGGTAACAGAAGCCAATGCTCAAAAGCCAATCAAAGAAAAACAACCAAAAGTGGTGGGAGAACCCATCTCTAAAAACACATCCAAACAAGTATTACAATTATTAGATTCGGCAGTTAATGGGGAGCATGCAACGGGAAAAAACTTTCAATTAGATAGTTATAAGGTAGGGGGTAAAACAGGAACGGCACAAATCCCCAACCCTGACGGTGGCTATTTAATAGGAAGAGAAAACTACATCTTTTCCTTTTTAGGGATGGCGCCAATTGATAATCCTCAACTAATGATGTACGTGTCTGTAAAGCAACCAAAACTAGGGGAGAAAAAAGACGGGTCCTTGGAAATGGGATCCGATCCAGTTGCATTTATTTTTAAACACGTTATGGAAAATGGTCTCCATTACTTAAACATAGATCCGGATAAGCAAAAAATGGACCAAGTAAAGCATATTGAAATCCCCTCTGTAGTTGGTAAAAATGTGGAAGCCGTAGCAAAAGAGTTGATGGAAAAAGGCTTACGTGTTACGACAACTGGAAAGGGGAAAATAATAAAAAGCAATGTTCAAGAAGGAGATCAAGTATTACCCAACGATCACATTATGCTCATTACTGAAAAGCCTAAAATGCCCCAAATTATTGGTTGGTCGCTTCGGGATGCGTTGCAGCTTGCTAACCTACTAGAATTAAAGACAGAAACATTTGGCGATGGTTATGTTGCGACACAAAATATAAAAGCAGGCGTATCTATTAGGCCTGGTGATTATCTAGGTATTGAGCTAAAATCTCCGAACAAACAAAAAAAGCAAGAATAGACCCGGGGATCGGATGAAGTGATGCTTGGTGGGAGGTATAGAAATAAGCTTTACTGGACCATAGATTAACATGAGAAACAGTGTTCTATTCCCTTTTTAGCGTTCATATAGTGGATACAAGCATGTCTTTAAAAAGGAGATGTCGTATGAAACGTGTATCCGCTGTGACGACAAAAAAGAGGATTGTCGCTGTTTTTCTTATTGGTTTACTAGTCTATGTAATTATCGATATCCGTCTGGGTTATGTACAATTCGTTATCGGGGATGATCTGACAGGACAGGCTACAGAATTATGGACGAGAGATATTGAATTTGAACCGGAAAGAGGAAAAATATTAGATAATCATGGGGAAGTACTAGCCGAAAATGTAACGGCTCCTTCTGTAGTCGTTGTCCCAAGACAAGTTGATGACCCTAAGCAAACGGCCCAAAAATTGGCCTCGATACTAGAAATGCCAGAAGATGAGGCGTTTGCATATGTAACGAAAAATGCCTCCAGTGTCAATATTCACCCTGAAGGTAGAAAGATAAATGAAAAGCAAGAGATGGCAATCCGAACATTGGATATGAACGGAGTATATTTATCTAAGGATTCTAAACGGCATTATCCATATGGTGACGACCTCTCTCATGTACTTGGCTTTGCAGGTATTGATAACCAAGGTTTAATGGGCTTGGAGCTATACTATGATGAACAACTAAGCGGGGAGAAAGGAAGTTTATCCTTTTATTCGGATGCCAAAGGAAGAAGACTAGATCGTTTAGCAGATGTTTATTCAGAACCAAAAGATGGACTGGATTTAAAGACGACGATTGACACAAGAGTACAAACGATTATGGAAAGAGAACTGGATTTAGTTGCCTCTAAGTATAATCCTGATGGAGCTGTTGCCATTGCTGTAAATCCAAAAACGGGCGGTGTTCTTGGGATGACATCACGGCCAAATTTTCATCCGGAAAACTATCAGGAAGTGGACGCAGATATTTTTGATCGTAATTTGCCAATCTGGAGTACATATGAACCAGGATCAACATTTAAGATTATTACGCTTGCTGCTGCCCTGGAAGAAGGGGTAGTTGATTTAAACAATGATCATTACCATGATGATGGTGATATTTCAGTTGGTGGTTCGAAATTGCATTGCTGGAAAAGTGGTGGGCATGGGCATCAAAGCTATTTAGAAGTGGTGCAAAATTCATGTAACCCTGGGTTTGTAAGTCTTGGTCAAATGCTTGGAAAAGAAAAATTGTTTTCCTATATTGATCAATTTGGCTTCGGAAAAAAAACTGGAATCGACTTACAGGGAGAAGGTACTGGAATTTTGTTTAAACCTGAAAAAGTAGGACCTGTTGAACTAGCAACAACCGCTTTTGGACAAGGAGTTTCCGTAACACCAATTCAACAAGTAATGGCTGTTTCTGCCGCCGTAAATGGCGGATATTTATATGAACCATACATTGCAGAGGAGTGGATTGATCCGAAAACATCCAGTGTTCAAAAGCAAGCGAAGCCTGTAATGAAAAAAAGAGTTATCTCGGAGGGAACTTCAAAAGAAATACGCCAAGCATTAGAAAGTGTAGTGGCTCAAGGGACAGGGCGTCCCGCTTATGTGGATGGATACCGAGTAGGTGGAAAAACAGGAACAGCTCAAAAAGTAGGACCTGATGGCAGGTATATGAAAAATAATTATGTGGTTTCTTTTATCGGCTTTGCTCCAGCTGATGATCCCGAAATGGTTGTGTATGTTGCTGTGGATAATCCGAAAAACGCGGTACAATTTGGTGGAGTTGTTGCAGCTCCAGTAGTTGGAAGGATTATTGGTGACAGCCTGAGAGCGATGGAAGTAAAACCTCGTACGAAAGGACTTGAAAAAGACTACCAATGGCCGGAACAGCCTAAAGTAGAGGTGCCGGATGTTGTAGGATTAAAGCGAAAAGAACTCCAAGAGTATATGACAAATTTATCCATTCAAACGAGCGGGAAAGGGGATTATATAGTGGATCAAGCACCTAAACCAGGTACTAAAGTAGAACAAGGTGCAAAAATTAGAATTTATTTAGCAGAAAATGATCGTTAATTATGCGTAAATTTGCTATAATAGATAGGCAAAAAAGAAAGAGGGTGTCTTTCACCCTCTTAAAAATGGTTCGAAGCCAGAATATCTTTATCGAGATAATTACAATGAGAATGGGATGTTACACATGAAATTAGAGCAATTATTAAGCTGTATGCCATTTTATAAAGCAACCGAAAATATATCAGATCTATATATTGACAAAATTGTCATGGATTCGCGGAAAGTAAAGCCGGGAGACTTATTTATATGCATTTCGGGGTATACAGTAGATGGGCATGATTTTGTGAACCAGGCCGAAGCTAACGGAGCTGTAGCGATTATTGCTGAAAAACCAGTGGATTCGAAATTGCCAGTCATATTAGTGCCTGATTCTAAACGAGCTTTATCAATTCTTGCAGTGAATTATTATGATAACCCAACTGGTAAGTTTTCACTAATAGGAGTAACTGGAACAAACGGTAAAACGACAGTAACTTATTTATTAGAAGCTATTTTTAGATTTGCTAAACAAAAAACAGGTGTCATCGGAACGATACATACAAAAATTGGTGACAAAACGTATTCAGTGCTAAATACAACCCCAGATGCGCTTTCGTTACAGCAGACCTTCGACAAGATGGCAAAGAAGCATGTAGAGCAGGCAATTATGGAAGTTTCTTCCCATGCGCTTGTTCAGGGGAGAGTGCATGGTTGTGATTATGATATTGCTGTTTTTACGAATCTCTCTCAAGATCATTTAGATTTCCATAAAGATATGGACGATTATTTGCGAGCAAAAAGTCTGTTGTTTGCACAAATGGGCAGCCAATATGATAACGGAAAACGTAAATATGCTGTTCTAAATCAGGATGAACCTGCCAGTGAGTTGCTAAAGCAAAGTACAGCACAGCACGTGATTACGTATGGAATAGATCATGATGCACTGGTAATGGCTAGTGATATTGAGCTTGGAGCTGCGGGAACTTATTTCCAACTGAAAACCCCAATAGGTAATATACATATTAAAAGCAAGCTAATGGGGATGTTTAACGTTTATAATATGCTGGCAGCTTCTGCTGCTGCAATCGTATCGGATATTTCATTGGATACGATTAAAGAGGCATTTGAGCAAATGGAAGGGGTAAATGGACGGTTTGAGCCTGTAAATGAAGGGCAATCTTTTGCTGTCATTGTAGATTATGCACATACACCAGATTCATTGGAAAATGTGTTACAGACTGTGAAAGAATTTGCTAAACAGCGTGTATTGGTTGTCGTTGGCTGCGGCGGCGACCGCGATAAGACAAAACGACCGATTATGGCGCAAATAGCAGTGAAATACGCCGATAAACCGATTTTTACTTCTGACAATCCAAGAACAGAGGATCCAATGGCCATTCTAGAGGATATGACAAATGGTTTAGACAATGCCACAACATACGAAGTAATAGCTGATCGGAAAGCAGCCATTCATGAAGCGGTAAATCAAGCATTGGATGGTGATATCATCGTTATTGCTGGAAAAGGGCATGAGACATACCAGCAAATAGGGCATACAAAATATGACTTTGATGATCGTGAAGTTGCTCGCGAAGCAATACGTGCGAAGGAGCGTGCCTAATGTTCACAGTAAAATGGCTTGCCAAGATGTTTCATTCATATACAGGAAATATCGCTGAACAACCTATTAAAGGCGTCTATACAGATAGCCGTATAGAAATGGCGGATGGTTTATTCGTTCCAATAGTTGGAGAAAATTTTGATGGCCATGATTATGTTTCTGAAGCAGTGGAAAAAGGAGCGATTGCTGTTTTGTGGAATAAACAAAAGCAATTGCCTGACGCTCTCCCTGCTTCGTTGGCAGTATTTTATGTGGAAGACACGTTGGTTGCCTTGCAGCAATTGGCTTCTGCGTACCGGGAAAAAATGAATCCAATTGTAATCGGGATAACCGGTTCAAATGGTAAAACAACGACAAAGGATATGGTTGCAGCTTTATTACAAACAACTTACCGAACTCATTATACGAAGGGGAATTTTAATAACCATATCGGCTTGCCTTTGACTATTCTATCTATGCAGCCGGATACCGAAGTTTTGGTAGTGGAAATGGGAATGAATCATGCTGGTGAAATAAAATTATTATCTACTATAGCGAAACCAGATTATGCGATTATTACCAATATTGGCGAATCCCATATTGAATACCTCGGTTCGAGAGAAAATATTGCTAAAGCAAAACTAGAAATTTTATCAGGGCTAAGTAAAACAGGACTGTTAGTCATAGATGGCGACGAGCCCTTATTAAAGCAAGTTCATAATCAAGAACAAGTGATTACTTGTGGTTTTATGAAACATAACATGAACCAAATAACATCGCTACAAGTACGTGATAATGAAACATCGTTTACGATAAACGAGAATGTAGATTATACGGTTCCTTTTTTAGGAAAGCACCATGCTAAGAATGCGTTATTGGCAATTGCAATCGGTATGAATTTAAAAATCGAAGCAGGAAAGATGCAATCGGCTTTTCGTCATATGAAGAAGACAGGGATGCGATTTGAAAAACTACGTGGAAAAAATGGCGTGACATTGGTTAATGATGCTTACAATGCTTCTGCTACATCGATGAAGGCTGCCATCGAGGTCGTAAAGCAACTCGATGGATACTCTGAAAAAGTCCTTGTTTTAGGAGATATTTTAGAATTAGGGGATTATTCTGAGGTGATGCATCGCTCTGTAGCGGATTCCATAACCAAGCCAATTACAAATGTCTACACATTTGGTAATGCTGCTAAATATATTACTGAAGAGCTCGTTGAACAGGATGACCCAATTCCAGCTATCCATTATACAGATAAGAATGGTTTGCTAAATGCGCTTCAACCCCATTTACATGAAAAAGCAATCATTTTATTTAAAGCTTCCAGAGGGTTACGGCTTGAGACATTTATAGCTGATTTAAAGCAGTAACAATTTTGATGGACGGTTTCGTATAAGGAGGAAATGTAATGAACATTACTGTGTTAATGATAACCATAGCAATAGGATTTTTAATTACCGTCCTTTTATCTCCTATTTTTATTCCATTTTTACGTAGGTTAAAGTTTGGACAAAGTATTAGGGAAGAAGGACCGAAATCCCATCTTAAAAAAACTGGAACCCCAACAATGGGAGGAATTATGATCGTGTTCAGTATCGTGATTACCTCCCTTATTATGAGTTGGAAAATTAATCCAGTTGGTATTAGTTATGAACTGTGGATTTTATTATTTGTACTGGTAGGATATGGTCTGCTTGGCTTTTTAGATGACTTTATAAAAATTATTAAAAAAAGAAATCTTGGATTAACGTCAAAGCAAAAACTACTTGGACAGCTTATTATCGCGCTGGTCATTTATTTTGTTTTAAGAGAACAAGGTTTCCCAACCTATGTTTCCATACCTGGCACTACTATTCAATTAGAACTGGGCTGGGGATATGCTCTGCTAATTATATTTATGCTTGTTGGTGCTTCCAATGCAGTAAATTTAACAGATGGTTTAGACGGCTTATTAGCAGGTACTGCCGCCATTGCTTTTGGTGCATTTGCAATTTTGGCTTGGTACGGTTATCCTCAAAATGAGGTAGCGATATTTGCACTAGCAGTTGTAGGCGCGTTACTCGGTTTTCTCGTATTTAATGCCCATCCTGCTAAAGTATTTATGGGTGATACAGGATCATTAGCTTTAGGTGGGGCCATTGCGGCTGTTGCTATTTTAACAAAACTGGAAATCATTTTAGTTATTATTGGCGGCGTGTTTGTTATTGAAACATTATCAGTTATCATCCAAGTTATTTCATTTAAAACAACTGGAAAAAGAGTATTTAAAATGAGCCCGTTACATCATCATTACGAGCTATTAGGTTGGTCGGAATGGCGTGTTGTTACAACGTTTTGGCTAGTAGGGCTTGTTTTTGCTGCGTTAGGAATTTATATTGAGGTGGGTATAAGTTGAAAAAGCTAAAAAATTTCCCCTATGAGCACATCCTAGTGTTAGGATTAGCAAAAAGCGGAACTGCAGCAGCAGCTGTTTTACTCGAGCAGGGGAAAAGGGTACGCGTTAATGATCAGAAAGCAACCGAATTTGATGCAAATGTGAAGAAATTAAAGGAGATGGGAGCAGAATTAATTCTTGGCGCCCATCCTATTCGTGTTTTGGACGGAATAGATATCGTCGTAAAAAATCCTGGCATTTCTTATGACAATCCTATCGTAGCAGAAGCTGAAAAACGTGGGATAGCTGTGATTACGGAAATTGAAATAGCCGGACAATTAGCAAACGGGCATATTATTGGTATAACTGGTTCAAATGGAAAAACGACGACGACAACTTTAACTACAGAAATGCTAAAACAGAGCGGAAAGCGAGTTAAAGTGGCTGGCAATATCGGAATTGTTGCAACCGAAGTAGCAAAAGATCTGGAGCAAGATGAACATCTGGTTTTGGAGTTATCTTCATTTCAATTAGTTGGCGTACACCAGTTTAAACCGAAAATAGCCGTTTTACTAAATATATTTGAAGCACATTTAGATTATCACAAAACATGGAAAAATTATAAACAAGCTAAATATAATATATTTAAAAACCAAATGGATGATGATTATCTTGTTTATAATGCAGAAGATGAAAGTTTAGTAGAAGCAGCGAAACAAGCAAGATCTCAAAAAGTTCCTTTCTCTGTGAAAAACAGACAGATGGATGGGGCTTGGATGGATGAAACAGCAATCTATTTTAAACAAGAAAAAATAATGGAACGGCATGATATTGTTTTATTAGGCGAGCATAATTACGAGAATATCTTAGCTAGTGTAGCAGCAGCTAAGTTAAGCGGTGCGACAAATGAAGGAATTCGTAAAGTATTAGCTATGTTTACTGGTGTGAAGCATCGCTTGCAGTTTGTTGGAAATTATCATGGGCGGTTATTTTATAATGATTCGAAAGCTACGAATTGCTTAGCTACACAAAAAGCTTTATCAGCATTTGAACAACCTATTATTCTACTTGCGGGAGGGCTAGATCGGGGGAATGGCTTCGATGAGCTTCTTCCATATCTAAACCATGTAAAGGCGATGGTATTATTTGGGGAAACTGCACCGAAATTAAAGCAATTAGGTCTCAAAGCGAATATTTCAACGATTCGCTTCACTGAAAACGTGCAAACAGCAGTACAGACCGCATATGAAATTTCTGAACAGAATGATGTGATTTTGTTGTCCCCTGCTTGTGCAAGCTGGGATCAATATCGAACCTTTGAAGAAAGAGGAGACATGTTTATACAAGCTGTGCATACATTAGTATAGGGGCTTGTTTAATAAAAGAATAGACAGATAATAGATAATAGGATTCATAGTTAGTTGATGAAGCGAGCGAACGGGCTTTATTCTTACAAGCAATGTGTTTGGCTGAAGCCCGACTCTATTGCGTGTAAATCTGATTTAAGGTTCAGAGATATGTCTGAATACACTATCATACATGAAATTCTTTTTAAACACCCCCTAGTAATATTTAAAAGCGGGGTGTTATTTTGCTAGTGAAAAAGAAATCATTTACCAATGGCTCACCGGATTATATGTTAATTGGTGTAATTATATCGTTACTTGTTATTGGTGTTGTAATGGTGTATAGCTCTTCCTTTGTTTGGGCTGAATATAAGTTTAATGACGCTTGGTTCTATGTAAAACGTCAGCTTCTATTTGCTGGTGCAGGTGTTGGCGCGATGATCTTTACGATGAATCTCCCGTATACAACATGGAAAAAATACGCAAAATTAATTTTACTGCTTTGTTTTGGTCTATTATTTCTCGTCTTAATACCTGGAATTGGGATCGTAAGAGGTGGGGCGCAAAGTTGGATTGGGATTGGTGCATTTAGTATTCAACCATCTGAGTTCATGAAATTAGGGTTGATTATATTTTTAGCTGCGTACCTATCGAACTATCAAAAGTATATCACTTCATTTAAAAAAGGATTTCTACCTTCTATACTATTAATTTTTACTGCTTTTGGATTGATTATGCTGCAGCCTGATTTAGGAACCGGAATGGTTCTTGTATTGACCTGTATGGTGATGGTCTTCACTGCAGGGGCTAGGATGTCTCATTTCCTTGGTCTGGGAATGATTGGAATAGTAGGTTTTATTGGGTTGGTGTTGTCTGCTCCGTATCGTATCAGCAGAATTACCGCTTTTTTAAACCCTTGGGAGGATCCGCTTGGTGATGGTTTTCAGATCATTCAATCGTTATACGCAATCGGTCCAGGAGGTTTAATGGGATTAGGGTTAGGGAAGAGTTTACAAAAATACTTTTACTTACCAGAACCACAAACCGATTTTATTTTTGCCATTTTGGGTGAAGAATTAGGTTTTATTGGCGGTAGTGCAGTCATCTGCTTATTTCTACTGCTCCTTTGGAGAGGCATAAAAGTGTCCTTAGAAGCCCCGGATAGTTTTTCTCGATTTTTAGCTTTAGGTATTGTGTCTATGCTAGCTATCCAAGCAATGATTAATATTAGTGTCGTTATCGGTTTAATTCCTGTAACCGGTATTACATTGCCGTTTTTAAGTTACGGTGGTTCCTCTTTAACATTAATTCTTTGTTCTGTCGGTATTCTTTTAAATATTAGTAAATACACCAAAATATAATTCTTCTGGTTGTTTATAATTCCAACTGGGTGATATTAATTGTAGTGGTTTCAATTTATTCAAAATGAATACAAGAATGAGTAAGACAATGGGAAGAAAAACTTTGCTTTTCCTCTAAGTCGCACTACATTTTTTAATGTATAATATGATATACTCATAGTAACAAGCTGAAATGGCATGTCTGTGCCATTTCTTGTTGTTAATTTGGTATAAAGGAAGAAATGGAGATGGCTCAAAAGAAAGTCGTTTCAATCGAAGATCGCATTCCTAAATTGAAACAGGCAAGAAAGAAAAAGGCAAATCGCAGGCTGCTATTTTACCTGTCTATTTTTTTCATTTTAATTTCAATTATCGTTTATTTACAATCCCCTTTAAGTTACATACGTACGATTGAAGTAGAAGGGAACTCTTTTTTAAAAGATGATGAAGTTGTCAAGCAAGCGGATTTAACCAAAAATGAAAACATATGGACAATTGATACAGAAGTTACTGAATCTAAATTAAAAGATAGTCCAATTATTGCTTCTGCAAAAGTTAGCCGCAAGTTACCTTGGACCGTTTCCATTACAATTGATGAATACGAGCTTGTCGGATATAAACAACAAGAAACGACTTATTATCCAGTATTAGGTAACGGAACAACGCTTCAAAGTATGGGGAAAAACACGTATAATGGAGATGCCCCATTAATTAAAGGTTTTAATAAGGAAGCATATTTACATAGGATGACGAGTGAGTTGGAAAAACTTCCGGAAACGATAAGAAAATTAATTTCTGAAGTTCATTGGATGCCCGAGAAGGAAAATAACGATAAAATCATGCTGTATATGAATGATGGATTTGTGGTTGATGCCCGTATTCCTAACTTTGCTGAAAGTATGGACATTTATCCTTCCATTGTGTCACAGTTAGAAGAAGAAAGTGAAGGAATTATTCATATTGGGGTAGGGGCTTATTTCGAATCTTTTAAGGAAGCAAAAAAGGCTTCGTCTGATGAGAAGCAGGAAGAATAATATGATATCTAACTTCAAAAGACATATTTTCAATCCAGCTTACGAACAATTATAGTATAGCATACTTAGATGCAAATAGTTTTGCTGAAGCCTAACGTTATTTCAGTGAATCGATGTTAAAACTAAGTTTTGTTTACCCCCTACGTAAGAGCTGTATAAATTCTATTCAAAAGAGATTTGGGAGATACCTAGAATTCTAAGAGGAAGAAAACGGTAACCTAAATTTCAATTCGATCCGTTTTAAGATGTAGGTCGTAGGGAGCGTGACACATAGGGAAAGAGTTTTTTTCAAGGACGAGGAAAGCTGTGACAGCGATTTTATCGCATTTAGAAAGAGTGTTTTTATTTGAAGATAAAGAAGTATAAAATTAGGTACTAGTGAATAACAAATAATCGACTAGTCACGTCCGGATCCATCGCCCAGCATTACGAAATCGCCCTAAGATAAGTCTTCATCGGTTCGTTACAAAGAGGGCTGCAGACTAAAAACGGGCTTGCCGCTCAGCCGTGGGCTTACCCCTGTTTTTAGTAGCATGATTCCTTTATTTCAGTTGATTCGTTCCATTCGCTTACGTCGCTAAACGGGCGCCCTGCGCCTTTGTTCTTCAAGGATGCTTAAATTTTGGCCTATGCTTCTCACAAATCAGTGGAAAAAGAAAAAATGCTCCATTGATTTGGTTGAAGGTACAATTTTTTACCAAGTTTATTCATGGGCTGAATGTTAGAGATTTTTATTTCATAAACCAATGCTTAATTGAAAGTTTCACTTTAAAAGCTTTTATGATTTTTTAAATAAAATACCAAAAAATAAAGGAAATCCTTAGTTTTATGTGGAATATCCTAATATATTATATTTTTGGGAAGTTTCAATAGATTTATAATCAGATAAAAATAGATGATGGAGAGAAGTGTGCTTTTAATGCAGCTTTTGAATTTGGGAGGTGCCTCGTTTTGAACAACAGTGATGTTTTAGTAAGCCTTGATATAGGTACATCAAGAATAAAAGTGATTATCGGTGAGGTTTTAAATGATTCATTAAATATTATTGGTGTAGGGACTGCTAAGTCTAATGGTATGAAAAAAGGAGCAATTATCGATATAGATCAAACGGTACACTCCATTCGTAACGCAGTAGAACAAGCTGAAAGAATGGTTGGGATGCAAATTGAACGTGTCGTCGTAGGAGTTAACGGCAATCACATCCAATTACAACCTTGTCATGGGGTGGTGGCAGTTCAAAGTGAAAATCGTGAAATAACTGATGAAGATGTTACTAGAGTCATTGATGGAGCTCAAGTAATGTCCATTCCTCCAGAGAGAGAAATTATTGATGTCATTCCAAAGCAATTTATCGTAGATGGGTTAGATGAAATTAATGACCCAAGAGGGATGATTGGTGTCCGATTGGAAATGGAAGGTACCATAATTACCTGTTCGAAAACCATTTTGCATAATATTTTAAAATGTGTAGAGCGTGCAAACCTCCAAGTAGCGGATATCTGCCTTCAACCGCTTGCCGCCGGAACCATTGCGTTGTCTAAAGATGAGAAAAATATGGGCGTTGCTTTAATAGATGTAGGCGGTGGCTGTTCCACAGTTTCTATCTTCGAAAACGATCATCTTGTCTCAACGAGTGTGGTGCAATTGGGTGGAGACAACATTACAAAAGATCTCTCGATTGGTTTGCGTACATCGACAGAAGAAGCAGAAAATGTAAAAGTTAACTATGGTCATGCCTTCTATGATGACGCATTAGAAGAAGAAGTGTTTGATGTTTCCATTATAGGCAGCAATTCTAAGCAAACTTCAAACCAATTAGAAATAGCAGATATCATTGAGGCGCGGATGGAAGAAATCTATGCATTTGCAGAAAGAGAAATAAGAAAAATGGGTTACCATGAATTACCAGGAGGCTATGTCCTAACTGGTGGAACAATGGCTATGCCTGGTGTACTTGAACTCGCAGAAGACTTATTTCGTTCCAATGTTCGGATCGCTATACCAGATTACATAGGTGTACGGGAACCGCAATTTACTGCAGGCGTTGGAATCTTGCAATTTGCTTATTGGAATGCGAAAATACAGGGAAAAGAATTATTTCCAACTGTTATTTCACAAGGATATGATGCCCAACCAAAACGTCTAAAAAAACAAACGAAAGCAAATGATTCAAAAGAACCTAAGAAAAAAGAGGCTAAAATCGCTAATTTGTTTAAGTATTTTTTTGATTAATATAAGTCTTATCATACCTGTATGAATGGTACTCTATTGATATATGAAAAATAACCTCTATTCAATTAGCTTCTAGAACGTTTGTAATTTTGCAAATTAGGAGGAACGAGATATGTTGGAATTTGATATGAATATGGAAGAACTAGCTACTATAAAAGTAATTGGAGTAGGCGGTGGTGGTAACAATGCTGTCAACCGTATGATTGAGCATGGTGTCGAAGGTGTTGAATTTATCGCTGTCAATACGGACGCTCAGGCTTTAAATCTATCGAAAGCTGAATTGAAAATTCAAATAGGGGAAAAATTAACTAGAGGATTAGGTGCAGGTGCTAATCCAGAAGTTGGAAAAAAGGCAGCTGAAGAAAGTAAAGAGCAGCTAGAAGAAGTGTTGCAAGGAGCAGATATGATCTTTGTAACGGCCGGTATGGGTGGAGGTACTGGAACTGGTGCGGCACCTGTTATTGCGCAAATTGCTAAGGACCTCGGGGCACTAACAGTGGGTGTCGTTACACGCCCATTTTCTTTTGAAGGTAGAAGGCGATCGACACAAGCCATTTCTGGTATCGAAGCATTAAAAGGTAGTGTTGATACGCTCATCGTGATACCGAATGATCGGCTATTGGAAATTGTAGATAAAAATACGCCAATGCTGGAAGCTTTTCGTGAAGCAGATAATGTATTACGCCAAGGCGTACAAGGCATCTCTGATTTAATTGCTAAGCCTGGCTTAATTAATGTGGATTTTGCCGACGTAAAAACAATTATGTATGATAAAGGCTCTGCACTTATGGGAATCGGGGTTGCTACTGGTGAAACGCGAGCAACGGAGGCAGCTAAAAAAGCCATCTCTTCACCATTACTCGAAACTTCTATCGATGGAGCACATGGTATTTTAATGAATATTACGGGTGGAACAAATTTAAGTTTATACGAAGTACAAGAAGCTGCAGATTTAGTAACTTCTGCTGCAGATAATGAAGTAAACGTTATTTTTGGTTCTGTCATCAATGAAAATTTAAAAGATGAAATTATTGTCACGGTGATTGCTACTGGGTTTGATGAATCCGTAAAGAAACCAGAGCAGCCTGCAAAGCAGCAACGTTCAACCTATCATCAGCATGCAGCAACTCGCACAAATGAAGATATACCAAGAAGAGAACGGGAAAGAGAGCCAGAACCTCAACAGCAACGTCCAGTTCAGGAAGAGGATACATTGGACATCCCTACTTTCTTGCGTAACAGAAACAGAAATAGAAATCGTTAACTAGGGCGGTCTCAAAGGCTTTCTTTAAAAAATCTCAAGGAATCTAAAAATTCCTTGAGATTTTTTTATGTTTATGGATGAATGGAGTACACAACTTTTAAGCCTGCAGTTATAGTAGCAATTCTCAGTCCATATGAAAGAAATATTTAACATAGTAATTAAGATTACTATAGCGTATTTCGGCGAATATAAGGTAAATCACGTCAGATAAATCATTTTGGTTCAAATGTGTTAAAAAATAGTGCAGAGATTGCGCTTTTATCCATCAACTATACAATGACAAACCTTCTGATAACTCGAGAAAAATAGTCATATTTACAGTACAGAATATGACAGACTTTGCTGACATGCTTCGTTATACTAGAATCACTATGAATCATGGCAAGCTTTGAAAAACACAGATCTAGTAGCTGATGTTTGAAGGGAAGGGAAACATGACCATTTACTTGGATGCGGTATGGGCGTTGAACTTTTTATTAGATCTCATGCTATTGATGCTGACGCAAGCATTAGCCAGAGATGATACGAAGAAGCGACGATTAATAGGTGGGGCGTTTATTGCATCCTTACTCGTGCCGATTTCCATCTATTTTCCTGAATCTTTTGCTACCAGTGCACTTGGGAAAATAATGATTTCTGGCATTATTATCATGGTTGCATTCGGTTATCGGAATAAGTATCGGTGGCTCAAATTATTTGGTTTATTTTATTTTGTAAGTTTTTCAATAGGAGGTGGTTTAATTGGCATCCACTTTTTACTCAAGCGCCCGTTTAGTATGAGTACAAACGGATTATTGACGTACAATAGTGGCTTTGGTGATCCGGTGAGCTGGTTATTCGTTGCAATTGGCTTTCCGATTGTATGGATGTTTACAAAATCTCGTATGGACAAGCACGTGAAAGAAAAAATTCGCTATGACCAGTTGATTCCTGTAACGATTAAGATGAGGGGAAGAAGTTACTCCACCACTGGATTTATTGATAGTGGAAATCAATTAACTGATCCAATTACCAAAAAGCCAGTTATTTTATGTGATGAAATAGCATTAAAACAATGGTTTACAGACCAAGAATGGGAACAGCTTGAACAATGCTATCAAACATTTCAAATGGATACATTACCATCTGAGTGGGAGAAATATTTACAAGTCGTACCTTATCAAGGAGTAGAAGGGAGTAGTATGTTTTTATTTACACTCCGACCTGAGCAACTCCTTATATATTATGGCGAAAAACGAATTACGACAACAAAAGTATTAATAGGCATTCAATTCGGACAGTTAACTAAGGATGCGAGTTACCATTGTTTATTGCATCCACAAATGATTCAGACAGCTACCATTCATAGTGCTTAAAAGGAGAGATAAAAGTTGAGAATATCTAAATTACGCCTTCGTTTATGGTGGTATAAACTTTTAATCAAGCTACGATTAAAATCAGAAGAGATTTATTATATCGGAGGTAGTGAAGCGCTTCCTCCACCGTTATCTAAAGAAGAAGAACGGGAATTATTAGCATTATTACCTAAAGGCGATAAATCAGCCAGAGCGATTTTAATTGAGCGTAATTTACGTTTGGTGGTCTACATTGCCCGAAAGTTTGAAAACACGGGAATCAATATTGAAGATTTAATTAGCATTGGTACGATTGGTCTTATAAAAGCTGTTAATACGTTTAACCCAGAAAAAAAGATAAAGCTGGCAACATATGCTTCACGCTGTATTGAAAATGAAATCCTCATGTACTTACGGCGCAATAATAAGTTGAAATCAGAGGTTTCCTTTGATGAACCCCTTAATATAGATTGGGATGGAAATGAATTATTATTATCTGATGTGTTAGGGACGGATGAAGATATTATAACAAGAGATCTGGAATCCGATGTAGATAAGCATTTGTTAAAAAATGCTTTATCGCAACTCAATCCTCGTGAGAAACAAATTATGGAACTACGGTTTGGCCTTGTTGGAGAAGAAGAAAAAACACAGAAAGATGTTGCTAATATGTTAGGTATTTCACAGTCATATATATCAAGATTGGAGAAAAAAATTATTCGCCGACTTAAAAAAGAATTTAATAAAATGGTTTAGCCCTGTGTTTGTACGCTTTCATGTTTTTTCATCATTTATGTAAGATAAGGACCTGCATAAAAAACCTTCCTTAAGGAGATACTGTCCATGAACAGCATCACCAACTGGGAGGGTTGAACATAGATGACGAGACATAAGGTTGAAATATGTGGTGTTGATACATCAAAATTACCCGTATTAAAAAACGAAGAAATGCGGAAGTTGTTTAAAAAAATGCAGGAGGAAAATGATTTAGCTGCTCGAGAAGAGTTGGTAAATGGAAATCTACGGCTTGTTTTAAGTGTGATACAACGATTTAACAATCGAGGAGAATATGTTGATGACTTGTTTCAAGTAGGCTGTATCGGATTAATGAAATCAATCGATAATTTTGATTTATCCCATAATGTTAGGTTTTCCACTTATGCTGTTCCGATGATTATTGGGGAAATCAGAAGATATTTACGGGATAACAACCCTATACGTGTATCCAGATCTTTGCGTGATATTGCTTATAAAGCATTGCAAGTGAGAGAAAAATTGATTAGCAAAACTTCTAAAGAACCGACCCCAATAGAAATTGCGGAAGAATTGGGCATTCCTCATGCAGAAGTTGTTTTTGCTCTGGATGCGATCCAAGACCCTGTTTCTTTGTTTGAACCAATCTATAATGACGGTGGAGACCCCATTTATGTCATGGATCAGATTAGTGATGATAAGGACAAAGATTCTACATGGTTAGACAAATTAGCTTTAAAAGAAGGAATGCATCAATTAAATGAACGGGAAAAAATGATTCTAAATAAGCGCTTTTTTCAAGGGAAAACACAAATGGAAGTAGCGGATGAAATAGGAATTTCTCAAGCCCAAGTATCACGTTTGGAAAAAGCAGCAATTAAACAAATGAATAAAGAAATGTTTGAATAGAGCTGTTATTTCACAGTCAGTATGTAGGAGGAACTTTGGTTTCTCCTATTTTTTTATTGAGATAAGAAATGAGGTGCTTGTGGATAACGAAATAACCGAATAGCCACGTCTCACTCGTTGATCAGTAACTAGGCGATTTCACGAAACCGCTCTACGATAAGTAATTATCGGCTGTCGCCTCACCGTGATTCTTTATCTCAGTTGATGTTCCATTCGCTATGTTGCTAAACGGGCGCTTACGCCTTTGTTAAAAAATAGTCACATTCGGCTCCGTCGTCCAGCATATGCGAAAGGATTACATGTAGCTATACTTGTACAATGTTTGAAACAATGGTGAATCTTCCATTAGTGGGAGAGTTTTCCCCCTTCCTATTATTGATACTACAAGGTTCCTTAACGGAATCGAAAATAAACTGGAAGTACTCGTAGGCCAACATTAAAAGCGGCCATAAAATTAAAGAAAGAATGTAAAGCTTAGGCATATATATAAGTATTAGAGGTTGTTCAAAAGTTCGGTGGTTATCATTAAAAGTTGAATAATCTGTAAGCAACAAAGTCTAGGTAGGAGATAACAGCATCTAAACGCCTATTTCGTAAGCTGGTCATACCATTACGGTCCTAACGACAGTGGGGGATGCATGAAGCCCATCACTGATTGACGGTTCGATTTATTGAAAATGTACAAATTGGCGAGGTGAAAGTATGGTTAGATTATCAGAATTACAAGTAAAAGAGGTTATCGTTATGGATAGTGGAAAAAAGCTTGGTCATATACATGACTTAGAAATTGATACAAATCAGGGGAAAATAGTAGCTATTATAGTTATTCCACGAGACAAAAAGAATGGACTATTTGGAAAGGCAGAGGAATTAGTGATTGACTGGAAGCAAATTATCCGGATCGGTACAGATGTTATCCTTGTAAAGGAAGCAGAAAAGCCTGCTTTATATTACAACACAAATTCATAGGATTGTAGAGAGGATAAATTGAATTATGAAAGCTACGTTTAATCATGCACGGAAGGATGCAAAGAAGTTGCATGTTGTTTTTGATGAAGTTAGTTGGGCGGCTGCTACTGAAAACGACGTGGATACCGACAGGTTGCAGGAGCGTCCATTTTAAAAAATGAACTTTGCCATCGAATAAAATAAGAAGAATACCCGGAAATACTTCCCATTCTTAAGAATAATAAACGATAAAAACAAGTGAATTTATGGTAGAATAAAGACTAGTGTATGTTTTCGGAGGTGCTATATTGAACGACATATGGAAACAAAAGGATACGATATATTTACATATAGAAAAATGGCAACGATTGAACGATCGGCTAATAACTGGGTTTACAACAAAACAAGGCGGAGTTAGTAAAGGCAGCTACCATTCCTTAAATGTTGGCTTCCATGTTCATGATTCTCGAGCGGATGTGACGATGAATAGAAACCGGATTGCCTCTAAAATCCATTTCCCTATCAACAGCTGGGTGTGTGGGGAGCAAGTACATCAAACCAATATCCAGCTTGTAAGTGAAGCTGATAAAGGGAAAGGTGCAGCAGATAATTCTTCAGCCATAAAAGGGGTTGACGGTCTCATTACTAATCGCCCTGGCATTTTGTGCACTGCTTTTTTTGCAGACTGTGTCCCCCTATTTTTTTACGATCCTTCCACATCCTTTATCGGTATCGCTCACGCAGGCTGGAGAGGAACAGTAGATCAAATGGCCATGCATATGGTGGAGGCTATACAGGCACAGGGAAGTGATCCAGCCAACTTACTTGTCACGATCGGTCCATGTATTTCTCAAGAATATTATGAAGTCGATGATAAAGTAGTGAACCAAATTCCCGAAAAATATAAGAAAAATGCTGTTGTTCCAAATGGGAAAAAGCGCTTTTTACTCGATTTAAAGCAATTACATGTAGATATTCTTTTACAAGCGGGGGTATTACGTAATAATATAGATGTAACGAATTATTGTACGTATCGTGATGAAACTCTTTTTTTCTCACATCGTAGAGATCATGGGAAAACAGGACGAATGTTAGGATTTATTGGCTTTTTGCCATGATTATAGGAGAGGAGAGAATTGGAAACAATGGACGTAGCAAGTAATTTACAAACAATACAGAAAAATATAATGCGGGCTTGTGAGGCAAACCGTCGAAATAAAGATGATATTACCATCATAGCAGTAACGAAATATGTTACAATAGAGCGAACAGAAGAAACGTTACAAGCAGGAATTACGGATATCGGAGAAAATCGTTTAGAAGGTTTTCTAGAAAAATATGACTATTTCCATGATCGAGCAACATGGCATTTTATTGGCACATTGCAGTCGAGAAAAGTGAAAGAAATGATTGATTATATCGATGTATTGCACTCGTTAGATCGGTTGTCTTTAGCTAAAGAAATCGATAAGCGAGCAAAAAAACAGGTAGACTGCTTTATTCAAGTTAATGTTAGCAAAGAGGCATCGAAACATGGAGTGACACCAGAACAATTATTTACGTTTGTTGAAGATTTGCGAACATATTCAAAGATTCGGGTGATTGGATTAATGACGATGGCTCCGCATATTGAAAATGAAGCAGAATTAAGAAGGGTTTTTCGCGACTTAGCGAAGCTGCGTGATCAAGTACAAGCAAAAGATTTGGCATATGCTCCTTGTAAGTTTTTGTCTATGGGGATGAGTAATGATTATACGATTGCTGTTGAGGAAGGTGCGACGCATATACGAGTTGGTACTAATTTAGTGGGGTGAGACAATGAGTATTAAAAATAAGTTGAAAAATTATTTTACGATGGAAGACGAATTTGAATATGAATATGTGGACGCGGATGAATTGGAGGCTGAACAGAAGGTATCAAGGGAAAAAAATAAAAACGTTGTGAATCTTACCAGTGTAAATAACCCAACTTCTAAAGTCGTGCTTTGTGAACCAAGAACGTATAGCGAAGCTCAGGAAATTGCCGATAATATTGTTAATCGTCGTGCTGTAGTGATTAACTTGCAACGGATGGATAATCAACAGGCAATGCGCATTGTCGATTTTTTAAGTGGCACAGTTTACGCCGTTAATGGTGACATTCAAAAACTGGGCGCGAAGACTTTCTTATGTACACCAGATAACGTGAATGTTACTGGCACGATTACAGATACACTTGAAGATGAATACGGCAAAGGATGGTAATTGATACATGCAGGAAATTTTTCAAATTCTAAATTTAGCTTTTACAGTCTATACTTTTGCGTTAATTATATATATATTTATGTCCTGGTTTCCAGGAGCCCGCGAGTCGGCATTTGGCGAAGTATTAACTAAAATTTGTGAGCCGTATTTAGAGGTTTTTCGCAAATTTATTCCTCCATTAGGAATGATTGATTTTTCTCCAATTGTGGCAATCATTGTTTTGCGATTTGCTCAAAGTGGCTTGTTGGAACTATTTAGAATGTTGATGTAATTTGTTTCTGGGGATACCCATATAAATTAGCTGGGGTTATAGATCATGGTTCGTTAAGAGTTCATCCAATACTACAATTAGGAGTAATGATCAGGAACAAGTATAGGAGTTTTGATGATGGAATTGTATCAGCATTTTCGTAAAGAGGAAGAAGCGTTTATTGATCAGGTCCTATCCTGGAGGGAGCAAGTGGAGCGAACATATCAACCAAAGGTGACTGATTTTCTTGATCCACGCGAGCAACAGTTAGTTACGATGTTAATTGCAACGAAAGATAGTGACGTAAACCTTCTTTTTAACGGCGGACATGATTTTGCAGAGCGGAAACGAGCTGTGCTTGGTCCAATTTATGAGGATTTGCAACAAGTAGATATAGGACTCACCTTACTTGAAGGGCATTACTCAATTAAGTTTGTCAATTTATCGCATCGTGATGTAATGGGGGCATGCCTGTCGTTAGGATTGAAAAGGAAAATTCTTGGTGATATTGTTGTAGGCAATGGTCGTGTACAATTGGTCGTTGCTTCTGAAATAGCCCCTTATGTGATAACCCATTTAACCTCCATAAAAAACACGAGCATGCGGCTTAGAGAACGGCCGTTAAACGATTTAGTTATCAAGCAACCGATTTGGAAAGAACTAGAAACAACTATTTCTTCATTAAGGCTCGATGTCATAGTGAAGGAAATATATCGTTTGCCCCGAAAGGAAGCAAGAGAATATATTAAAAAATTGCTAGTGAAAGTAAATTATAAGCCTGTAGATGACGTTGCATTTACGTTACAAGCTGGAGATATCCTTTCTGTAAGAGGGATGGGGCGAAGTAAGTTAGTCGAAGTGCGAGGGCGATCAAAGAAAGACAAGCTGAAAGTTACACTAGCACGATTACAATGAAAAATGGTGGGTCAGACACGATAAATAGTACACATGAAAGTACGCTCGTCAAACATAGAGGCTTTGATTGTACTATTCACTCTCATTAGAATTGCACCGATATGAAGATTCGAGCTTTCCATTATTTTTTGCAGGAATTATGTAGTTTTTGTCGAATTGGATAGTGTATAATGAATGATATGTATAAGAAATGTCATTAGTAATTACGATTACCAATGCTTCAGGAAGCAGAAATGGTTTATGTGTGTTGAAAGTTGGACAAGCTTATTACATCGTATTATTTGGAAATAGTAAGTAAAATAGGAGGTGGCAATTGTGCCATTAACACCATTGGATATTCACAATAAGGAATTTACCAGAAAATGGAAAGGTTATGATGAAGATGAAGTAAACGAATTTCTTGATCAAGTAATCAAAGACTATGAAATGGTCATTCGCGAGAAAAAGGATTTACAAGAGCAAGTAGATCAATTAAAACAAAAGCTGGGACATTTCACTAATATTGAGGAGACCCTTAATAAATCTATTTTAATTGCGCAAGAAACGGCAGAAGAATTAAAAGGGAATGCTTCTAAAGAGTCGAAGCTAATCATTAAGGAAGCAGAGAAAAATGCGGATCGTATTATTAATGAGGCTTTAACTAAGTCCCGTCGCATTTCCATGGATGTAGAAGAAATGAAAAAGCAAGCAAAGGTTTTCCGCACGCGTCTTAAAATGCTTGTGGAGGCACAACTTGATATGATTAAAACAGATGACTGGGATCAGTTGTTTGATACGGATTTAGGTGAAGAGCTTGAATTGGAAGAAAGCGAAACGTAAATCTTGACGGTCACGTAATTTTTACATATAATTCATACACGGATATGTTTTTGATTCGATTTTATGAGATTTAAATTATCTTGTACTAATGCTAAATTCAATAGATATTTCGACTTAAAAGTGAATAAAGAGAAAGCATAGAAGGAGAGAGTATAAAAGCAAAGGCTGGTTTAGCGAGTCAGGACGTGGTGAGAGCCTGATGCAGTTAGCTTTTAGAAAATCACTCTTGAGTTGTCATTATGAATTAGAGTAGTAATAATGACCGGTTTATTCCCGTTATGGATATCGAGTGAATATGGCAATTTCCCATATTTATAAGGGTGGTACCGCGAGTCTTCTCGTCCCTTGAGGGATAGAGAGGATTTTTTTGTAGTCTAGGAAATTACAAAAATTTGCAGCTGTGGATAAACTTACTAAGTTATTTAGCCACGTCCGGCGCAAGCGCCCAGCAACTAGGCGACTTCACGAAATCGCCTTCCGATAAGTCATCATTGGTTCGTGGTTAAGAGGAAGGTCGACTTAAAACGGGCTTGCCGCTCAGGCGTCGGCATACTCCTGTTGCAGGAGCATGATTCCTAAAACTTTAGTTGCTTCGTTCCAGTCGCTACGTTGCTAAACGGGCGCTCTGCGCCTTTGTTCTATATAAATAGATAACCGTTTACTACGAAATCGTATGAATATATTCGATGCTGTTTACTTAACTGATTGATATGTATGTTTGGATAACCGTGAAAATCTCGAAGGAGGAATAAAAATGGAATATAAGGATACTTTGTTAATGCCAAAAACCGCATTTCCTATGCGTGGTAATTTACCAAATAAAGAGCCGGAACGGCAAGCTGAATGGGAAGAAAATGATCTATACGAAAAAAGCTTGCAACGAACAAAGGGGCGGCCCCAGTTCATACTGCATGATGGGCCACCATATGCAAATGGAGATTTACATATTGGTCATGCAATGAATAAAATCTTAAAGGATTTTATTATTCGATACAAATCGATGAGCGGTTACTATGCTCCATATGTTCCCGGATGGGATACGCATGGGTTGCCAATTGAAACAGCGCTGACAAAGAAGAAAAAGATCAATCGTAAAGAGCTGAGCATTGCTGAATTTCGCAAGCTATGTGAAGAATATGCTTTAAAACAATTAGATAATCAACGAGAACAATTTAAAACATTAGGCGTTCGTGGTGACTGGGACAATCCATATATTACCTTAACGAAAGAATATGAAGCAGCGCAAATAAAAGTATTCGGAGAAATGGCTAAAAAGGGTTATATTTATAAAGGGCTCAAGCCAGTTTACTGGTCTCCATCATCAGAATCAGCTTTGGCTGAAGCAGAAATTGAATATCAGGATAAGCGATCTCCATCTATATACGTTGCTTTTGAAGTAATCGATGGTAGAGGTTTGTTAGATGAGGGTAGTAAACTGATTATTTGGACAACAACACCTTGGACTATTCCTGCTAACTTAGGAATTAGCGTACATCCTGAATTAGAATATGTTGTTGTAGCAGTGAACGAGGAAAAATATGTTGTCGCACATGCGCTGTTGGAAGCTGTAGCTGAAGTACTAGAGTGGGAAGATTATCAAGTGGAAAAAACGTTCCGCGGAGAACAAGCAGAACATATTTTAACGAAGCACCCATTCTATGATCGTTCTTCACTAGTGATGCTTGGAGATCATGTCACCACGGATGCTGGTACGGGCTGCGTTCATACTGCTCCTGGACATGGGGAAGATGACTTTTATGTATCGAAACGCTATGGTATTGACGCACTATGTCCGGTTGATGAAAAAGGTGTATTTACAGATGAAGCACCAGGTTTTACTGGACTTTTCTATGATAAAGCGAATAAAGTGATTACAGAAAAACTAGCGGAAGCGGGTGCTTTGTTAAAGTTACAATTTATTACCCATTCTTATCCACATGATTGGCGTACGAAAAAGCCAACTATTTTTCGAGCTACGTCACAATGGTTTGCTTCGATTAAGGATTTTCGTCAGACCATTTTAGAAGAGATTAAAAATGTTCAATGGTATCCGCAATGGGGAGAAACAAGGTTATATAATATGGTGCGAGACCGAGAAGATTGGTGTATTTCCAGACAACGTACATGGGGCGTTCCAATTCCGGTTTTCTATGGAGAGGATCGTACGCCAATTATTACAGACGAAACAATTCATCATGTATCGGAATTGTTCAAACAGCATGGATCGAATATTTGGTTTGAATGGGAAGCAAAAGATTTATTACCAGAAGGGTTTACCTCTGAACATAGTCCAAACGGCATGTTTACAAAGGAAATGGATATTATGGATGTGTGGTTTGATTCTGGTTCCTCCCATGAAGCAGTATTAGTTGGAAGAGAAGATCATTACCGTCCTGCAGACATTTATTTAGAAGGAAGTGACCAGTATCGTGGCTGGTTTAATTCTTCTTTGTCCACTTCCGTTGCAGTGACAGGAAAATCACCATATAAAACGGTCATCAGTCACGGTTTTGCACTTGATGGTGACGGAAGAAAAATGAGTAAATCTCTAGGTAATGTCATCCAGCCTGCTAAAGTACAAAAGCAGCTTGGTGCTGATATTTTACGTTTATGGGTATCTTCCGTAGACTATCAAGCAGATGTCCGTATTTCAGATGATATCTTGAAACAAATTTCCGAAGCATACCGTAAAATTCGTAATACGATTCGATTTATGCTTGCTAACCTTAGTGATTTTAAACCGTCAACAGACCGGATACCATATGAAGAATTAGAAGAGGTTGACCAATATATGCTTCATCGGTTGAAGAAATTAGTTGCCGATGTCAAGGAATCCTATGATAATTATGAGTTTTCACCGATTTTCCACCAAATCCATAATTTTTGTGCGGTTGATTTAAGTTCATTTTACTTGGATTTCGCAAAAGATATTCTTTATATTGAAGCGGCCGATAACAAACGCAGAAGAAGCATTCAAACAGGCTATTATGAAGTGTTGACAGCGATTGTTAAATTGTTGACGCCGATTATTCCACATACTGCTGAAGAAGTATGGGAGTATATTCCAGAAGCAGAGGCTGATTGGGTCCAATTAACGGATATGCCAGACTCGAAATCAATGAAGTCTTGGGATGATGTAGCTGAAAATTGGGATAAATTTATGCTTATCCGGGACGATGTATTAAAAGCATTAGAAGAGGCACGGAATGAAAAAGTTATTGGAAAATCATTGGAAGCTAAATTAACGATCGTTCCAAAAGATACACAAATTAAAAAGTTGTTACAAGCAATGGAATATCTTCATCAGTATCTCATTGTGTCGGAAGTAAATATAATGGAGGATAGTGATCATACTAAGCAGTATACGTATGTGGATGTTCAAGTGGAAAAACACCCTGGTGAAAAATGCGAACGCTGCTGGGTTGCTTCCAATACGGTTGGTGATGATGAGGAACATCCGACCCTTTGTACACGTTGTGCTACAGTTGTTAAACAATATAAATCAATGTAATGAAAGATAGGTTAAATTCCCAACCGGGGTTTAACCTTTTTTAAAGAATAAGAAAGCATAAAATTTATTATTTTGTCATAACGAAATAACCGAATAATCCACGTCCGGCGCAAGCGCCCAGCAACTAGGCAACTTCTCGAATCGCCTTCCGATAAGTCACCATCGGTCCGTTCCTCACCGTGGTTGGTTCCTAGAACTTTAGTTGATGTTCCGTTGCTACGTTGCTAACCGGGCTCCATGCGCCTTTGTTCCAGCTTGAAATAGTATATTCATTTTCAAACTATCTGTTCTTAACTCCGCTTCTCAAGATGTATCCACTTCTGGTTTAAGGAAGGTACCACTGTATAGACGAAAATGAATTGCTATTTTTGCTTGTAGCGTTTACCATTAAAATAAAGTGTCTAAACAAAATTGCGGAGGAAAAAGAATGTATTGGTATTACATCATTGCACTATTAATAATCGCACTCGACCAAGCGAGTAAATGGATAGTTGTAACAAGAATGGCTCTAGGAGAACGGCTTACGATGATAGAGAATTTTTTCTATATAACTTCCCACCGTAACACAGGTGCTGCGTGGGGTATTTTAGAAGGACAAATGACCTTTTTCTATATTGTGACTGTCATTGTGGTTGCCGTCGTAGTTTATTACATACAAGTGTATGCGAAAGGTAGTAAACTGTTAGGCTTTGCATTAAGTTTTGTATTGGGTGGAGCAGTCGGTAATTTTATTGACCGTGTGTTTCGGAAAGAGGTTGTCGATTTTTTTGATTTTATAATCTTCGGTTATGATTTCCCAATCTTTAATGTAGCAGATTCCAGTTTAGTTATAGGGGTATTTCTCATCATGATTACCATGTTTATTGATGAAAGAAGGAAAGGGAAAATATCAACATGACAAAAAATAAATATATCGTACGTGAAAAAGAACATAAAAGCCGAATAGATAAACTCTTAGCGGAGCAAAATAGAGAGGTTTCCCGCTCCAGAATACAATCATGGATTGCAGAAGCTTATGTAACTGTAAACGGCGAACCGGTAAAGGCAAATTACAAATGTCAGCAAGGGGATCTTATTGAGTGGACGATTCCTAAAGCGGAGCCTTTATCGTTAATTCCAGAAGCGATTAAGTTAGATATTGTTTACGAAGATAAAGATATTTTAGTTGTTAATAAACCAAAAGGGATGGTAGTCCATCCTTCTGCTGGTCATCATCATGGTACTTTAGTACATGCATTGCTTTATCACTGTACAGATTTATCGGGTATTAATGGTGTAGAAAGACCAGGAATTGTTCATCGTCTTGATAAGGATACAAGTGGTTTGCTTGTGGTTGCAAAGCATGATGAGGCACATCAACATTTAGCAGAGCAGTTAGTGCAAAAAACGATGAAGCGTACATATCAAGCGCTGGTGCATGGTCAAATAGCACATGAAAAAGGAATGATTGAAGCTCCAATTGGAAGAGACCTGAAAGATAGACAAAAAATGAGTGTAGTCGAAAATGGCAAAGAAGCTGTTACTCATTTCCGGGTACTTCAGGCTTACCCTGATTATTCTCATATAGAATGTCAGTTGGAGACAGGAAGGACCCATCAGATCCGTGTCCATATGAAATATATCGGTCATCCTGTTGTTGGTGATTCTAAATATGGTCCAAGAAAAACGTTGCAAGCTAATGGTCAAGTATTACATGCAAAAGAATTACAGTTTTACCATCCCATATCAAAGCAAGTGATGCATTTTTCGACTGATTTACCAACGTATTTCCAAGAATTACTAGCCTATATTCAAAAATTGCATTGACAAATGAGAACAGTTTTGCCATAATTACATGGAAGCGCAAAATAAGCTCCTTTAATTATAGTCCAGTGAGGCTGAAAAGGTTACGAATTATGTACTTGAACAGTAAGCCCTTTTCCTCTTGGATAAAAGGGCTTTTCGTATGCAAAGACAATAGATATTGTTTCAAATTAGTGGTAAGTCTCCCAACCGCGAATGTAATGGTAATAGCTTACTTAGATCAAAGAATTTCAAAAATAGGACGGTGGTAAAGGTGAAGAAAAAAGCAGACTTACTTGACGCATCAGCAATTAATCGAGCACTAACCAGAATTGCTCATGAAATATTAGAAAAAAATAAAGGTGGAAAAGATTTGGTGCTAGTCGGAATAAAAACCCGTGGGGTGCCAATAGCAAAACGGTTACAAGCGAAAATTAACCAAATTGAAAATATGGAAGTACCCATTGGTGACCTTGATATTACGTTATATCGAGATGATTTGGATAAAGCTACAGAAGGGGAAGATCCGGATTTAAAAGCAACTCATATCACTACTGATATTAATGGTAAAAAAGTTGTATTGGTTGATGATGTTCTTTACACCGGAAGAACGGTACGTGCAGCGATGGATGCCGTTATGGATATTGGAAGACCTGCCCAAATTCAATTAGGTGTTTTGGTTGATCGAGGACATCGGGAACTTCCAATACGTGCTGATTACGTTGGCAAGAACATTCCAACTTCTGAAAGAGAAATTATTATGGTAAAACTTGAAGAAATTGATGGAACAGAAGATACTGTTTCTATTTATGAAAAATAATGAATGATAACCAAAACTTCATATAAAACCTTTAATCAGGTACGAGATATCTGAAAGGTTGCCCAGATATACGTGTATAGCACACGTCTACCTCTTTGCGACCTTTTAGCAAAGAGGTTTTTTTTTAGAGATAAGAAAGTATAAAAATTTTTGCATTGGGATAACGATATAACGGAATAGTCACGTCCGGCGCAAGCGCCAGCAACTAGGCGACTTTAGAAATGCGCCTTCCGATAAGTCATCATCGGTTCGAGGTTAAGAGGAAGGCCGAGTAAAAACGGGCTTGCCGCTCAGGCATCGGCATACTCCTGTTGCAGGAGCATGATTCCTAAAACTTTAGTTGATTCCTTCCATTCGCAACGTTGCGAAACGGGCGCTCTGCGCCTTTGTTCTGTCTGATAATTATATAGTTTGTTTGAAAAATCAGTAAAGGGAGTGAAAGAAGAATGATGCGACACTTTATTTCTTTAGACGACTGGACGGAAAGAGAGATCATGGAGCTGCTACGTTTGGCAGAGGCTTACCGTGAGCAGTCTTTTATTCTAAGCGAGCAACTGTTTGCAGCAAATTTGTTCTTTGAACCAAGCACACGTACAAAGATGAGTTTTATCGTTGCCCAACGTAAACTAGGACTTGATGTGCTTGATTTTAATGAAGAATTTTCCAGTACCCAAAAAGGTGAGTCCCTCTATGACACCGCCAAAACTTTTGAAGCTATTGGCGCTAGCTTGTTAGTGATTCGCCATCGAGATGATTGCTGGATAGAGAAACTGAAAGGAAATTTAGCGATCCCCATCATTAATGCGGGAGCTGGAAAAAAAGAACACCCAACTCAATGTTTGTTAGATTTACTAACTATTTATCAGGAGTTTCAGACGTTTAAAGGGATAAACGTTGTGATTGCAGGCGATATTTCACATAGTCGTGTAGCAAAGTCGAATGCATATACATTACAAAAAATGGGGGCACATGTGTATTTAACAGCACCTGAAGGATGTAAAGATCGATCGCTTCCGTTTCCTTATATAGCTATGGACGAAGCAGTAGAAATAGCGGATACGCTTATGTTATTGCGCATTCAACATGAAAGACATAAAGTAGCTTACGATGTAACAACAAGCTATTTAGATAAATATGGACTAACGAAGGACCGAGAAAGAAATATGCGACCGCACGCAATTATCCTTCATCCAGCACCAATTAATCGAAATGTTGAAATCGACACCGATTTAGTGGAGTGTAAACGATCGCGAATTTTTAAGCAAATGAATAACGGCGTTTATGCAAGAATGGCAATTATAATAAGTGTACTAACAGAATGGGGGGCTATCCATGAAACAGTTGATCAAAAATATCAAACACCTTTTACCTACGGGGGAGCTAGTTAAGCGCGATATTTTAATCGAAAACGATAAAATTACTAAACTAGCACCAATAATTAAAGAGGAAGCGGATCGCGAAATGGAGGGTAGCGAGCGATTAGCAGTTCCAGGATTCATGGATGTTCATATTCATTTACGGGAGCCTGGAGATGAACATAAGGAAACGATCATTACCGGTACAAAAGCAGCAGCCCGAGGCGGCTATACGACAGTTTGTGCGATGCCAAATACCAACCCTGTACCGGATACGGTAGAAAGAGTACGGGCGTTACACCAACGAATTGATAATGGCGCAGTAGTTCGCGTTCTCCCATATGCTTCAATAACAAAACAGTTACAAGGAAAAGAGCTAACTGATATCCCTGCTTTAGCGCAGACAGGTATCTTTGCGTTTACCGATGATGGGGTCGGTATTCAATCGACTCACCAAATGCTTCAAGCAATGAAGCTTGCAAAAGCAAATAATAAAGCAATTGTTGCCCACTGTGAAGACAACTCCATTGTATATGGAGGGGTTGTCCATGATGGGGAGGTGAGTGAACGCTTGGATATACCGGGAATTCCTTCGCTAGCAGAGTCCGTACAAATTGCCAGAGATGTGTTAATAGCTGAAACTACAGGATGTCATTATCATGTATGTCATGTAAGTACGAAAGAGTCAGTTCGAGTGATTCGAGATGCCAAAAAAGCTGGCATTCATGTTACGGCAGAAGTAACACCGCACCATTTACTACTCAACGAATCTGACATTACGACGGCTGACACCAATTTTAAAATGAATCCGCCATTACGAGCAAAAGAAGATCAGGAGGCGCTGTTAGCTGGATTGTTAGATGGTACAATTGATTTTATTGCCACTGATCATGCTCCACATGCTTCACATGAAAAGGAACAAGGGATGTTACGTGCTCCGTTTGGAATTGTAGGTTTAGAGCATGCATTTTCCTTACTTTATACGCATCTTGTCTTAACGGAGAAAGTGACCTTGGAGCAATTAATTGCTTGGATGGCTTTAAAACCAGCAGCAACATTTGGTCTTCCTTATGGGAGGTTACTAGAAGGCTCTCTAGCTGATATCACATTGATTGATTTGCAAAAATCGATAACGATAGATAAAAACTCTTTCTATTCTAAAGGAAAAAATACACCCTTCCATGGATGGAGCGTACAAGGTGTACCAACATTAACGATGGTAGCAGGAAAGATCGTATATGAGGTGGGAAAATAATGGGAAAACGTCAGTTAGTATTAGAGGATGGAACGGTATTTATCGGTGAAGGGTTTGGCAGTGAGCAGGAAGCCATCGGTGAAGTAGTATTCAACACGGGTATGACCGGGTATCAGGAAATTATAACGGATCCCTCCTATTGTGGTCAAATCGTTATGATGACATACCCGCTCGCTGGAAACTACGGAATTAATCGTGACGATGTAGAAACAGTGACACCGTTTATTCATGGGTTTATTGTTAAGGAAGTTGCAGCATATCCTTCAAATTTCCGAAGTGAAGAAACATTGGACGCCTATTTAAAGGCGAACCAAATTCCTGGAATTTCGGGAGTCGACACGAGAAAACTTACGAAAATCATTCGTTTACAAGGAACGATGAAAGCTGCAATAGCTGATGTCACGATTCCTTATGAGCAAATTGTACGGCAATTAAGGAAAACAAAACTCCCGAAAGATCAGGTACGAAAAACATCGTCCCTAAAGCCTTATGTGGTACCAGGAAGAGGAAAACGAATTGTCGTTGTCGATTGTGGAATGAAACATGGAATCTTACGTGAATTAACAAAACGCAACTGTCACATTACAGTAGTTCCTTATAATTATAGTGCAGAAGACATACTTCGTCTAAAAGCTGACGGTTTATTGCTCACGAATGGACCAGGAAATCCTAAAGATGTGCCGGAGACCATTGCGATGATTCAGCACGTGCTTGGGAAGCTTCCTATCTTTGGGATTTGTCTCGGTCATCAACTGCTCGCTTTAGCTTGTGGAGCGGATACAGAAAAAATGGCATTTGGTCATCGCGGGTCAAATCATCCGGTGAAAGATTTACTTACGAATAAAACCTATATAACATCACAAAATCATAGTTACGCTGTACAACAAGCTTCACTTGCAAAAACAGACTTGCAATTAACGCAAGTAGCATTAAATGATGGGACCGTTGAGGGCATACAACATAAACGTTATGCTGCTTTTTCAGTTCAATACCACCCTGAAAGCTCACCCGGACCAGAAGATACGAATCACTTGTTTGATACATTTTTAACCGTAACAGAGAAATTGACCAAGGAGGATGAAGTATATGCCTAAAAATGAGTCGCTTTCCAAAATTTTAGTAATTGGATCAGGGCCGATTGTGATAGGGCAGGCAGCTGAATTTGATTATTCGGGAACGCAAGCTTGTCAAGCGTTAAGGGAAGAAGGCTATACGGTCATATTAGCTAACTCTAATCCGGCAACCATTATGACTGACCATACGGTAGCAGACAAAGTGTATATGGAGCCATTAACAGTTGAATTTTTAACTAAAATCATTCGCATAGAAAAACCAGATGCATTACTGCCAACACTAGGCGGACAAACGGGATTAAATTTAGCGGTTGCCTTAGATCAAACAGGGATATTAGCCGAATATAATGTAACTTTATTAGGCACTTCCTTGGAAGCCATCCAAAAAGCAGAGGATCGGGAGAAGTTCAGAGATTTAATGCATGCATTAAATGAACCTGTTCCAGCGAGCCAAATCGTTCACACGGTAGATGAAGCTTGTGCATTTGCCAATGAAATCGGCTACCCGTTAATCGTTCGTCCGGCATATACGCTTGGCGGAACAGGCGGAGGAATGTGTAATACAAAAGAAGAACTAATGACGACTACAAAAAATGGTCTAACTCTTTCCCCCGTTCATCAATGCTTAATCGAAAAAAATATTGCTGGCTTCAAAGAGATAGAATATGAAGTGATGCGGGATAAAAAGGATCAAGCTATTGTCGTGTGTAATATGGAAAATATGGACCCTGTTGGCATTCATACTGGAGATTCACTCGTCGTTGCACCTTCACAAACGTTAAGTGACCGTGAATATCAGTTACTTCGCAACGCGTCTTTAAAAATAATTCGTGCATTAGAAATAGAAGGCGGATGCAACGTTCAGCTCGCTTTAGACCCAAATAGTTTTCAATATTACATTATTGAAGTTAACCCTAGGGTAAGTCGTTCATCTGCATTGGCATCGAAAGCAACGGGTTACCCAATTGCAAAAGTGGCAGCAAAAATTGCCGTTGGTTTAACGCTTGATGAAATCATAAACCCTATTACTGGAAAAACATATGCATGCTTTGAACCAGCGCTCGATTATGTGGTAACGAAAATACCGCGATTTCCATTTGATAAATTTACGACAGGAGATCGGAGCCTCGGAACGCAGATGAAAGCAACTGGAGAAATCATGGCGATAGGCAGAAATTTTGAAGAATCGTTATTAAAAGGAATTCGTTCATTGGATATGGCTACCGACCAATTATGGTTGGAAAGTTTAACGTATTTAGATGAAGAGACTCTGAAAACGCGAATGAAAAAAGCGGACGACGAGCGGATTTTCGTTTTAGCGGAAGCCCTTAGAAGAAAAATGACGGTAGAAGAGATTTTCCAAATGACAAAAATAGATCGATTTTTCTTAGTGAAATTGCAACAATTAATGGCATTAGAGCAAGCACTAACGGAGCAGCCAAATTCGCCAGACGTGCTAAAGCAAGCGAAAGAACGCGGATTTTCAGATGCACATATCGCTCGCTTATGGAAAATAACAGAAGATGACCTATACACTATGCGTAAGCAGCATGAAATTGTGCCAGTATATAAAATGGTAGATACTTGTGCAGCAGAATTCGCCTCGTCAACACCGTATTTTTACAGTACGTATGAGGAAGAGAATGAGTCCATTGCAAGTCTACGTAAAAAAGTGCTAGTTCTTGGCTCGGGTCCAATCCGGATTGGGCAAGGAATCGAATTTGATTATGCTACGGTCCACTCTGTATTGGCACTAAAAGAAATGGGTTATGAAGCAATCATCATGAATAATAACCCAGAAACAGTATCAACTGATTTTAGTATATCAGACAAGCTATATTTTGAGCCGCTTACTTTAGAAGACGTGATGCATGTGATCGATTTAGAGCAGCCGGAAGGGGTTATTGTACAATTTGGCGGGCAAACTGCAATCAACCTGGCTGCCGGATTAGAGCGACGTGGTGTAGCCATCCTGGGAACAAACTTACATGCCATTGATCAAGCTGAGGACAGGGATAAGTTTGAACTGCTTGTTGACCAATTGCGTTTATTGCGCCCTAAAGGAAAAACGGTGATGAAAATGGAACGTGCGAAAGAAGTAGCAGAGGCGATTGGCTATCCTGTGCTTGTTCGTCCGTCCTACGTCATTGGTGGAGCTAGGATGGAAATCGTCTATAATGAAGCAGAGCTTACAGCCTATCTAGAAAAAACGGAACATATAAATGACAAACATCCGATTTTAATTGATAAATATGTTACTGGATTGGAAGTAGAAGTGGATGCTATCAGTGACGGTGAAACGGTCATTATCCCTGGAATCATGGAGCATATTGAACGAGCTGGCGTTCACTCTGGAGATTCCATTGCCGTATATCCGCCGCAACGACTCAGTCAATCCGTCAAAGATCAATGCTTACACGCCGCTACGAAGATATCTCATGCTTTACAAGTGAAAGGCTTAATCAATATTCAATTTATTGTAAGTGATGATCATGTGTATGTACTTGAAGTAAATCCAAGAGCAAGTCGTACGATCCCATTTTTAAGTAAAATTACCGGTGTAACCATGGCGAATTTGGCGACAAAATGTATTCTCGGTGAAAGACTATCTGATTTGGGTTACCAAACAGGCATTTTGCCAGAAACGGACCAAGTAGCTGTGAAAGTACCTGTCTTTTCCTTTGAGAAACTGCGTAGTGTAGATACTACCTTAGGCCCTGAAATGAAATCAACCGGTGAAGCAATCGGCTATGATAAAACATTGGAAAAGGCATTATATAAGGGATTGATTGCTTCTGGAATTAAACTACCGCAACAAGGTAGTGTGTTATTAACCGTAGCAGATAAAGATAAAGACGAAATGCTTGATATTGCTCAGCGCTTTTATCAATTAGGCTATCAACTGTATGCAACTGAAGGAACTGCAGAATATATCCACCAGGCACAGATACCAGTGACGAAAGTTGGGAAGATCGGTTCTGAACAGCCAAATGTCCTTTCTGTTATTAAAAATGGTGAAGTACAATATGTCATCAATACATTAACATCAGGAAAACAACCACGTTCCGATGGATTTCGGATGCGTAGAGAATCTGTTGAACATGGTATTGCTTGTTTAACCAATTTAGATACAGCAAATGCAATCTTGCACATTATAGATTCCATGACATTTCAAGCAAAACCAATTGAACGAACAAAGGCGCAGAGCGCCCGTTCAGCAACATAGCGACTGGAACGAAGCAACTAAAGTTTTAGGAACCATGCTCCTGCAACAGGAGTATGCCGACGTCGGGCGGCAAGCCCGTTTTTAGTCGGCCTTCCTCTTAACCACGAACCAATGATAACTTATCGTAGGGCGATTCGTGAAGTCGCTTTGTTGCTGGGCGCTTGCGCCAGACGTGGCTATTCCGTTTATTCTCACATCCCAAAGCAACAAATTTTATACGTTTCTATCTTTCAAAAAAGGCGGTGATCTAATGCAGCAAGAATTAAGGATCATATCAAAACAAAAAATTGCCCGTGATACAGTCGAAATGGTACTCGAAAATAAAAGTATTAGTCAGGTAACAGTTCCTGGACAATTTTTACATATACATGTCCAAGGGCATATGCTGAGACGACCGATTTCGATTGCGAATGTCGATGCTTCTAACTATACGGTAACCATTATATTTAAAATTCTCGGAGAAGGAACTAGAAAACTATCGACGTATGACGTTGGCAATAAAATTGATGTGCTAGGACCAAACGGAAATGGATTTCCACTTGATAATACTACACAGGCATCGACTTTACTTGTAGGGGGAGGCATTGGAGTGCCTCCACTCTACTACCTAGCAAAAAAATTAACCGAGCAAGGTACAGTCGTAACAACTATTCTAGGATTTCAATCCAAGGAACATATATTTTATGAGGAGAAATTTCGTGAGCTTGGAAACACAATCGTCGTAACGAATGATGGTTCATATGGCGAAAAAGGATTTGTAACCAATGTACCTGATGAGGTGCTTCCAACCATTGATCGGTATTATTCCTGTGGACCACTTCCAATGTTAAAGGCAGTAAAAGAACGGTGGATAACAGTACCAGGTTATTTATCCTTAGAAGAACGGATGGGCTGTGGTATAGGTGCTTGTTTTGCGTGCGCCGTTCCTACAGATGATCGTGGTGGATACAAAAAAATATGTCAGGATGGTCCTGTCTTTACAGCAGAGGAGGTGTATTTAGGATGAATATAGCGGTAGAACTACCTGGGTTAGCATTAAAAAATCCAATTATGCCAGCTTCGGGCTGCTTCGGATTTGGCAGGGAGTACAGCAAATTTTATGACCTTCATGTACTAGGAGCAGTAATTATGAAAGCAGCGACGCTACAAGCTCGGTTTGGAAACCCTACTCCTCGTGTGGCGGAAACAAGTGCGGGCATGCTCAATGCCATTGGTTTACAAAATCCAGGTGTGGAAAAAATAATTAAGACAGAGGTACCGTTTCTAGCTTCATTTTCAGTTCCAGTTATTGCTAATATTGCTGGAAGCACAATTGAAGAATATCGGCAGGTCGCAAAAGCGTTTGAGCAAACAAATCAAGTCGCTGCACTAGAATTAAATATATCATGCCCGAATGTAAAAGAAGGTGGTATACAATTTGGCACTCATCCGCAAATGGCTCAAAAGGTAACTGAGGCTGTAAAAGAAGCTACGAATCTCCCTGTCTATGTTAAGTTATCGCCAAATGTTTCAGATATTGTTGAGATGGCAAAAGCAGTGGAGAAAGCAGGCGCGGATGGTTTGTCTATGATCAATACGTTAACAGGTATGCAAATTCATCTTGCTTCAAGAAAGCCGGTAATCGCGAATCGAACAGGAGGTCTATCTGGTCCAGCTATTAAACCGATAGCTATCCGAATGATATATGAAGTAAAACAACATGTCTCGATTCCAATTATTGGAATGGGGGGCGTTATGCAAGCAGAGGATGTACTCGAGTTCTTGTTAGCAGGAGCAAGTGCGGTTGCTGTCGGTACAGCTAATTTTCAAAATCCATACGTGTGTAAAGAAATTATTGAGCAATTACCATATACATTAAAGCAGTACGGGTTTAATTCTGTTAAAGAGGCAATTGGAAAGGGGATTGTTTAATGGGAGCACCAATTTATCTCGCTTTGGATTTCCCTGATTGGAACACAACGAATCAGTTTTTAGGGAAGCATAATCTAACTGGTATTCCAGTGAAGATTGGAATGGAGTTATTTTACAGGGAAGGTCCTGCATTGATAGAAAAGCTAAAAAAAAATGACCACTCCATCTTTCTAGATTTAAAACTACATGATATTCCTACAACCGTAAAACATGCGATGAGAAATTTAGCGCAATTAGAAGTAGATATGGTCAATGTACATGCATTAGGTGGAGGTGCGATGATTCAAGCGGCAAAACAAGGCTTAATGGAAGGGAATGTTCATCATCATACTAAATTGCTGGCGGTTACAATTTTAACGTCTATGGATCAAGCAAATATGAGACGGGATTTAAGATTACCAGGTTCATTAGCTAGTAATGTCATTCATTTAGCCAAGGTTGCGCATCAAAATGGGGCCGATGGGGTAGTGTGTTCGGTTTATGAAGCGAATGCTGTGAAAGATGCATGTGGCTCCTCATTCCTAACGGTCACACCTGGTATTCGATTGGCAAATGCGCAAGGAGACGATCAAAAACGAATTGCTACCCCGGAATATGCGAAACAACATGGATCTAGTGTAATTGTTGTAGGCAGAACGGTGACCCAAGCTGCTTCTCCAAAAGAAGCGTACGAACAAATTAAAGGAGAGTGGGAAAATGGCAACGACTGAAGATATTATTCGTGATTTACTACAAATTAAAGCAGTACAGCTAAAAACGAAAGGATATTTTATATGGACATCGGGAATTCAATCTCCCATCTACTGTGATAATCGTTTAACGATATCACACCCAAATGTACGTCAAAAAATAACCCAAGCATTTATACATCATATAAAAGAACAGCAACTAGAAGTTGACTGTATTGCGGGCTGTGCTACCGCAGGTATACCGCATGCGGCTTGGTTAGCAGATGCACTTAGTTTGCCAATGGTTTATGTTCGTTCCAAACCAAAAGCGCATGGTAAAGAGAACCAAATCGAGGGAGAAGTGAAACAAGGTCAAAAGGTCATCGTGATTGAGGACCTCATTTCGACAGGAGGCTCAGCGATTGAATCAGCTCAAGCTTTGCAAGAAGCTGGGGTGGAAGTATTAGGAGTCCTTGCCATCTTTACATACGGACTTCGTAAAGCAGAGAATGCTTTTCGTGAAGCAGGATTCCAGTATGCTGCCATTACTGGATTTGATAGTTTAATTCAAGTGTTAGAAACAGATGGAAAGATGAACCAAATAGATAGTAAGCAGCTATTGGCATGGAGAGACGAGCTTTAAAAAGGAATAACCAAGTATTTTATGTGCTTTTATAACAGAACTTTCCTTACCATCCTTTTTACATATGCTTCATAGGCGGTTAAGCCTCTGTTAGTAGCTCCTAATCTAATTGATTTGTTTAAAGCGGTATGTACAGATTGGGGCATCTTCATTTCAAAAGTTTGTTTCGCATATAAGGTACTGTAAGGCTCCCAGTAGAATAATCTTTACTGCAATAAGTCTAAGCGGGAAATAACAGCACCTAAATGCCCTATTACGTAAGCGGTCTTTAGGTCTTACTATTACGGTACTAACAGTCAGTAGGGGATGAATGAAAATCACTACTGCATGAAGGTTCACTTTATTATTAAATATTTAACAGATGCTTTTGTCTTTGATGAGACAAAAGCAGTTTTGTAGATGCTGTTTATTATTCATGCTCCACTAAAGCCATCCACTCATCGATAGAAAACTGCTGCGGTTTTTCAGCTTTTTTTTCAATTTGATAATAGGCGGTTAATTCTTCATTTGCCTGTAACAGAAAGCCAGCTACGCGATTTTTTTCAGCTTCGGTATCTAAGGTACGGTCTAACCACTCGACTACAGATAATATTTTTTTGTTCACTTGTTGCTGGCGTATGACTAACCCATATTCTTGTAGCAGACGTTGCCACTCGATGATTGATAGGTAGTTGATATGACTTTCATCGCGTATTTTCTCTACTTGGTTCATAAATGCTTCGTACGTTTTTATATTTGGGACGACGTTGTCGATAAATAGAAATTTCCCGTCAGGCTTCAATACTCGTTTCACTTCACGGATAAACTGCTCGGGTTGTGGGAAATGATGGGCAGCGATCCGGCATGTTACAAGGTCAAAGGAATCATCTAAAAACGGCAACTGTTCAGCATCTGCAAGGATATATACAAGATTAGTAAATGCTTGTAAATGGTGCTTTGTATTTGCAAGCATTTCTTTCGTTAAATCTGTTGCGTATACGGTACGTACATAAGGAGAAAGCTGTCTAGCAACGTGCCCTCCCCCAGTAGCTATATCCAATGTGACCATAGTTTTAGAGGGCTGTAGCCATTTTTCGATGATATGTGACTCTATGCCCTTAGCGTGCGTGCTGCTTGTCAAGTAGTTTTGCGGGTTTTTAGCAAACGTCTTTTTAACTAATTCTTTTTCCAACATAATGTTTCCTCCTGTAAGGGTTTATTTTCATTTTTGTAGAGATGAGACAAAACCTTGCTTTCGTTCCATTCATGACTTTTATTTAGCTTGCGGTTTAATCCTATACCATGTTATGTTATAAGTAAAATAGCAAATTACAATAACAAATGATAACTAATTCTTATCAATTATAGTTTTAACGCATTTTCTGTAAATCAAGAACAAGTGGAAATATAAGTAAGAGGATGTGAGTGGAATGAAAATAGACGATTATAAGTTACTACTAAAATTACAGGAGGTTGGGACAATTAGGGGCGCTGCAAAAGCGGTCTTAATATCGCAACCTGCTGTGACACAGCGGTTAAAATATATGGAAGAGTATTTTGGACATGGTGTATTTATTCGGACCCCGAAAAAACTCATCCCCACGCCTGAAGGGGAAATCATCTTAACGCATGCTGCTAGCGTAATAGAAAGAGAAAAAGAGCTAAAAAACCAATTAGCTATATCTAGTGATGAAGTGCAAGGAACGTTATCCATTGCTTGTTCTTCGTTAATTTCTCAACGCTTCCTACCAGCCCTCTTAGGAAACTTTACCGCAAAGTTTCCTAAGATTGCTATTGATCTAGTAACAGGAATTAGTGAGGATATAAAACGAAACCATAAAGATTACCACGTTTGTATCATTCGTGGGGAAAAGCTGAAAGAAACAACATGCATTCGTTTATTTGATGATCCATTGTATATTTTTGATACAGAGGAATTTCCAGCTAATTCAATCAAAGAGCGACCGCTCATTGCTTTTAGTTCTGATGACAGTATGCATGAACTAGTAGATAATTGGTTGTATGTACATCAGCATAAAATTAAACCTATCAAAACAATGACTGTTGATCAAATTGAGACGTGTAAACAACTGATGAAACAAGGTTTAGGCATGGCCGTTCTACCTAAAAGTGTTTCTGGCGCTATGCAGGAAGAATACCCAAATTTACCGCTGCGATTAAACGGAAAGGCTGTATCAAGACAAACTTGGGTTTGCTTTCAGGAAGGCGTTCGTGCACTGCCACAGGTCGATCATTTTATCAATGAATTGGTGGCGTTTTTAGCAACGCAATAATAGTGAGGTTTAAAAGCGAAACCAAGAAGGAATATTACTAATATGAGTTCAAAAAGTTTGGTTTGTTGCTATGTTTAACAGGGAAAACCGATTTGAGACTTGTCGATAGAAAAGACAGGCAACTTCAGTCAGACCATCAAACTACTTTTTGAGCAATTGAATAGCATTAGAAGGAGAGATGAACGATGGCAAACGTTATTTTCACATCAAAGGCTACAGCGAAAAATGGACGTGATGGGCATGTGAAATCAGAAGATGGCTTGATTGATGTAAAGCTTGTAAACCCTGCAACGAATAAGGAGGATAAAGGATCTAATCCCGAACAGCTTTTTGCAGCAGCCTATGCATCCTGCTTCGATGGAGCATTAAATTTAGTGGCTTCGAAAAATAAAAAAGAAATTGATTCGTTAACGACAGCTGCTGTAAGCTTCCTCAATGACCCTGAAGACAATGGCTTTAAAATTAGTGTAGAGCTTTTGGTAAAAATAAAGGGCGTTGACCAAAATGAAGCCGAGGATTTGGTTAAAAAAGCTCATCAAGTATGTCCTTATTCAAAGGCGACTAGAGGAAATGTTGAGGTGCAATTAAAGCCCCAAGCCGTATAATTAAAAGTACTGAAAAAGGTGTTCTTTACAAGAGTATGATTTTATCTGATGAAACATAGCGAAGAATTTGCTTAACCCTTCACTGTGTGAGTAGCATTTAAGTTTTTATCGTTTTTCAGTGGCCTTTAAAAGGTGTGGAGTGGATTGCTAGTATCCTATAGTGAAAAGGTTCAGTCCAAGTAAGATACTAATGCGTATCTTGCTTGGACTTTAATTTTTTAATCAATTGATCACTCGGGGTAACAAAAACCGTCTTTTGTTTGTCATACGTTACAAAACCAGGTTTAGCACCGTTTGGTTTTTTAACGTGACGGATTTTTGTGTAATCTACCGGTACAGAAGAAGACTGGCGTGATTTACTAAAATAGGCTGCTAATTGAGCTGCTTCTAATAGAGTATCTTCGGATGGTTCTTTCGAACGGATGACGACGTGTGATCCAGGAATATCTTTTGCGTGGAGCCAAATATCATCACGGGCAGCCAATTTCATCGTTACATATTCATTCTGTTTATTGTTTTTCCCCACCAACAATATCGTTCCATCAGAAGCAGTGTATTGTTCTAGCACAGGATTCGACGGTTTCGGTTTCTTTTTCTTAGTTGCTTTTTGTCTTTTCAAATAACCCTCTTCCCGAAGTTCTTCGCGAATCTCTTCAATATCCTGTGTACTTGCCGTATCGATTTGCTGCAACAACCGTTCCAAGTATTCCATTTCTTGCTTCGTTTTTTGAATTTCTTCTGTTACTTTTTGCTCCGATGTTTTTAATTTCTGATATGTTTTAAAATAAGCCTGCGCATTCTCACTGGGTGTTTTCAGCGGATCTAAATCAATTGTTATTTCACTTTGTTCTGGATCATAATAGTCCGTTACGGTTACTTGCTTGTCACCAGCTAATACTAAATGTAAATGCGCTGTTAGCAATTCACCGGCTTTCCGATAATGCTCTTTTTGTTGCGCTTTTTGCATGGTTTGCTCATGCTTTTTTAACTTCCGTTTATTTTTATCCCGTTCGTTTTTTAAAAAACGATATAAATCTTTTGCTTGCTGCTTCACCTGATCTCTTTCAGCTTTCCCAGCAAAAAATTGATCAATCATGTCATTCACAGAAGGAAATGAATATTTCTCTCCGTGTAAATGTGTCAGTTGGAGTACATGAAAATCTTCTCTTTTATTTTTATAAATCGTCGGAGTGAATTTTTTTTCCAGTAATTGCTTTTGTAATTCCGCAAATACATGCATGTATTTTTCAGGAGCACCTAGATTAGCGCGATAAACAATTTCCTTCGCAACTACAGGCGAAAAGCCTGTAACATGGTTTACAATTTGTGCGTCCAATTTCCCTGTATTAAAGTCTAGTTTTTTAATGAGATGTTCAGGATTAGTTGCTAAAGGATCCAATTTATCTTGTTTAGGTGGGAGTTGGTAAGCCTGTCCAGGTAAGATGGTACGGTGGCGATTTTGCCAGCTGGAAACATGCTTTAAACTATCGATAATATAACCTTGCTCGCTATCCACAAGTAGCAGATTACTATGTCTGCCCATAATCTCCATGATTAATTTTTTCTCTGTCACGTCCCCAATTTCATTTCTCGATTGAATCGTAAACTCTACCACACGTTCCATGCCTTTTTGCTCTATCTTCTTAATGACCGCCCCAGATAAATATTTGCGTAATACCATACAAAACATTGGTGGTTCTTTCGGATTTTGAAACGTTTCGTTTGTCAGGTGTATACGGGAATAGGTTGGATGAATCGAAAATAATAAAACCACATTCTTTCCGTGATTGCGAATCGTAAACAGTACTTCCGTTTCCGTTGGTTGATAAATCTTATTTAGTTTACCAGATGTTAATTCTGTTTTTAGTTCTTCTGTTACTGCATATGTTACTATACCGTCAAATGGCATCTCCATCACCTCATTGGCAATTATAGCATTTTTGTGTACAAGTCTGCATACATATCTTAAAGAGGTTGCTTAAAAGAGTGGTGAAAATGATACTTTCATTTTTATAGTTACATAATGTAGACTCTTTTTCGTACATGAGTTTTTAACAAGGTTGTGGCACAAAATTCTTTCTTAAAAATAACGCGGATCTTCCATTAATTAGGATTTTTCAAACATCCCCTTAGGGTGTTACTATCGTAATGGCGTGACTTAAAGGCAGCTTATGAAAAACATTTAGGTGCTGCTATATTCCACTGAGACTTGTTGTTAGTACATTTTTTCAACTCCTGAAGTGGAAAACTTCCAGCACTTTGTATGCGTGATAAGGGAAAGAAGGGAAAGGTTCTATTTGTCAGAATTATTAATTGTAATAAAGAAGGGTAGTTTTAAGACCTAAAACCGCTTAGAAAATCAAACAATAAACAAAGGTAAATCGTTATAAGGAGAGAATGTGGAGGAATGCACTATGAAATGGTATCAACTTGAAGTGGAAGATGTAGAGAGGCAGTTGCACGTTACGACCAATCGCGGATTGTCAGACAAGCAAGTTGAAAAAAGACGTAAGCAATATGGGGAAAATGCTTTACAGGCGCAAAAAAAAGCATCTAAGTGGTTGATTTTTCTAAAACAATTTCAAGATTTTATGGTGCTCGTTCTTTTAGCAGCTACCTTAGTTGCTGGTCTTTTAGGAGAGTATATAGATGCAATCGCAATTATGGTTATTGTAATCGTAAATGGGTGTATTGGCTTTTTTCAAGAGCAAAAAGCAGAAAAATCACTCGATAAGCTCAAAGAGCTATCTGCTCCAATGGCCTATGTACTACGTAATAAGAAATGGGAAAGAATTCCATCCAGGCAAGTGGTTGTTGGAGATATTGTCCGGATTTCAAGTGGTGACCGTATTCCAGCAGATATTCGAATTGTCCGTGCGGATAGTTTGGAAACAGAAGAATCGGCGTTAACCGGAGAATCGCTACCAGTTGCAAAACATGCACAAGCCATTCAGCGTGCTACACTCGATGCTCAGGATCAAGTCAATATGGGATTTATGGGAACATTGGTAACGCGGGGAACTGGAATGGGGATCGTTGTGGGTACTGGTATGCAAACGGTGATGGGGCAAATCGCTTCCTTGATGGCAAATACAAAAAAAGTGATGACGCCACTAGAACGCAAACTTGCTGAATTAGGCAAAATTTTAATTGTCATCGCCTTACTTTTAACGGCGCTTGTTGTTGTATTAGGTGTCGTACAAGGCCAACCTGTCTATACGATGTTTTTAGCAGGTGTATCACTTGCAGTTGCTGCTATTCCTGAAGGATTACCAGCTATTGTGACTGTTGCTTTATCTCTTGGTGTACAGCGGATGATAAGAAAGAAAGCAATTGTCCGCAAATTGTCAGCAGTCGAAACGTTAGGTTGTGCTTCCGTCATTTGTTCCGACAAGACAGGCACGATGACTGAAAATAAGATGACTGTAAAAGAATTGCTCATTAATGGAAACCAGCTTTACGTCACTGGTGATGGATATGAATTACAAGGGAATTTTTTTCTCCATGATCAAAAGGTAGAAAACAGCTATCCGCATTTAAGAACGATGCTTTTATATGGCTTGCTTTGTAATCACTCCTCGCTCGTTAAAAAGAAAGGGAAATATGTGATTGACGGTAACCCGACGGACGGAGCATTGCTAATTGCTGCAAGGAAGTTTGAACTTAGTGATGAAGAGAAAGAAGCATATAGAATTATCAAGGAATTTCCATTTGATTCAGATCGCAAACGGATGAGTGTTATTGTTGAAGATAAAGAGCAGCGCCGATTTTTAATTACGAAAGGTGCTCCAGATATATTATTACCTCGATCGACATATGTGTTAGAAGAGGATGGAAGACAGCTTTTAAAAGCAAAAAATCAAGCAGCCATCGAACAAAAAATCAATCAGATGGCAGCAAAGGCGTTACGAACACTAGCAATTGCGGTTAAACCACTAAATAAGGATGATCATCTAGAATCGTCTGTCTTGGAAAAAGATCTCACTTTTATCGGGGTTTATGGCATGATGGATCCACCGCGGAAGGAAGTGAAAAAAGCCGTTCAAGAATGTCGAAATGCTGGCATAAAAACAGTGATGATCACAGGGGATCATGCTAAGACAGCAAGGGCGATTGCACTAGATTTAGAGCTGATGCCTGAAGATGGTAATGTATTGGAAGGGTATCAAATGAATAGAATGTCCCAACAGGAATTGGAAGCTGTCATCGAGGATGTTTATGTTTTCGCACGCGTTACGCCGGAACACAAACTAAGAATCGTTCATGCTTTTCAAGAAAAGGGACATGTTGTAGCGATGACTGGAGATGGAGTAAATGATGCGCCAGCAATAAAAGCCAGTAATATTGGTATCAGTATGGGACAAAGTGGAACGGACGTAACCAAAGAAGCATCATCGCTTATATTGATGGACGATAATTTTGCGACAATAAAAGCAGCTATTGAAGAAGGGAGAAACATTTACGAGAATATCCGAAAATTTATTCGCTACTTGTTAGCTTCAAATGTTGGAGAAATTCTAGTTATGTTGTTTGCCATGCTGCTTTCATTACCATTGCCGCTTGTACCAGTGCAAATTTTATGGGTTAATCTTGTCACGGACGGTTTACCTGCTATGGCGTTAGGTATGGATAAAGCAGAGGGAGATGTAATGAAAAAGCGACCGAGGAGTATGCATGAGGGAGTCTTTGCTCGTGGACTTGGCTATAAAATCATTAGTAGAGGAATCGTAATAGGAATTGTCACTTTAATCGGGTTTATTATCACGTACCAAAATAACCCTGAACACTTGGTATATGCTCAAACTGTTGCTTTTACAACTTTAGTAATGGCACAGTTAATTCACGTATTTGATTGTCGGAGTGAACATTCTATATTTGCTAGAAACCCATTTGAAAATATTTATCTTGTTTTAGCTGTTCTCTCTTCTCTCCTATTGTTATTAGTTGTCATTTATTGGCAGCCATTGCAGCCGATTTTCCATACTGTATCGCTAAGTTTGCGAGACTGGATGTTAGTTTTGGCATTAAGTGCTATACCTACTGTTTTATTTGGCTTTACTAAAAAGTAATGGTTGGTTCAAAAGAGCGTGCCTTCTGATTAGAGGACACGCTCTTTTTGATGTGAGAAAGGCGGGGAAAGGACCGAAGAGACTTGTTGTTGATAAGCGAAAAGTGACGTGGATTTAAAATTCGGACCCCATTACACTAACAATTTAGCGAGTCTCCGTAAGTAGGAAAGAAGTTCCCTTTTTAAGCGTGAGAAGGCAAAGTCTAACGGTAAGGGGAGATGAATTTCGGGTGCTCTGTAGTTCATAATGGTAGGTTACAGAAAATTCTGGGCGCCTTTGGTGATTTATGAAGAACAATTATGAAATGCCCCCAACGAGGAACAGAGAAATTACTTAACATAGAAAATTGCTTTTTAGGGTTCTTATGTATGAATGAACATTTTTAAATTAAGTCGACATTAACCAAAATTTCATGGTGAGAGGAACACATGTAATTACCTGCTAGGCTCGTCCCTTTTGAACAATGTTTCATTTTAAAGTACGATAGTAATTCGTATCTCTTTTCAATAAAATGGAATACAGCGTATAATACATATAGATGGAGTGATTATATGGTAATAAGTATGACAGGCTATGGAAGCGCAAAGGTGACCACAAACCAGTTGCTTTTGACGGTTGAGGTTAAAACAGTAAATCACCGTTATCTTGACATTAGTATGAAACTACCAAACCAATTCGGATTCCTAGAAGAGAAGCTAAAAAAGATGTTGCAAAGTTACTTTCAAAGGGGGAGAGTGGAACTATATATTCAACTTCACGGTGAAGCGCTCATGCAAAAAACAGTTGAAACAAACTGGGACTTAGTAGAACAATATATGACTCAATTACAAGAAATGAAGGAACGTTATCAGCTTGCTGGTGAATTGCCAATAACGATTATCACTGGCTTCCCCGATGTGTTTTCTGTATCCGAGATAGAAAACGAATTAACAGATGCATGGACTACCAAATTGAAGGATGCTGTAAATGATGCTTGTCAACAAGCATTAGAGATGAGAAAACAGGAAGGTACATCCCTATCAAAGGATTTGCAAGTTCGTATACATAAATTGCAGCAATGTGTAGAGAAAATAAGTGCACGACAGGCTATCGCGTTGATCACATATCGTGAACGAATTCAACGCCGAGTTGCAGACCATTTTAATGAAGAACCATTAAAGGATCCAGCAAGATTATATCAGGAAATTGTTTTATTAGCCGAAAAAGGCGATATTACAGAAGAGATAACTCGCATGAACAGTCATCTAGCGCAGATGAAACAAACATTGTTGTTAAGTGGAACGATTGGACGAAAATTAGAATTTATCGCGCAGGAATTACTTCGCGAAGCAAATACAATTGGTTCCAAATCCGTAGATACGATTACAAGCGAGTATACAATCAATATCAAAAGCGAAATTGAAAAAATAAAAGAACAAGTGCAAAACGTGGAATAATAGTTGTGTTTTCGCCCCCTTTTTACGTATAATGTCAATAAAGGTTGTAAACATGTCCGTCAAATTGCAGTGAGGAATGCTCAAAGATATCATTGACTATAGCATCTACAAGTATAAGAAAATTTAAAAGCGCAGGAACGAAACTACTTGCATCTTGATCCAATATTTGGGAATACTACTAAATTAGGAACGATTTCTATACTGGAATTATTTATATATACTATTTGCTTCCAAAATGACCATGTGAATGGTCACCTAATCGTAATAGGAATTGAATTCCATTTATTGGTAATCTTTTCAGCTTTATCTAGCATGTAATGTGCCTGAAGTCTGCTGTTGCAAAGTTCTTGAGTTGATATAAAAGGGGCTAAGTGCGGGAATAGCCTTAATTGTTTGACTCGTTTGTGAAGCTCACAGAATCCTTGCGTGCTGCTAAATTCCGTAAGACAATGGGAGAAGCTCCTCAGCATTGAATTTCATTTGATCTCCTAGTACTAAAAGAACATAAACTAGTATTACAGAAATTTATTAAAATGCGTTTCAATTGTAGTTCATTTTATCGGAAAAGACTTTGTATAACGACCGCAGTTCGGTACTAGTCTCAGGGGAATACCTTTGCAGACGACATCAGCCAACATAAATCAATCAGGTGTTTTGTAGTATCATTCACTGCACTTCTTTATATACGCTAAAACAGAAGGTAGAAGTGTTACGAAGCTATAGAGGTGGATTAAATCTAGAGAGATAGAAGAATTATACGGAGGGTTTATATTGAGTTTACGTTTAATTAATATTGGCTTTGGGAATGTTGTTTCAGCAAATCGTGTAATTTCAATTGTTTCACCTGAATCAGCTCCAATCAAACGAATTATTACTGTTGCTCGGGAGAACAACAAGTTAGTAGATGCCACTTACGGCAGACGAACAAGAGCAGTTATTATTACGGACAGTGATCATGTAGTGTTGTCTGCAGTTCAGCCTGAAACAGTAGGCCAACGCGTATTAAGTCACGAAGAAATAACGGACGATAATTAGGAGGAAATAATTTGATCGAAGAAAAAGGCATTCTTTTTATTCTTTCGGGGCCTTCCGGGGTTGGAAAAGGAACTGTGCGTAAAGCACTGTTCAATCAAGATACTGATTTGAAGTATTCCATCTCGATGACAACCCGCGAAAAACGCCCTGGAGAACAAGAAGGAGTGGATTATTTTTACAAATCCAAGGAAGCTTTTGAAGCACTAATTCAAGAAAATCAACTGTTAGAATATGCGAAATATGTCAACAATTATTATGGTACACCGCGAGAGTATGTTGAAGAAATGCTTGAATTAGGTCACGATGTATTTCTGGAAATTGAAGTACAAGGTGCTTTACAAGTTAGAGAAAACTTTCCTGAGGGCGTGTTTATCTTTTTGTTCCCACCTAGTTTAGAAGAACTAAAAAACAGGATTATTCACCGTGGAACAGAATCGCAAGAGCTCGTTTTAAACAGACTAAAAGAGGCTAGAAAAGAAATCGAAATGATGGACGCATACGATTATGTCGTTGTAAACGATGATGTTAATCTAGCTGTGAAAAAGATTCAAGCTATTATTCAAAGTGAGCACTTAAAACGTGAGCGTATTGCGAAACAATATAAACAGTTATTGGAGGATGAATTATAATGCTAGACCCATCGATTGATTCACTGCTAGGTAAAATCAACTCAAAATATACACTTGTTACGTTGGCTGCTAGACGGGCTAGACAAATCAGTGTAACGAAGGAAGTATTAATTGATAATCCAAAGTCCCATCAATATGTTGGCATGGCGCTGGAAGAAATTCAGGCAGGAAAGCTGTTTCTTGAAGAAGAGATAGGAAATAGCCCATCCTAAAGGCTCTGTTATCTTAAAGAAGCGTAATCCGGTTATCATACTGAAAATGGATTCCCTCGCGAATTTAGTTGCGAGGGATTTTCTGCATATGTCAGGTAAAGAACGTTATTTATTCCAATAAAAATGCAGGAAGTTTTTTATCCTGCATGTAAGCGCCGTAAGCCTTTCTTCCACATCAAGTCATATGAGTTATAAAAAGAGTCTAAATCGCCAAAAAGAATAAACGCCTGGATATGTTCGAGGAACCTTTAGGTTATACCGTATAACATTTAACATTCAACAGGAGATGAAAGAAAATCTCCCGAACGGCAGATTTACTTATCTTGCTTATAAGGTGCTGTAAGACTCTTACTTTAGAAGTTGGGTAAATTGTGTTACAACGAGGCTAAATGGGAAATAACAGCACTTAAACACCCTTTTCGTAAGCAGCCTTTAGGTACGAACATCAGTAGGGGATAAATAAAAACCCCACTCATTGAAGATACACTTTATCAAGCGTATTGCCTGGAATGGATGGTTTATCTGCTGCTCTAAAAAGGAAAACTGTGTTAGTACTTTGAAAATAGTCGAAATGAATTCTTAAATAGGATTTATAAATGTGTGATGAGTGATATTTTCCACTCTGTGTACATCAAAGAAAGGAGAGAGTATCCGTGGTTCATTCCAAAAATATAGTGTTAGGTGTATCTGGAGGTATAGCGGCTTACAAGGCTTGTAGTCTTGCTAGTAAGTTGACGCAAAAAGGAGCAAATGTAAAAGTGGTTATGACAGATAATGCTACGAACTTTGTTGCACCTTTAACATTTCAAGCTCTAACCCGTAACCCTGTATTTACCGATACATTTGATGAAAAAGATCCTGCAAAAATTGCTCATATTGATGTAGCTGATTGGGCGGATATGGTTATCCTTGCACCAGCTACTGCTAATATTATTGGTAAACTTGCTAATGGAATTGCTGATGATATGTTATCAACCATATTACTTGCTACACAAGCTACGGTATACATTGCACCTGCTATGAATGTGCATATGTACGCACATCCTGCTGTTATAAAAAACATGCAAACATTAGTTAATTGGGGCTATCATTTTATTGAACCCGGTGCCGGTTATTTAGCTTGTGGTTATGTAGGCAAAGGCCGGTTAGAAGAACCAGCAACGATCATCGAAACAATAGAAGCACACCAACAACAAAAAGAAAACTTATTTTTAACAGGAAAGCACGTACTCGTTTCTGCTGGTCCTACGCAGGAAAAAATAGATCCGGTCCGTTATTTTACCAATCGGTCTTCTGGGAAAATGGGATTTGCACTAGCGGAAGTCGCTGCTAATGCAGGAGCTACTGTCACATTAGTTGCCGGACCAACCCAAGTGCAAATACAGCATGCGCAGATAACGAAAATTGATGTTACGACGGCAGAGGAAATGTATGAATCCATGCTAGAGCACTTTGGTGCAAGTGATATTGTCATTAAAGCTGCTGCTGTAGCTGATTATCGTCCTGCCGTTACTTATGAACAAAAGATGAAAAAACAAGCTGGTCCTTTACAAATTCAAATGGAACGAACAAAAGATATATTACAAGCTTTAGGTGAGCGAAAAGCCCAGCAATTTCTCGTGGGATTTGCTGCTGAAACAGAGACACCGATGGAGAATGGACGTAAAAAGATGGAAAGAAAGAACCTCGATGCTATTGTAATTAATGATATTTCTGCTGAGGGTGCAGGGTTTGCAGGGGATACCAATGCTGTAACTTATCTGAATAAACGAGGGAAGACAGAAACGCTTGGTTTAAACACCAAACAAGAGATTGCCAGACAAATTCTCAAACTCATTTATGAGGATGTGGAGGCTCAACGATCGTGAATATAGCAAAAGTAATTGTCGATGTTCCTGCCAACTCCATCGACCAAACGTTTGACTATCTTATCCCAGAAAAGTTTTCAAATATTGTCGTTGCTGGTGCTCGTGTTATTGTACCATTTGGCCCGAGAAAAGTGATGGGGTTTGTTGTAGAAAAGACAACAGCATCCGAATTTTCCAAGTTAAAGCCACTTCACGATGTGCTTGATTTCCAACCTGTATTGACAAAAGAACTATTGGAAATTGGAAAATGGCTTGCACGTGAAACGATTAGCTTACAAATCACAACCTTTCAGGCCATGTTACCACAAGTATTAAAAGCAACTTATAAGAAGGAAATTGTACGTCTCTCAGAAGCGCGCCTGTCTAAGGAACTCGAATTATTGTTTGCAGGTAGAGATGTGGTTCCATATGAAGATTTCCTCACTTCAGGAATTCGCTATATTCGACTATCGGAAGCAGTACAAGCTGGGGACGTAGCCATTGAATATGTAGTTCAATCGCGTATTACGAAAAAATATCAGACGATCATTCAACCAGCTAAAGAATTACATGAGCTAGAAGAAGCAATGTTGGATTTATCCAAACGAGCAAAAAAGCAAAAGCAGCTTCTCCAGTTCTTTTTACAACATCCGCAACAAGTGGAGAAGCAAGCGTTGCTAAAGCAACTAAAAACAAGCGATAACACGTTGAGAGAGCTTGAAAAAAAAGGATTGCTGGAAAGCTTCCAACAAGAGGTTTACCGTGATCCTTATGCACATAGTGACTTTCCGAAAACAGAAGCTTTGAATTTAACAGGACAACAATCCAGAGCAATCAAGCCAATGAAAGAAACAATTGAAAATGAAAGGCATGCTGTTTTTTTGCTGCATGGTATTACTGGAAGCGGAAAAACGGAAATATATTTACAAGTCATTCAAGCGGTTATTGAAAAAGGCGCCGAGGCAATTGTCCTCGTGCCAGAAATATCGTTAACACCGCAAATGGTTAAGCGATTTAAAGGAAGATTTGGTTCTAATGTAGCTGTCATGCACAGTGCTTTGTCCGCTGGTGAAAAATATGATGAATGGCGACGTATACAGCGTAAAGAGGTACAAGTGGTTGTGGGGGCAAGATCTGCTATTTTTGCCCCATTCGAAAATTTAGGAGTTATTATTATTGATGAAGAACACGAATCAACCTATAAGCAAGAAGATCAGCCACGTTATCATGCAAGAGATGTAGCTATTCAACGTGGGCAACACCACCAGTGTCCTGTGATTTTAGGTAGTGCAACTCCCATGCTGGAATCGTATGCTAGAGCAAGTAAGGGAGTCTATCAATTAACAACATTGGATAAGCGAACGAACGATAAAGAACTGCCACCAGTAGAAGTTGTGGATATGCGTAAGGAGTTACATGCTGGAAATCGGACGATGTTTTCTAGAACATTAAAAGCGGAAATAGAAGCGTGTTTACAAAAGAGAGAACAAATCGTACTATTATTGAATCGTAGGGGATATTCTACGTTTGTTATGTGTCGAGATTGTGGCCATGTCAAAGAGTGCCCGCATTGCGATATTGCATTGACGTTTCATAAAAATAGTCATGTATTAAAATGTCATTACTGCTCATACGAAGAACCAATGCCCATACATTGCCCAGAGTGCGGCAGCGATACCATTCGTTATTTTGGGACAGGCACACAAAGAGTTGAGGAAGCATTGGTAAAGTTGATACCTGAGGCTCGGGTTATTCGAATGGATGTAGATACGACAAGAAGAAAAGGGTCGCATGAGAAGCTATTGCACCAATTTGCAACGAAGCAAGCCGATATTTTACTAGGAACACAGATGATAGCAAAAGGTCTTGATTTTGAAAATGTTACTTTGGTAGGCGTGCTAACAGCAGATTCGATGCTACACTTACCAGATTTTCGTTCAGCAGAAAAAACGTTTCAAATATTGACGCAGGTGAGTGGACGGGCTGGTCGACATGAACTAAATGGAAAAGTAGTCGTACAAACATATACTCCTGATCATTATAGTATTCAGTTGGCTAGTACGTATGATTACACAAGCTTTTATCAAAAGGAAATGCTAATGCGTAAAACATTCCATTACCCACCTTATTTCTTTTTAGCATTAATTACCGTTACACATACAAACCAAGTTAAGGCGATTCAATCCACACAACAAATGGTACAAATGCTATCCAAAGTCGTCCATAAACAAACTATCTTATTAGGACCAACGCCGTCGCCCATTCCGCGTATAAAGAATAGATATCGTTATCAATGCATGATAAAATACAGAAATGAGCCGCATCTACAAGATGAACTTCGGAAGATAATGGAGCATTTTTCAGAGCAGATTCGCAAAGATGGTTTGCTTATTTCGATTGATATGCAACCTTACCATTTAATGTAATTATAGAAAGTAGGTAGTAAGATGAAACGAATTGTATTTATGGGTACGCCAGATTTTGCTGTCCCGATTTTAAAAACATTAGTAGCTTCCCCTTATGACGTTGTACTTGTTGTTACTCAACCAGATCGGCCAAAAGGGAGAAAGCGAGTGGTTACTCCGCCACCAGTCAAACAGGAAGCCATAAAGCACGATATCCCTGTGTTTCAACCTGAAAAGCTAAAGGATGACTATGAAGCGATACTGGCATATGAGCCCGATTTAATCGTAACCGCCGCTTACGGCCAACTGCTACCTAACCAATTATTAACTGCACCCCCGTATGGATGTATCAATATACATGCTTCACTTCTGCCAGAATTACGAGGTGGTGCACCGATACATTATGCCATTATGCAAGGCAAAACGGAAACGGGCGTTACGATTATGTATATGGTGGAAAAGTTAGATGCAGGAGCTATGCTGACGCATCAAAAAGTAATGATTGAGGAAAATGATCATGTAGGTAGCTTACACGACAAGTTGGCTGAAGCGGGTTCACAGTTATTAGAAGAAACCCTACCTAAGCTTTTTGCTAATGAATTGCAGCCAATCGAACAAGAACACGATCAAGCTAGCTTCGCTCATAATATTAAGCGGGAGCAAGAAGAAATTGATTGGAATCAACCGAGTGGGGTGGTGTATAACCATGTGCGGGGATTACACCCTTGGCCGGTCGCTTATACAATATTTCAAGGGAAACCGATGAAAATATGGTGGGGGGAACCAATAGATAAAGTTTATGATGGAAAAGCTGGAGAAGTGGTTGATAAACCAGGTAACAGCTCTTTCATTATTGCCTGTGGCGATAAAAAAGGCTTTCGGGTAACTGAAATACAACCAGCGGGGAAAAAACGAATGACGGTAAAGGACTATTTGCAAGGGAATCCAAATCAAATCCAAATTGGACAAATAATGGGTGAGTAAACAGTATGAACAAGCAAACAGTACGAAGCAAAGTGTTAAATACATTAATACGTATTGAAAAGGATCAAGGGTATAGTCATCTGCTCGTCAATCAGGAACTGCAGGCTGGAGGCATTCGTTCCAAAGATGAAGGTTTGTTTACGGAAATCGTGTATGGTACAATACAGCAGCAATTAACGTTGGATTACTATTTAAAACCATTTTTAAAGGGGAAAACAAAACTCGATTTATGGGTTAGAGTTTTGTTGCGAATGTCCATTTATCAGATGGTATATTTAGACCGTATCCCAGACCATGCGATTATCCATGAAGCGGTGGAAATTGCCAAATCTCGTGGGCATAAAGGGATTGCCTCATTTATAAATGGTATTTTACGTGCTATACAACGAAAAGGAGTTCCTCCTATATCTGAGATAAGCGATGACGTAGCAAGAATATCCATTGCAACAAGCCACCCGCAATGGTTAGTGGAACGCTGGATGAAACAATATGGGAAAGAGACAACCGAAGCGATATGCCTTGCAAATACGAAGCACAAACCTTTATCTGTTCGCATCCACCCTTTAAAAATAAGCAGGAAAGATGCAATCAGACAGATGGAGGAGAGTGGTTTTAAAGTACGCCCCTCCTTTTTCTCGCCCCAGGGAATTGTTATTGAAAAGGGAAATGTGTTGAAGAGCAAATGGTTTAAAGAAGGAATGGTGACAGTTCAGGATCAATCTTCCATGTTAGTAGCTGAAATAATGCAATTAAAACCTGGCATGTATGTGCTTGATGCTTGCAGTGCACCCGGTGGGAAAGCAACACATATAGCGGAAAAAATGGAGAACCAAGGACGGATTGATGCATACGATCTTCATGCTAAAAAAGTGAAACTTATCCAATCAAAGGCTGACGAACTTGATTTATCGATTATTCACCCAGCAACAAGTGATGCTCGTAAGTTGCGTGAAAAATACCAAGACGCTACTTTTGATCGAATTTTAATTGACGCCCCTTGCTCTGGGTTAGGAGTTATTAGAGGGAAACCAGAAATAAAATATCACAAACGAGAACAGGATATCGAACGCTTAGCGTCTATACAACAGGAGATACTCGAAACAGTTGCCCCATTATTAAAACAAGAAGGTCGATTAGTATACAGTACATGTACGGTTGATCAACAAGAAAATGAACAAGTTATTCGTGCCTTCTGTGAAAAACATCCTTCCTTTGAAGTTGACCAAACATTTTTTACTGCTTTGCCTAAGCCATTGCATGATACTGAGGGAATAAGTAAGGAAGGTTTGCAAATCTTTCCGCAGACTTTTCAAACAGATGGGTTCTTTTTAACACGACTAAAGTTAAAAAATGGATAGAACTACTTCTTTTCTTGCACATATTGTGTAATACTGTAACTGATAAATAACCGCGAAACGGGTGAATGATTTTTCATGGTCAGTAACACGGTTTTAAACTCAAAGGATAAAGGAGTGAAACAATGAAGGCTCATTTTCTAACAGATCGTGGGCAAGTTCGCAGTCATAATGAGGACTCTGGTGGCGTGTTTTATAATTTGGGAGGCCAAGTTTTAGCTATTATTGCTGATGGAATGGGTGGGCATCAGGCTGGTGATGTAGCCAGTCAAATGGCTACTAGGCTGCTTCAGGAGAAGTGGGAGCAAACGGAGCAGGTCTCCTCGCCTGATGTTGCTGAAACATGGGTGCAAGCTGCTGTGCTTGAAGCGAACACAGCCATCTTTCAGTATGCCCATGAACATGAAGCATGTTACGGAATGGGAACAACGATCGTTATTGCTATCATCCTTGATGAAACATTGACAATTGCCCATATCGGTGATAGTCGGGCATATATGATCACAGATGAGACGATGAAACAAATAACGGAAGATCATTCTTTCGTAAATGCCCTTATTCAATCAGGACAAATCTCTAAAGAAGAAGCGACTTACCATCCGCGAAAAAATGTTGTCTTAAAAGCTTTAGGTACAGAAGAAACCGTAAGTTGTGATGTTCGTACTTTAAGTCTTGAGCAGAATGATTTGTTGTTACTATGTACAGACGGTTTGACCGACAAAATGTCAGATGAAGAAATTTATACAATGGTTTGTTCAGATAGTGATCTTTACCAAGCTGGGAAAAAAATGGTCCAATTAGCAAATGAGCGCGGCGGTGAGGATAATATTTCGCTTGTATTAATACAACATGACAAACCTGAAGAGAGAGCAGGTGAACCATTGTGATGAAAGGGCATCTGATTAATGACCGCTATCTGATTAAGGAAACTATTGGCGGTGGTGGGATGGCAAATGTGTATTTAGCCAGAGATACGATCTTAGAAAGAGATGTAGCCCTTAAAAGTTTACGTTTAGAGTACGCAAATGACCAGGAATTTATTGCACGTTTTGATCGTGAAGCACACGCCGCTACCAGTTTAAATCATCCAAATATCGTTAACATTTATGATGTAGGTGAAGAGGATCATTTACTTTATATGATCATGGAATATGTAAAAGGCATGACTTTAAAAGAATACATACAGAACAAAGGCCCCCTTGACGTTGCGGAAGCATTAGAAATCATGCAGCAAATCACGGGAGCGATTGCACATGCCCATGCGAACGATATCGTACACCGTGATATAAAACCACAAAATATTCTTGTAGATACAAATGGGCAAGCTAAGGTAACGGACTTTGGTATTGCTGTCGCTTTAAGCGCAACGTCGTTAACACAAACGAATTCAATCCTAGGATCTGTTCACTATTTGTCCCCAGAGCAAGCAAGGGGAGGGATGGCTACAAAAAAATCAGATATTTACTCTCTTGGTATTGTTTTATATGAGTTATTAACTGGGCAGCTTCCTTTTTCTGGTCAATCTGCTGTATCCATTGCTTTAAAACATTTACAAAATAATACTCCTTCTGTACGAGAATTCAATTCAAATATCCCACAAAGCGTGGAAAATATCGTCTTAAAGGCAACAGCTAAAGACCCATTTCATCGTTATGAAACGGTTGACGAAATGCAAAATGCATTAGAAACTGCACTTGATCCAAGTAAACAAAATGAAGCGGTATTTATGGTCCCAGCGGAAGATGGAGATGAAACAAAAGCAATCCCAATCATTACGGATGGAGCAAACATTTCTGCTAATGATGAAACAATTGTTCATACTTCCAGTACGACCAAATCTTTTAAAGCCCCAGAAAGAAAAAAGGATGAACAACCATCTGTTAAAAAAGCAAAAAAACAACGCCCGAAAAAGAACAAAGGCAAAAAGAAAAAAAGAATCATCATTTTAGGTCTGCTGCTCCTACTTATAGCTGGGTTTCTTGGAGTATTCTTTTTTACCGACTTATTTCAGCCAAAAGATGTTACTGTTCCTGATGTTACAAAGATGAGAGATAGCGAAGCGATAACGAAGCTAGAAAAAATGAACCTAGTAGTCAAGCAGGAAGAGGTTTTTTCTGATGATGTGGAAGAAGGCTATGTAGTGGAAACAAATCCGAATGCTGGCAGTACGGTTAAAGAAGGGGCTACGATTAAATTAAAGGTTAGTAAAGGGAAAGAGACTGCTACTTTTGGTGACTATGTAGGAAAAGATTTTTCGCAAGTCGAACGCCTATTAAAAGAAGATGGATATGAAGTCTTAGATCCATATGAAGTAAATTCAGATAAGCCTATTGGAGAAATTATTGAACAGATTCAGCCAAGTCCGGATACTGAAGTCGTCCCTAGTGAGACAAAAGTAATTTTTCGCGTCAGCAGTGGTCCAAAGACAGTTAATTTAAATAACTTAAAAGGTATGACAGAGTCTGAAGCTGAAGAATACTTAAATAGTAATGGTTTGAAGATGGACAAGACTACGGAGCATTCAGATACAACGCCTGAAGGAGAAGTCATTCGGCAAGATCCAGAATCAAATACAGAACTTCAAGAAGGTGCTACCGTAACTGTCGTTATATCTTCTGGACCAAAAGAAAAGCCTCCTGTAACACATGAAGTGGCTTATACGGTTCCGTATAAACCAAATAAGCAAGCAGATGAAGAAGAAGCGCTCCCAGAACAAACAGTAAAAGTATATATACAAGATATGAATAATGATTTATCTGAGGTTTATATGGAGGAAAAAATTACAGAAGATACCGAGGTCACTTTTTCACTTACTATTGCTCCTGACAGTGAGGCAGAATATATTATTAAACGTGATGAGGAAGTAATATCGAATAAGGTAGTAGCTTATGAGGATGGTGAATAGATGGCAAAAGGGAGAATTATTAAAGCATTAAGTGGCTTTTACTATGTTGCATCTAATGGAGAAATTTACCAATGTAAAGGAAGAGGAGTATTTCGTAAAAAAAACATTACTCCTCTAGTTGGGGATATGGTTACCTTTGACGTTAGTGGTGAAAAAGAAGGCTACATTTTGGAAATTCATGAAAGAGAAAACGAATTAGTTCGACCACCAATTGCAAATATTGATCAAGCAATCATTGTAACTTCTGCAGTGGAGCCTGCTTTTAATACGACACTGCTTGATCGTTTTCTCGTCTTAGTAGAATCCAAGTTGATCCAGCCGGTTATCTTTTTTACAAAAATGGACATAGCTGAACAGGATAGGGTTCGATTTGAAAGCTATCAACAAGACTATCAAAAAATTGGCTATGATGTAGAGTTATTATCAGTGAAGCATAGAGATCATTTATCCATATTAAAACGGTATTTAAAAGATAAAATTACCGTGATCGCTGGGCAATCAGGGGTAGGGAAAACCACACTGTTAAATGCTATTGATCCAACGCTTGCTTTAAAAACAGGAGAAATATCCACTAGTCTTGGGCGGGGAAGGCACACAACCAGACACGTAGAATTACTTCCTATGTTTGGAGGTCTTGTTGCGGATACACCTGGTTTTAGTTCTTTGGAATTTCAAGATCTCACTGTATCCGAACTTACCGATTGTTTTCCAGAAATAAAGCAACGAACAGCGAATTGTAAATTTCGTGGATGCACGCACATAAAAGAGCCTAAATGTGCTATTAAGCAAGCAGTAGAAAATGGAGAGATAGCTGATTACCGTTATGAACATTATGTACGTTTTTATGAAGAAATTAAACTGAGAAAGCCGAGGTATTAATATGACAAAATTAGCGCCATCAATTTTAGCAGCAGATTTTTCTCGTTTGGGAGAAGAAATTCAGGAAGTAGATCGCTATGGGGCAGACTATATTCACGTTGATGTAATGGATGGGCATTTTGTGCCAAATATCACTTTAGGACCTCCTATCGTTGAAGCGATTCGACCTACGACAAAGCTTCCTTTGGATGTACATCTTATGATCGAGAATCCGGATCACTATATAGCATCGTTTGCTCAGGCAGGAGCAGATATTATCACGGTTCATCAGGAAGTTTGTCCGCACCTACACCGTACGATACAGTCGATTAAGGAGCAGGAAATGAAAGCAGGAGTAGTTATTAACCCTGCTACCCCTGCAGAAACGTTACTCCCTATTTTACCGGATATCGATATGGTTTTAATCATGACGGTTAATCCAGGATTTGGAGGTCAATCGTTTATTGAAAGTACCTTAGGAAAAATAAAATTAGTAAATAAATGGCGTCAGGACTTCGGTTTTTCATTTGAAATTGAAGTCGATGGAGGGATTAACTCCAAAACAGCTAAATTATGTACAGATGCTGGTGCGGATGTTCTCGTGGCAGGAAGTGCTGTCTTTGCAAAAGAAGATCGGGAGCAGGCAATGAAAGACATCTTATATGCTGTAGAGGAGTCAAAATAAGTGACAACAGTAGCTATTATAGGAAATGCACCGGAAAACCACCCCGATTTGACAGCTTACCGTGAAGTTATCGATTATTGGATTGGAGCGGACCGTGGTGCATGGTTCTTAGTAAAGCATGATTTGCCCATCGAATATGCAGTTGGTGATTTTGATTCGACGAGTGAAGCTGAGAAAACGGTTATTCATGATACAGCAACAAATGTTCAAGTGTATCCTTCTGAAAAAGATGAGACCGATTTAGAGCTTGCTTTAAATAAAGCCTACGAGCTTCATCCGACGACGATCTACTTATTTGGTGTTACGGGTGGGCGCATAGATCACGAGCTCGTAAATGTACAGTTGCTTTACACGATTTTATCGAAAGGGATTCGGGGGATTATTATTGATCAATCGAATTATTTGGAATTAACTTTTCCTGGAGAGTATACAGTTGAATATGACGCCAATTATCCAACTATATCGTTTGTGCCTTTTTCCAAGCAGGTGTTAGGGATTACATTGACTGATTTTTATTATCCGTTATCAAACGCAAATATTTCATGGGGTTCTACATTATGTATTTCAAACAAGCTAAATAGAAATAGTGGTACTTTTTCGTACAAAGAAGGCATATTATTATTAATAAAGAGTCGTGATTAGATTTCTAGTTAGTTTTGTTTGCAAAAGAGGAGGGCGAACTCATGAAATTTTATACGATTAAGCTCCCAAAGTTTATAGGCGGATTTGTAAAGGTAATTATTGGTACATTCAAGAAAGAGAAATAACGTGCTAAAGGAAAATAATTGAAAACAGCTTTATTATGAAGCTTATATTAAAAGCTAAGCAGCGTTTATTTTCATTTTCATGAATCATTTTAAAAAGCGGCCATGAACTGATCATGGCTTGTTTTTTTATGGTATAGGAAACGATAAAATGAGGTGCTTGGAGATAATGAAGATAACCGAATAAGCCACATCCGGCGCATGATCCCACCAACTAGGCGACTTCACGAAACGCGATAAGTCATCATTGGTTGGAGCTAAGAGGAAGGCCGACTAAATACGGGCTTGCCGCTCAGGCGTCGGTATACCCCTGGTTTTAGTGGCATGATTCCTAAAACTTTAGTTGCTTCGTTCCAGTCGCTGCGTTGCTAAACGGGCGCTCTGCGCCTTTGTTCTTGCTCCACCTTTTCAAAAAGCGGAGTGTAACAGGGACATCTATCCATAAATACTTTTAAAGCCATTTCTCTTTCCATATAAATAAGCACCCTTATGATAAAAGGTGCTTATTTATAACTAATGTGCGAAGCTGTATATTATACGCGCTCCACTTTTCCTGATTTTAGGGCGCGTGCAGAAACATAAACTCTTTTAGGCTTACCATCTACCATAATGCGTACTCTTTGTACATTAGCTTTCCATTTGCGCTTGTTTGAATTTAAAGCGTGAGAGCGTTGGTTTCCAGTGCGAGTCTGGCGTCCAGTAATAACACATTTTCTGGCCATGCTATTCCTCCTATTACTTTCATTTCCTTGTCTTGAATCTCATACTAATATAATTTACCATAACTTTTATTCATTTGCAATTGTTGTTTTTACCTCGTATGTGTCAAGTTTTTCTCGACATCGTTAAAATACCAATAGTTCCAACACTCTATTTATGTACACTTTTACTGGTTTTTAGCGCAACGATTGTTTTATACATGCATAAGAGAAATGTAGCTAGGGACCGCTACGGAAAAACACTACGCTTTCCTTAGGCTTGCGCTCAGCCTCCTCGAAATAAGCAGTTCGCTTTTTTCCTGCGGGGTCATCCCACTGCGCTTTCACATAGGTGTTTTTCCTCCGCTAGCTTGGCAATATCAACTATAACACTCGCTAAACTTCCATTTAACGGGAGAGCTAATAACTACCGCGTTATCGTTTGCTAGCCTGCTATTTTCTATCACGTTCTACAAACCAAGAACCTGGCAGAAAATATAGTCAAGGTATGTTAAAAGCAAACTGGTCCAAACGTAAATGGAGCCGTTTTTTGCTCTTCAATCTATAGTGTCCATCCTTGTTCTTATTGCTTTTCTTTGATAACCTTGTTGACCTATGAGAACACTTCTCCCATTTGGATCGCAAATACTTCATACATAAAACAGTGAACACGTTCTTCCATATCGATTTAAATCACTTTTTATTAATTCGGAAAATATTGTTAAAATTAATCCATGAGAAGGCCTTTTTTAAAATGTACTTGCCCGTTAAGCATACATTTTAAGATAGAGTGCCTGCTCTTTTTTGACTAGAAATTAGTCCTAATATCCGCACCGAGAAATATTTTACACCTATTTTTATCCCTACATAAGGTATTTTAAGTCTTCGATTAGAAGATCTGTACTGCAACAAGTCTAAGTGGTGATAATAGCACCTAAATGCATTGTTTTATAAGCGGCCTTTAGGTCATACGATTACGGTACTAACAGTCAGTTGGGGATGGATGAAAACTCTAACTGATGGAAAATACACTTGATTAAGAATGGGGTGTCTATGCATGCTTAGTCACATTTCAGTTTCCTCTCACCAAGTGGCGATACTACCCCGGTCTTCGCTCTTTCATGCTTACCTACTCTCTAATAGGATAGGGGCCGATTTTCAATCGGAAAACGTTTAAAAATTCTATGTGTCATGCACTATGTTATCATTACACATGATAGATAAATGATCCGATATCTCCTCGGCTTAAAAGTATACTAGAAATCAAAAAAATGTAAATGCATATTTTGAAAAATGGAGTCGAAAAAGATAAAAGATAAATCAAGTATAAAGAAAAAATGCTTGACAGATGAGCGTAAATCGTACATTGTTAGAAGTGGTAATTTTTAATTGCATTCAATCTTTGACTTTTAAATTATAGCTGCATGTAGTAGAATGATTTTAGAATGTGAGCAGGTACTAAAAGGAGGATTCAAATGTCCATTGAACTGCATACAAACGATGGCCAGGTAACAATAACAAATGAAGTAATTGCAACGATTGCCGGAGGTGCTGCAGTAGAATGCTACGGTATTGTTGGAATGGCTTCCAAAAGTCAAATAAGAGACGGTATTGCAGAAATTTTACGTAAAGAAAATTTCTCAAAAGGCGTGATTGTTCGTCAAGAACAGCATCATCTGCATATCGATATGTACATTATTGTAAGCTATGGAACAAAAATATCAGAGATTGCTCATAATGTTCAATCTAAAGTTAAATATACGCTTAGCCAGTCACTAGGGTTGGACATAGACTCTGTTAATATTTTCATCCAAGGTGTTCGTGTGACGCAAGAATAAAACACAATTATGAAGCTTATGACTATATATGATCTGTCCGAGCGTCTGTTTTTCAACAGACGCTTCTGAGTTCTTGTTTATTAGAGGAGGAAATGAAAAAGTGAGTTTACAACAAATCGATGGCAAGAAGCTGGCACAAATGATTTTGTCTGGTGCTCATCATTTGTCCAATAATGCCAAAAAAATTGATGCTTTAAATGTTTTTCCTGTACCTGACGGTGATACGGGAACAAATATGAATCTGACCATTACTTCAGGGGCAAATGAAGTTAAAAATATTCATAGCAACAACGTATCAGAAGTTGCACAAGCATTTTCCAAAGGACTTTTGATGGGTGCAAGAGGAAATTCAGGTGTTATTTTGTCACAGATTTTTCGCGGATTTGCTAAAGGATTAGGAAAAAAAGAAGCGGTTACAGCGAAAGGCTTGGCACAAGCGTTTGAAAGTGCAGTGACAACGGCGTATAATGCAGTGATGAAGCCAGTTGAAGGAACGATTTTAACGGTTGCGAAAGATTCCGGAAATAAGGCAGTTGCTATTGCTGAAGAAGAAACAGATATTATTACGTTAATGGAAAAAATTGTAGCTGAAGCAAAAGCGTCTTTAAAGCGCACTCCAGACTTACTTCCGGTACTTAAAGAAGTAGGCGTAGTGGATTCTGGTGGACAAGGCTTAGTTACGATTTATGAAGGGTTTATGGCTGCTTTAAAAGGGGAAGAACTTCCTGAAGGTACTTCAGATATTAATATGGACGAAATGATTAATGCGGAACACCATAAAATTACCCAAGATTTTATGGATACTGCGGATATTGAATTTGGGTATTGCACAGAATTCATGGTGAAATTGGAAGAAGATAAATTAGCAGAACATCCCTTTGATGAGGACGCGTTTCGACAGGAATTAAGCAATCACGGTGACTCTTTATTGGTAGTTAGTGACGATGAGCTTGTAAAGGTTCATATCCATTCAGAATATCCAGGAGATTGCCTTACGATAGGGCAGCGCTATGGTAGCTTGATTAATATGAAAATAGAAAATATGCGTGAGCAGCATACAGCGATAGTTGGGAAGAAAGACAAACGAAATAAACCAAAAGAAAAAGCGGAATACGCCATTGTAACAGTGGCGATGGGAAAAGGTTTGAAACAGCTGCTGGAAAGTTTAGGAGCCTCAGTAGTTATAGAAGGCGGGCAAACGATGAACCCGAGCACTCAGGATATTACGAATGCCATTAAACAAGCTAATGCTAAAAAGGTGCTCTTATTGCCAAATAACAAAAACATTTTTATGGCAGCTGATCAAGCCGCTGAACTAGCAGAAGAAGATGTTCGTGTGGTACCAACAAAAACAATACCACAGGGCATCAGTGCTATGCTGTCTTTCCATCCAGATCATGATCTTGACACAAACCAAAAGGCTATGGATGAGGCTAGAAAGCAAGTAAAGACTGGTCAGATTACATATGCTGTTCGAGATACTCAAATTGATGGTATTTCCATTGAAAAGGATCATTTTATGGGGATTGAAGACGGGAAAATTGTAACTACAGATGCAGATAAAACGGTCACAGTTAAAAAATTATTGGAAAAAATGATAACAGAAGATGACGAGATCTTAACTATTTTACAAGGCGAAGATGTCACGGACGAAGAAATGCAAGAACTTGTAGGATATATTGAAGAAACATATGAAGATATGGAAGTGGAAGTTCATAACGGGAATCAACCGATCTATGCTTATATTTTTTCTGTCGAATAGCAATACCGATTAAGTTGTATCTATTCAAGCGAACTTTGTCTCATCCGTATCCCGAGATTTGTTTGGTTATGGTACTTGGAGAAGGTGCTGCTGGTTGTTATGGAGTGAAACACGATAAACAATAGACGAACAAGGGTTCCTTGCTGTTCATGCAAGGAACCCTTGTTCACATGTTTCTATTTACAGAAAACGAACTATTTTAGGAAAACGAATTTTTATACGTCAAAATGAAAAAGTCGCTCATTAAAGCGGAAAAGTTGCTTGCCCAAGTGAAATAGTCGTTTGTGAAGCCAAAAAATTGCTCCCGACTAAACAGCAAAGGACAAAGTTCACTACAACACATTCGCGGTACTATAACTTTATGAGTGTAATTAGAAGATCCAAAGCAGCTGCAGTGTGAAAGCAATAATAATGACTTGTTTATTTATGCTTTATGGTGATTCCATTTTTGCATATGTAGGAAGATCCTTAAGACAGAAATTTTAATCTACTCTAGAAAATAAAAATCGTATGAAATCAAAATCATCAAATTTGATTTCATACGATTTATTCATGATAAAAGTGTCTTAATGAGTATGATAGGATAAAAATGGTGTACTAACTTGAATGCTAAAGAATACGCCATTAAATTCCCATCATTTTTATAACAAAATCAAGCAAGAATAAACTTGAAATTACTAGCAGTGCTGGTGACAGCTCGTTCTTTTCGCCAATTGCCATTTTAACAATCGGATACGCAATAAAACCAAAAGCCATTCCATCTGCTATGCTGTAGGTGAATGGAATCATAACAACGATTAGAAAAGCCGGCAGTGACTCAGATAAATGATCAAGCGGCAATTGCTTTATATTTTGTACCATTAAAAAGCCAACAATAATTAAAATCGGGCTAATCGCTGTATTGGGTATCATGGTAATCCAAGGGATGAGCACAATGGTTGCTAAGAAAAGAAAGCTGGCTATGACTGCCGTTTTCCCTGTTCTTCCTTTAGAAGCAATAACCGCAGCATTTTCAGCAGCAGATACAGTTGGCGATGTGCCAAGGAATGCACAGGTTAATGTTGAAAAAGCTGTAACTTGATATGCTCTTTGGTATAGGTTTTCACGTTTAAGCATAGAGAGCTGCCCGTGCAATAATCCCATATTTTCGAAGATTAGAATCATCGCTAAGGGGAATACAGCTAACCAGAAAGTAATTTCACCCATTGCATTAAAAGAAGGGAAAAAGAGTATTTCGCTCCATTCTACATGCAATGATTGGTTTCCTGGTTGAATAATTCCGCCAATGGCAGCAATAATTGTTCCTAACACCATGGTGATTAAAAAGTTGGCTGGGATATTTTTCACAAACAGGAATATTGCTAAAAATAGTGTAATCAGACTAACAATAACTGTCGGTGAAGTAAAGTCGCCAATTGCTATAATTGTATTGCTTCCTTTGCTAACAAGTCCACTTTTTTCTAAACCAATTAAGATCAGAAATAAGCCCAATCCGACTGTAATAGCATGCTTTAACGAATCAGGGATTGCTTTTTTTAATAACACACCTAACTTCGTAAAAGCGGTAATTAAGAAAATAATCGCCGCAATCAAAACGACAGCTAGACCTTCCTGAAAGGTGAGCCCAGTTCCTTCGATAATGGAGTATGCAAATAATGCATTAATACCCATTCCTGGTATGACGATTAATGGGAGCTTACCGAATATTCCCATTAGCAATGTGCCGATAAAGCTAGCAAGAATGGTAGCTATCATACCACTTTCTAAAGTGATCCCAGCTTCATTAAGAATGGAACCATTAACAACTACAATATACATGGTTGTAAGGTAACCAATTATACCTGCGATCCATTCATTACGTAGTGAGGAACTGTTGGCACGTTTCAAGTTGTTTTTCTTATCAGGCATACAAACTCCTCAATGTATTTCCTGTCCCTCTCCCGCCCGATTATAACAAATATAATCCACAAGATGTAATTATATCGGTGATACAAGATAAAGTCAATTAATCATCCGCTTTCACAAATTCATTAACAGGAGAACTGTGTTTATTCTTTCAGATATACTTATTGAGATTTAATTACTTCAACAAATTAATCAAATGCACAGCTTCATTTGTTTTAATTCACTATCTAAAACAGCAACTTTAGCGAAATGTACTCATTTTAAAGAACCGCCGGATCAGAAGGTGGAAATGAATCTATCTATTAGATTATCTCTCTTAATGATTCACTACCATTTTTTTGTTATAATCAATCAGAGAAGGTAAGAGTTACGTTATTAAAAATAAAGGTGGGTGCTACATTGAAATATAATTCCGTTTTTGACATTATTGGTCCAGTAATGATTGGTCCATCAAGTTCACATACAGCTGGGGCAGCAAGAATTGGCAAAGCAGCACACAGTTTATTTGGTAAAGTGCCGACTTGGGCAAAAATTCATCTCTATGAATCGTTTGCTAAGACATATAAAGGACATGGAACAGATTTTGCCTTAATAGGTGGTTTGCTCGGGTTTGATACAGATGATCAACGGATGAAAGACGCTTTGAAAATAGCTGCTGACCGCAACATGCAAATTGAATTCATTGAAGATAGTGCAGCTGTCAGTCATCCAAACACAGCACGGCTAATGATAGGAAACGATGAAGAATCATTAGAATTGGTCGGCATATCCATTGGTGGCGGTAAAGTAGAAATAACTGAATTAAATGGCTTTGAATTGCGTTTGTCTGGAAACCATCCTGCGATATTAATTATGCACAATGACCGGTTTGGCGCGATTGCCTCGGTGACGTCTGTATTGGCGAAGCACGAAATCAATATTGGTCATATGGAAGTGAATCGAAAAGATGTAGGTAAAGAAGCACTCATGGTTATAGAAGTTGACCAAAACGTGGAAGATGATATATTACGAGAGCTGGAGAAGGCGAATCATATTATACAGATTGCTAAGATCGTCAGCTAAACATAGAAGAAAGGGGTGAACATGTATGTTTCGGACTGTCCAGGAATTGGTGGAATCTGCTGAACAACAAAAAATCTCCATTTCAGAAGTGATGATCCTCCAGGAGATGGAAGTAAAAGGAAAAACGCGTCAACAGTTGTTTCAGGAAATGGAGCAAAACTTACAGGTGATGGAAAAAGCCATTGGAGATGCGTTGAAAGGTGTCGAATCCGTTACCGGTTTAACCGGAGGAGATGCAGTCCTTATTCAAAACTATATGCAGGAGAAAACCCCGCTTTCAGGACATTTGCTATTAGATGCTGTCAGTAAAGCGATGGGGACAAATGAAGTTAATGCGGCGATGGGCACGATTTGCGCTACTCCAACTGCCGGGAGTGCAGGTTGTGTACCTGGCACACTATTCGCTGTTAAAAATCAGCTCAAGCCAACCCGTGAACAAATGCTTCGATATTTATTTACGGCGGGAGCATTTGGGTTTGTCGTAGCGAATAATGCGTTTATCTCAGGGGCTGCTGGCGGATGCCAAGCTGAAGTGGGGTCAGCAGGAGCAATGGCCTCTGCTGCTATTGTAGAAATGGCTGGCGGAACACCACAACAATCAGCTGAAGCATTTGCAATGACACTAAAAAATATGCTCGGGCTCGTATGTGATCCTGTGGCTGGTCTTGTGGAAGTTCCTTGCGTAAAGCGAAATGCTGGAGGTGCTTCGTTAGCTATCGTTTCTGCGGATATGGCACTCGCCGGTGTAACTAGTAGAATCCCATGCGACGAAGTAATCGGTGCGATGTATCGAATTGGTAAACAGATGCCTTCCAGCTTGCGAGAGACAGGAGAGGGAGGTTTAGCGGATACACCAACCGGCCGATGGCTAAAAGATAAATTGCTAGGATTATCAAGCTAAGAAAGAGTGATGTTACATGTTATCCGATCCTGTTACTCATGTGAAAGGTGTCGGGGAAAAAATGGGCGAGGATTTTGCTCAGATCGGCATCCATACAGTGGAAGAGTTACTGAATTATTTTCCGTATCGTTACGATGTGTTTGAAATAAAACCTCTTAGTGAGCTCATACATGATGATAAAGTTACAATTGAGGGAAGGGTAATACATGATCCTTCTCTCACTTTTTATGGAAAGCAAAAATCGCGTTTAACATTCACGCTAGAGGTAGAACAAGTTGCTGTAAAAGCAGTTATTTTTAATAGAGCATTTGCTAAAAAGCATATTCATAGTGGAGATACTGTGACTCTAGTAGGAAAATGGGACGCACACCGACTGCAAATTACGGTGAGTACTTATAAAAAAGGCCCTGCTCCCCAGCAAGATGAAATGCAGCCTGTTTATCCAGCTAAAGGGGAACTGTCACCAACAAAATTAAAGAAAGCCATCCAGCAGGCATTGGCTAGCTATGCAGCCGCTATTGATGAAATACTGCCAGCGCCTTTTTTAACAGCATACAAATTACCAAGTCGTAAAGAAGCATATCAGACTATGCATATGCCTAAAAGCCGGATTGCATTGAAGCATGCGCGGAGAAGGTTTATTTATGAAGAGTTCTTAGTATTTCAATTAAAGATGCAATTGTTGCGAAAATGGAAACGTGAAGCAACCGCTGGTAACGCCCAGGAATACGATCACCAACGTGTGAAGGAATTTATGGATAGTTTCCCATTTACATTAACGGATGCACAGCAATCTGCACTTCATCAGATTTTAGTAGATATGACATCTCCTTATCGGATGAATCGTTTATTACAGGGCGATGTTGGTTCCGGTAAAACAGCTGTAGCAGCCATTTGCTTGTATGCTTCTGTTACAGCTGGAAAGCAAAGTGCTTTAATGGTTCCAACCGAAATATTAGCAGAACAACATTACCAATCGCTAACTGAATTGTTTGGAGATAGGGCTTCCATCACCTTGCTTACTGGTTCTGTTAAAGGGAAAAAACGGAGAGAACGACTGGAACAAATTTCTACTCATCAACTTGATATTGTTGTCGGGACACATGCATTGATTCAAGACGATGTGCAATTTGCCGATCTGGGATTTGTTATTGTTGATGAGCAACACCGATTTGGGGTAGAGCAAAGGCGGGTTTTAAGAGAAAAAGGTTTGTATCCAGACGTTTTGTTTATGACAGCTACGCCAATTCCCCGAACTTTGGCAATTACTGCATTTGGAGATATGGATGTCTCTGTTATTGATCAGATGCCAGTAGGTAGAAAAGAAATCGAAACGTATTGGGTTAAAGAATCGATGCTGGATCGCGTATTGCAGTTTGTCGGTAAGCATATTGCTTCTGGTGAGCAAGCGTATGTCATTTGCCCACTTATAGAGGAATCAGACAAATTGGATATTCAAAGCGCAGTAGATGTATTTCATGAGCTACGGGCGTATTTTCCAGCGTCCATTCATATCGGTTTAATGCATGGAAGGCTATCGACTGAAGAAAAGGATACCGTCATGAAACAATTCGCCAATAATGAAATTCACTTGCTTGTTTCGACCACAGTTGTGGAAGTGGGCGTAAACGTTCCTAATGCAACTATTATGATGATTTATGATGCAGAGCGATTTGGTTTATCTCAATTGCATCAATTACGTGGCAGAGTAGGCAGGGGGGACAAACAGAGCTATTGTATTTTAATTTCCGATCCCAAAGGAGAGACTGGGAAAGAGCGCATGCGCATTATGGCAGAAACGACGGATGGCTTTGCTTTATCGGAGCAGGATCTGCAATTGCGTGGACCAGGCGATTTTTTTGGTAAAAAACAAAGTGGACTGCCAGAATTTAAAGTAGCTGACATGGTTCATGATTATCGTGCTTTAGAAACGGCCAGGAAAGATGCACAGGAAATTATTGATAATGATTTATTGGAAACTAAAGAATATCAGGCACTTCTCCAATATGTAGAAAATAATTTCCAAGCCGATGAAAAATTGGATTAATAAATGTTTGCATAAAAAGGCGTGGTATTATATATTACTATTAGGAGCAAGTCATAATTAGACATGTGAAATCTATGTCCAAAAAAGAATATTGCGTTAGAGCTCCATTACGATTACAGAAATCTTGAAAAAAAGCTGCACACTGCTGCAAATGTTTCTTTGTTCTGTAAAGTATGCTGCTTTTGTATGCATTGGAGTTACGGCGGACCGTAGTAACGGACTTTAACAGAAGCATTTGTCCTATTGGTTAGATGGAGGGCAGTGTATGAGAAGCTCAGCTATAAAGATACTTTCTCTGAACCTGCATCATGCAAGAGTAGGCATTCTTTACGTCCATCTAGCACTGAAACTAGCAAATGAAAAAATTTCACGTAATGGTACTAAGCTTTTTTGAACAACTTTTTAAAAGATTCTATATGGATGGTGCAGTCATGAAACGACCAAAGGCTGAACGTCAGCGCTTATTAAAAGAGACTATTGAGCAAACGCCGTTTATAACAGATGAAGAATTAGCCAAGCAGTTTGATGTAAGTATTCAAACCATTCGCCTCGACCGGATGGAATTGTCCATTCCTGAGTTGCGCCAACGTATTAAGTCAGTTGCAACAGAGCAGTGGAACGAAATGGTTAAAGCATTGCCACTTGAAGAAGTGATCGGCGAAGTAATTGATTTAGAATTAGATGAACGGGCTATTTCGATACTAGATATTCGTCAGGAGCATGTGTTTTCTCGTAATAAAATTGCTCGAGGGCATCATTTATTTGCCCAGGCGAACTCATTGGCTGTTGCGGTACTAAATGATGAGTTGGCTTTAACAGCTAAATCAGATCTGAAATTCACAAGGCAAGTAAAAGAAGGCGAACGTGTCATAGCAAAAGCTGTGGTAAAAGGGAAAGAAAAGGGATTGACGCTTGTCCATGTGAACAGTTTTGTAGAAAATGAATTAGTATTTACAGGTGTTTTCCATATGTATCAATCGAATCAGCACAAAGGAGCAGACTAAATGAGAATAGCTATTGATGCGATGGGGGGCGATCATGCACCGGAGTCGGTAGTACTTGGTGCCATGAAAGCTGTCTCTGAAATAAAAGATCTACACATTACGTTAGTCGGCGATGAATCAGAAATAAAAAAATATGCAAGCGATCATAAGCGAGTTCGTATTTTACATACAACGGAAATAATTACAGCAGAGGACGAGCCTGTCCGGGCAGTCAGAAGAAAAAAACAATCATCATTAGTCTTAACGGCGAATGAAGTGAAGCAAGGAAAAGCAGATGCTTGTATTTCTGCCGGAAATACTGGAGCTTTGATGAGTGCAGGCTTGTTCGTAATTGGGAGAATTAAAGGCATTGAACGCCCTGCTTTAAGCCCGACGCTGCCTACGCTGGATGGACAAGGGTTTTTATTTTTGGATGTTGGTGCCAATGTAGATGCAAGACCAAACCATTTGCTGCAATATGCTATTATGGGTTCTATTTACGCAAGTAGAGTCCGCTCTATAGAACTCCCTAAAGTAGGTTTATTAAATGTTGGCACAGAGGACGGAAAGGGATCTGAATTAACAAAGAAGACTTTTCAGTTACTTCAAGAAGCTCCGCTTCATTTTGTGGGCAATGTCGAAGCGAGAGACTTGTTAAATCGGGTTGCAGATGTTGTTGTTACCGATGGTTTTACAGGAAATATCGCCCTTAAAACTATTGAAGGAACAGCTAGCTCCATTTTTTCCATGTTAAAGCAGACATTTACCGCATCCACTAAAAGTAAATTAGCGGCTGGTATGTTAAAGAAGGATTTAAAAGCATTGAAAACAAAGTTAGATTATTCGGAATATGGCGGCGCGGGTTTATTTGGCCTGCAAGCTCCAGTTATTAAGGCACATGGTTCTTCAGATCAACGAGCGATAACCAACGCAATTAAGCAAGCACGCTATATGGTAGAAAACCAAATTACAGAAACAATCCAATCAACCATTGAGTCGATACCTATAGCGAAGGGGGAAAAACAATGAAAAAAGTTGCGTTTATGTTTCCAGGTCAAGGGTCTCAAGAAGTAGGCATGGGAAGGGAAATGTATAACACCTACCCTGAGGTAAAACAATTATTCCATGAAGCAGATGAACTGTTACAAACAAATTTAAGTCAAATTATATTTAATGGGCCTAAAGAACAGTTAACTGCAACCGAATATGCCCAACCGGCACTGTTATTAATAAGTACCGCTATACACACTCAACTTTTAAAGCACGAGGTGCAGCCAATCATGACGGTTGGTCATAGCCTTGGAGAATATAGTGCTCTCGTTGCTTCTGGGGCGATTTCGTTTGATGAAGCACTCCCATTGGTAGCTGCTCGTGGAAAATTAATGGAAGAAGCATTTCCAAAAGGGAAAGGAACGATGGCCGCTGTTCTCGGCTTAGATGAGCAAGCTGTTCAAGCTTCATTAGCAGAAGTGAAGGAAGAAGTAGTGGACATGGCGAATTTGAACTGCCCAGGTCAAATCGTTATTTCCGGTTCTGTAAAAGGTGTCGAGCAAGCTGCTGAAATATTGAAAGCGAATGGAGCGAAACGTGTTTTACCTTTAAACGTTAGTGGACCATTTCATTCCCGGTTAATGCAAGCAGCCAATGAATCTTTTGCTGCGTATTTAAACCAAGTAACCATTAACGATGCTGCGATTCCAGTCTATGCGAATGTTTCTGCCCAACCAGTAAGGGAGCATAATGAGATAAAGGATTTACTAGTGAAACAGCTTTATTCCCCTGTTCGTTTTGAAGAATCAATTCGAAACATGATGCAGCATGATGTGGATGCTTTTGTAGAATTAGGAAATGGAAAAGTTTTAAGCGGACTAGTTAGAAAAATTGATCGAAAAACGAAAACTTTTGCCGTACAAGATGTTGACTCACTAAATGAATTTATTTCTTGGTTTAAGGGGGAGGGCTAATGTTAACTGGAAAAAATGCACTGGTTACAGGAGCTTCTAGAGGTATAGGACGTGCCATTGCACTCGAATTAGCGAAGCAAGGTGCAAATGTGGCGGTCAATTACGCGGGAAGTGAAGCGAAAGCAGAGGCTGTTGTGAATGAGATTCAACAGCTTGGCAGACAAGCTGTTAAAATCCAAGCGGATGTAGCAGATGAAGCAGATGTCAAAACGATGATAAAGGAAGTAGTTTCACAATTTGGCACATTGGATATTCTTGTGAATAATGCTGGAATAACGAGGGATAATTTACTCATGAGAATGAAGGAAGCGGAATTTGATGAAGTGATTAATACAAACTTGAAAGGTGTATTTATCTGTACCAAAGCAGTTACGAGACAGATGATGAAACAGCGCTCCGGGAAAATCGTTAATGTTGCTTCGATTGTCGGAGTTAGTGGTAATCCTGGACAAGCCAACTATGTAGCTGCAAAAGCAGGTGTGATTGGTTTAACAAAGACAACTGCAAAAGAATTGGCTTCTAGAAATATACATGTTAATGCAGTAGCTCCAGGTTTCATTTCTACGGATATGACGGATGCATTATCGGAAGAACAACATAAAGATATGTTAACAATGATCCCGTTGCAAAGGCTTGGAGCACCAGAGGATGTAGCAAAAGTCGTTCGTTTTTTAGCTAGTGGTGATGCGGATTATATTACTGGGCAAACGATCCATATTGATGGCGGAATGGTAATGTAGCATCTGTTTTGTACGATATTTTACTTGAAAGGGGGTGACTGGATATGGCAGATGTATTTGATCGTGTAAAAGCAATTATTGTGGACCGTCTTGATGTCGACGAATCAAAAGTAACGATGGAAGCTTCTTTTAAAGAAGACTTAGAAGCCGATTCATTAGATGTTGTCGAACTTGTTATGGAACTTGAGGACGAATTTGACATGGAAATTGCTGATGAAGAAGCGGAAAAAATTAATACAGTAGGTGATGCTGTTAACTACATAAATAATTTACAAGGTTAACAGTATAGCGGATGAAAGTCTCGTCATAACGAGGCTTTCTGTATATTAGATCAATAAAACTGAGGTGCCGTTCATGAATGTTGTCCAAATAGAAAAACAATTAGGTCTTCATTTTCGTAATCCCTCGCTGATCATGCAAGCATTTACTCATTCATCTTATGTGAATGAGCATCGTGATAAAGTTATTTCGGATAATGAAAGGCTGGAATTTTTAGGAGATGCTGTATTAGAGTTAGGTGTCTCTCAATATTTATTTCGAACAAATAAACAAATGCCAGAAGGAGAAATGACGAAATTACGAGCAGCTATCGTTTGTGAACCTTCGCTAGCCAGTTTCGCACGTGGCTTACACTTTGGGACGTATATTTTATTAGGTAAAGGTGAAGAACAGACAGGAGGGCGTGACCGAGATGCTCTTTTGGCAGATGTGTTTGAAGCGTTTTTAGGCGCGCTTTACTTAGATCAGGGATTTGATACAACCATACAATTCCTGGAAGAACACGTGTTTCCGAAAATAACAAATGGTGCTTTTTCGCATGCGATGGATTATAAAAGTCAATTACAAGAATTAATTCAACAAATAAAGCATCGTTCAGTGGAGTATAAAATTGTCGAGGAACGAGGACCATCTCACGATAAGGAATTTGTAGCAAAAGCTTTTATTCAGGGGGAAGTGTACGGTTCGGGAATAGGCAGAACAAAGAAGGAAGCAGAACAACGAGCGGCAAAAGCTGCTTTAGATAAATATAAACACTAGCAAAAGGCTGTACCATTTTTACAGCCTTTTGCTATTTTTTCCTAGATCATTTATGGTAATACATCAGATATAACTGCATCTGGTACATGCTCGGGGCGAAGTTATTCTTTCTGTAGTACTGACAAGTGCTTAATAAGACGACTTCGCTTTCATACTTATTTACGAATGGTTCTCAATTCTTCAATGAATGCTTGCGTTTCTAGCATACTGAGATGTCCTTTTCGTTTTATCATATCGTACAACGATTTTAGTTCATCATATTTATTCAAATCATAATCCTCCGCATTCATAATGGTACGGTTTACAACCGACAGATGATCTGCAATTCTATCTAGTAATATTTTTAAGTTTTCTTGTGAGGGGTAATCTAAATTCATTACTTGCCAGCTCCTTTATTTTGCATGTCACGTTCTAAACTTCTTTTACCATTACATTTATGATAAAATAAATGCGGTAAAATGCCAACCGTTTTTTATTGTATAAGAAACTATAAATGAGGTGCTTGAAGATAACGAAATAACCGAATCGTCACGTCTCGGCGCATGAGTCCAGCAACTAGGCAACTTCACGAATCTCCCGTCATTGGTTCGTATCCTTACCATGATTCCTTTATCTCCGTTGTTACGTTGCTATACGGGAGCCTCGCGCTTTTGTTCACGCGGTTGTTCTGAAATCTGTTCCATGACGTGATGGTTCAGTTATTTTGAACTCGGTCAACTAATTTGGTTTCTTGCTTTAACATGAGAAATACTTTTAGTTCGAGCCACTATGAATAGTATAAGAAAAAGTGTTAAAGTACAAAGGCTGAGGCGTAACGAAAACAGTCAACTCTGAAGACAGATGATGTGCTGGTTTAGCAGCTAAACGGTAAAAAGCCATCTGTGCGACCCGATAGCGGGTTGCAAGAGAACACTCAATAGCTATCAAATGTGTGCGAAGTTTATATCCAGAGAGGGGTATATGTACTATCCTCCATTTCTAGATCGTTTAGATTTACGTTTGTCTCAGCTTCAAAAATTTATTAGTAGTATAGAGTATGATAGTATACATATTCTTTCATTAATTAGGAGAAATGTCGGATGTATTTGAAAAGATTAGAAAGCGTAGGCTTTAAATCGTTTGCTAAACGAATAAACGTTGATTTCGTTCCAGGGGTAACCGCGGTTGTAGGACCAAATGGAAGTGGTAAAAGTAATATAACAGACGCTATCCGTTGGGTGCTTGGTGAACAATCAGCGAAATCGCTGCGCGGCTCTAAAATGGAAGATATCATTTTTCAAGGGAGTGATACGCGTAAGCCGTTAAATGTTGCTGAAGTAACATTAGTTCTTGATAATCATGATCAACTTCTACCGTTAGATTATGATGAGGTAAGTGTAACGAGACGTGTCTATCGTTCCGGAGATAGTGAGTACTATATTAATAACCAGTCCTGTCGGTTAAAAGATATTGTCCATTTATTTATGGATTCTGGACTAGGCAGGGAAGCTTTTTCGATTATTAGTCAAGGGAAAGTAGAAGAAATACTAAGCTCTAAGGCCGAAGAAAGAAGAACCATATTTGAAGAAGCTGCAGGTGTTTTAAAATATAAACAACGAAAGAAAAAGGCAGAATATAAGCTTGCTGAAACACAAGAAAATTTAAATCGCGTGGAAGATATTATTCATGAAATTGAACAACAAATCCAACCATTGCAAGAACAAGCAGAAATAGCACGTCAATATCAGGTGTTCAAAGATCAATTAAAGGAAACAGAGATTGCCTACTTGCTAGCAGAGATTGAACGTCTTCATACAGAGTGGCAATCGTTATTAAAAGAAATAGATCAGTTGAAAGATAAACAGCAAATCGTCCAACATAAGATGGATCAAAAAGAAAAGGAGCAAGACAAGGAACGTTACACACTAGAACAAATGGATCAACAATTCGAGCAATTGCAAGCAGATTTATTAACGGTAACGCAAACGTTAGAGAAATATGAGGGAAAAAAGCAGTTGTTTCTGGAGCGTTCCAAGCACTTTTCTGAAAACAAGGCGAAGCTAGATTCCCAAAAGAATCAAACCTCTGTACGAATAGGGCAGTTACATGATGTATTTGTGCAAGAAAAGAAACATTTGGCGGATTTGCAAACAGCAAAAAAAGCAACGGAACAATCTGTTAAACAGTTACAAAGTAAGCTATGTTTAGGGGATGCGGATCTAGCTGAAAAGATAGAAGATCGGAAATCAGATTATATTGAGTGCTTAAACCAGCAAGCTGCTAAACGTAATGAAAAACAAACAGTGGAAGAACGCCTACAGCAGGTTGCTGCTATAACAGAGAAGCAATCGGAAAAATTTGCTGGACTGATTCATGATAGAGAAGAATTACAAGAAAAAGTGAAGCGGCTCACACCTGATGTTGAACTGCAAAAGCAAACATGCACCCAAAAAGAACAAAATATTCAATCCATCAAGCAATCATTAGAACGAGAGCGTCATGCTTTTCAAGAAGCTCAAACCAAATTGTATCAAGGATATCAGTATATAGAAAAAATCAAATCGAAAAAAGAAATGCTAGAGGAAATGAAAGAAGATTTTCAAGGTTTTTTTCAAGGGGTTAAAGCGGTTTTAAAAGCGAGAGAAGAAAAGAAGCTTTCTGATATCTACGGTGCGATTATTGAATTAATAGATGTGCCCAAATCATATATTACCGCCATGGAGACAGTACTCGGGGGGCAAGCACAGCATATTGTTGTAAAAGATGAGCGTTCTGCGAGGCAATCTATTTCCTGGTTGAAACAAACCAATAACGGCAGAGCAACGTTTTTGCCACTCTCTTCTATCCAAGAACGGTTTGTTCCAGATGATATAAAAAGAAAACTAATTGGCCATGCTGGTTATGTCGGAATTGCGGCTGAACTTATTCAGATAGATGCCGTTTACCGTAAAGCTATTAGCCATTTAATGGGTCATGTCGTCATTGCCAAAACACTAAAAGATGCCAATGAGCTTGCAGCTTTGTCTTTCAGACGTTACCGTATCGTTACATTGGAAGGCGATGTAGTTAACCCTGGTGGATCTATGTCTGGGGGCGCAAAGAAAAAAACGAATCAATCTCTATTTACACGTGAAAAAGAACTTGAAGAAATGACTGCAAAATTACAAGCTTTTGACACAAAAATATTGGAATTCGAAAAAAATGTCCAGCGTCAAAAACGACAAATTCAAGTTTTAGAAGAGCAGTTAAAAACAGAAGAAACAACGTTGCAAGCCGAACAAAAGCAGCTACAACAAATGCAGACCAATTTTCGTGAACTGGAAATGAAGCTACATGCTTTAAATGATCAATTACACATTTATGATCAAGATAAGCGGCAGCATATAGAGGATCGCGACGACCTAGCCAACCGTAAGCAACTTCTTGAGAAAGAGCTAATTCAGTTTAATCGGCAAGCGAAAGAAATTGAACAAGAAATTCAGGATTTAAATAAACAGCAAACGGAACTGAAAAACAATAAAGAAAAACTGCAGGAAGAATTACACCAAAAGCAAGTTTTATTGGCAGAGCAAGATGAACGGGTAAGAAATCAGCGTGAAAAAACGAAGCAAGTACAAGAACAATTCACAGAACTTCAACATGAATATGACCAATATGTAGAAGAATGGAAAAACTTAGAGGAATTTCAAGCAGCAAACGAATCAGAGGAAGAAATAGATGATACGATTAGGAAGCAATCCAGAGCGAAGCAAGAAATAACTGCTTCTCTTGAAAAAATACGTACAGAACGTACTACTCGCTCCAAACAGATTCAAGATAAAGAACAGGAGCTAAAGCTGATTCACAAGCAGTTAGATGAACTTAGACGAACTTTAAATCAAAAGGAAGTTCAGTCCAATCGAATCGATGTAGAGCTTGAGAATTTACTAAACCATTTGCAGAGTGAGTACTTGATGACATATGAAAAGGCTCAGCAAATGTACGAAAAAGCAAAAGATAAACGAGCTGCTAAAGCTTCCGTTACACAATTGAAACAGCAAATCGAACAATTAGGAACGGTAAATTTAGGAGCTATTGATGAATATGAGCGTATTAATGAGCGATATAGCTTCTTAAAAGAACAACAAACAGATCTTGTTGAAGCAAAGCAAACCCTTTACCAAGTAATCAGTGAAATGGATGAAGAAATGAAAAACCGTTTTGGTGAAACATTTTCGCAAATTAAAGAAGCATTTGCCGATGTTTTTCAGCAATTGTTTGGTGGGGGGCACGCGGAACTAAAATTGACCGATCCGAAAAACCTGCTTGATACAGGGGTGGATATTATTGCACAGCCACCAGGGAAAAAACTGCAACATCTCGGATTGTTATCAGGCGGAGAAAGGGCATTAACAGCGATTGCATTGTTGTTTGCGATTTTACGTGTTCGCCCAGTTCCGTTTTGTGTATTGGATGAAGTGGAAGCTGCGTTGGATGAAGCCAATGTAGCAAGGTTTGCCAAATATGTGAAATTGTTTAGTGAAAAGACGCAGTTTATCGTTATTACTCACCGTAAAGGTACAATGGAAGAAGCAGATGTGTTATACGGGGTAACGATGCAGGAGTCAGGTGTGTCACGGTTAGTATCCGTTCGCTTAGAAGATACAGACCAATTAGTGGAACAATAAGGAGGAATGCATAATGGGGTTTATGGATAAGTTAAAAAACAAGTTTCAAAGAAATGAAGAGCATGTGGAAGATGTATCAGAAAAGTATAAAGAAGGAATGAAAAAGAGCCGACAAACATTTTCCAGTAAGATTAACGATTTACTCGCTAGATATCGAAAAGTGGATGAAGACTTCTTTGAAGAATTGGAAGAGGTGCTAATTTCTGCTGATACTGGAGTAGCTACTGTTATGGACTTGATTGACGAATTAAAAATGGAAGTAAAGCGACAAAACATTAAAGACACGACAGAAATGAAAGATGTCATTTCTGAAAAGCTGGTAGAAATTTATTATGGTGATAATGAACAGGAAATAGAAAGTCTTTCTCTTCAGGAAGGTGAGCTTTCTATTATCTTAGTTGTTGGAGTAAACGGGGTAGGGAAAACAACCTCAATTGGTAAACTAGCTCATCAGCTTAAGCAGGAAGGAAAGAAGGTTATGCTTGCTGCTGGGGATACCTTTCGCGCTGGAGCCATTGAACAATTAGAAGTTTGGGGCGAGCGAACAGGAGTTGACGTCGTGAAACAAAATTCCGGAAGTGATCCAGCAGCTGTTATATTTGACGGGATCAAATCAGCCAAATCGAAGCAAGCCGATGTTCTGATTTGTGATACCGCTGGCAGGCTGCAAAACAAAGTGAATTTAATGAACGAACTAGCAAAAGTAAAGCGTGTAATCGAACGAGAAGTTCCTCATGCACCGCATGAAGTTTTACTTGTGTTGGATGCGACAACAGGACAAAATGCGTTAAGTCAAGCTAAAATATTTGCTGAGGCAACAAATGTAACGGGAATCGTATTAACCAAACTAGATGGAACGGCTAAAGGTGGAATTGTTTTAGCTATCCGAAATGAGTTGCAAATACCGGTTAAGTTTGTCGGTTTAGGAGAAGGTGTTCATGATTTACGCCCATTTGATGCACATGCATTTGTCTATGGTTTATTTGCTGATTTACTGGACAAAGAATAAAGGAAGTTTACTTGACACATATATTTCATTTCGTTATTCTTACTTTGTAGTCAGTAAAGTAAGTTTATCATTGTGAGAAACGCCATTTCTAACGACGTAAGCGAGACGCACGAAATACGTTTATCTAATAAATTAACGATAAGAGGTGTACAAGATGCTGGAAAAAACGACAAGAATGAATTATCTATTTGATTTTTATCAGGCATTACTTACACCTAAACAGCGAAATTATATGGAAATGTACTATTTGGAGGATTATTCGCTTGGAGAGATCTCTGAAGTATTTGATGTATCAAGGCAAGCTGTGTATGATAATATAAAGCGAACGGAACAAATGCTGGAAACGTATGAGCAAAAGCTTAGCTTATATAATAAATTTCAGCAGCGCTTTGAGCTGTTAAAGCAGCTAGAAGAAATAACTTCTGGCAACAAAGATGTGCAACAGCTCGTGATTAAATTAAAAGAATTGGATTAGGGGGACACCTTCTATGGCATTTGAAGGATTAGCTGACCGCCTGCAAAGTACGATAAAAAAAATAACTGGTAAGGGTAAGGTATCTGAGCAAGACGTAAAAGAAATGACGCGAGAAGTCCGTTTGGCCTTGCTAGAAGCTGATGTGAACTATAAAGTGGTTAAAGACCTTATCAAAAATATTAAAGAACGTGCTGTTGGTCAAGAAGTAATGGAAAGTTTAACTCCAGGACAACAGGTTATTAAAGTCGTCAAAGAAGAGCTAACGGCCCTAATGGGCGGTGAACAAAGTAAAATTGCTGTAGCTGATCGCGGTCCTACTGTAATTATGATGGTAGGCTTACAAGGAGCAGGGAAAACAACCACCTCTGGAAAGCTAGCAAACTTATTGCGCAAAAAACACAATCGTAACCCTCTACTTGTTGCCTGTGATGTTTACCGTCCGGCAGCAATTCAACAGCTGGAAACATTGGGGCGTCAGCTTGATATGGCTGTGTTTTCCATGGGGACAGAGGCAAATCCGGTTGAGATTGCCAAAAATGCGTTAGAAAAGGCAAAAGAAGACCATCATGATTATGTCATTATTGATACTGCTGGGCGTTTACATGTAGATAACGAACTGATGGGAGAATTACAACAAATTAAAGCAGAAGTTCAACCTCATGAAATTTATCTTGTTGTTGACTCCATGACTGGACAGGACGCAGTAAATGTTGCGGAAAGCTTCAATGAGCAGCTTGATATAACAGGCGTCATTTTAACGAAGCTGGATGGGGATACACGTGGTGGTGCAGCTCTTTCGATTAAAGCTGTAACTGATAAGCCAATCAAGTTCGCTGGAATGGGAGAGAAGCTTGATGAATTAGAAGCATTTCACCCTGACCGGATGGCTTCAAGGATTTTAGGCATGGGCGATGTACTATCTTTAATTGAAAAGGCACAAACCAATGTAGATGAAAAGCAAGCCAAAGAATTGGAAGAGAAAATGCGCACGATGTCATTTACTTTGGACGATTTTTTGGAGCAAATGGGACAGGTGAAAAAAATGGGTCCATTAGAAGATTTAATGGCCATGATCCCTGGGGCAAACAAAATGAAGGGGCTAAAAAACGCCCAATTTGATGAAAAGCAGCTTTCGCATGTGGAAGCAATCATAAAGTCTATGACCAAGCAAGAACGTCAAGATCCAAGCATCATGAATGCGGGCAGAAAAAAACGAGTAGCTAAAGGTTCAGGTACGAATGTGTCACAAGTAAACAGATTACTAAAGCAATTTGAAGAAATGAAGAAAATGATGAAGCAAATGACCAATATGCAAAAAGGCAAGAAAGGTAAAAAAGGAAAAGGCATGAAACTCCCATTTATGTAATAACGAGGAACTCCTTTGCCAAATGAAATGCCTTTAGCGTATAACGCTTTTTAGGAGATGATATGTATTTCGAGCTACTTTAGCACCATTTAATGGTTCTTTCTAACAATGGAATAACTCATGAAATACAATATTTTCTTTCTGTAATGGAAAAACACTTTACAGACTTTGTTTTTTCTGCTAGAATTTAAAAATGTGTTAAGTTTTTAAAGATGGAGGTGCAAGAAAATGGCAGTAAAGATTCGTTTAAAGCGTATGGGATCAAAGAGAAACCCTTTCTACCGTATTGTTGTCGCTGATTCACGTGCGCCACGTGATGGTCGTTCTATTGAACAAATCGGAACATATAACCCTGTAGTTAATCCAGTTGAAGTTAAAATAGATGAAGATAAAGCACTTGACTGGATGTCTAAAGGTGCAAAGCCTAGTGATACAGTTCGCAATCTATTCTCTAAACAAGGCATCATGAAGAAGTTCCACGAGCAAAAAAATCAAGTTGCAAAGTAGAGTGATAACATGAAAGCTCTTATTGAAACGATTGTTACATCACTTGTAGATCATCCTGAAGATGTTGTGATTAAAGAAACAGAGGAAGCAACGAAAATTGTTTATCATCTTTCTGTTCATCCTGAAGATGTCGGTAAGGTGATCGGTAAAAACGGGCGGATTGCCAAAGCAATTCGGACGGTTGTTTATGCAGCAAAGACAAATAGTAATAAACGTGTGTATTTAGATATTATGTAAAGGGAAAGGGAGAAAATAAACCCTTTCCCTTTTTACAAGATAAGAAAGTATAAAATGAGTTGCTTAGGGATAACGAAATAACCGAATCGTCACGTCCTGCGCACGAACCCAGCAACGATGCGACTTCGCGAAATCTTCCTACCTTAAGTCAACATCGGTTCGAGGTTAAGAGGAAGTCCGAGTAAAAACGGGCTTGCCGCTTAGGCGTCGGCATACTCCTGTTGCAGGAGCATGATTCCTAAAACTTTAGTTGATTCGCTCCAGTCGCTACGTTCCTAAACGGGCGCTTTGCGCCTTTGTTCAAACGTAAATGCTGCATAGAAGTAAACGAACGTTTCTTCAGATTCGTTAATACGTATTCGGAGTTCAAGGAAGAAAATAAAGAATACGTCAAGCCATTTTCAATATGTTTAGTCCCAACTAAAAAAGCTATGTTCTGTTTTAGACGTTTTGAGAGTGAGGCGATCAATATGCAAATTATCAAAAAGGTACAAATAAAACAGGTGTTAACGGAGAATAGTAAGGAAAAAATCAAAGCCAATTTTCATGATCATAAAATGCGACTTGAACAAGAGTGTCAACAGTTGTTGTTTGAGCAACGCAAATTGCAAAATAAATCCGGTTATTCAAAGCAGGAAATCGAGCATCGATTCCAACAAGAATTAAATAATCGAAAAGAAAAGATCAAACTTGCTGAGTTTAAAATAGAGCAATTGGATATGCTTGAAATCGGTAGTGAAATTGTTGAAAGGGAAGTTGAAGCTCTTGTTGAGGTTACAGAAGGATCGCAATGGAATGAAATAATGAAAGAACAGGCAATCATTGTAAAGGATAATATCGTGATACGAATTGATGAATAGCAGGTGAGATAATGACAGAGCAAATGTTTACGATAGGAAAAATAGTCAATACTCATGGGATAAAAGGGGAGGTAAAAGTGTTACGGATAACCGATTTTGACGATCGGTTTGAGGTTGGTAATGATGTCTACCTTATAAAACATGGACAAAAGCCTATTAAGATGACCATTTCCAGTCATCGAGTGCATAAGGGTTTCGATTTGCTACAATTTGAGGGCTATCAAAACATCAATGATATAATCGCTTTCAAAGGCTGCGAGCTAAAGATTCTCCACTCACAACAGACGCAATTAGCAGAACATGAATTTTATTATCATGAAATAATCGGGTGTACAATGGTTACACAGGCGGGAGAAGAAATAGGTACCATTACAGAGATTTTGTCGCCTGGAGCGAATGATGTTTGGGTAGTCGAGCGAAAAAATGGAAAAAACGCACTTATTCCGTATATTGAAGATGTAGTGATGGATGTGGATGTAGAAGCGAAGAAAGTGACCATTTCCCTAATGGAAGGGTTGTTGGACTAATGCACATCGATGTATTAACGCTCTTTCCAGAAATGTTTTCTGGGGTAATGGGATCCTCGATTTTAAAGAAAGCACAAGATAAAAATAAATTCACCTATGATCTCGTGAATTTTCGTGACTTTTCCAAAAATAAGCATCAGAAGGTGGATGACTACCCATATGGTGGGGGAGCAGGAATGGTATTAGCACCACAACCGATATTTGATGCCGTTGAAGCAGTAAAAAGTAAACGTCCTAGCCAACCGCGGATAATTTTAATGTGCCCGCAAGGAGAGACATATACACAAAAAAAAGCACAAGAATTAGCAGAAGAGGATCATCTTATCCTTATTTGTGGACATTATGAAGGTTTTGATGAACGTATACGTTCGCATGTGGTGACCGATGAAATATCGATAGGTGACTATGTTTTAACAGGTGGTGAACTAGGAGCAATGGTAGTGATGGATAGCGTTATTCGGTTGCTGCCAAATGTGCTTGGAAATGAGGAATCTGCACCTCAGGATTCTTTCTCCACTGGTCTATTAGAGCACCCACATTACACACGACCTGCTAACTTTCGAGGGATGGAAGTTCCTAAAGTTTTACTATCTGGCGACCACGCAAAAATAGAGGCGTGGAGAAAAAGACAAGCCCTTAAGCGAACGTATGAAAGGCGAAAAGACTTATTGCTTGAGAAGAATCTATCAGCAGATTTACAGGGTATGTTAAATGAGTTACAAAACGAAAAGAAGTAGTTGCAGTCTGTTCGTGTATATGGTATATTTATACTTGTGTTTAAAGTGACGTACTTTAGACTTAATCAACGATGTTCCGCTGTCATCTAGGAGATAAGAGCATTGGTTTGGAAGGAGTGAACCAGGATGCAAAAATTAATTGAAGATATTACAAAAGATCAATTACGTACGGATCATCCTGAATTTCGCGCTGGGGACACAGTGAAAGTACACGTGAAAGTTGTGGAAGGTTCCCGCGAACGTATTCAGGTATTCGAAGGTGTTGTCATTAAACGTCAAAATGGTGGAATCAGTGAAACATTTACAGTAAGAAAATTATCTTATGGCATCGGTGTGGAACGTACATTCCCTTTGCATTCTCCACGGATTGATAAAATTGAAGTTACACGTCGTGGTATTGTACGTCGTGCGAAGCTTTATTATTTACGCAACCTTCGTGGAAAAGCAGCTCGTATTAAAGAACGCCGTTAATCGAATACATGACAGAGCATGTTAGGGAAAGGAGCTTGGCAATATGCACAAGCTCCTTTTTTAAATGTTGAGAAAATATAATATTTTGACGACTATATTTGGAGGCTGTTTGAAAAAGGGAAATGGTGATATAGCAATGTATGGAAGATGAAACATTTTAATGAGCAAATTTGTTAAATTGGGAGGGCGAGCAATTGACAGAGCAAGCAAAAAAAAAGAAATCTAACAAAGCGTGGCTGGATTGGTTAAAAGCAATTTTGATTGCTTTTAGTTTGGCTTTTATCGTTCGAACGTTTCTGTTTGCTCCCGTTGTTGTGGAGGGACCATCAATGTTGCCTACACTACATAATGGAGACCAATTGATCGTTAATAAATTTATCTATGACATAAAAAAACCGGAGCGCTTTGACATTGTTGTTTTTCACGCTTCTACAGAAAAAGATTTTATCAAACGTATTATCGGCTTACCTGGGGAGCATGTTGAAGTAAAGGATAATATATTGTACATTAATGGAGAAGAAGTAGAACAAAATTATTTAAAAGCTAAACAAGGAATTCAGACAGAATTACCCATATACACTAATGATTTCATATTAGAAGACCTACCAGGAAACTACCAAAAGATTCCCAAAAATTATGTGCTTGTTTTGGGTGATAATCGAGAAAACTCAACGGATAGTCGTGTATTGGGTTTGGTGTCAATGGATCAAATTGTAGGTAAAACGAGTTTGCTCTATTGGCCAATTGAACGTATGCAATTAATAAGAAAGTAGGGTTTTGATTATGACGATCCAATGGTTTCCGGGGCATATGGCGAAAGCAAAGCGGGAAGTAGAGGAAAAGCTTAAGCTTGTTGACTTTGTTATCGAGTTGGTAGATGCTCGCGCGCCTCTATCCTCCCAAAATCCCATGTTGCAGCAAGTTATCCAACAAAAGCCAAAAATGATTGTAATGATGAAAAAAGATTTAGCTGATCAACAAGTAACCGAACAATGGGTTGATTATTTTCAGCGGCAGAATATCTCAGCTATTGCCATTAATGTAAATGAGCGTAATGATATTCAAGCTGTTATACAATTAGCGAAAGAACAGACTAGAAAAAAAATGGAAAAATTAAAAGCGAAAGGAATTCAACCTCGCGCAGCTCGTGCGGTTATTGTTGGAATCCCAAATGTTGGTAAATCCACCCTTATCAATCGTTTCGCAAATAAAAAAATCGCTAAAACAGGTAATAAGCCGGGTGTCACAAAACAGCAACAGTGGATTAAAGTGAAAAAGGATTTTGAATTACTGGATACTCCTGGGATATTATGGCCGAAGTTTGAAGATGAAGAAGTGGGCTATCGATTAGCGGCTATTGGAACAATTAAAGATCAATTACTTTCGATGCAGGACGTTGTTGCATTTGCTATTCGCTATATGCAAATTCATTATCCGGAAAATTTGGAGAAACGTTACCACATTGGTAACGAGCTGCAAGATATGTGGGATATTTTTGTTTATATAGGTAAACAACGTGGGGCATTGCAAAGTGGAGGCAAGGTCGATTTTTCAAAAGTCTCCGAAATCGTTATTCAAGATTTACGTTCAGGTAAACTTGGTAAAATATCTTTGGAAGCACCAGAAACAGAAGTATTTTAAATAAAGGAATAAAAATAGCAAAACAGGGGACATGCATCTTCGGATGGGTGTCTTGTTATTTGGAGATTTATTTTTTTAGCTGTATATCTCTCTTGGAATTTATGATATGAATAATTTGGTCGATAAAAGAAGAGGAAGGGTAAAAATGCACAAGGAGTCTATAAGTGAACTAAACAAATTGTTTCAGGCGGGTCAATTTGATGAAGAGCTGCTCGCAAGCTTACGGTCTGATGAGCGAAAAGGGGTTCAGCAATTAATAGCAAAATATGAAAAACAACAGTTGAAATTACAAGCATTCCAGCAACGTCACGCTGAGATGACTATCTATGAACAATCCTGCTATAAAAAAGGAATGACATATATCGCTGGTGTTGACGAAGCAGGAAGAGGACCTCTTGCTGGTCCTGTTGTAGCTGCGGCAGTTATTTTACCTTCTGACTTTCTATTGCTAGGATTAGATGATTCTAAACGATTAACGGAAGTCAAACGAAATGATTTTTTTCATTACATAAAAGAGCACGCTATAAGTTATGGGATTTCAATGGTTGAAAGTGAAATAATAGATCAAATGAATATATTGGAAGCTACAAAATACGCCATGCAAGAAGCAATTGGTAAGCTAGAACCTGTTCCAGAGCATATATTGATTGATGCGGTCGAATTGGAGCAACTAGCATTATCAACGGAAGCAATTACGAAAGGAGATGCAAAAAGCATTTCCATTGCAGCGGCAAGTGTATTAGCAAAAGTGACAAGAGATCAATATATGAAACAATTACATAGGCAATATCCCATGTATGAATTTGCTTCCAATATGGGATATGGTACAGAACAGCATTTAAAAAAATTGCAGGAATACGGAGTTTGCCCACAGCATCGCCGTTCATTTGCACCTGTAAAACAAATGATTTACTAATGAGGGGGGGAGTAGTTTTGCGTATTCAACAGTTAAAAGAGATTTTGCAGCTGAAAAAAACCGTATTTCCCCAACTGCAACAACTAAAAAAGGGTCAAATAATTCAAGGGAAAATCCTAAAAATATACCCACAAGATAAAGCGCAAATACAATTAGGAGGTTTAAAACTGATAGCCCAGCTGCAAGCTCCTTTAACAGCTGGGCTGCATTATCATTTTCAAATCATGCAGGCAGATGAGATATTTAAGTTAAAAGTGTTAGGCAACCAAATGCATGAAAATGCAGCCGCTGGGGCTAAACACTTGTTAAATCAGCTTTCTTTTAAGGAATCACCGCATCAAGTTGCTTTTATTCAACAATTGATGGAAGAACAAGTGCCTTTTAAAAGGCAGCAGCTCCAACAAGCTTTTCAGTTTATGTCAGCGCATAAAAATAAACTAGATCTTATTCCGATTATAAAAGAGATGGTCATACATGAATTACCCATAAATGAACAGACATTTCAAGCTCTACATGTACAAAAAAACAATCAACTTGCTGCCCAACTACAAAAACTTTCCCATATGTTAGCCCAACATATGGAGAATACACCGTTACAACAGCAATTAAGCGACCTGCTAGAGCCATCTGCAGAAAACGTGGCTAAAAGTCAACAACACATATATCAACTGCTTATTGGAAAAAACAAACAGCTGTTGCCTCTTATTCAAGCGTTGGGAGGGAACCATGATATTACGTCTTTGCCAACATTAAAAATACTAGAGCATTTTATACACCATCATCAGGAAACGATGCAGCATGCCAATCAAATTTTGAAAAAATGGGAAAGTAAACTGCTATTAGCAGCTGCCAATCAGTTTACGCTTTCTGAAGCTGAGGTATCACAATTAAAACAGGATACGATAGCGACCTTCCCAACTCTGATATCAGATAAAAATGATCAGGCAATTGATTTTGGTCGTTTGTTAGTCCAACTTCGATCTTTGCAAAAGCCACAAACATATCAGCAATTAGAACGCTTTATTACTTTATCACAAACATATGTATTGGCAGAGCCCAAAAAGCAATGGCTTGAATTAGTGAGACAACATTTGCAATTTTCCGGTATTTCGCATGAATACAAATTAGCTAAGGATGAGACGCCTCCTGTAACGTTAAAAAGTCAGTTAATTCTTGCTTTACAGCAAACAGACGGTGCTTTAAAAGAACGAATACAGCAAGTACTCCATCATTTAAATGGCGTACAAATATCGTCTGTGCAGGATTCACAGAATGGATTCTTGCAAGCTTATTTACAAATTCCAGCTATAAAGCTAGGATTACCTAATGATATGGAATTAAAGTTTGAAGGGAAAAAATTGCGTACGGGCAAATTAGATCCAGACCATTGTCGGATTGTGTTCTATTTAGAATTAACAAACATGAAAGAAACCGTGGTGGATATGCACGTCCAAAATCGAAACGTTAGTATTACCGTTTTCAATGATCATAAAGCATTACGAAGTTTATCAATGAAATTACAACCTTTATTGAGAAAAGGGTTAAGAGAAATGAATTATCATTTATCGTCTATTTCTTTTATAACCTTACATGAAGAAGAAAAGAAGAAAAGCATAACGAGTTCTAATGCACAGGTTTATCAGGGGGTTGATTTTCGAATATGAATCAAAATCAAAGGAAAGCAGCAGCCTTACGTTATCATGAAGCCCATCATACTGCTCCTGTAGTTACCGCTTCAGGAAAAGGGAAACTTGCAGATGATATTATCGAAACAGCAAAAGAAAACAATATTCCTATTTTAGAAGATGCCTCTCTAGTGGAGTTGTTAGCGCAATTAAACATTAATGAAACCATTCCAGAAGAGCTATATGAGGCAGTTGCAGAAGTATTTGCGTTTATATATCGTACGGATCAGCAATTCTAAAATAAGTTCGGGTAGTATGATAAACAAACCTATAACCATTTACACTGGTTCAATTGAATAGTAGCACTGTGGCTAACATCGTTGTTTGTTTCCACTTACTTGAACGAAGAAAGTTAATTCGCACAGGATACGTTGTAATATTCTGGTGCTGTTTTTTATAAGATACAAAAATGAGGTGCTTGGAGATAACGAAATAACCGATTAGGCACGTCCAGCTCGATCGTCAGAACCGAGGCGACTTTAGAAAATGCGCCCTACAATAAGTTATCATCGGTTAGTCATTTAGAGGAAGGT
>NZ_QWLJ01000003.1 GCF_009917385.1 Roseburia sp. 1XD42-34 | reverse complement strand
TGCCGCTCAGGCGTCGGCATACTCCTGTTGCAGGAGCATGATTCCTAAAACTTTAGTTGATTCGCTCCAGTCGCTACATTGCTAACCGGGCTCCCTGCGCCTCTGTTTACCCTTTAAACTTGCATTCATGCGTAGATGAACGTTTCAACTTACTGTTTGCAGAGCGAAAAAAATAAATACATGATTCTACAAAAAAGGAGAAGATACGCGGTAATTCTTGTGAATTGAATTGTTTTTTTATACAATGGATATGCAGTGAATTTTGATGGGAGGATATAGGATGAACATTCATGAGTATCAAGGCAAAGAGATTTTGCGACAATACGGCGTTAAAGTTCCTGATGGGCATGTTGCCTATACAGTTGATGAAGCTGTAGAAGCTGCTAAAAAATTAGGAAGCGATGTCACGGTAGTAAAGGCACAAATTCATGCTGGTGGACGTGGCAAAGCTGGCGGCGTAAAAATAGCTAAAAACTTGGATGAAGTGCGTACATATGCCGATGAAATTCTCGGTAAAACGTTAGTAACGCATCAAACAGGTCCCCAAGGCCAAGAAGTGAGACGCTTGTTAATTGAAGAGGGATGCGATATTCAAAATGAATATTACATTGGCGTAGTACTCGATCGTGCTAGCTCACGTGTCGTTATGATGGCTTCTGAAGAAGGTGGTACAGAAATAGAAGAGGTAGCTGCTGCTACACCTGAAAAGATTTTTAAAGAAGTCATTGATCCCGTTGTTGGATTAACAGGTTTCCAAGCTCGTAGATTAGCATTTAATATTAATATTCCACATGAATTATTAGGAAAAGCTTCAAAATTTATGATAAGCTTATATACAGCATTTGTTGAAAAGGATTGTTCCATTGCTGAAATAAATCCATTGGTAACGACCGGAGACGGGGAAGTATTAGCTTTGGATTCTAAATTAAATTTTGATGACAACGCTTTATTCCGCCAAAAGGAAATTATGGATTTGCGTGATCTTGATGAAGAAGATGAAAAAGAAATAGAAGCTTCCAAGTACGATCTAAGTTATATTTCATTGGATGGAAACATTGGCTGCATGGTAAATGGAGCTGGTCTCGCTATGTCTACAATGGACATTATTAAGCATTATGGTGGAGAGCCTGCTAATTTCCTTGATGTGGGGGGCGGTGCTACAGCGGAAAAGGTAACGGAAGCATTTAAAATCATTTTATCTGATAAGAATGTAAAAGGTATTTTCGTTAATATTTTTGGTGGAATTATGAAATGTGATGTGATCGCTGAAGGCGTCGTAGAAGCAACGAAACAAGTAGGTTTAGAGATCCCGTTAGTTGTTCGCTTAGAAGGGACAAACGTTGCCAAAGGAAAGGAAATTCTTGAAGCTTCAGGATTGAATATTACCTCAGCTAATTCAATGGCTGATGGTGCAGAAAAGATTGTTTCCATGGTAAAGTAAAGCTCGCCAAATGACGTTAAATTTGTTTCAGATATAGCGGAAAGGACGGACGAAAATGAGTGTATATGTCAATAAAGATACGAAAGTAATTGTCCAAGGAATAACAGGTGGCACAGCTAAGTTTCATACCAAACAAATGCTTGAATATGGTACGAAAATTGTTGGTGGTGTAACACCAAAAAAAGGTGGTACAGAGGTTGAAGGAGTACCTGTGTTCAATACAGTAATTGAAGCAGTAAAAGCTACAGGTGCAACAGCTTCTGTCATTTACGTTCCCGCGCCGTTTGCAGCAGATGCTATTTTAGAAGCAGTAGACGCGGAACTAGATTTAGTTATTTGTATCACAGAACATATTCCAGTTATGGATATGGTGAAAGTCAAACGTTATATGGAAGGAAAGAAAACACGATTAGTCGGTCCAAACTGTCCGGGAGTAATTACTGCTGATGAAAGTAAAATTGGAATCATGCCTGGTTATATTCATAAAAAAGGTCATATCGGTGTCGTATCCCGTTCAGGAACACTAACTTACGAAGCAGTACATCAATTATCAGAAGCTGGCTACGGGCAAACGACAGCTGTTGGTATTGGTGGAGACCCTGTCAACGGGACTAATTTTATCGATGTCTTAGAGGCTTTTAATAATGACCCAGAAACATATGCAGTAATGATGATTGGTGAAATCGGCGGTACAGCGGAAGAGGAAGCTGCCGAATGGGTAAAAGCAAATATGACGAAGCCTGTTGTTGGCTTTATAGGTGGCGCAACAGCCCCTCCAGGAAAACGGATGGGACATGCTGGTGCTATTATATCGGGCGGAAAAGGAACGGCAGCGGAAAAAATCCGAATTATGAACGAGTGTGGGATTAAAGTCGCTGAAACCCCTGCGGTAATGGGTGAAACGATGATTCGTGCTCTTGAAGAAAATGGCTTAAAAGAGAAATGCAAAACGCATTAAGATTAAAAGATTTTCAAGCATAAGGTAAATAAGAAAGATGAAAGAACTTAGGTTACTACGGGGATACCTTCTGCTTAGTGGAGGAGCCTAACCAGGACTTAGGCTCCTCTGTACTTCTTATTAGTTAATGTTCCATATATAAGAATAAGAACTTTCGTTCGATTTCAGGCAGGCTAAAAGCTGATTTTTTGTTGGAATTTAGCACCTTGGCAAAAATGGATTACTTACTTCATTCATTAAAAATTACTTGTTGATCCTATATTGGATAAGAGTCTCGTTTATGAAAATATTTTCATATAAAAATGAAAGGAAGTGGAATATAATAACTAGCGTTCGATTTCGTTTAATTCATTTAAGCCGCTGCAGAGGTATCACTAGACGCTGGATACAAAAAATCTTAAAGCAAGATATCTCTCTTTTACATCTTTATCAAATGTCTCCTAAACAAATAAGCCACGCTTATTCTCTCTCCTTTAAAAATGCTGCTGATCTTTATCAAGACCTTCATTGTGATACGCTTATAAAACGATCGAAGTCAGAAATGGCGAATTATCATATAATTACTATTCTTGACAAACGGTACCCCCCTATGTTAAAAGCTATTCATGATCCACCACTGGTGCTATATGGAAAAGGTGACTTGCGTTTATTAAACTATACGCCTGCCATAAGTGTGATCGGCTCAAGAAATCCCTCTGCAGAAGCAAAGAAAAAAGTAGCTTTTCTAATAGAACCATTACTTCAAAACAAATGGTTAATTGTTAGTGGCATGGCAAAAGGAGTAGATCAGTTTGCGCATGAAATAACTCTAGAAAACTGTGGGAATACGATAGCTGTATTAGGGAGTGGCTTTCATTATATTTATCCAAAAGAAAACAGGCAACTGTTTCATGAAATTGTTAAAAAAGGCCTCGTTCTGTCTGAATATCCTCCAACAACTCGACCTGCAAGGCACCATTTTCCAGAACGGAACAGAATTATTAGTGGGCTAAGCTTTGGCACATTAGTTATTGAAGCAAAAAAGAGAAGTGGTACAATGATAACTGTTGATCAAGCATTGGAGCAAGGAAGAGAAGTGTTTACTGTTCCTGGGTCTATATTTATGGAACAGACAGAGGGCTGTCACCAATTAATTCGTGATGGAGCTCAACTGGTTACGAATGCGAGTGAGATATTGGAAGAATGGGATTCGAGCTATAAAAAAGAATTTGTTTAGCCGTATAAAAAGCATCTGAACTAAAGGCTGTGCTACAATGTTTTAATGGTAGTTTTGCAGTAGTAATAGCGGAATAATTGCAAGCTTTGTTTCAGATCATGTTTGACAAATGTACCGTATATATTTACTATTAGTGAAGATTTGCAAATAATTTTAAGAACGATACCAATAGTTCATTCGTATAACAAAATAGTAGGAAATAAAGAAATACACGATTACCAGATATAAATTCTGGTTGTATGGGAAGGTTGTCTATAGACAACCTTAGCTTGGGAGGAAATGATATGTCAGATTATCTAGTAATCGTCGAATCGCCTGCGAAGGCAAAGACGATTGAACGTTATTTAGGCAAAAAATATAAAGTAAAGGCATCAATGGGCCATGTGAGAGATTTACCAAAAAGTCAAATGGGTGTGGATGCAGAGAATAATTATGCACCAAAGTACATCACGATTCGCGGAAAAGGGGATGTCGTTAAGGACTTAAAGGCTGCTGCAAAAAAAGCAAAGAAAATTTACCTTGCCGCTGACCCGGATCGAGAAGGGGAAGCTATTGCTTGGCACTTAGCGCATATTTTAAACATTGATGAACAATCAGAATGCAGGGTCGTGTTCAATGAAATTACGAAAGAAGCGATCAAAGAGTCGTTTAAGCACCCTAGATCAATAAATATGAATTTAGTTGATGCACAACAAGCAAGAAGAATATTGGATCGTCTTGTCGGATACAATATTAGTCCATTATTATGGAAGAAGGTTAAAAAGGGTTTAAGTGCAGGTCGTGTACAATCTGTTGCTGTCAAATTAATTATCGACCGTGAAAAAGAAATAGAAAACTTTAAGCCTGAAGAGTACTGGTCAATCGATGCACAGTTTTTAAAAGATAAAGAATTATTTCAAGGCTCTTTTTATGGGGTGAATGGAAAAAAAGTAGCTTTAAAAACGGAAGCAGATGTAAAGGAAATTAAACAAATGCTTCAAGGTGACCAGTTTGCGGTTGATAAAGTGAATAAAAAAGAACGGAGGCGAAATCCAGCTCAACCTTTTACCACTTCTTCCCTACAACAGGAAGCCGCTAGAAAACTCAATTTCAAAGCAAAGAAAACCATGATGGTTGCGCAACAATTGTATGAAGGAATCGACCTTGGACGTCAAGCGGGTGGAATAACTGGTTTAATTACTTATATGCGTACAGACTCAACAAGAATCTCTGAAACAGCTAAAAAGGAAGCCAAATCGTATATAAGCGACCAATATGGGAACGAGTACCTTGGATCAAATAAGCAAGCGAAACAATCAGAGTCCGCTCAAGATGCGCATGAGGCTATTCGACCAACATCTGTGTTAAGAGAACCAAACACACTCAAATCGATTCTTTCGAGAGATCAGTTGCGATTATATAAATTAATTTGGGAACGTTTTTTAGCCAGTCAGATGGCTGCTGCTGTAATGGACACTATGACAGTCCATTTATTAAATAATAATGTAGAGTTTCGAGCTACCGGTTCGAAAATTAAATTTAAAGGTTTTATGAAAGTGTATGTTGAAGGAAATGATGATAATAAAAAGGATGAAAATAAACTGCTTCCAGCATTAACAGAAGGCATGAAAGTGAAAGCACAGGAAATAAAGCCAAATCAACACTTTACACAGCCACCTCCAAGGTATACGGAAGCGAGATTAGTAAAAACGATGGAAGAGCTTGGGATTGGTCGTCCATCCACTTATGCGCCAACGTTGGATACTATTCAAAGGAGAGGTTATGTAAGTGTTGATAATAAGCGGTTTGTCCCAACGGAATTAGGGACGATTGTATTGGAACTAGTTGAGGAATTTTTCCCGAAGATTATTGATGTGGATTTCACTGCTCAAATGGAAAATGATTTAGACGCTGTTGAAGAAGGGCGTACAGTATGGGTGAAAGTCATTGACCAATTCTATCAAGAATTTGAAAAACGCTTGAAAAAAGCAGAGCAGGAAATGGAAAAAGTGGAAATAAAAGATGAGCCAGCAGGAATTGAATGTGAAAACTGTGGTCACGAAATGGTTTATAAAATGGGAAGGTACGGGAAGTTTTTAGCTTGCTCTAACTTTCCAGAGTGTAGAAACACGAAGCCGATTTTAAAGAAGATAGGTGTGAATTGTCCTAAATGTAAGGATGGAGAAATTGTAGAAAGAAAATCAAAAAAACGTCGCACATTCTATGGCTGCGATCAATTTCCTGAATGTGACTTCGTTTCCTGGGATAAACCTATTTCACGTCCTTGCCCTAAATGTCATGCGTTATTAGTTGAGAAAAAAGCGAAAAAGGGCACGCAAATTCAATGTACAAATTGCGAATATAAGGAAGAAGTACAGAAGTAACTGCTCAACGATCGTTGAGCAGTTTTCTTTACCGAACTATAATATCATCTGTCTCCATCGCCACACCGCTATGTATTTCACAAGATCGCCCTTCGATTCGTCACCTCGCCGTGCTTTTTTTCCTTGTAAAAAAGTGTTGCAAGATTACTATTTCAAGCATGAAAGAGGTGAAGCTGAACAAGTCGAAGTGGAGATAACCTAATTGCCCGATTCGTTCAAGGCCTTTAGGTCATACCCTTGCTGTACTAACAATCACGGCGGGCGAAAGAAAACCACACGGATTGGAGGTTCACTTTATCTCGGTTCATTCGTCCTGTTCACTTCGTGTTTAAAAGGGTGCTTGGGCCTTCGTTTGCGTTTTGGATATGATCTACTTAAATAGGGATGTAGGTGACATAATTAAAAGTAGCTTGTGTTCTCTAACCCAAACGGTTAAGTTATACCAAACAACGATCTTCTTGCTACATATCCTTATGAATGCGAAAATCGAAGACTGGTCGGTTACAAGTGGACTTGTCCTCACCCTCCATATATTTTGGTTTTAAAGATAGATCTTTTTTTCTGAAAGTAACATCTTATTTCCTCTCTCAAAATGCTTGTGATACTCGAAAATGATGAGACAATCTATCTGTGATCCGTTCCATGAATACGCAAGGGAATTTCTTGAAGGAGTTTTTCTTCTTGCCATCATTCTTCGCTATTTTGTCGTTACCTTTCCTTTATAGTTTTAATAAATTTCTTAATCAGCATATCTTTTTAAAAATGTTACTCCTATAAAAACAGAAGCTGCTTTTTTCTCCTTCTTTTCTATACTTGTGTCGGTTAACCACTATGGTTTTACGTTGTATGTGGTGACTATGAACTTCGTCACCGTTTCTTAACAATGTTAATGTTTGAACCTTCTAAAAAAAGGATATATACTATATTAGGATAGAATACGCGTTGGCATAGATATTGCTGTAATTAACCTTATTAGTTGTTCCTTTTAAGGAAAGCCATTATTTGCTTCATTATTCGTGCTAATTTTGAATTGTGAGATTCGAAACATAATTGGTTGACTAATGAAGAAGAAACAGATATAATTACGCATTGGTAAGGTTATATACTTGACAGTATTAGTTCATACTTTATTCTACAAATACCGTTTGCCAAAGAATAAATAGATTTGCTTTTTATTAATGTTCCTTTCTTAGCTCACGTTTACCAATCAATGAGTGGGATGCTGGTTTACAAACTTCAGTCTGGAAAAATTAACGCTTAAAGGAAAGTGATCCTTATTAAGAGTACAGGGCAAGCTCTATCTATGAGAGATGTTGTTTCTGAATTTTGTTACAATTTAGTTAAATTTATTGCTAAAGAATAATTTCTATGTTATGATTTATTCGCTGCTTAATGGGGTGAAAATTTGAATAATTTCAGGAATTATTGGCAATCCTTTAAGGAGTACTTACAAATAGAAAAAAATGCTTCACCATACACGGTTAAATACTATTTAAATGATCTGGAAGTTTTTTTTTCTTTTTTAAAGGCTGAAGGGATAGCTAATCTCTATGAAGTCGACGGACGGATTGTTCGTGTGTTTTTAAATGCCCTGTATGACCAGCAATTAAGCAGGAGATCTGTTTCCCGGAAAATATCGACGTTGCGAACGTTTTATAAATATTTAGAACGCGAAGATGTGGTCACAACCAACCCATTTTCTGCTATTCGTTTACCTAAAACGGAAAGCACCATCCCGGGATTTTTGTACACAAAAGAGCTAGAACAACTGTTTGAAGTGAATGATTTAACGCATCCATTAGGCCAACGGGACCAAGCCTTATTAGAGTTGCTTTACGCTACGGGAATGCGGGTGAGCGAATGTCAGCAATTGGTTTTAGAAAACATCGATTTTTTCATTGGAACGGTGTTTGTAATGGGAAAGGGCAGAAAAGAACGTTACATTCCGTATGGGAAATTTGCTGAAATTGCTTTAGAAACATACATACAGAATGGAAGAAAGACGTTGCTAGCCAAATCCAACCAACCTACAAACGTATTATTTCTTAATCACCGTGGATTTCCGTTAACAGAAAGAGGAATTCGGGATGTATTAAACCGAATGGTGAAAAAGGCAGCTTTAACCGTAAACGTACATCCGCATAAATTGCGTCACACTTTCGCTACACATCTCTTGAACGAAGGTGCCGATTTACGCAGCGTTCAAGAATTGTTAGGTCATGAAAATTTGTCTACCACACAAATTTATACTCATGTGACGAAAGATCATTTGCGACGTGTTTATATGAAAAGTCACCCAAGAGCGAATGATTAATTTTGATTAAAGAGGTGAGCTGACATGACCAATGAAATGCACGCTACGACTATTTTTGCCATCCGTCATAATGGGAAATGTGCGATGAGCGGTGATGGTCAAGTTACGATGGGAAATGCAGTAATTATGAAACATAAAGCAAAGAAAGTTCGTACCTTGTTTAAAGGGCAAGTATTGGCCGGTTTTGCTGGATCTGTGGCTGATGCGTTTACTCTCTTTGAAAAGTTTGAAGGGAAATTAGAAACGTATAATGGCAATTTGCCCAGAGCGGCTGTAGAACTTGCGAAAGAATGGCGTAGTGATAAGGTGTTACGAAAGCTTGAAGCGCTATTGATTGTAATGAATAAAGAGCATATGTTTTTAGTTTCTGGAACGGGTGAAGTCATTGAGCCTGATGACGGAATTTTAGCAATTGGTTCTGGTGGAAACTATGCGCTTAGTGCTGGTAGAGCTTTAGCAAGACATTCTAAAGAATTATCCGCCAAAGAAATTGCGCAAGCGGCCTTAGAGATTGCTGGAGAAGTATGTGTGTATACGAACAATCACATCACACTAGAGGTATTGGAGTAAAAGGAGGCCTTTGGGAAAATGGGTATGGACTACACTCCAAAGCAAGTTGTGGGACAATTGGATAAATATATTATTGGACAGAAAAGCGCAAAGCGTTCTGTAGCTGTTGCATTACGTAACAGATACAGACGCATGAAGCTAGAGGAAGACTTAAAAGAGGAAATCGTCCCTAAGAATATATTGATGATTGGTCCAACTGGTGTAGGGAAAACAGAAATAGCTAGAAGGTTAGCCAAGCTGGTAGGAGCGCCATTTGTGAAGGTTGAGGCAACGAAGTTTACAGAAGTAGGGTACGTCGGTCGCGATGTGGAATCCATGATTCGTGATTTAGTAGAAATGGCTTTACGATCAGTAAAAGATGAGAAAATGAAGCAAGTTAAGAGTAAAGCTGAAAAAGAAGCGAATAAACTACTTGTTAAATTGTTAGTTCCTCAGGCGAAAACAGGGAACCATACGAAAAACCCTTTTGAAATGTTGTTTTCTTCACAACAAGATAACAGCGACTCCGATGATGGATCTGTAAAAAATGAAGAAATTCGAAATAAACGGAAACGTGTGGAACAACAATTAGCTTCTGGAGAATTAGAAGATGAGATTGTTACTGTGGAAATAGAGGAACAAACCCCATCTATGTTTGATATGTTGCAAGGTTCTGGTATGGAGCATATGGGCATGAATATGCAAGACGCACTTGGTCAGTTTATGCCAAAAAAGAAAAAGAAACGTAAATTACCAGTAGCTGAAGCGCGTAAAGTGTTAACACAACAAGAGGCAAGTAAGCTAGTTGACATGGAAGAAGCAGCACAAGAAGCTATTCAACGAGCGGAACAATCCGGAATCGTATTTATTGACGAGATTGACAAAGTAGCTGGGAAAGAACAACAGAGTGCTAATGTATCACGAGAAGGTGTACAGCGTGATATATTACCGATTATAGAAGGTTCTACAGTGATTACCAAGCATGGACCTGTAAAAACGGATCATATGCTATTTATTGCTGCTGGTGCCTTTCATATGTCGAAACCTTCTGATTTAATACCAGAACTACAGGGGAGATTTCCGATTCGAGTAGAATTGGAGAAGCTGTCAACGGATGACTTTAAGCGGATTTTAAAAGAACCTTCGAATGCTTTACTGAAGCAATATAAGGCTTTATTGAAAACAGAAGGTATAAATATAGAATTTACAGACGAAGCTGTAGATAGAATCGCTGAAATAGCGTATGAAGTGAATCAGGAAATGGATAATATCGGAGCTAGAAGACTGCATACCATTTTGGAAAAGCTCCTCGAGGATCTTTCTTTTGAAGCTCCAGAGATTAATATGGATACAATTGAAATAACTCCAGCATACGTAGATGAAAAATTATCTGCTATCGCTAAAAATAAAGATTTAAGTCAATATATACTATAACATAAAGATCGAATGGAGGATCACAATGGAACTATTAAATCGTGCAAGAAAAATTAACGCAATGCTACAAAAATTCGGAGGAAAATCGGTGGATTTTAATGATATGTCCGCTTCATTACGCGATGTTATTAAGGGTAATGTGTATATTTTGAGTCGTCGAGGGAAATTACTTGGATTTGCGATTAACCAGGAAATTGAAAATGAAAGAATGAAAGCTATGCTAGAAGAACGTCAATTTCCACAAGAATATACAGAAGGTTTATACAACATTCATGAAACAACAGCGAACCTTGATATCGACAGTCCACACACTGTGTTTCCAGTAGAAAATCGTGACTTATTCCAAAACGCTTTAACTACGATTGTTCCAATTATTGGTGGTGGCGATCGCTTAGGTACCCTAATTCTTGGGCGTTTATCGGAAGAGTTTAATGAAGATGATCTTTTGCTAGCTGAATATGGTGCTACAGTAGTAGGTATGGAGATTCTTCACGAAAAATCGCAGGAGATTGAAATGGAAGCTAGAAGTAAAGCAGTTGTCCAAATGGCAATCAGCTCACTATCCTATAGTGAATTAGAGGCTATTGATCACATTTTTGAAGAGCTTGATGGCAGTGAAGGACTACTCGTAGCAAGTAAAATTGCAGATCGTGTAGGTATTACCCGTTCTGTGATCGTAAATGCCTTAAGGAAGCTAGAAAGCGCAGGCGTAATTGAATCTCGTTCATTAGGTATGAAGGGAACATATATTAAAGTATTAAATCATAACTTCCTTGTAGAACTAGAAAAATTACGTTCTAGATAAAAATAAATATAATATGAACGACTTTTAAGGAAGACCTTAAAACATCTACGTACATTTATTTATGTTCGTGGATGTTTTTTTGTGGAGCTTGATATTTCTAAGCTAAGAAATAATATATGAATCTGTTATCTTTTATGTTTTGGTGTAAATAACAGAATAAATTACTAATAAATAGTGAATACATCGAATCAGAAGAGGACTGACAATAATGCAATAAAGTGTCTATTAAGAAAAGTGACGTAAAAAGTAAAAAACTGTTGCTTTGAGATAATGAACTAACGAAATAATCACGTCCCAGTCCTATCTGCCAACAGTTTTTCGGCCTTCATGTTCTCTTCGACGATAAGCCTTCAAGTTCGTCATCTTATCGTTATTCTTTATCTTCGTTGCTTCGTTCCATTCGCTACGTTGTTAAACGATCTCTCTCCGCTTTTGTTCTATCACCGAATAAACTATAAATGCTAATTTAAGTATTACAAAAATTAGCATTTAACCATGTGCATTTTGTTCTACAGTCTATGTTACAACTTTACTTAGAGTGAGCATGATAGCTTTGTTCGAACATCCTGCCCTTCTAAGCTTGCTTCTGGCTGCCGACTAGGCGTGTAGCGTCCTTTGTAGTTAAGGTGTAATCGTTCATGCACCATCTATGGTTAAACACGCTTTAAGCGAAAGTGTCTGTGCTTAGATAAGCAAAAACGCACCATTTTGGAACATTCATTTATAACTAAACTTTCATTTATTTACTATATTTCTATTCTTACAGTTACTTAGAACAGTTAAAGCTTTCTTTTGTTTTAGCTTGTTAATGTATGTTTCTCATGGCGCTCCAACGATTTATTCAGAATTTAGCTGCTGTTTTTTCGATTAGAATTCTTTTTGAAGCTCTTTATCCCTTGGATAAGTAATTTTACAACATAATACTTTCAAGATAAAAACTTCAAATTATCCTGGATTGCAAATGTTATCAGAAATGTTAGTATTATCCAACGCAAAAACAGGAATAAATACCTAGTAATAAATGACTAACTTTAAAAAAATTATATAAAAATGTCGAAAACCAATAGACTTTAGTTTCATTATGACTTAAACTATTCGTAGATAAATGATACTTTCGACGTATTCTTAAATATTGTTAGTACTTTTTTAGGGGTGAAAAAATGAGTTTGTTTAGTGGGACGATTCAGACTTTAGAACAATCATTAAATTATGCTTCAACCAAGAATCGAGCTATTTCCTCAAATCTAGCTAATTTAGATACACCAAATTACAAAGCGAAAGATGTCACATTTAAAAATTATTTGTTAAAAGAGCTGTCTCAACCGTTACAGGCGAAAAGGACAAATAGCAAACATTTTGGTTTTCATGGTGAGGCACAACCAGCAGGTTTTAAAACAATTAGGCAGCATGCTACATCTTATCAGCACAATGGTAATAATGTGGATGTGGATAAAGAGATGGCTGACTTGGCCAAAAATCAAATTTATTATCAAGCTCTCGTAGATCGGATTAACGGTAAATTTGGCAGCTTACAAACTGCTTTAAAAGGGGGTAGGTAGTTAAATGTCGATGTTTCACTCGCTTCATTCTAGTGCAAGTGCATTAACAGCGCAAAGGCTAAGGATGGACGTTATATCATCTAATATTGCAAATGCGCAAACAACAAGGGCAAGAGTAAATGAGGCTGGAGAAATAGAGCCTTATCGCAGAAAAATGGTTACGATGCAACCGGAAGGCTCTTCATTTCAATCCTTTTTACATAAAGCTGCTAACGCCCCTACATCTGCCGGCGTTCGGGTCCGATCCATAACAGAGGATCAAAGTCCGTTTAAACCAGTGTATAATCCGACTCATCCGGACGCCAATGAGAATGGCTATGTTCAGCTACCCAATGTAGACCCTTTAAAAGAAATGGTAGATTTAATGAGTGCTACTCGTTCGTACGAGGCCAACATCACTTCATTAAATGCTAGTAAATCCATGTTGATGAAGGCGTTGGAAATTGGTAAATAACGACGGTTAACTACATAAAGTAAAGGGAGTGAAAATTTTGATTCAAGCAATAAATCAACCATTACAACCGTTATCACCTACTACGGATGCTCAAAACAAAGCAACTATTTCTCCTGGTGAAGCACAGGGAAAATTTGCTTCTGCATTAAAAAATGCGATTGATAAAGTAAATGAGGTACAGATAGCTTCGGATAAAAAAACGGAAGCCATGGCAAATGGGCAAGTCACCAATTTGCATGACGTGATGATAGCTTCGCAAAAATCTAACATTGCTTTAGAAGCAACGGTACAAATTCAAAGTAAGGTAGTAGAAGCGTATAAAGAAGTAATGAGCATGCAAGTGTAAGGTGCGCCATTAAGATCGCACATCAATCATTTAAGAACTCGTGTAGTCATATAGTACTAAAATGGATGTTCCGGTAGTGGCTAAAAAGACCTTCTAAGACATTGGAATGTTCATGCGAGTGGATAATTAGTTTTGAGACCAATTCATAAATAGGTCGATTCAATCTTGACTTTGGAAAACGTACCAAATTACTGCGTGAAATTATGTTTTCCTTATCCTCTTTAATGTACTGTACATATAAAAGATATTTTACTAGAGCATGTTGGTGGGGGAACTTATGAAAGAGAAAATAATGAATTGGAAGGACCGTACTACGAATTTCTGGAGAAACCGGACAAAAGTTCAAAAATTAACATTTTTGGGTTCTTTATTCGTCGTTGTCCTTTTGATACTAGCTATTTCACTTTTTACAATGAATACAACAAACTACGTTCCACTATATAATAATTTATCTGTGCAGGAAGTGGGACAAATTAAAGAAGAACTGGACGCAAGAGGTGTTCCTTATGAACTAACAGATGGTGGCAAGGTCATTGAGGTTCCAGAAGAGCAAGTGGATAGTCTGTTAGTTGACCTTGCTGCCCAAGGGATACCGAATAGTGGGAATATTGACTATTCCTTTTTTAGTGAAAATGCTTCATGGGGAGTTACTGAAAACGAGTTTAATGTCATGAAGCTTGATGCAATGCAAACGGAGTTGGCTAATTTAATTAAGGGAATCGACGGTATACAAGATGCTAAAGTAATGATTAATATGCCAGAAGATCCGGTTTTCGTGAATGATACAAAGCAGGAGGCAAGCGCTTCAATTGTAATCAATACAGAAGCTGGTCACAACTTTGAAGCTGGACAAATTAATGGATTATATCATATCGTCTCTAAAGCTGTGCCGAATTTGCCAACAGAGAATATTGCGATTACGAACCAGTACTTTGAGAGCTTTGAACCAGAAGGGGCTGGTGGTAGTAACACGCCAAAAGATACGTATACATATCAGCAAACGGTTAAAAAGGACATCGAAAAAGATGTACAAAAACGTTTGCAGCAAATGCTTAGTGCAATGGTAGGACCTGGGAATGTTATTGTGTCAGTAACTTCAGATATAGATTTCACCCAAGAGAACCGAACGGAGGAACTTATCGAACCAGTTGATTTGGAAAATATGGAAGGACTTCCGGTTAGTATTGAGACGATCAAGGAAACATATGAAGGTAATGGCGCAGCTGCAGGTGGAACCGTCGGCACGGGTGAAGAAGATGTAGCGAATTATCAAGCTACAGACAGCGACGGCGATGGCGAATACGAAATGACAAAAGAAACGATCAACAATGAATTTAATAAAATTAGAAAAAACATTGTTGAAAGCCCGTATAAAGTTCGGGATTTAGGAATTCAAGTTGCAGTTAACCGAGTGAAATCTGCAGAAGGAAACGATGTAGAACATTTATCACAGCAAGAAGAGACAACTGTTGAAGAAGGTATTAGTTCTATTATTGATTCCGTAATTACTACATCTATTCATGCAGAATACGAAGAAGAGGTAACACCTGAAGAAAATGTATCCATTGTTTTTCAAGAATTTACTGGTACAGATACAACGCCTACTGATAATCCATCTGCTATACCAACATGGGCTTATGTAGTTGGTGGAATATTGCTTCTAGCTATCATTATTTTGTTAATCTTCTATTTACGTTCTAGAAAAGCGGATGATGAATATGAAGAAATGCAACAAGAAACAGCAGCACCAGTAGATATCCCTGATCTTCCTGAACGAGAGGATTCAGAAGCTACCATTCGTAAAAAACAGCTGGAAAAGATTGCCAAGGAAAAACCAGAAGATTTTGCAAAGTTACTGCGTAGCTGGATTGGAGAGGAATAGGAGGTATGAATAATGGCACGACATAAAGGACTCACTGGTAAACAAAAAGCTGCAATTCTATTAATCTCCCTAGGTCCAGATGTATCAGCACAGGTATATAAGCATTTAACAGAAGAAGAAATTGAAAAACTCAGTTTAGAAATTTCTTCGGTTAAGAAAGTGGATAACCAGCAGAAAGAGGAAATCATCGAGCAATTTCATCAGATAGCACAAGCACAGGATTATATCGCTCAAGGTGGTATTGGGTATGCGAAAACCGTATTGGAAAAGGCTTTTGGTAAACAAGAAGCAACGAATATTATTAACCGCCTAACTTCGTCTTTGCAGGTGCGACCATTTGATTTTGCTAGAAGGGCTGACCCACAGCAGGTGTTTAATTTTATCCAAGGAGAGCATCCGCAAACGATCGCGCTAGTTCTTTCCTATTTGGACGCAGAACAGGCAGGACAAATATTATCTGCTTTACCACAAGATATGCAGGCGGATGTAGCGAAGCGTATTGCTACGATGGATTCCACGTCACCGGAAATTATTTCGCAAGTGGAACAAGTACTGGAAAAAAACATCTCTGCTTCGTTTACTGAGGACTATACGCAAACTGGTGGTATTCCAGCAGTTGTAGAAGTCCTAAATGGTGTAGATAGGAGCACAGAACGAACCATTTTAGATGCATTGGAAATTCAAGACCCTGAGCTTGCAGATGAAATTAAAAAGCGAATGTTCGTATTTGAGGATATTGTTATTTTGGATAACCGTGCGATTCAACGGATTATTCGTGAAGTAGATAACGAAGACCTGCGTCTCTCTCTGAAGGTAGCCAGTGATGAAGTGAAAGACATCGTGTTTAAAAATATGTCACAACGGATGGCAGAGACATTTAAAGAGGAAATGGAATATATGGGACCAGTTCGCTTGCGTGATGTAGAGGAAGCGCAGACACGGATTGTTTCAACGATAAGGAGACTAGAAGATATAGGTGAAATTGTAATTGCAAGAGGTGGAGGTGATGATATCATTGTCTAATCCATCATGGATCAATGGACGAAAGCAAATTCATGTAAAGCCCGCTGCTGCATTTTTACAAACCAATGTTGTAAATAATTCCAAACAGCATCCTGACAAAGGGCAGCTCCATCAGCAAATGCTGCAAGCTAAGCAAACTCTAGCTGATCTCTATGAAGAGAAAAAGCGATTAATAGAACAGACACAGCAGGAAATTGAAGCAGAAAAGCAAGCGTGGCAAGAAGAAAAACAGAAATATATTGAAGCTGCCAAGAAAGAAGGGTATCAGGCTGGTTTTTCATTAGGAAAATCAGAAAGCCTTACTTCGTATAAAGAGTATTTGGATCAAGCGAACCAAATTATTGACAGTGCAAAGCAGGATTACCATACGCTCATTGAAGAACATGAAGAAACCATAATGGAAATCGCCATTCATACAGCGGAAAAGATTCTCAAACAAAAGATTGATGCAAACCCGGAATTGTTTTTATCCATTATCAAAGCTGCCATTAAAGAATTAAAAGACCAGTCGGAAGTTGCACTTTATTTGCACCCCGACCAATATACATTCGTTATCCAGCATAAAGAGGAACTAGCTTCTTTAATCGAACAAAATGCAAAGCTTACGTGTTATGTTTCTGACGAAATAAAGGAGAATGGCTGTATGATTAAACATCCGTTTGGACAAGTTGATGTCAGCATTGATACGCAACTGGAGGAGATTGGTAAAGTCCTATCTGAGTTAGCCGGGGAGAAAAAACAATGAATACGACAAGTTATTTAACTGCCATTTCCAAGGCGGATACGTATAAACGTTATGGGAAAGTGTTACGTGTAGTTGGCATCATGATTGAATCTAAAGGCCCAGCTGCTAACATTGGAGAGGTGTGTTATATCCATCCGTCTGCTCAAAAAGATGAACCTATTATTGCAGAAGTTGTGGGATTTCACGAGGAACGAATTATTCTTATGCCTTATGAAGAAGTAATGGAGATTGGGCCTGGATGTCTGGTGGAATCAACAGGGAAACCGCTTAGTGTAAAGATAGGCAGAGGTCTAATTGGTCATGTTATTGATGCTTTAGGCAAGCCATTGAATGGGCAGCCACTGCAAAAAGGTCTCACCAGCTTCCTTACAGATCAATCTCCGCCAAATCCGATGCAACGACCGCCAATTACAAATCCTTTACAGGTCGGGATTAAAATCATTGATGGATTACTAACGGTTGGAGAAGGACAACGAATTGGCATTTTTGCTGGTAGTGGCGTTGGAAAAAGCACTTTGCTTGGAATGATTGCCCGTAACAGTGAAGCGGATATTAATGTCATTGCATTAATTGGTGAGCGTGGTCGAGAAGTTAGAGAGTTTATTGAAAAAGACCTTGGAGATGAAGGGCTTAAAAAATCCATTGTAGTTGTTGCGACGTCTGATCAACCAGCCTTGATGAGAATTAAAGGGGCAGATACTGCTACGGCAATTAGTGAATATTTTCGCGATCAAGGCTATCGTGTCAATCTGATGATGGATTCTGTAACGCGCGTTGCCATGGCAAGGCGTGAAGTAGGATTAGCGACAGGGGAACCACCAACAACAAAAGGATATACGCCATCCGTATTTGCTACGCTACCTAAGCTTTTAGAACGAACAGGGACGAATCCGAATGGAACTATTACTGCCTTTTACACGGTGCTCGTCGATGGAGATGATATGAATGAACCAATTGCCGATACAGTTCGTGGTATTCTAGACGGTCATTTTGTCATGGATCGTAAATTAGCGGAAAGGGGGCAGTACCCTGCGATTAATGTCTTACAATCCATTAGTCGAGTGATGCAACAGGTAACAGATAAGAACCATCACGAATTAGCTAAAGAAATCCGAGCTTTACTTGCAACGTTTGAAGAAAATCGCGAATTAATTCAAATCGGTGCTTATAAACGGGGGACAGATCAAGAAATTGATCAAGCAATTGCGTATTATCCTAAGATACAATCTTTTCTTATGCAGGGAATACATGATTACCATTCGTTTGAGAAGTCGGTTCAATTAATGAAAAATCTGCTTCACGGAGGTGGTAACGAATGAGTGACACGGTTGTCTTGTCAAAACTATTACATATTCGCGAAACAGAAAAAGTACAAGCTCAAAAAGCATATCAGCAATCAATGGATTGCTTTGAAAAATCAGCAACTCAACTTTATCAATTGTTAAAAAAGAAAGAAGTAGCAGAAGAAATTTATGAAGAATCCTTACAGCAAACAACTACTCTAGACAAATTAAAGGAGCAGTCCACCTATTTGGAGAAGTTGAATGACATGATAGTTGAGTTACAAAAGGATGTGCAAAGAGCTCGTGCAGAGATGGAAGCAAAACAATCTAATCTCACAGAAGCACACGTAGAAACGAAAAAATTCGAAAAAATAATTGAACGTCGAAAGAAACAAAAAAATGAAGCAAATGAAAAAATAGAAAAAGCGGTTATGGATGAAATATCTATGTATCAATTTCTAAATTATAAAAACAGGTGACGCGAATGGCTAAGAAAACAAAAACAGATACGAAAAAAATGAATCCTTTTCTCTGGTTCCTGTTCGCAGTCATCATTCCTATTGGTATTACGTTAACACTTGTCATCATTATTTTAATGGCTGTGGGCGTGGATGTTGGTGGCTGGTTAAAGGGTAAAGCGGCAGACGTCCCCGTTGTGTCTTCCTTTGTAGATACAGAGGAAGAGAAAAACAACGCTAACACTGGCGATAAAAAACAGTTACAATCGCAGATTAAGAACAAGGATTCAGAAATTGAACAATTACAAAAAGAACTAAAAGATAAAGAGCAAACGATTCAGATGCTTGAACAAGACATGGTTAAACTCGAAGAACGGATGAAAAACAAGGCTACTGCACAGGACGAAGAGAAAGAAAATCAGGAAAAAGAAGATACGGTTAAATCAATGTCCACTTCTTTTAAAGAAATGGAAGCAGAAAGCGCCGCACAAATTTTGCAGCAATTAGAAAGACAAACGGCTTTAAAAGTTTTACGAGAGCTAAGTAATAAGGATCGAGGCCGTATTTTAGAAGCAATGGACCCAAAAACAGCAGCGCAATTAACCGAGCAATATTTAAAAACAACAAGGGAAAACTAGTCTACTTAAATTGGAAGGGGGTGAGAGGATGAATGCAGTTGGGATATTATTACAACAGTTGCCGACGGCACTCGGGAAAAATGAAATGAAACAAATGGAAACAAATCAAGAGCTATCTGCACAATCTTTTCACGAACTACTTTCTTATAAGGAGGAAGTCGTAAAAGTAATGGAACAGCTGAAACAGCTTGAAGAGGTACCATTTGATAGCCAGGCATTACACCACGCATTGCAATCGGTAGATATTCCTTTAGCATTCAAGCAATGGATGATTGGAATGGGAGCTGAACCATTAGCTCTGCAACCAATGCTAAAGGAAGAATGGACAGTATTAGGAGCCAACCAGCCGCAATCTGAAATACAACCTACTGAAAACGGACAAAAACCTAGTTCAGATAAACAAGCTGCTAACAATTCTATACAACAGCAGATGGTAGCTGTTTTTTCTAAAGTGGAGCCTATTCTAGCACAAATAAAAGATCAACAGGACATAAAGCAAGCAACAACAAAATTAGCAGATTTTTTGTATACTTGGTCAGAACTAAGTAAACAAGCTAAAAGTATAGGCTTGTCTGAGGATATTGCTGCTCGTTTAAGCGACAATAAAAACGTAAAGGAAGTAGCTATTTGGAAACAGTTAGTAGCAGCATTCGAAAAAAGAAGCGCATTTGTTCAGAAGCAGCATTACAATAGTGAAGCAAAAGTAACAAGTGGGGATGTGGCAAAATGGCTAACAAAAGCAATCGAATCTATTTCCGAACCAAAGCAAACAGTATTCCATTCTAAAGAGCAAATAACAACAAATAATAGTATGAATCATCAACTATCTGTGCCAATGGCAAAACTCGAACAGCATGTTATTTATCTGCAGCCTGAACAGTCAACGCCGAGACAGAATGGACAGGAATTGATGCAGCAGCTACAAAGAATCATGAATTCGAGCAAATTTATGAAACTACCGAATGGGGCAAATCAACTTAACCTCACATTACGTCCGCAGCATTTAGGAGATATCAGTGTACGTCTTACACAATTAGACGGAGTGATGACGGTGCGGATTCTAGTACAGTCGCAAGCCGCGAAGGAAATGCTAGAGTCCAATATACATAAGCTTCGGAATATGTTTTCCCCGCAGCAAGTTGTAATTGAAAAGCAGGAAGGCATCTTACAGCAAGGACAACAAACACAAAGGGGGAATGGGGCTGAATCGCAGCAATATCCAAATCAGCAGGAACAACAACAGCAGCAATCTGAACACGAAAATACAGATAACGACGCCGAATTCACCACTTCTTTTCAAGAGGTACTATTAAATGAACAAGTCTAAAGGGGGGATGCAGAGTGGCAAAAATTGACCCTTCACTCTATTTACATAATCAAAAAGAGCGAACGCCTAGTCCGGAATTAGGAAAAGACGAATTTTTAAAAATTTTAATGACCCAATTGCAACATCAAGATCCTACTAACCCAATGGATGACCGTCAGTTTATTTCACAAATGGCTGAATTTAGTTCCCTAGAACAAATGATGAATATGACGAAGTCGATTGATACTTTAGTGCAAAGTCAACTTATATCTCCGGTAATTAAATACAGCCATATGTTAGGTAAAGAAGTTACCTATCAGGCTTATGATGAAGAAACAGGTAAGGAAGCAGGATTAAAAACAAGTAAAGTTGTTGCCGTTAGTCAGAGTGAGGGCTGGGCCATTCTGGAGTTGGAGAATGGGGAAAAAATTTACGCCGATGCTGCCTTGCAAGTGAACGATCCGGAGTTTGAAGAACCTCCAAGTGAGGACGATCAAGATGAAGCAAATAAACCATCGGAGTAACACCTGTCATGTAGCTTCATCGTCAATGAATGAAGGAGATAAATCTATAGTAGTTGCATACTTGGTCAAGCATACAATTACTGCTAAACCATGTTGAAACACAATAATATAAAGGGGAAATGACAATGTTACGTTCTATGTATGCAGGAATTTCTGGTATGAAAGGTTTTCAAACAAAACTTGATGTAATTGGAAATAATATTGCAAACGTGAATACGTCAGGTTTTAAGAAAGGTAGAGTTACATTTCAAGATATGATGAGCCAAACCAATTCTGGGGCTCAAGGACCGACGGCTACTCGTGGAGGGATTAATCCTGTACAAGTAGGAACGGGATCTCAGCTTGGATCCATAGATAATGTTCATACCCAAGGGTTTAGGCAAACTACCGGAAGACCTTTAGATTTGATGTTGGAAGGCGACGGTATGTTTATTGTGGAGGGGAATGGAACAACGTACTATACTCGTGCAGGGAATTTTTATTTAGATGATGATGATCGCATTGTCGATGCAAATGGATTTTATTTGCAAAGTGTTAATGGGGAGGATTTGACCATTCCTGAAGATGCCGAAAGTTTCAGTATTGGTTCGGATGGCACAGTTACGTATGTTAATGCTGATGGAGATCCAGTTAATGGTGGGCAAATCGCTCTCGCTAGTTTTTCTAACCCAGCAGGTTTAGAAAAAGCAGGGAGCAATTTATACCTTAACAGTGAAAATGCTGGATACAATGGAATTGTTGCTCCAGAAACAGAAGGCGCTGCTAAGGTCGTATCCAGTGCGCTTGAAATGTCGAATGTCGATTTATCGGAAGAGTTTACAGAAATGATTACAGCCCAGCGTGGGTTCCAGGCAAATACAAGGATTATTACTACTTCTGATGAAATTCTCCAAGAGCTCGTAAATTTAAAACGATAAGTTAGGGGGGGAAGGGAGTGCTTCGGCACTCCCACCTAGATAATGATTTCATTGACGCGATTAAATGGGGACGAATTTACATTAAACTCCATAATGATTGAACAAGTCCAAAATTTTCCGGATACGACGATTACGTTACTCACTGGAAAGAAATTTGTCGTAAAGGAAACAAAAGCGGAAGTGCTTAAACGCACTCTAGAATACTATCAACAAGTTGGTATACAAGTTGTAATGAAAAGGGAGGCAAGCAACGACGATGAGTAAACTAGTTAAAACAATGCTCACTTCACTAACAGTACTGCTTATAATAGGGATTTCTGCGTTCGTCGTTGTTCAGTATATAAACACAGATGAGAAGAGTGGGGAAGCAGCTTCTATTGATGAAATGAAGGAATATTCTTATGAAACTCCTGAAATAACTACAGATCTTCAAGATGGGAGTTTTGTCCGAATTCAATTTCAAATTATTGCAGATAGCAAAGACGCAAAAGAAGAAATTGAAAAACGTGATTTTCAATTAAAGAATATTCTAATTAAAGAACTTGCTACCATGAAAGAAAAAAACTTCCAATCAGGGTTGGAAGATTTAGAGAATGAAGTAAAATCTAAACTTAATGAAGTAATGACTACAGGGAAGATTACAGATGTATATACAATTAATAAAATATTGCAGTAAAGTTCGACTCCACTTTGGAGGTGATGATAGTTGGTAGAAGAAGTTCTTTCACAAAATGAAATTGATGCATTATTATCCGCAATATCTTCTGGTGAAATGGATGCGGAGGAATTGAAAAAGGAAGATCAAGAAAAAAAGGTCCGTGTATATGATTTCAAACGTGCATTACGTTTTTCAAAGGATCAGATACGCAGTATATCTCGTATTCATGAGAATTACGCACGATTGTTAACCACTTTTTTCTCAGCAAAACTAAGAACGTACGTCAACATCACGGTTGCATCTGTAGATCAAATACCTTATGAAGAGTTTATTCGCTCCGTACCAACGATGACAATTTTGAATACATATAGCCTTGAGCCGTTGGAAGGCAGAATCGTCATGGAAATCAATCCAAATATTGCTTATGCAATGCTTGATAGGACTTTAGGTGGTCAAGGTGGCAGTTTGAATAAGGTAGAAAATTTAACGGAAATTGAGACCCTTTTAATGTCACAGCTGTTTGAAAATGCGAGCACAAAACTACAAGAAGCATGGGCGTCTATAGTGGATATTGATCCTGTAATGGAGGATTTTGAAGTAAATCCACAGTTTTTACAAATGGTCTCTCCAAACGAAACAGTTGTTGTTGTATCACTAAATACAGCGGTTGGTGAGGCAAGTGGGATGATCAATATTTGCATTCCGCATATTGTACTAGAACCGATTATATCCAAGCTGTCGGTTCATTATTGGATGCAATCGGCAGGAAAAGAACGAGATGATGAAGCTTATCAAAAACTGACGGCAAATATTCAACAAGCAAAGGTAGAGGTTAAACCGATATTAGGTGAAGCGTCTATTACGATTGAACAATTTTTGAATTTAAACAAAGACGATGTCATCAGGCTCGATCAATCCATTGAAAGCCCACTAACGTTAGCAGTGAATGATGAACCAAAATTCTTTGTACAGCCAGGTACATATAAAAACAGGATGTCTGTCCAAATACTAGAGACATTTAAGGGGGGAAATGACGATGGGGAATGACGGAATGCTTTCTCAAGATGAAATCGACGCACTATTAAATGTAAGTTCAACAGAAGATGAGAGCAATCAAGCGTCGCCTACGGACGAATATTTATCAACAATGGAAATTGATACGCTAGGAGAAATTGGGAATATATCATTTGGAAGTTCAGCGACAACATTATCCACATTGTTAAACCAAAAAGTAGAAATAACGACACCAGAAGTTTCAGTGATGGCACAAGAAGAACTAAAAAAATTCACCTTTGAACCTGTCAGTGTTCAGGTGAATTATTTAGAAGGTTTTTCTGGTAAAAACGTGTTTGTGATTAAGGCAGAAGATGCAGCAATTATTTCTGATATTATGCTTGGTGGAGACGGCACAAACCCGGCTGAAGAATTAAATGAGATTCATTTAAGTGCTGTCCAAGAGGCTATGAACCAAATGATGGGCGCAGCAGCTACAAGCATGTCAACCATATTTAATAAACGTGTCGATATATCTCCACCTACGATTCATGTGGAAGACCCCGAAAAAGAACCCGAATCAACTTTAGGAGAAGATCCTTTTGTTAAGGTAACGTTCCAGTTGAAGGTTGGGGAGCTGATTGATTCAACCATTTTTCAATTAATGCCGATCCAATTTGCCAAAGAATTGGTGGATCAGTTGGTCACGAATGAATCAGCGAAAGAGGAAACAGCATCGACTGTCACTGCCGAGCGAATCGAACAGACAAATCCTAAGGAAGAGCCGGCACACTTTGAAGAGACCTCGCAATTTATAGGTTATCATAATCCAGATTCAAAGCAGTCGCATGTGCAGCAAGCAGAATTCTCTCCGTTTGAACCGGTTCCTTTGAATCAAACCGAGCAGCGTAATTTAGATATGCTTTTGGATATTCCTTTAAAAGTAACGGTTGAACTTGGGAGGACGAAGCGTACAATTAAAGATATTTTAGATTTATCCCAAGGTTCTATTGTGGAGTTAGATAAATTAGCAGGTGAACCAGTGGATATTTTAGTTAATGAAAAACTCATTGCGACTGGAGAAGTAGTCGTTATTGATGAAAATTTTGGTGTTCGGGTAACAGATATATTGAGTCAATCCGATCGTCTAAAAAAACTAAAATAATATAACAAAGTACAATTGGAGGTTTGTTTTTATGGGCAATCGTATTTTAATCGTTGATGATGCAGCGTTTATGCGAATGATGATAAAGGATATTTTAACAAAGAACGGGTATGAAGTTGTAGGTGAAGCTCAAGATGGTGTACAAGCTGTTGAAAAATACAATGAGTTAAAGCCTGACTTAGTAACGATGGATATTACGATGCCAGAAAAAGATGGGATTACGGCATTAAAAGAAATATTAGCCGATGATGCACATGCCAGAATTATTATGTGCTCTGCAATGGGACAACAAGCGATGGTTATTGATGCTATTCAAGCAGGAGCAAAAGATTTTATTGTCAAACCTTTCCAGGCGGATCGGGTTATTGAAGCGATTCAAAAGGCTTTGAGTTAAAAGTGAGTGAATATGTGTGAGGAAATTAACAGTTATATCTAGCTTGCTTAGCCTGCTTCTATTCCTATTTGTAATAGAAATAGAAGCAGGAGCAGCTCCTAAATCCGTGAATGATTGTATTAACGATGAGACAGATTGTGAGTCTTCCGAACAGACACCGGAAAATAAGGATAAAGATAAATCAACACTTTTAAAAGAAGAAACAAAAACGGAGCCATTATGGGTAAGTTCTGTGAAAGTAATCATTGTTTTATTTCTTATTCTCGGCCTAATTTATCTGGTGCTTCTGTTTTTAAAAAGAAAGAATGCTTTATTTAGCCAAGCAAATGCATTGGAAAACCTTGGTGGAATCTCAGTAGGGCAAAATAAATCATTGCAAATTATCCGCCTTGGAAATAAATACTATTTAATTGGTGTTGGCGATAATGTGGAGTTATTGCAGGAAATAAACGATGCATCACTTATTGAAGATTTGCAAAAGACAAGTTCAGGTGGTGAAATGCCTGTAGTTCCAAAGTTCATCCAAAAATTAACGCCTGGATCGAAGTCTAATGTCCGGGATGCTGAAAAAAAAGCTGATTTTAAACAGCAATTCATGAACGAATTGGACAAATTAAAGCAAAACCGAAGCCAATTAATTCAGCAGTATAAACAAAAGGAAGATCACAATGAATGAATTTATCGATATGTTTTCGAGTTCAGATCCTGCTAATGTGTCCACTTCAGTTAAGCTAATTTTATTATTGACCGTTCTTACATTGGCACCAAGTATTTTAATTTTAATGACCAGCTTTACAAGAATTATTATTGTACTGTCCTTTGTTCGAACATCATTGGCTACACAGCAGATGCCACCAAATCAAGTGTTAATTGGTCTAGCTTTGTTTCTTACCTTTTTCATCATGGCTCCCATATTTAATGAGGTGTATGACAATGCTTTAGAGCCGTTGTTCGCTGAGGAAGTTACATTGGATGAAGCGTATGAGGAAGCAAGTATTCCTATCAAACAATTTATGGCTGAGCATACCCGGCAAAAAGATTTAGCTTTGTTTATGAACTATGCCGAATTAGAGCGACCGGAGACCGTTGAGGAAATACCTCTTTCGACATTAGTTCCGGCCTTTGCGATTAGTGAGTTAAAGACAGCATTTCAAATGGGATTTATGATTTTTGTTCCTTTTCTTATTATTGATATGGCTGTTGCCAGTGTATTAATGTCTATGGGGATGATGATGCTACCGCCAGTTATGATTTCGTTGCCGTTTAAAATTTTATTGTTTGTGCTGGTAGATGGTTGGTACTTAATTACCCATTCATTACTAGACAGCTTTTAGATCGAAGCTGCAGGACGGTAATCCGTCCTATTTTCCAGACAGATAGGGGGCATTAGAAATGAGCAGCGAATTTGTTTTAACGCTTGCAGAAAAAGGCGTATTTACTATATTACTTGTAACTGGACCACTGCTTTTGCTCGCTCTAGCTGTAGGATTACTTGTCAGTATATTTCAAGCTACAACACAGATACAAGAGCAAACCTTGGCATTTATCCCGAAAATTATTGCTGTTCTGGTTGGATTGGTGTTTTTCGGTCCTTGGATGCTAACGCAAATGGTGGAGTTCACTTCTAATTTATTTCAAAATATGAATCAGTTTGTGGGATAAAAAATGTTAGATGTTATTCATGTAAATAGTTTACCAGTATTTTTATTGATTTTAGTTAGAGTAGCAGCCTTTTTTGCTACGATGCCGTTATTTTCCTATCGTACTATTCCGAGACCGTTTAAATTAGGATTAAGCTTCTTTCTTGCATTTTTAATATTTTATACGGTAGATGCCCCTCAATTAGCGATAGATGGACATTACTTTCTGCTAGTGTTAAAGGAGGCAGCAGTAGGTTTATTGATAGGTCTAATCGCATATATCATTTTGTCTGCGGTGCAAATTGCTGGTGGTTTTATTGATTTTCAAATGGGCTTTGCGATTGCTAATGTCATAGATCCACAAACGGGTGCCCAAAGCCCTTTAACGGGACAGTATTTTTATATCGTTGCTTTGTTATTTCTATTATCGGTTAATGGCCATCATATTTTAATAGACGGGATTATAAATAGTTACCAATTTATTCCGTTAGAACAATTAGTCCCGTTTCAAAATGAATCCATTGTCCGATATGTGATAGACAGTTTTAATTACATGTTCCTGATTGCTTTTCAAATCGCGATCCCTATTGTCGGGTGTTTATTTCTTGTAGATGTAGCGCTTGGGATTGTAGCAAGAACGGTCCCACAATTGAACGTGTTTGTCGTAGGGCTGCCATTGAAAATTCTAGTAAGTTTTGTCGTCTTATTATTTTTTATGAGTTTATATGTCGTATTAGCAAAGCATTTGTTTGAGGTTTTGTTTGAGACTGTACGCAGTCTCACGAATTTATTCGGAGGTGGATAACTTGCAAATAAAACTGGATTTACAATATTTTGCAGGTGAAAAGACGGAAAAGGCTACCCCGAAAAAACGTCAGGACGAACGGAAAAAAGGAAAAGTTGCCAAGAGCCAGGATGTAAATACGGCAATTTTATTGCTATTTACATTCATGATGCTATATGTATTTGGAAATTCCATGAAAGATCGGATGACATCCATGTATGAGCATGCGTTTACGGAATTTATTCATTGGCAAGTAACTGAAACTACGGTGGCACAAGTTTTTAATGGTGCTGCAATAGAAACAGCAGTGATGTTGGCTCCTGTTATGATCATCGCTATCATAGCTGCATTAGCGGCCAACTTTATGCAAATCGGATTTTTATTTACGACCGAGCCACTAAAGTTTGATTTGAAAAAAATGGATCCCATTCAAGGTGCTAAACGGATTTTTTCATTACGGGCAATTGTTGAATTACTCAAATCCTTATTAAAAATCTTAAGTATCGGTACCGTGACTTTTGCGGTAATTTGGTTTTATAAGGACGAGATGATGATGACGGCGTTTAAGACTGCTGATGCAGCACTTGGGTTTTTTGGACAAGTGACCATCCATATGGGGATCACAGCTGTTATTATTTTGATTCTTTTAGCTGTATTTGATTACGCATATCAGCGATTCGACTACGAAAAAAACATGAAGATGTCCAAACAAGATATCAAAGACGAGTTTAAAAATATTGAGGGAGATCCGTTGATTAAATCAAAAATCAAAGAGCGACAGAGGCAAATGGCTACACGAAGGATGATGAGTGAAGTGCCAAATGCGGATGTTATTATTACGAACCCAACTCATGTGGCCATCGCGATTAAATATGACGAAGAAAAAGCATCTGCTCCTTATATTATAGCAAAAGGTGTCGATGAAGTTGCCCAAAGAATCAAGCAAGTAGCGAAGGAAAATGGTGTGATGACGATTGAAAATAAACCATTAGCTCGTTCTTTATATCGTGTTGTGGATATTGGTGACGTGATACCCGAAGCGTTTTTTCAGGCGGTTGCAGAAATCTTGGCATATGTATATAAGTTAGAGAAAAAAGTTTAAGCAATAAGGAGAGACCCCCATGAAAGCAAGAGATCTATCCGTTCTTTTAAGCGTTATTTTAATCATTATTATGTTAATCGTACCACTTCCAGGGTGGTTATTAAGTATTCTGATACTATGTAACATCTCGCTAGCGCTCATTGTCATTTTAGTATCGATGAATACGCAGGAGGCGTTGCAATTTTCCGTTTTTCCGACCCTCTTATTGTTGTTAACGTTATTCCGCCTTGGACTAAACGTTTCCACAACAAGATCCATCTTATCCGAAGCGGATGCTGGTGGCGTTGTAGATACATTTGGGTCGTTTGTTATTGGGGGGAATCCATTAGTTGGGTTTGTCGTGTTCATCATTTTAGTCATTATTCAGTTCCTCGTTATTACAAAAGGTTCTGAACGTGTATCTGAAGTAGCTGCGCGCTTTACACTAGACGCGATGCCAGGAAAGCAAATGAGTATTGATGCAGATTTAAATGCTGGTTTGATTTCAGAGCAGCAGGCAAAAGAAAGACGGGAAAAGATTGAGAAAGAAGCAGATTTTCATGGTTCCATGGATGGTGCGAGTAAATTTGTTAAAGGGGATGCGATTGCCGGCATTATCATCGTTCTAATCAATATTATATTTGGGCTAATTATTGGTATGGTCCAAATGGATATGCCGTTTCAAGAGGCGATTAATACATTTATGCGCTTAACGGTTGGAGATGGTTTGGTTAGTCAAATACCAGCATTACTTATTTCCACGGCCACTGGAATAGTGGTAACACGTACAGCTGGAAGTGGAAACTTGGGAACGGATGTAACGGGGCAGTTATTACAATATCCGAAGCTATTATTTATTGCCAGTGGAACTGTGTTTTTACTCGGCTTAACTCCGATCAACTTTTTCTTAACTACTATTCTTTCGGCCTTATTAGCCTTAAGTGGCTACCTTTTATTAAAACAAGCGGAGAATGTCGCGGAACCTAGTGAGGAAGAAACCGATGAAACCGAAAGTGACGTGATGAAAGCTCCAGAAAATGTCGTCCAATTAATTAATATGGATCCGATTGAGTTCGAGTTTGGTTATTCACTCATTCCTATTGCTGATGTGAATCAAGGTGGGGATTTGTTGGATCGAATTGTCATGATTCGCAGACAGCTGGCGATTGAACTAGGCATTGTTATTCCAGTTGTCCGGATTCGCGATAATATTCAATTGCAACCAAATGAATATCGCTTAAAAATAAAGGGAGAAGAAGTAGCATCTGGCGAGTTATTAATCGATCATTATTTGGCAATGGCGCCTGATATGGATGAGGATGATTTAGAAGGGATAGAAACAACAGAACCAGCCTTTGGTTTGCCGGCAAAATGGATTAGTGAGGAATGGAAAGATGAAGCGGAATTATCTGGATATACAGTAGTTGATCCACCTTCCGTCGTATCCACTCATTTGACCGAGGTAATTAAACGCCATGCGCATATGCTGTTAGGACGAGAAGAGACGAAGCAATTAATCGACCATCTCAAAGAAAGCTATCCTATCTTAGTCGAAGAGGTTACTCCAGAGCCATTATCCGTAGGAGACATTCAAAAAGTACTGGCTAAGTTGTTGAAGGAGAAAGTATCGATTCGTAATTTACCGATTATATTTGAAACCTTGGCTGACTTTGCAAAATTAACGAATGATACAGATTTGTTAGCCGAATATGTTCGACAAGCACTATCCAACCAAATTACGAAACAGTATACAGAGGATGGTCAATCGCTTAAAGTTGTTACACTTTCGGCAAAAGCAGAAAAAACAATTGCTGACAGTATTCAACAAACCGAGCATGGAAGCTTTTTATCAATGGTTCCAGAGCAGCAGCAACAGCTTTTAGAGCATATGAAGGAAGAAGTTGAAAAGTTAACACTTCAAGAGGAAACAGCCATTTTGCTATGTTCTCCTGCTGTACGGATGTATGTAAAACAATTGATAGAGCGGTTTTTCCCTCATGTTGTTGTCTTATCCTACAATGAGCTGGAACCAGACGTGCAAGTACAAAGTGTTGGGGTGGTGAATATAGCGTGAAGGTAAAGAAATATACGGCAGCATCGATGCCCGAAGCCATGAAGCAAATACGTAAAGAGTTGGGAAATGACGCTGTTATTCTTCAATCCAGACAAGTAAACAAGCGTAAATTTTTAGGTCTATTAAAAAAACGACAGATTGAAGTAGTTGCTGTGAAAGATCCACAACCAATGCTGCCTAAGAAACCATTGCATCATCGCGATAAGGAGATATCTGTAAACAAGACGAAAGAAGCCTCTAATGAAGCAAATATCTCCCCTGTATTACAGGAGTTAAAGCAGGTGAAACAGTTATTGCATCAATCAAGTATTGGCATGATGAACTATCCTTTTGACTATCAATCTGCATATCAGTATTTGCTTAAACAAGAAGTAGATCCACAACTCGCTAAAAGTTTCATAGAAGCAGTGATGGAGAAGCATGGAGCTGACCAACAACCAAGTTACCAAGTCATTATCAAGGACATTGAGCAAGAAGTAACAAAACGCCTTCAATCTGTTACTTTTCAAGGTTTAACCTATCGCCACAAACTCGTTTATTTTGTTGGACCAACAGGAGTAGGGAAAACGACTACCATAGCTAAAGTAGCAGCTCAAAGCAAATTACAAGACAGAAAAAGTGTTGCATTTATTACGGCGGATACCTATCGTATCGCTGCGGTCCAACAATTAAAAACGTATGCTGAAATATTAGATGTTCCGATTGAAGTGGTTTATACAAAAACTGATTTGGAGCAAGCCATTCAAAAATTGTCAGCCTACGACGTCATTTTAATTGATACAGCTGGACGTAATTTTCGAGAAGATGCATATATTAGACAGCTTCAAGCAGATGTAGAAGTAAATACAGAAGCGGCGATGTTTTTAGTTTTATCTTTAACAGCCAAGCCTCAGGATTTAGTTGATATTTATACTCAATTTGAGCCTTTACCTATATCACGGGTCATTTTCACAAAAATAGATGAAACAAGACAATTTGGCAGCATGTTAAATATTATTTTAGAGAAACATGTCGGTGTAGCATATTTAACAAATGGCCAAGATGTTCCAGAGGATTTAATTCACCCGTCGCCAGAACTGTTAGCTGCCAATATTATGGAGAATGCTTATGAAAATTGACCAAGCGACAGGGCTTCGAAATAAATTGCGTGCATTGCAGGGGCAAAAGCAAGCGAGAACTATTGCTGTTGTTAGTGGAAAAGGAGGAGTAGGAAAATCAAATATTACACTGAATTTTTCACTAGAGTTAGGCAGACAAGGAAAGAATATCCTCATTATTGATATGGACATTGGCATGGGAAACATTGATATATTACTTGGAAGACAAATAGAGAAAACGATTGTCGATATGTTCCAAGAAAGATGTCCGATACAGTCCATTATCGAACAAGGACCAGAAAATCTACAATATATTGCAGCAGGATCAAGCTTTACCAATATTTTTTCATTGGATTCATCGACAAAGGAGTTTTTCTTGAAGCAGTACCAATCACTGCAAGCTGCATATGATTATATATTTTTTGATATGGGCGCTGGCGTTACTGCTGACAGCCTATCATTCATTTTAGCTGCAGATGAATGTTTTCTTGTTACTACACCAGAGCCAACTGCTATTACAGATGGGTATAGCATGATAAAACATATCATTGCTCACGATAAGACATTGCCCATTAGCGTGATAATGAATCGTACCTACTCAGAATCACAAGGTCGTAACATGCTGAACCGCTTTCGAAAAGTAATCCAACAATTTTTACAAGTCGATATTCATTTATTGGGCTCCTTACCAGAAGATCAAACTGTTATGAAAGCTGTTATTCGCCAAACACCGTTTGTTTTTCTTCATGAACGGGCAGCAATAAGTAAAGCAATGAAACGACTTGTACGCACATATATGAAACAAGGAATTGGAGAAAAGATCCAAACAACAAGTACTACTACCTTCTTGAATAAATTAAAACGATTATGGACGGAGAGATAAATAAACATGAACATCATTCGTGTCCTTGTCATTGATGATTCCGCTTTTATGCGCAAAATACTTTCAGATATGCTTGCGAGTGATCCACGCATTGAAGTCATTGGAACGGCTCGAAACGGAGAAGATGGGTTACATAAAATAAAACAACTTTCTCCAGATGTCATAACGCTTGATGTACAGATGCCAGTAATGGATGGGATCACAGCTTTGAAGGAAATTATGCAGACACATCCGATTCCTGTCGTCATGCTATCAAGTGTTACAGAAGATGCAACGATTAAAACCATTCAAGCTATTTCAAGCGGCGCGGTAGACTTCATTGCAAAACCATCTGGAGCCATTTCAATTGATATAGAAACCATGAAACAAGAAATTATTCATAAAGTGATTACTGCTTCAATGGTAAAATTACCACGGCAACAAAAAGCAAGTAAAAAGCAACTTCCAATCGAAGAGCCTATAAAAGAATTAGCTAATTATCAGCAAACAATTGTTGCAATTGGTGCCTCAACAGGTGGTCCAAGAGCGCTGCAACAAATTGTCGAGCAACTACCTAAAAATTTGGCTGCAGCTGTGTTAGTTGTTCAGCATATGCCAGCTGGTTTTACAAAATCGCTTGCCGAGCGATTAAACCTTAAGTCTGAATTGCTTGTAAAAGAAGCAGAGCATGGGGAAAGGTTGCAACACGGCGTTGTATACATTGCCCCAGGAGGCTGGCATATGAAGTTATTACAAAGAGGTACTTCGATGTTTATCGATTTAACACAAGAAGACCCTTTACGTGGTCACAGACCGTCTGTCGATATGCTCTTTACATCCGTTGCACCACTGCAGGAAGTGAATAAGATTGCCGTCATTTTAACTGGTATGGGGAATGACGGTACAGACGGTATTAAAAGCCTAAAAAAAAGGGACGGACGAACGTATGTCATTGCTGAGTCCGAAGAAACGGCAATTGTCTATGGTATGCCAAAAGCCGCAATGGCAACAAATCTGGTTAATAAGCAAGTTCCTTTGGACGAAGTAAGTTGTTTAATAACTAAATTAGTATAGTTGGAGGGATAGAGTTGGATACGTCTGGATATTTAACCGTGTTTATTGATGAAAGCAACGAACATTTGGAAGTTTTATACAACCAATTACTAGCGTTAGAGAAGCAACCAGAGGAAACAGCCATTATTGAAGAGATCTTTCGAGCAGCACATACGCTTAAAGGCATGTCTGCAACAATGGGATACCAAGACTTAGCAAGTCTTACCCATAAGTTAGAAAATGTATTTGATGCGATTAAAGAAGGTAAGATTCGTGTTCAAAGCGAAATGATAGATGTCTTGTTTGCTGCCGTTGATTATTTGCATGAAATGGTAGAGGATATTTCGGCTGGAGGCAATGGAAGCAAGGATGTAACGGACGTCGTCGAGCAATTGAAATGCTTAGAGCAAGGCGAAACTTTGCCTCAGGAGAAACCTCAATTAGAAGCATCGCAAGAGTTAGCCGTAAATTCGCAGCAGATGAAAAACATTGATGAATTCGCAATGACTATTCTACAAGAGTCTAAAGAGCGTGGTTATACGAATTATGAAATATCAATTACGTTAAGAGAAGATTGTCTTTTAAAAGGCGCTCGTGTGTTTATGATTTTTGAAGTTTTAGAAAAGCTAGGTGAAATTGTCAAATCAGATCCGTCTGTAACCGAACTGGAAGAGGAGCAATTTGATCATACATTTACGGTTCTATTTATTTCTGAACATAAAAAAGAAACGATACAAATCAACATCGAAAAAGTTTCTGAAATTGAAGCAGTTGAAATTGTTCCTTTTAACATAGAGCAGCATCAAGAAAAGGAGCAAGATTCTCGAAAGCTTGAAGAAAATCAAAGCACAACGCAAGGAAAAGAAACGAAACAACGTCCTAATAAAGGAGTAGCTAATAAAACCATTCGTGTTAATATTGATCGCTTAGATATACTTATGAATTTATTTGAAGAATTAGTTGTCGATCGTGGCAGATTAGAGCAATTAGCAGCTGATTTAGATAACAAAGATTTACAAGATACGGTCGAGCATATGTCGCGTGTCTCGAGTGACCTTCAATCTATCATTTTAACGATGCGTATGGTTCCGATAGAGCAAGTGTTTAACCGATTTCCACGCATGATCCGCCAAGTTGCTCGTGAGTTAAATAAACAAGTCGAAGTGGAGATTATTGGCGCTGAGACAGAGTTGGATCGTACCGTGATTGATGAAATTGGCGATCCATTAGTACATTTAATTCGAAATGCGATAGATCACGGTATTGAAGCAAAAGAAGCGAGATTAAACAAAGGAAAACCAGAGTATGGCACATTGAAGCTTCAAGCTTATCATAGCGGAAATCATGTATTTATCGAAATTGAAGACGATGGAGCAGGAATTCATAAAGAGAAGGTATTAAACAAGGCGATTACAAAAGGAGTCATTTCAGAAGGGCAAGCAGAACTTTTATCGGATCAGCAAATATTTGAATTAATCATGTCAAGTGGTTTTTCTACTGCTGATCAGGTATCGGATATATCTGGACGAGGTGTTGGGTTAGATGTAGTCAAAAATACGATTGAGTCGTTAGGCGGAAAAATAACAATTGATTCGAAACAAGACAGAGGCTCTGTCTTTTCCATCCAATTGCCGCTCACCTTGTCGATAATTTCCGTGCTGCTAATTGAATTGCAGAAGGAAAAATATGCTATACCACTATCGTCAATCATAGAAACAGCCATTGTGCATAAAGACGATGTGATGCATGCACATCATACAAAAGTCATTGACTTTCGTGGGAAAGTTGTACCGTTGGCATTTTTAAATGACATATTTAATGTCAAACAACCAGCTGATGCTGAAAAGAATGCGTACTTATCGATTGTGATTGTAAAAAAAGGGAACAAAATGGTAGGTCTCGTAGTAGATTCGTTTATTGGTCAACAGGAAGTGGTTTTAAAATCATTAGGTAATTATTTAACGAATACATTTGCCATTTCTGGCGCGACTATTCTTGGTGATGGTGAAGTTGCTTTAATTATTGATAGTAATGCATTAGTAAAATAACCAATGGAGGGGTATATGATGGAAAACAATATGTCAGGGAATAGAAAAGTGATTGTATTTCAACTTGGCGAGGAAGAATATGCTGTTTCTGTGCAGCAAGTAGGTTCTATCGAAAGACTAATACCAATAACGAGAGTTCCACAAACAGCTGATTTCGTTAAAGGTGTAATTAATCTAAGAGGCGTTGTAACTCCGGTTATCGATTTGCGCTTACGTTTTGGTATGGAAGAGACAGATTATAACGATTCCAGTCGGATTATTATTGTATTTGTGGATAATATGGAAGTTGGTTTAGTAGTGGATGCAGCAAATGATGTGATTGATATTCCAGAATCTAAAATTGAACCAGCGCCTGAAGTTATTGGTACTGTCGATACAAAATATATCGAAGGGGTAGCGAAGCTTGAGGATCGCTTACTGATTTTATTGAATATGCAAAAAGTGTTAACTGAAGAAGAAATGGAAGAATTAAAGTCAGTGGAAGGGTAAGCAGTTATGGATCTTACAAAGTTAACACAAATGCAAAAAGATGTGCTACGAGAGATAGGTAATATCGGTGCAGGAAATGCTGCTACTTCCATGTCCAAATTAGTAAATCGAAAAATAGAGATGGATGTACCAGCAGTAAATATTGTTAGCTATGACGAAATGATGGAGCTTATTGGTGGTCCGGAGGCAGTAGTTGTTGCCTTGCTATTTCGCATTAAAGGGGACGCCCCTGGCACGGTATATTTTATATTATCTTTAGAAGAGGCAGATGCGCTGATTAAGGAGATAACGAATAATGCTGCATTAAGTGTCCATGGCGATGATGAGCTAGCAGCTTCCGTTCTGCAAGAAGCAGGAAATATTGTAACAGGAGCTTATTTATCTGCTTTAGCTGACTTTACAAATATCACGATGCAGCCTTCTGTGCCTTATTTAAGCATCGATATGGCAGGGGCAATTTTAACTGTAGGATTATTGGAAATTTCTCAAGTGGCTGACTACGCTCTTATTATCGATGCAAAGATGAATACAGCTTACCAAGCCAATCAAATTAAAGGTAATTTTTTATTTATTCCAGATCCCGACTCATTTTCAAAACTGTTTGCAGCTCTAGGAGTCACATATGATGTCTAAACTAGTATCCTCATCTACTGTCGTTAAAGTCGGAATTGCAGATTTGAATGTAACGAAAGCTCCCAATAAAATTCGCACCTCTGGCTTGGGGTCTTGCGTTGGAGCCGTCATTTATGATGAACGAAAACAAGTAGCAGGATTAGCGCATGTGTTATTGCCAGATTCAAAACTAGCAAGACAAGATAATTTTAATCGCTATAAATATGCAGATACAGCTATCCCTATTTTGGTAGATCAATTAGTCGATCTTGGGGCGAGAAGAAATCTTTTAAAAGCAAAAGTTGCTGGAGGTGCCCAAATGTTCCAATTTTCTTCTGGAACGGATTTGATGCGTATCGGTCCTCGAAATGTAGAGGCTGTTTTAAAGAAGCTGAAGCAGTTATCCATCCCTGTCCTTGCATCTGATGTTGGTGGTCATGCTGGACGAACAATAGAATTTGATATACAAACAAGTCAGTTAAAAATCCGAACTGTAAATAAAGGGGAAGCATTTATTTAACACTTTCCGCTTTAATAGTCTGGAAGTATATTTCTAAATTAGGGCTGCCGTTGATATGGATTAAGCTATGGTAAGAAGGAGTGATAAAGATGAAGGTGAATCCATCTCCACATGAACAGAAGCTTTGGGATAATTGGTTTGATACCTATGATATGGAAGCAGCAAACGAACTAATAGAGAATTATATGTATTTAGTTAGCTTTCATGTGGAGAGAATCGCAAGCCACTTGCCAAATAGTGTAATGAAAGAAGACGTAAAAAGTTTTGGATTAATGGGACTTTATGATGCATTAAAAAAATTTGACCGCAGTCGGGAATTGAAGTTTGATACGTATGCTTCCTTTCGTATTAAAGGTGCGATTATTGATGGCTTACGAAAAGAAGATTGGCTCCCTCGATCGTTACGGGAAAAAACAAAAAAGATCGAGCAAATATCAAATCAATTGGAACAGCAATATCAAAGGGTACCAAGCACTACTGAAATTTCCGAGCATGCAGGTATGACCGTCAAAGAGGTGGAAGCAGCGATGTGTGATTCTTTATTTGCTAATGTCCTTTCCATTGAAGAACAACCGAGTGATCCGAAACTAAAGCTAAAAGAAGGAATTGGTTATTCCATTCCTGATACAAAATCGATTGCACCGGAAACTCAAGTTTTAGAAAGTGAATTGAAAGAGGAATTAAAAGAGGGTATTAAACATCTAAATGAAAACGAGCAACTAGTAATTAGCTTGTTTTATCATGAGGAATTAACATTAACAGAGATAGGAGAAGTACTTGGATTAACCACATCACGGATATCACAAATTCATAAAAAATCGATTGCCAAGCTTCATAAGATATTGAAAAAAATTCAAGCTATATCCTAACTTGTTTCAGTAAGTCTTGCTTTATTTGTTTACAATAAGGAGGGCAACAAATGGAACAATTAAAAAAGTTATTTAACATTAACGTCTCCAACGATCGAATGGTGGCGCAAATAAATGTGATGAAGGTGGATGATCTTAAGGAACAAAAAATAACGGAAGCCGATATAAGGGAATTGTTAAAAGAGAATGATGTGACATATGGCATCATCGAGGAAGCAATCTCTATGTTAGTCAACCAGGCTTGGGAGGTTAGCTACCCGTTAACCATTGCCAAGGGAAAACAACCAGTTCACGGTAAAGATGGCCAAGTTCACTATCATTTCGAATTCAATCCAGTAATGGTTCGAGATGAAGTGGTTGATTTTCGTGATGTTATGCGGATCCCTTCCGTGAAAAAAGGGGAAAAAATTGCTACACTCATTCCACCTACAGAAGGAAAGGAAGGGATGAACGTCAATGGCGCCGTTGTCCCATCTATTTCTGGTAAACCAGCTGCTGTAAAAGAAGGGAAGAATGTTGTATTTCGCGAAGCAGACCAAGGATTTTATGCCACTTCGGAAGGGCAGTTAAGCAAGCAAGGAAAGTTCATTCAGGTTTTGCCTGTATTTGAAGTACGGCAAACATTATCCATGAAGACAGGGAATTTAGACTTCATAGGGACTATTATCATTCATGGCGATGTCCCTGCTGGGTACACCGTTAAAGCAAAAGGAGATGTCAAAATATTTGGTATGGTTGAAGCAGCATCGGTTACCGCCGGTGGTTCTGTCTATATCTCAGAAGGTTTGGCAGGACAAGGTACGGGGAGTATTCATGCTGCTGAATCCATTCATATCGGTTACATTAACCAGGGAAATATTGTGGCGGGTAAGGATTTATTTGTAGAAAATTCTATTTTTCACAGCCAATGCACAGTGGCTGGACACGTTTTTTGCCAAAGGGGCAGCATTGTTGGAGGTACAATATCGGTCGGTAATAAAGTAGAAGCAAAAGATGTCGGCAATCGTGTAGGGGTTAAAACAGAAATTATGTTTGGCGTAGATCATCGCACAGAGAAACAAGAGAAGATATTGCTCGATGAAAAGAAAGAATTGGAAGCTACTCTTTCCAAATTATCTATATTAGAGAAAAAACTACAGGGGCAACAGGTGGAGAATGATCCTAAGCTTAAAATTACGTTACTTCGTTATAAACATTCTTGGAATAAGACCCAAGAGCGTTTGGAAAAGGTAGAGCAAGCTATACGTCAGCTTACTTCCAAACTGGGGAGTGAAGAGAATGCTGCATTACTTGTCCGTAATTATTTATATACGAATGTGGTTGTAGCGTTTGGAAAATATTATCGTGTTAGTAAAGCAGATTATCAACGGGTAAAAGTACAGCTGGTTGATAACGAAATTGTCACACATCCATTACCTGATGATTAAGCACTTCCGTTTAAAGTATGTGGATTTTAAAAAAAGAAACCGATATCGAAATGTTAATTAATAAGCAACGAGGAAAAGGCGGGCTACAGCAGCGATCACCTCACGAATGGAGCTTCACTTTTCCGGTATTTTAAAGGGAGTGAAATAATATGGGATGGAAATCAATGGAATTGCAAGTGGCTATTCCACGCTCTCAAGATGCAGGTAAAGTACAACAACAGCTTCTCAATCAAAGTCAACAATATCAAGCCTCTCTTACACAGCATCAATTATTGGAGGAACTGAGAAAAAGAAAACAGGTAAATCATGTCCATCAGCCTCATTTGTTAAATCTTGAGCACCAAGCAAAAACAAGCCAGTCACTTGCAAAGGAAAAGAAAAGTCAATACCACACGGATAAACATCCTTATTTAGGAAAAGAAATTGATTTAAATGGATAGGAGAGCGGTGAACAGATGGTGACATCTCTATTATTAATCATTAGTTTTTTATTACATATTGTCACCCTTACAGCTATTTTTCAATTGTTTAAACGATTAAAAGATAGCGAGCGGTACGATACTTCAGAAATGAATGCTTTATTTACGGAATATATTAATGAAATTAAACAGGAAAACGTGCACTTACAGCAGCAATTAGCGCAGCAAAAAAATAATCCGCCGCAAGAGGAAAAGAGAGAGGTAGAAAAGCAAGAACATATATCCTCGCCGGAAATAGAAAGTATTCATAACGAAACGAAGCCACAGGATGAAATGAAAACTTCTCTGCAAGGGAAAATTTTGCAATTGTATAGTAAAGGGTTCACGCCTTCAGAGATCGCCCAGCAATTAAATTGCGGAAAAACAGAAGCAGAACTAACAGTAAAGCTTTATCACATGTCTTCTGATGATTAAGTGTTATTACGTTGGGATATATAACAAAACATAGCAGGCTATTAACGGAAAAATAGGTTTTACTTTAATACGATATGGTATATTAAGACTATATTTCATAATAGGGGTGGATTTATAATTGAGTAATACAAATGATGTCGTACAACATTTAATTCATAATTATCAGCATGAAGAAACATCTATTGCGAGTCAATTATATTTTAAACACAAGCATGATCTTACCATTGGAACATTTCGGGAGCAGATTTGGCAGGAGTTGTTTGAAGGAATCGTACCTAAAAAGTTTGTAGTTGAGCAGTCAATCTTCATTATCGATACAAAAGGTACAGTTTCAAAAGAAGTAGATTTAGCTATAATAGACGAAATGTATACACCGTATATTTTTAGAAAAGGGCAGTTGAAGTTTATTCCAATAGAAGCAGTAGCTGTGGCCATCCAGTGTAAAAGTGTTTCAGCTCCAACTCATTGTGATTTAAAAGACTGGGTTAATTCCATTAAAAAATTAAAAACGGCTCCAAATGGGATTGCACGCATGGCAATGAATATTGCAGATACTCCGGTTGGTACACAAAAATCAACCCGACCTATATTAATATATTGTCATTTGGGCAAATCACAACCTAAAAATCATAGTCTATTTGATTTTAGTATATGTGCAACGGAAGAGCATACATTAGAAATCAAAGTAAATCCAAAATTTAAAGAATTAAACGATATTTACTTATCTCTAAATTTTCATGAATATAAAAACCCAGACTGTGATGAAAACTTAAAATCACTAAAAGCAGATAAAGATACGATCCAGCTGAAACATAACAATTCTATAGAAGAATATCGTGTCACAAACAAACAAGAAGAGGTCTCATTGTTATCATTGAATTTTATGTTAAACCAAGCGTTGATGTTATTAAATAACCCAATGCTATTTCCCCATAAAGCGTATGTAGAAATGTTTAATAGGGAAGGTGATGAGTAATCCATGCATAAAACGTGTTTTGAAGCTGCACTATTAAGTCCTCTATTTAGTTATGGTACTATTCCAGATAAGCCTGAAATTCGTGCAACAGAAATCAAGGCATTAATGCGTCATACCTTTCGAATTGCTTCATTTATAATATGTGGGAAAGAGCTACACATAAAAGAAAGTGAACGATTTGGGGATACAAAAAAAGCTTCTCCCATTTCCTTACAAGTTAAAAATATAAAAGCTAAAAACGATAAAGAACAGAAAATGTTGCATAAAAACAAGCGAAACGATTTAGTAAAAAACCCTAAGAAACGTTGTTTTAGTACAAATACTACTTTTCAAATTATTTTACGTGGCAAAAAAACATTATCTGAGGAAGATTTTCAACATTACGTCAATCTTCTCAAATTAGCTCTAACACTAGGTGGAATAGGCCAACGTAGCCGTAGAGCGCGTGGGGCTATTAGTTTAGAAAGTGACTTATTTGCAGATAAAGAGCAGTTGCTGCAATTTATTATGCAGCAGTTAGACAGCCTAACGCCTAATGGGTTTGAACGTAAAGGAACAATTATCCAGCATACTTTTGCTAATATGGAAAAAATCAAGCGGCCCGTTATTGAAAAAATTGAAATCGGTGAAGCTCTTAAGGGAGACGCGAAAGATTTTTTAACAATGATTGATGAAGCATCACATCAAAGTAGAAAAAAGAAACAAGGGTTTTCTCATCCTTTGGCTACTGGAATGGTTGAAGGTAAGAAACGATTTGCTTCAAGTTTATTGGTAAGTCTCACTAAAACAGCAGATGGTCATATTTATCCCTTGTATGTGTTTGTGAGGCCAGTTTATAAAAAGGAATATTTGCTGAAGAAAAAAGAAGATGATAATCGAATTGATTTTATGAAATATATAAAGGGTGTGAAGGCATGAGGGAGTCGTTATTATTATTTACCATCGGACCAGTCAAGCACTTTATTGAACCTTCACGAAAATTGAAAGATTTGTATGCTGGTAGTTTTTTATTATCGCATTTAGCACGGGTTGCCGCTAAGCATTTAAAGGATTTAGGTGCGGAAATCATCATTCCTTCACCGAATCAGGCTAGCTCGCCCAATCGGATTGTAGCGAAAGTAGGATCTGATTGTGATCAATCAAAGCTTGTAAATAGCACAGAACAAACAGTACATGAATGCTTCATGAAAATTTGCAAAAAAGTAATAGAACGAGAAAATACATTTACAGAAGAGGTAGAAGACCAATTAACAGGCTTTTTAGAAATCAATTGGGTGTATGAGCCAATTGAAAGCGATTTTAAAACAAGCTATCAAGCATTAATGAAACATATGCACAGCGTGAAAAATACACGAATGTTTGTGCAAAGTTTTGAATCAGCTGGCCGTAAATGTGATTTATATGAACAATACAATGCGTTATTTACTAGTAAAAAAGCTCCTAAAGAAGAGTTACAACAAGCTAAACTAAAAAAAGGGGAAAATTTATCAGCGATTGCTTATGTCAAGCGGTTTTTGGATACATATTTTGCCGAACAAGATCATTACAACTTAGATGTATCTTCCGTTGCTTATATGCTATTACGAAGTTATTTTCCACCTGAAGTTGATTTAACAGATGTAAAGGACGAGGGTTCTGAAGCGTTATTTGATTTGAAAAATGGTGAGGATATTACAAATCATCCGGATTATAGCACGAAAACGATTAAACGAGCGACAGAGTTGTATAAATCTTACGGTGAATATATAGGTAGCCCTTATTATGCGATTGTGAAGCTTGATGGCGATGGTGTTGGACAAAAATATAAAGCAGTAGATCGCTCAGAAATAGCCCAATCATTAAGTGATGAAATAAGTCGTTTTGCCATCGATGCGAAGCAGTTAATTGAAAAAAATAAGGGGCTTTGTATTTTTGCAGGTGGAGAAGATATTTTAGCTTTTTTACCTTTACAGACGTTATTTCCTACATTAAAAGAACTTGTGAATAGATTTGCAGACATTGAAGGATTGGATTATAAAGGGACATTATCGGCAGGTATCATCATCGCACACTATACCGCACCATTGAAGCCTTTATTACAACAAGTTGAAAGGTTAGAATCACATGCAAAGCAAATTGATCGTGATAAGGCAGCATTTTCTATGGAAATAATGCGTAGAGGCGGCCTCTCTACACCACTGCGTATGAAGTTTGGTCAAAAAGCTGAGAATCTTAACATCTTTGAAAACACATTGGTTGCAATACAACAACAGGAACATTCGAATTCATTCATTCAGAATGTAGTAGCGATGATTGAGCCAATCCAATATACAGCAAGTCGTGAAATGGTGAGCGCGTTGATTCGTAAAATATTAAAGAATAGCGTTGAAAAGGAAAAAGTAGAAGAACAGCTCAACGTATTCAATGAGCTATATGAAGCATTATCTTTTCATACTGAGAAATTCATTCGTTTCCTTCAACAGCTTGCCTTCTTAGCGAAGGAAACTTTTATCGAGAAGGAGGGGAAGGGACAAATATGATCTATCAGTTAGAAGCATTAGATACACTTACATTTCGTACAGCCAATCCTTTTGATGCTGGAGTGAACTTTCATGCTTATAGCCAATTTCCACCACTACCTTCTGTATATGCGGGGGCATTGCGAAAAGGCGAGGCTATAAAAGCGAGGAAAATTAAAATTGGTTTTAGTGGCGTGTTACTGAATAATGAATTTGCCTTTCCGCAGCCATTAGATACGCTCATTACAAATGAAAAAACGGATAATCAAGAAGGTGAAAATGAACTGACTGCCATGGCGCTTTTCCAAAAACGCCATAGTAATCATGAGCTTGAGTGGATGCTTGCACCTACTGAAGAAATAGAAAAAAAAGTGAGTGTTTCGGGTGGCGCTTATATCAAAGAAGCAGCATTACAACAGTATTTAAATGGTGATCGGAAGATAACCTATGAAAAATTAGGTGATTATTTTAAGCGCGAATCACACATTGGGATTGAAATGGAACAAAAAACGCATGCAACAAAGCAGGGGATGTGGTACAGTACCGAATTAATCCGGCCTCATCAATGTTCATTAGTTGTGGAAGCAACGGGTATAAAAACAAAAGAGGGCGATGTAATTAAAATAGGTGGTAATACGAAGTTGGCCCATGTGAAACTCATCGAGTCTTTTACCATCACGCCACCAGTGGCAAATAATGGTTACTTTAAACTTTATTTTGCAACACCAGCTATGTTCAAATATGGTTGGTTGCCTCGTTGGATTGACCCTAAAACAAAAGAGGGTACATTTACGATGAAAAAGCGCAAAGTGAAAGTAAAGCTCATCGCAGCTGCGATTGATAAGCCCGTACCCGTTGGTGGATATACTGAAAACGGCGGACCACGTCCAATGCGGATGGCTATTCCTGCTGGTAGTGTATATTATTTTAAATTACTAGACGGTTCAACTTATGAAGATGCTGTGAAACTATTTCACCAAAAATGTTTAAGTGATTACCGAATACCTTTTGATTTTAATTATGGATGGTGGGATCGCTTAGTGTATTGTGATCGTGGATTTGGCTATGCTTTAGTTGGAAAAATGAAGGAGGACATGTTTCATGAAAAATAAAGAACTATTATTTCTACACCTATTATCGCCTATGCATGTTGGAGGAAACTATGAATTTAGTATAGTGGACCAACCCATCCAACGTGAAGGACATACAGGTTTTCCGAAGATTGAAGCTTCTAGCTTAAAGGGAAGTATTCGCCATGATTATGCACGGAGAAGACCAAATGATGAGAAAGAAAAAGCAATTTTCGGTCACAAAGATCAAGCAGGAGATGTCATTTTTACGGACGGACGCATTTTATTTTTCCCTGTGCGCTCGGCAAAAGGCGTCTATGCACTTATTACATGTCCCAGCATTATGAAACGTTTTGGCGATGATATTGGAAAAGATATCGCGATTCCTGATGTGAAAGAAAATCAAGCCTATACAGCTCAAAAAACAAACATTGTTTTAGATGACAAAGTCTTATTAGATGAGTACTTATATGAACAAGTAACAGAAAATGAAGATTTTACAAAATGGGTGGAATTCATGGAGAAAAAAATAAATGGGGTTACCATTCAGGAGCATGCATTACTGTTATCAGATGATGAATTTGCTTATTTTGTCCAACACTGCACCGAAATTATTACACGTACAGCGATTAATCCAGAAACAAACACTGTCGAAGACCGCTTTTTATTTGATGAAGAATATGTGCCAACCGAGTCCATTTTCTATAGTGTTGTCTTTAGTGATCAACATACAATCAATGAGTTAGGATTAGACATTTTACAAATTGGTGGCAATATGACACTAGGCAAGGGATTTGTGAAAACGTATCAAGCGGAGGTGTATGACAAGTGAAAAACATCCAAAACGAGCGCGCAGCCTTTGCTTATGATAAAGTGAATGCAATAAGTAACAAATCATTTGCGAAAGCGTTTCGGTCAATCGCTCGGTCCACACCCGCCAGAATTCAAATGACAGGGTTAGCGACAACAGCAGCCTTTTTATTTGCTAAAAATGAATTAGCACATCAAGCGTTATTTAACATGATACATGAGTGGTTAAAAAAAAGAAAAATCATTGAAAATGATCAATTGATGGAAGCCATAACAGGAGCGGATTTAACAACATATCGCGTGATGACAAATGAAATACAACAATTTTTAATATGGGTCAAACGCTTTGCGGAGGGAATGATTGATAGTGAGCAAAAATAATAATGTTCAAGTTCCTTCTTATATCGCAGGTGTGATGAATAAGAGTAAACATTTATACTCGAATTTTTATCGCTATTCATATATGAAGTATAAGACGGAAAAGACGGAAAAGACAGATAAGACGGATAAGAAAAAAGGCAAATTAAAGCCTAAACTAAATAATGAACCACTAAAAAATGATCAACCCATTTTATCTAACATGAAAGAAAAACGAAAACAATTCATTCAATCATGTCCTTGTTTTATAGCTATGGAGTATAAAGCAGATAAACTGATCATAGGTGGTGTACCTTCACCTTATACAGGTGATACTATGACGGCATTACATAGTATTTACGGTGTACCTTATATTGAAGGTTCATCAATTAAAGGACTGCTGAGACACTGCATTATGCAAGAAGAAGCCAATGCGATTGAGCAAGAATGGTTTCAAGTAGCATTTGGTGTTGGCAGTGATGATAAAGAGAATCCATTTGGGCGGGGAAATTTAGTTTTTTTTGATAGTTTCCCAGAAAGTACATTTACCTTAGAAAGAGATATCCAAGCACCCCATTATGTTGACTATTATCAATCAGAAGGTGAAACCCTGCCCACTGATGACATGTCTCCAAAGTTATTTGAATTTTATGTTGTGAAAGAAACAACTTTTACGATTATTATAGGCGTGTTGGAAAAATCTAAAGATGTCATGGAAACGATAAAAAAATATCTAAAAATAGCTTTGGAAGATTATGGTTTGGGTGGGAAAACAGCTGTAGGCTATGGATTAGCTGTTGAGGTTAACGATGTTACCCAAAGACTTCAAGAGCAATTGAGACGTATCCAACAAGAAAAACAACAAAAAGAACGAAAAGAACAACAATTAAAGGAGGAAGAAAGATTAGCTAAACTACCTCCTATCGAGCAATTGCATGCAAGGCTTGATCGACTGACAGAAAGTAATTCAGATATGGAATGCTCCAAAAAAGATATTTATGAAAAAGTTTTAGAGCATGCATCTGAAGATCCATCACTTGCACAAAAACTACTGCAGTATTGGGAGAAATACGACTCGAGTAAGTCAAAAAAACAAAAAGAAAAGCTTGAAAAGTTAGAGCAATTTTTATAAACATGTATGCGCGAACCTCCCAATCTTTAATCCTGAGGATGATAATTCCGATGATGCTCACGCAGACATGGCGTATTCAACGGATACCGTCTACTAATCGACGGTATCCGCTTTTAGCCTTTTCTTTAACTGTTCATACAGGGGTGTAAAGCAAGAGGAATAACAATCTTGCAAGGAAGTGTTGGAAAAGATCATATTTATTTACTACTATTATGTCCAACAAGTCTGGCGACAAGTAAAACCATGTAATACTTAAAAATACTCCAAGATAAATTTGCAAGAGGATATTTCTGTGCAACGGTAGGCAAAGTAGTTGAAAAAACAATAAGAAACTATATAACGAATAAGTTTAATGAAGAACGTGATAATTTGTTTGTTCCGTTCGCCATTAGCATCTCATTTTACAGTTTTCTATGAAGAAATCGCCTTCAAGGAATGGCGGGCTTGTGCCCTTGACGAGCCAAGGAAGTTTCCTGTCCTTAAATAATGAGAGAGACAGCTTCCATCATTACTTGCCAGACTAATATAAAAAATACTTGAATCTTGGTACTTGTTGTGGTATATTATCTTGTGGTGTGAAGATAATGTATGATGCTACTTAAGTGGCAGTACGTCAATTACACACGTTTAGGGATTTGTAAATAAGGTGCCAATTTATTGGTTTATTTACAAAGAGGATCTAATACGGAGGAAAAAACCAATTAGGAGGAATTTTAATGTCAGCTATTTCAATGAAACAGCTACTTGAAGCTGGTGTGCATTTTGGTCACCAGACTCGTCGCTGGAACCCAAAGATGAAAAAATACATCTTTACAGAACGTAACGGTATTTACATTATCGACTTGCAAAAAACAGTTAAAAAGGTTGATGAAGCTTACAATTATGTAAAGCAAGTTGTTGCCGACGGAGGAACTATTTTATTCGTTGGAACAAAAAAACAAGCACAGGAGTCTGTACGGGATGAAGCGATTCGTTCAGGTATGTTTTATGTAAACCAACGTTGGTTAGGTGGAACCCTTACAAACTTCCAAACAATTCGTAAACGTATCAACCGTTTAAAAGATATTGAACGTATGGAAGAAGACGGTACATTTGAAGTACTACCAAAAAAAGAAGTTGTTGATCTTCTTAAAGAAAAAGATCGCTTAGTGAAATTCCTTGGTGGTATTAAAGAAATGAACAAACTTCCAGATGCGTTGTTTGTAATTGATCCACGTAAAGAACGAATTGCCATTGCTGAAGCTCATAAATTAAATATTCCGATCATCGGAATTGTGGATACAAACTGTGATCCTGATGAAATTGATTATGTTATTCCTGCAAATGATGATGCAATTCGTGCTGTGAAACTTTTGACTTCCAAAATGGCAGATGCTATTTTAGAAGTGAAACAAGGCGAAGAAATGGACGAAGCTCCAGCATCAGAAGAAGCATCTAAAGAAGAGGCAACGGAAACAGAACAAGAGTAATCATGAGAAAGGTGAGGGTGATAAGAGGATGAGAGCCTTTTATCACCTTTTTTAAAGAAAAATGAATTAGTCGATGATCTTAAGGAGGATTTTAAATGGCAATTACTGCAAAAATGGTAAAAGAATTACGTGAAAAAACTGGTGCAGGTATGATGGACTGCAAAAAAGCGCTACAGGAAACAGATGGCAACTTAGAAGCCGCTGTAGACTACTTACGTGAAAAAGGTCTTTCTAAAGCAGCTAAAAAAGCCGATCGTATTGCTGCTGAAGGGTCTGCGTACATTCAAACGGATGGCAATACTGCAGTATTATTAGAAGTGAATTGTGAGACAGACTTTGTAACTAAAAACGATCAATTTAAGGATCTGCTGTCTGAATTAGCAACTCATTTGCTAGCTCAAAAACCAGAAACAGTTGAAGAAGCACTTCAACAAACGATGGAAGCAACAGGAGAAACGGTGGAAAACCACATTAAAGCTGCAGTTGCAAAAATTGGTGAAAAATTATCTCTTCGCCGTTTTACCATCTTTACAAAGTCAGACAATGATACATTTGGTGAGTATTTACACATGGGTGGACGTATTGGTGTTCTTACACTGTTAGAAGGAACAACAGACCAAGAAACTGCAAAAGATGTTGCAATGCATATTGCTGCAGTAAATCCTCGTTACATTTCTCGTGAAGATGTGGCAGAAGCAGAAGTAAATCATGAGCGCGAAGTGTTAAAAGCGCAAGCATTAAACGAAGGCAAGCCTGAAAAAATTGTTGAAAAAATGGTAGAAGGTCGTCTGGGTAAATTCTTTGAAGAAATTTGTTTATTAGAGCAAAGTTTTGTTAAAGATCCAGATAAAAAAGTGAAGCAATTTGTTGCGGATAAAGGAGCTTCTGTAAAAGCTTTCGTACGTTATGAAGTAGGCGAAGGTATGGAAAAACGTGAAGAAAACTTTGCAGATGAAGTGATGAACCAAATTAAAAAATAAATTGGTTGATAGGGGGCAAGCAATTGTTCCCTATTTCTCCATACAACTTAAGGATTTGTATACAATAAACTATTAAATTTTCTATGGAGGTTACTATGACAACAGCTCGTTACCGTAGAATTGTGCTCAAATTAAGTGGAGAAGCATTAAGTGGAGAACTTGGATATGGCATTGAGCCAAAGATTATCCAGTCTATTGCTGACCAAGTTAAAGAAGTTGCTGAAATGGGCGTGGAGATTGCCATCGTCGTTGGTGGTGGAAACATATGGCGCGGTAAAGTAGGCAGTGAAATGGGAATGGACCGTGCTAATGCTGACTACATGGGAATGTTGGCAACAATTATGAACGCTTTAGCGCTTCAAGATGGACTGGAAAACATTGGTATACCAACGAGAGTACAGACATCCATTGAAATGCGTCAAGTGGCTGAGCCGTACATACGAAGAAAAGCAATCCGCCATTTGGAGAAGAAGCGAGTTGTCATTTTTGCTGCTGGTACCGGAAATCCATTTTTTTCAACTGATACAACTGCAGCATTACGTGCTGCTGAAATTGAAGCAGAAGTCATTTTAATGGCGAAAAATAATGTAGATGGCGTATACACAGACGACCCTAAACTGAATGTAAATGCAAAGAAATATGAGAATCTTTCTTATATGGAAATGTTAAATGCAGGTCTTGGAGTGATGGATTCAACAGCTTCCACTTTGTGCATGGACAATGATATTCCTTTAGTTGTCTTCTCCATTATGGAAGAAGGAAATATTAAACGTGTTGTGCAAGGGGAAGTAATCGGAACTACAATAAGGGGGAAATAAAAATGTCGGATGGTATATTGAAAAAAATGAAAGAAAAAATGGAACAAGCTATACAAGCCTTTTCTAAAAATCTTGCTACTGTAAGAGCTGGAAGAGCAAACCCAGCTTTATTAGACAGTGTTTTTGTGGAGTACTACGGTATGAGTACACCATTAAACCAAATTGCATCTGTTTCTGCTCCGGAAGCAAGGCTACTCGTTGTTACTCCTTTTGATAAATCAGCTATTTCAGATATTGAAAAAGGAATTCAAAAAGCAGATTTAGGTATTTCTCCATCCAGTGATGGGAATGTTATTCGCATTACCATCCCAGCTTTAACGGAAGAACGTCGGAAAGATTTGGTGAAAGTTGTCGGTAAATACGCCGAAGAGTCCCGTGTACAAGTAAGAAATATCCGTCGTGAAGCAAATGACCAGCTGAAAAAAGAAGACGGTATTTCAGAAGACGATATACGAGCTTTACAAGATGATGTGCAAAAAGCAACTGATAAATATATAGCCAAAATTGACCAGCTTGCAAAAGATAAAGAAAAAGAAATTATGGAAGTTTAATGCAATTCCATGGTAAAATAGGAAGAAAGGGCCCTCTTTTTTTAAGGGGGCTTTTGTATTCCTGTGAAAAAATCGGTATAATAAAACTTGGTTTACATGATATAATGATGATTCAAGTATCATAGAAAATGACTGTACATCATATATATGTGCAGATAAGAAACTATTTAAACGTTGACACATATTCGGAGGACAAACTATGTCAATTAGACTTCCTTTTACAAAAAAGAAACGAAAAGAATCAGAACCATTAACAAGTACGGAGAACATTCCCAACCATGTTGCCATTATTATGGACGGAAACGGGAGATGGGCAAAAAAAAGGTCATTGCCACGTATTGCTGGTCATAAAGAGGGTGTTGATTCCGTAGTCAGAACTGTGCGCGCAGCGCATAAATGCAATGTCAACATAGTGACATTGTATGCATTTTCCACTGAAAACTGGAAACGGCCGCAAAAAGAGATTGATTTCTTAATGAAGCTTCCAAAGGAATTTTTACATATTCACTTACCTGAGCTAATGGAAAGAAACGTTCGAATTCAAACGATTGGTGAATTTGATGCTCTGCCAGCGCATACAAAAGAAGCTGTTCAATATGCCATTGATAAAACAAGGAATAATGATGGATTATTATTAAATTTTGCTTTAAACTATGGGAGTAGATACGAAATTGTACAAGCAACAAAGCAAGTAATGGCAGATATCCAAAATTCAAAGCTATCGATGGATACTTTAGATGAAGAAATCTTTGCCAAGTACTTATATACAAAAGAGTTGAGTGATCCTGATCTGTTAATACGAACAAGCGGTGAACAGCGATTAAGCAATTTTTTATTATGGCAGCTAGCATACACTGAATTTTGGTTCACCGATGTTTATTGGCCAGATTTTGATGAAGCAGTATTTAAACAAGCAATTGAAGAATATCAGCAACGCCAGCGTCGTTATGGCGGTATTTAAGGTGAGGTAGTATATGAAGCAACGGATAATTACGGCCATCATTGCACTAATTATTTTTGTTCCATTCGTTATTATTGGTGGCCTTCCATTTGAGATTTTAGTTTACGCAATGGCAACGATTGGTTTTTTAGAGTTATTAAGAATGGGGAATATTGCTAAATACTCGGTGCCATCGATCCTAGGAATTGTGCTTTTGTGGGTGTTGTTAAGACCGGAACATATGGAAGCCATCCCTTTTATGTGGCTAACGAAATCAGAAATATTAATGCTCATTGTTTTGTTGCTCCTATCCTATACTGTATTAGTAAAGAATAAATTTACTTTTGATTATGCAGGTATCGTCTTAATATCGGCGATCTATGTAGGATTCGGTTTTTATTATCTGCTGTTAGCTAGAAATAGTGAAGGAGGAGGATTGGCAACAATTCTATATATATTTCTCCTTATCTGGTCAACTGACACAGGAGCATTGTTTTTTGGCCGGGCATTTGGAAAACGAAAGCTATGGCCAAAAATCAGCCCAAATAAAACAATTGAAGGTGCATTAGGAGGCGTTCTGTTAGCCATTATAGTCAGTATAATATTTCAACTCATTCACCCGCTTGAAGACAATCTAATTGTTATGATCGGAGTAGCAGTAATTGCTTCCGTATTTGGTCAAATTGGTGATCTAGTTGAATCGGCTTTTAAACGTCATTTTGGGGTTAAGGATTCAGGTAATGTACTTCCCGGTCATGGTGGTATTTTAGACCGTTTCGACAGTTTATTATTTGTCCTGCCAATCTTACATCTCGTTGGATTTTTTTAATTGATAAGCGAATAAGCCATCTGCATCCATTTGAATGTGAAATGAGAATGATATGGCTATGTTTTTTAGTAATGGATGGGATTATATTTACCCACCCAAATATTGTTGGTATTGTAAGAGGATAAGGGCTAAAGGTCGCGTACGAAACAATGCATTGAGGCACCGTACCCATTTAGGACTTGTTGTAGTATGAGTTCGTGAGCTTTTAATGGGAGTTTTACGGCACCTTGTATGCCGGGATAAGGTAGAAAGAAAAGTAACTTTCTATACAAAGTAGAGAAAAAAGCTTACCTTTAGTAGAATGGATTTAAATAGTAGTAATGAGCTAGAATTATTACGCATTAAACAGGTGTAAGGTCATCCTATACTTCTTAAAGGAAGGTGCTTTATTTGAATACAGTAATTGCGTTTATTTTCATGTTTGGTCTCCTTGTATTCATTCATGAATGGGGACATCTAATATTTGCCAAACGAGCTGGTATGCTGGCTCGCGAATTTGCGATTGGTTTTGGTCCAAAAGTGTTTACCTTCACTCGGAACGAAACCGCTTATACCATTCGGCTCCTTCCGATCGGTGGGTATGTACGAGTTGCAGGAAATGACCCAGAAATTATTGATTTAAAACCTGGACATCATGTCGGACTCGAATTTAATGAATTAGGAAAAGTAAATAAAATTATCGTTAATCACAAATCAAAGCACCCACATGCTCGTATCATTGAAATTGAAGAAGCAGACTTGGACCATGCGTTACAAATTAAGGGATATGAAGTTGGTGACGAAGAGGAAAAACTGATTTTTGAAGTAGACCCGAAAGCTTTTTTTGTCATAGATGAACAAGAAACACAAATTGCCCCATATGATAGGCAGTTCGCTTCAAAAACTGTGGGACAGCGAGCAATGCAATTATTCGCCGGCCCGATGATGAATTTTATCTTAGCGATCGTTATTTTTATTATCATAGGACTAGTCCAAGGAACCCCAGTTGAGGAAGCGAGGATGGGTGAGATTGCAGCCGAATCTCCTGCTGCAGAAGCTGGTATGCAGAACGGCGATGAAGTGGTGCAATTAGAAGGAGAGCCAATATCGACTTGGGAAGAGTTTACTACTATCATACGAGAACATCCAAATGAAGAGCTTGATGCAAAAGTTCTTCGTGATGGAGATGAGGTTACATTAACGATCATACCAAAAGAAGTAGAAGGTGTTGAAGGACAAGAGTCTTTTGGTCAAATAGGAGTCTATCCGGCATATGAAAAATCAATTCTTGGTACTGTGACGTACGGTTTTTCAAAAACGTTCGAAACAACGAAACTTATTTTGACTAACTTAGGTATGCTAATTTCCGGACAATTATCGATCGATACATTATCTGGTCCAGTTGGTATCTATGATGCAACAGATCAAATTGTTCAAACCGGTTTTACGAACTTCTTGCTCTGGACGGCAATGTTAAGTATTAACTTAGGGATCGTCAATCTCGTTCCTTTACCAGCTTTAGATGGCGGTAGATTATTGTTTGTGGGAATAGAGGCTATACGTGGAAAGCCAATTGCACCTGAAAAAGAAGGCCTGTTTCATTTTGTCGGCTTTGCACTTTTGATGTTGCTTATGATTATTGTTACTTGGAACGATATTCAACGTCTATTCCTTTAATAAAGAACAGTAATACAAAGAATAAAACCCTTGTCAGAGTGTGCGGCAGGGGTTTTACAGCTTTTTATTTAATGACGGTACAGGAGGATACAAATGGATATTTCAAAAAAGGAAAAAATGGATGTACTGTTAAAGCAAGTGCAAATTTCAGATGACCATTTAGTCTATTTTGCGGATAGTTACTTAAATAAGTTGGAAATATTTAAGCAAACAAAGACATGGCATTTTCATATTTGTACCAGCCAAGTATTACCATGTGAAGTTTATCAGCTATTTAAACATCAGCTACAAACAAGCTTTGAACAAATTGCCAATGTGGAATTGACGATTGAAACAGCAAATAGGTCATGTGATGAGCAGACAACGCTAAATTATTGGCACCATTTTATTCAATCTTTTACCCAGTTATCACCAGCGTACAAAGATATGATCCAATCGCAAACGCCTAGAGTTAACGGTAATAATATTATGTTAACTACAAGAAATGTGGCAGAAGGGAAAGCTGTTAAAAAGCGACTGGAAGAGCCATTCAAAGCTTTTTGCTCCAAATCAGGCTTGCCTAACTTTCACTTGCATATTGAAGTCAAAACAGAATTAGAAGCTATCCAGCAATTTAAAGAACAGAAAGCTGCTGAAGATCAGCAATTGGTGCAGCGTACGGTACAAGAAATAACTAAACGAGATCAAGCAAAGCTGCAACCAGAAAATAAACCATTGATGCTTGGCTATAAAATTCAAGATGAACCTGTTCAGATGGAAGAAATATTAGAAGAAGAACGCAGAGTAACGGTTCAAGGTTATATTTTCGCTGTTGATATTCGCAAACTACGCTCGGGCCGCAGCTTGCTTATTATAAAGGCAACAGATTACACCGACTCGCTGCAAATTAAAATGTTCTCCAAAGGGGAAGAGGACGCAGAGAAATTTAACGTTGTGAAAGAGGGCATGTGGATCAAAGCTCGAGGCAGCATTCAAACAGATATGTATACAAATGAACTAGCAATGATGGCTAATGATATTCATGAGATTAAAGTAGAACCTCGAAAAGACGAAGCTCCAGATGAAGAGAAAAGGGTCGAATTGCATGCACATACCACGATGAGTCAAATGGATGCTGTCGTTTCACCAGCAAAATTAATTGCCCAAGCTGCCAAATGGGGACATAAAGCGATAGCAATTACGGATCATGCAGGGGTTCAAGGATTCCCAGAAGCTTATAATGCAGGGAAAAAGCACAATATAAAAGTGCTGTACGGTGTAGAAGCAAATTTAGTCGATGATGGAGTGCCTATCGCTTATAATGACAAAGATGTAGATTTAGCTACTGGTACATATGTTGTATTTGACGTAGAAACGACTGGGTTATCGGCCGTTTACGATACGATTATCGAATTGGCTGCGGTTAAAATCCATCAAGGTGAAATTGTTGATCGATTCGAGTCTTTTGCAAACCCGCACCATCCTTTATCACAGACAACAACAGATCTTACCGGGATCACCGATGAAATGGTACAAAACGCACCAGAAGTAGAAGAGGTCTTAACCGACTTTCGTAATTGGATGGCAGATGATATTTTAGTAGCCCATAATGCAAGTTTTGATATGGGATTTTTAAATCAAGGTTTTAAAAAACTAGGTTTTGATAAAGCAGCAAATGCGGTCATTGATACGTTGGAGTTAGCCAGATTCCTATTTCCGCATTTGAAGAATCATCGCTTGAATACGCTATGTAAGCATCTGGATATTGAATTAACACAGCATCACAGGGCAATTTATGATGCGGAGGCAACAGGCTATTTATTATGGAAGCTTGTTCAAGCGTTGCTCGAAAAAGAGATTACCAATCATAACCAACTGAACAATCACATGGGCGAAGGTAATGCGTATCAACGTTCACGACCTTTTCACTGTACATTAATCGCACAAACAGAAGAAGGGTTAAAAAATCTGTATAAGCTCGTTTCTCATGCCCATATCGATTATTTTTACCGGGTCCCTCGCTTGCCTCGATCCGTATTACAGAAATATCGTAAAGGCATTCTCGTCGGATCCGCCTGTGATCAGGGCGAAGTGTTTGAGACAATGATGCAAAAATCAGCAGAAGAAGCAGAATCTGTTGCCCGATTCTATGATTATATTGAAGTGCAGCCGCCTGCCAATTATGCTCATTTAATAGAAAAAGATTTAGTGCAGAATGAGGCGCAGCTATTAGATATTATTAAAAAGCTTGTCCAGTTAGGTGAGCGTATGGATAAAAAAGTAGTTGCTACGGGAAATGTTCATTATCTAGATGAACAGGATCAGATTTATAGACAAATTCTTATCGCTTCCCAAGCTGGAAATCCGTTAAACCGAGTGACATTGCCCCAAACACCATTTCGTACGACCAATGAAATGCTAGAGGCCTTTTACTTTTTAGGGGAAAAAAAGGCAACTGAAATTGTTATTACAAATACCCAAGCTGTTGCTGATGAAATTGAAGAAATAGCACCAGTAAAGGACGGGCTGTTTACGCCGACAATTGAAGGTGCAGATCAGGAAATACGTGATCTTTGCTATACAAGAGCAAAGAAAATTTACGGCGAGCCGATTCCCGAAATCGTTACGGAACGATTAGAAAAAGAACTGAAAAGTATTATTGGTCATGGATTTAGTGTTATTTATCTCATCTCCCAAAAACTAGTGAAAAAATCTCTCAATGATGGTTATTTGGTAGGTTCCAGGGGATCAGTCGGATCGTCTTTTGTGGCGACAATGACAGAAATAACTGAAGTAAATCCATTGCCACCACATTATGTTTGTCCGTCCTGTCATTACAATGAATTTATTACGGATGGTTCGGTAGGAAGTGGATTTGACCTGCCGGATAAGAATTGTCCAACATGCGGAACTCCATTAACGAAAGATGGACAAGATATTCCGTTCGAAACATTTTTAGGCTTTAAAGGTGACAAAGTTCCTGATATTGATTTGAACTTTTCTGGCTCTTATCAGCCCCGCGCTCACAATTATACGAAGGAACTGTTCGGGATTGACAATGTTTACCGTGCTGGAACAATTGGAACGATTGCAGAAAAAACAGCATATGGTTACGTCAAAGGGTATGCATCAGATAAACAGCTTGTCTATAAAAACGCAGAAGTGGATCGACTCGTAAAAGGATGTACAGGAGTGAAACGAACGACAGGTCAGCATCCTGGAGGAATAATTGTTGTTCCTGACGATAAAGAAATATTTGATTTTACGCCTATTCAATATCCGGCAGATGACAGAAACAGTGAATGGAGAACGACGCATTTTGATTTCCATTCTATTCATGATAATTTATTGAAATTGGATATACTTGGACACGATGATCCAACTGTTATTCGTATGTTGCAAGATTTAAGTGGAATTGATCCGAAAACAATTCCTACTGACGATCCGGATGTGATGACGATCTTTTCGGGACCTGAAGCCTTAGGGGTGAAGGCAGAACAAATCAATTGTAAAACGGGAACGCTTGGTGTACCAGAATTTGGAACGAAGTTTGTTCGGCAAATGCTTGAAGACACAAAACCGAATACATTCGCAGAGCTTGTCATCATTTCTGGTTTGTCACATGGTACCGATGTGTGGCTAGGTAATGCGCAAGAGCTAATTAATGATGGTATATGTAAGCTCCCAGACGTCATCGGCTGTCGCGACGATATTATGGTTTATCTCATGCATAAGGGTCTCGATACCTCTTTAGCCTTCCAAATTATGGAGTTTGTCCGTAAAGGGAAAGGGCTAAAGGACGAGTGGATTACAGAAATGAAAAAGCATGATGTTCCAAATTGGTATATCGAGTCTTGTAAAAAGATTAAGTATATGTTCCCAAAAGCGCATGCCGCTGCTTATGTATTGATGGCTGTTCGAATTGCTTATTTCAAAGTGCATCATCCGATTTTCTTTTATGCTGCTTATTTTACTGTTCGAGCAGATGACTTTGAGCTCGACACGATGATTAAAGGATCCAATGCTATTCGTAAACGGATTGATATGATTACCGCTAAAGGAAACGATGCCTCTCCGAAAGAAAAAAATTTACTGACCGTTTTAGAACTGTCTTTAGAAATGTGTGAACGAGGTTTTTCTTTTAAGAAGGTAGATCTCTATCGTTCTAGTGCGACAGAATTTATTGTTGAAGGCGATGCTTTAATTCCACCGTTTAATGCGGTCGATGGCTTAGGAACAAATGCCGCACTCAACATTGTGAAAGCTAGAGAAGAAGGAGAATTCCTATCTAAAGAAGACCTGCGGGAGAGAAGCAAAATTTCCAAAACTGTCTTAGAATACTTAGATAATCACGGATGTTTGGCAGGGATGGCTGAACAAAATCAGCTTTCCTTATTCTAGCTTGCAAGGTCCATTACCATATGATATACTATTTTTGGTAAGTAACGATACGAACGTTTAAAAGAGTGGGTATTTACCCACTCTTTCTTCATACTTCAACTTGTTCCCACAACTCCCTTGCCACACCTTTAGGCAGGGGTTTTGTATTGAAGTTGGCTCGTTTTGTATGCGGCAAAAGAACAAAGTCTCTTCTAAAAAGCTGGATTGCAGTTGCGGTAATATTTTATCCGTATATTCAGGAGAAAGTATCTGTGGAAGATAGCAGCGCTTAAATGCCCCCTATTTTGTAAGCGGCCTTTAGGTCATACTATTAAGGTAATAAAATCAGTGGAGGATGAATGAAAACCCCAACTGATGGAAGATTCACTTTATGAATACTATGTTTCTCAGTGGGCTAAAGATTTTCACTGCTCCTTTACGATAAGTATCGGTCGTAAAGGCCGTGGCTAACTTTTTTAACTGTGGAGTTTTCGAGTGGTTTAGCTACTGGTAAATGAAATTACAGAAATTGGTTTATACTAATAATGCGTGTTTAAAAGGAAGGCAGACAGGTTATTGCTGATCAAAGGTAGAAATGTTGTGAATGTAAAGATGAACGAATCAATTTTGAAGAGCATTATAGGTAAATTAGTCATCTTGTTTTAATTAGTGGCTATGCAGCATATGAACCGGGCGTCTTAAACAAACCTTCCATGGAGTAAAAAAAGTATAAGTAAAAGGAGGATACGTGTTGAGTTCAAAAGTAATACAAACAACGGAAGAATTAGTTCTCCCTATCCTGGAACAAAAAAACCTTGAATTAGTTGATGTGGAATATGTGAAAGAAGGGAAAAATTGGTTCCTACGTGTGTATATCGATAAAGAAGGCGGCGTTGATATTACCGAATGTGGAGAGGTATCAGAAGAATTGAGTGAACAATTGGACCGGAGAGACCCCATTTCAGATGCCTATTTTTTAGAAGTATCTTCACCAGGTGCAGAGCGTCCTTTAAAGAAGAAGCAAGATTTTGTTGAGAATATCAATAAGCAAGTATACGTTAAACTATATGAGCCAATTCATGGTGAAAAAGTATATGAAGGAAAGCTAATTGATTTTACGAATGAGGTGTTAACTATATCATATAAAGTTAAAACCCGTAATCAAACGGTAGAGATTCCATTTGACAAAGTAGCCAAAGCGAGATTGGCTGTAACGTTTTAAAGGGGGAGAAAAAAAGTGAGCACGCAATTGTTCGATGCAATTGATTATTTAGCGAGGGAAAAAGGTATTGATAAGGAAATTTTATTGGAAGCTCTGGAAGCTGCTTTAATTTCAGCATACAAAAAGAATTTCAAATCAGCCACAAATGTTCGTGTTGAACTTAATGAGGAAACGGGAAAGATGGCTGTCTTTTCTCGAAAAAATGTTGTAGAAGAAGTAGAAGATCATCAACAAGAAATTTCGATACAAGAAGCAAAAGAAATCAATCCTAATTATGAAATTGATGATGTGGTTGAAGTGGAAGTAACACCAAAAGATTTTGGCCGTATCGCTGCTCAAGCTGCAAAACAAGTGGTGACACAAAGGGTTAGAGAAGCAGAACGCGGCGTTATCTTTTCGGAATACTCCGATCGAGAGGATGACGTAATGACAGGGATTATTCAACGAAAGGATGCACGGTACGTCTATGTACATCTTGGTAAAATAGAAGCAAAACTCGCTGAAGCCGAACAAATGCCTACAGAAGAATACAATGTGCATGATCGGATTAAAGTGTATGTTACGAAAGTGGAAAATACAAGTAAGGGACCGCAAATATATATTTCTAGATCCCATCCCGGGTTACTGAAACGGTTATTTGAAATGGAAGTACCGGAGATATATGATGGGATCGTTGAGATTAAATCTGTAGCTAGAGAAGCCGGCGATCGCTCTAAAGTTTCCGTATATGCACCTGACCCTGACATTGATCCTGTAGGGTCTTGCGTCGGTCAGAAGGGCCAAAGAGTACAAGCGATTGTGAATGAGCTTAAAGGTGAAAAAATTGATGTTGTACAATGGTCTGATGATCCTACTGTTTATGTTTCGAATGCTTTAAGCCCTTCGAAGGTAATATCTGTACTTGTAAATGAAGAAGAGAAGGCAACGACCGTTATTGTACCGGATTATCAATTATCATTGGCAATTGGTAAACGAGGTCAAAATGCAAGGCTTGCAGCGAAATTAACTGGTTGGAAAATTGATATAAAAAGTGAAACAGAAGCAAGAGAAGAAGGGTTATTGGACGAAGATGATGAGGCCTATTCTGACAATGAAGAAAGTTTGTTTGAATAAGGAGGGGATCAGGCATGGTAAAAAAACGTAAAGTGCCTACTCGCAGATGCGTTGTAACAAACGAAATGATGCCAAAGCAGGAATTAATTCGTGTAGTCCGTAATAAAGAGGGAGAAGTTTTTGTAGACCCAACCGGCAAGAAGAATGGTAGGGGAGCTTATCTTTGTAAGGATATTACTGTTATTGATCAAGCGGAAAAAACTAACGCGTTAAACAAGCATTTAAATGCGACCGTTGACGCAGCAGTTTTTAATGAATTAAGAGAGTTAGTTGCAGGTACAACAAATGAAAAATAGTTATCTTAACCTTGTTGGCCTTGCTTTTCGAGCTGGAAAATGTTCGCTTGGTGAAGATGCCATACTTAAAGATATCAGAGCAAGACGTGCTGTATTAATCTTGCTGGCAAGGGATATTGGTCCACAAACGAAAAAGAAACTAACCGATAAATGTAAAACCTATAAAATCCCATATGCTATCGTAGATGACCGAGAAACGTTATCAAATGCAATTGGGAAGACCCAAAGAGTAGCAGTAGCTATTTTAGACGCAGGATTTGCTGCTAAGATTAAGACGCTACTCGGGGAATAAATTCGGGGGTGAACGTATGAGTAAAATGCGTGTATATGAATATGCAAAACAAAATAATCTATCAAGTAAAGCAGTAGTTGCATTTCTTAAGGAAAAGGATGTCGATGTGACAAATCACATGTCGACAATCTCTCCAAATACGATTGCGATGCTTGATAAAAAATATAAAGCGCAAAAGCAAGACAAGAAAGAAGCAGGAGATGCTAATCAAACAAAGACTAAAAAACCAAAGCAACATGTGAATCCATCAAATTCGAACCATAATCAGCAAAACAAAATGAAACAAAACAAATCAAATAATCAGCATAAAACAAACACTCAGCATAAACCAAACAAGCAACAGCAAAAAGCGCACGGAAAGCAAGCAAAAGGGAAAAAAGGCAAGAGCAATACGAAAGCACCTACTAATCAACAAACGGTGAAAAAAGAAACACCTAAGGAAATCAAATATCATGGTACGTTAACGGTTAGTGAACTTGCTGATAAATTAAATAAAGATGCGTCAGAAATCATTAAAAAGCTGATGTTCCTTGGTGTAATGGCAACAAAAAACCAAGATTTAGATGACGACTCTATTGAATTAATTTGTGCTGAATTTGATGTAGAAGTTGAAAAAGAAATCATCCTTGAAGATACGGACTTAGATAAATATATTTCGGAGGATAAACCGGAAGACCTGGTAGAACGACCAGCAGTTGTAACCATTATGGGGCATGTAGACCACGGGAAAACAACATTATTAGATTCTATCCGTCATACGAAGGTTACTGCAGGAGAAGCTGGTGGTATTACGCAACATATTGGTGCTTATCAAGTTGAGAATGATGGCAAGAAAATTACATTCTTGGATACTCCAGGGCACGCTGCATTTACAAGCATGCGATCTCGTGGTGCTCAAGTAACGGATGTGGCGATTCTAGTTGTTGCTGCTGATGATGGAGTTATGCCACAAACAGTAGAAGCAATCAACCATGCAAAAGCAGCTGGAGTTCCAATTATTGTCGCTGTTAATAAAATGGATAAGGAAGCTGCTAATCCAAACCGCGTCATGCAAGAATTAACGGAATATGAACTTGTTCCTGAAGATTGGGGCGGAGATACAATTTTTGTGAACCTCTCTGCAATTAAGGGAGAAGGAATTGATGAACTATTAGAAATGATTGTCCTTGTTTCTGAAGTAGAGGAACTGAAGGCTAATCCGAATAATAATGCATTTGGGACAGTAATTGATGCACAATTGGATAAAGGAAGAGGATCTGTAGCAACATTGCTCGTTCAAAATGGAACGTTACATGTTGGTGATTCTATTGTGGTTGGAAATACGCACGGTCGTGTTCGGGCAATGGTGAATGATGTCGGTCAGCGAGTCACCGAAGCAGGACCATCTACACCTGTGGAGATTACTGGACTAAATGAAGTACCAGAGGCTGGAGATCAATTTCTTGTCTTTAAAGATGAGAAAAAAGCACGTCAAATTGGTGAGGCTAGACAGCAGAAAAAAATTCTGGAAAGCCGCAGTGAACAGACGAAGGTTAGTTTGGATGACTTGTTTGAACAAATCAAACAAGGTGAAATGAAAGAAATTAATATTATCATTAAAGCAGATGTTCAAGGATCAGCAGAAGCGCTTGCTTCTTCGTTAAGGAAAATCGAGGTAGAAGGCGTGAATATTAAAATTATTCATTCTGGCGTAGGTGCGATTACGGAATCCGATGTTATCTTGGCTGCAGCATCGAATGCAATTGTCATCGGCTTTAATGTACGACCAGATGCAAATGCGAAAAAAGCGATTGACAGAGAAAAAGTAGATGTTCGCTTACATCGTGTTATTTATAAAGCAATCGAGGAAGTAGAAGCGGCTATGAAAGGGCTCCTTGACCCTGAATATGAAGAAAAAGTAATCGGGCAAGCTGAAGTACGAGAAACTTTCAAAGTATCAAAAATTGGAACCATTGCTGGTAGCTATGTAACCGACGGAAAAATTACCCGCGATGCCGGTGTCCGATTAATTCGTAATGGTGTTGTTCTATTTGAAGGCGAAATTGACGCCTTAAAACGTTTTAAAGATGATGTAAAAGAAGTAGCACAAAATTATGAATGTGGTATTACGATTAAGAACTTTAATGATATAAAAGAAGGAGATATCATTGAAGCATTTATTATGGAGGAAATCAAGCGAGCATGATTCTCTACGCTGAAGTAGAATGTATTTTATATGAAAGCCATTCGTTAAAACAGAAGCGCTCCATTATCAAACCTGTTCTAACCAAGTGCAAGAAAGACTTCAATATAGCGATGACGGAACTAGATTATCATGATCTATGGCAGCGAACAAAATTAGGAATCGTTACTATATCGACAGAGTTAGCACATGCAGAGCAAGTAATGCAAGACGTGATGCACGTGATTGATTCGTACACGGAACTGGAACGAACCATTACCCATGTAGAACGAATCTAGAAAAATGCCCAAAAGGGTTTTTTAAGATAATAATGAGGTGAATGAAATGGCTGAATTACGTGCCAATCGAGTGGGCGAACAAATGAAAAAGGAACTGGGAGAAATCTTAACTCGAAAAATCAAGGACCCACGAGTTGGGTTTGTTACAGTCACAGATGTAGAAGTCACAGGTGACTTACAGCAAGCAAAAGTATTTATTTCCGTTTTAGGTAATGAGAAGCAAAAGAAGGATACGTTACTTGGTCTGGCGAAAGCAAAAGGATTTATTCGTTCAGAAATTGGCAAACGTATTCGCTTACGAAAAACACCTGAATTGATGTTTGAATTTGATGAAGCATATGAATATGGCAATCGAATTGAATCTATTTTAAAAGATTTAAATAAATAACGCTTGGATGCACCTGTTTTTAAAACCGACAGATGTGGTTGGATCTTATTGAAAATAAGCCAATTCATATGGAGAGCACGACCTGGAATAAGAATCTGACCTGTTTTAGGTCAGATTCTTTCCTTCATCTCAATGGAATAATACTTTCTTCTTGCTTTACAAGACCTGATTGAAGTTTCACTTTAAAAGAAATGAGGGATTTCACATATGGATGGAATATTGCCATTATGGAAACCAGAAGGCCTTACTTCGCATGACTGCGTGATTAAAATCCGCAAAATGTTTCAGACAAAAAAAGTAGGACACACAGGTACATTAGATCCAGATGTGGAGGGAGTTTTACCTATCTGCATTGGAAAAGCAACAAAAATTGTTCCTTTTTTAACCAATACAAAAAAGACATATAGCGCTAAGCTAAAATTGGGAGCCGCAACAGATACCGAGGATGCGTCTGGTAACCTAATTGAGGAAAAACCGGTAGAGGTGATGCCAGGACAACAGGATGTTGAAGATGTAATACAGCAATTTTTAGGGGAAATTAACCAAGTCCCTCCCATGTACTCAGCGGTTAAAGTAAAAGGGAAAAGGCTATATGAGTATGCTAGAGAAAATCAGTACGTAGAGCGACCAGTCAGGCGAGTTAAGATTGATGAAATACAGCTACTTTCAGCTCCGAATGAACAGGAACGTTCGATCACATTTAGAGTGGTTTGCTCAAAAGGAACCTATATTCGTACCTTATGTGTAGACATCGGAAAAGCTCTAGGATATCCTGCGCATATGATGACATTAGTAAGAGAGGCTACAGGAGCATTTTCCAACAAAAATGCGGTTACATTTGCTACAATAGAAGAGGCCATTTTAAAAAAACAGGAAGCTACGTTATTATATCCAATTCAAATGGGTTTAACCCATCTGGATGTATGGCATGTCGATTCTGAAACAGCTAAAAAGGTGTTGTATGGGCAAAAACTACCTAATAGTATCCAACTAAGGACAGATCCATTTGTTATCATGCATCAGAATCGTGTTCTAGCCATTTATCAATCTCATGAAAAGCAAGCAGGCTATATAAAGCCAGTCCGTGTATTTAGTAGATAAAAAAGTGTAGGTGAAGTAAGATGCGAACAATTGAATTAACTTATCCGCACACTCTCATACTAGAAGAACTTCCAGAAACAGTTGCAGCTATTGGGTTTTTTGACGGAATACATAAAGGTCATCAGCATGTCATTAAAGCCGCAATTAAAGAAGCAAAGCAAAGAAAGATGGAAAGTGCTGTCATTACGTTTTATCCGCATCCATCTGTTGTCTTACGAAAAGACAAGCAGAAAGTGAAATATATTACTCCATTACGTGAAAAGCAAGAAGTTTTACAGCGACTCGGTGTAGAGAGATTATATATTATTACCTTTAATTCCGAGTTAGCTGCATTGGACCCACAAGGATTTATTGATCATTTTATTAAAGGGCTCCACATAAAGCACCTTGTTGCTGGCTTTGATTTTTCTTACGGCCATAAAGGCAGCGGCAATGTCGATACTATAGCAGAACATGCCGATGGGGCATTTACCTTTACAAAGGTAGATAAGGTCGAATGTGATGGGGAAAAAATCAGCTCGACAAGAATTCGCAAGTTACTAGCTTCAGGGGAAATAAAAAAGGCAAATGCGTTACTTGGAAGACCTTTACTCGTTAATGGAGTTGTTGTCAAAGGCGCCCAGCGTGGAAAACAAATGGGTTATCCTACTGCTAATATGCAGACGAACCAAGATGCTTTACTACCAAGACCAGGTATCTATGCAGTTAAAATCTTTTATAAGCAAGAAAAATACGAAGGAATGGCAAGTCTTGGATTTAACCCAACCTTTGAAGCAAACCTACCGGAGCCGATCCTTGAAGTGCATATATTTGATTATAATCATGAATTGTACGGAGAGGAATTGTTAGTCGAATTTCATTCCTTTATTCGTGAGGAAATGAAATTTCCTGGTATGCAGCAATTGAAGGAGCAAATTGCCAATGATGAGAAGCAAATTCGACGCTTCTTTTCCGAACTATCATAACTTATCTGAAGTATGGTCTCCACTTGTAAGGAGAAAATAAGTAGTATATGTAAGCCAAACGTTAGATTTAGTGCAAAATACCTTAAGGTCATACCATTATGGTACGAACAAGCAGTAGCGGATGAATGAAAACCTCTCACTGACGGAAGATCCACTTTATACTTGCATTTTTTGCTAACTAAGTGTAAGATAGAAAACGTTGAACCATTGCTTGGCAAATCGTGACTCCGACGTTTGCTAGGGAATTGGGGATTTTAAATGTAAATAGGAGGTGAGCCAAATGGCTATTTCACAAGAGCGTAAAAATGAAATCATTAATGAATACAAAATTCATGACAACGACACTGGTTCTCCAGAAGTACAGATTGCTGTACTCACTGCAGAAATCACGACGTTGAACGAACATTTGCGTGTTCACAAAAAAGATCATCATTCACGTCGCGGACTATTAAAAATGGTCGGTAAGCGCCGTAACTTGTTGAACTACTTACGTAATAAAGATGTTACACGTTACCGTCAATTAATTGAAAAGCTCGGCCTACGCCGATAGAACAAAGGCGTAGAGCGCCCGTTTAGCAACGTAGTGACTGGAACGAAGCAACTAAAGTTTTAGGAATCATGCCACTAAAAACAGGGGTATGCTGACTTCAGGGCGGCAAGCCCGTTTTTAGTCGGCCTTCCTCTTACAGGCGAACCGATGATACCTTATTCTGAGGGTGCATTTCTAAAGTCGCCTCGTTGCTGGGATTCGGTTATTTCCATCCACAAGCACATCATTTTATAGTTTCTTATACAAAAAAAGCAGGAGAAATCCTGCTTTTTTCTGTGGGCACATCGTAAATTGTAAGCATTGTAAAGTGTTTTGATTATCCTTGTATGAAAATAACTATATGAAGTTTATAAAGGCTTGTACTTTTCTTACAGGTGTTCGATGTATATAATAGAACCGAGAGATGGTTGTTTAATGGTATATGTACATAAAATTTGGTCAAACCTTTGATTTATCTACATAAAATTTACAATCATGCTTATAAACTATAAAATGTAAGGTAGAATGTTATTTGAAAGGAGCACATGAACTAATGGCAGAAGAAAAACAACAGTTCTCTACGGAAATAGCCGGAAAAAAATTTACCGTTGAAACTGGAGAATTAGCAAAACAAGCAAATGGCGCTTGTATGATTCATTATGGAGATACTGCTGTACTATCAGTAGCTACGGCTTCCAGTGAGCCAAAGGACCTTCCTTTTTTCCCTTTGACTGTGAATTATGAAGAACGCCTCTATGCAGTAGGTAAAATACCAGGAGGATTTATTAAACGAGAAGGAAGACCAAGCGAAAAAGCGATTCTGTCTTCCCGGCTTATTGACCGACCAATTCGTCCTTTATTTCCAGACGGTTATCGGAATGAAGTTCAAGTAATAAGCACTGTAATGAGTGTGGATCAAGATTGTCCATCCGAAATTGCAGCAATGATCGGCTCATCGATTGCCTTATGTATTTCTGACATTCCATTTGCAGAACCGATTGCAGGGGTAAATGTCGGTCGTGTGGATGGGGAATTTGTTATTAATCCAACGATTGAGCAAGAAGGAAAAAGTGATATTGAATTGACTGTTGCTGGAACAAAAGACGCAATTAATATGGTAGAAGCTGGAGCCAATGAAGTACCAGAGGAAGTCATGCTTGAAGCAATTATGTTTGGTCACCAGGAAATTGTTCGTTTAGTTGAGTTTCAAGAGCGGATTGTGGAAGCTGTTGGAATAAAAAAACAGGAACCGACTTTATTTGATATCGATCAAACGCTAGCTGCAAAAGTAGAAGTGGAAGCGAAAGATAAGTTGATTGAAGCTATTCAAGTTAAAGAAAAACATGCACGCGAAGAAGCTATTGCTGTAGTGAAAGAAGAAGTACTACAAGCTTACGAAGAAGACGAAGAAGCAGGCAAGCAGGTCAAGGCAATTCTTGATCAAATGGTAAAATCAGAGGTAAGGCGATTAATTACGAAAGAAAAGGTTCGTCCTGATGGGAGACAAATTGATGAAATTCGCCCACTTTCGTCTCGTATTCATGTATTGCCGCGTACACATGGTTCCGGATTATTCACAAGAGGACAAACGCAAGCATTAAGTGTGTGTACACTCGGTGCTTTAGGCGATGTACAGATCCTTGACGGTCTTGATTTAGAGGAATCAAAACGCTTTATGCACCATTATAATTTTCCTGCTTATAGTGTTGGAGAGACGGGACCAATCAGAGGACCTGGTCGTCGTGAAATTGGACACGGTGCATTAGGAGAACGAGCTTTAGAGAAAGTGATTCCATCCGAAAAAGAATTTCCATATACGATTCGTTTAGTATCAGAAGTGTTGGAGTCTAATGGATCAACCTCGCAAGCAAGTATTTGTGCAAGTACGCTTGCTATGATGGATGCCGGAGTCCCAATTAAGGCACCAGTAGCAGGTATTGCAATGGGACTGGTCAAATCCGGTGAAGATTATACGATTCTTTCAGATATTCAAGGAATGGAAGACGCACTTGGCGATATGGACTTTAAAGTAGCGGGAACAGCAAAAGGCGTAACCGCATTACAAATGGATATCAAAATCGATGGCTTGTCTAAAGAAATTTTAGAAGAAGCATTGCATCAAGCGAAAAAAGGCAGAATGCATATTCTTGAATCAATGCTTGCGACCATTGAAAAACCAAAGGATAACCTTTCTCAATATGCACCGAAAATTTTAACCATGCATATTAATCCAGATAAAATTCGCGATGTAATCGGACCAAGTGGAAAGCAAATTAATCAAATCATCGATGAAACAGGTGTGAAAATTGATATTGAACAAGATGGTAGTGTGTTTATTTCTTCCACTGAAGCAGCAATGAATCAAAAAGCGAAGAAAATAATTGAGGACTTAGTACGAGAAGTCGAGGTTGGACAATTATACCTTGGAAAAGTAAAACGAATTGAGAAATTTGGTGCTTTTGTTGAATTATTTAAAGGAAAAGACGGTCTGGTTCACATTTCTGAACTGGCAGAAGAACGTACAAATAAAGTAGAAGACGTTGTTTCCATTGGTGATGAAATTTTAGTGAAAGTAAAAGAGATTGACCATCAAGGCAGAGTAAACTTGTCTCGAAAAGCTGTGTTAAAAGAAGAACGGGAAAGAAAAGAAGCTGCAAAAAATCAAAAATAACAACGAAGTAAACAAGAAGCTGGCAACCCAGTTTCTTTTTTATTGCATAAAAAACTATAGAATGAGGAGCTTATGGATAGTGAAATAACCGACTAGGCAGGTCCGGCTCCCTCGCCCAGCAACTAGGCGACTTTAGAAATGCGCCCTCCGATAAGGTATCTTCGATTCGTCACGAAGAGGAAGGGCAATTAAAAACGGGCTTGCCACCCAGACGTAAGCATCCCCTTGTTTTTAGTGACATGATTCCTAAAACTTTAGTTGATTCGTTCCATTTTTTTCAATTGGGAAGGAATTCCCATCCTAACCGATGGATGAAAGCCGCTATAATAAAAAACGTGAGATATTTTCTAATGCGCTCAATATTTTTCACCATCAAGCATAACTTGTCCGTTCTTATCATATAGGTAAGGATAGGGGGGGATGGTTATGTGGCGATATCGGCATTTACTTCACATTGTGGTATTTATGATAATAGTAGGGCTTACGTTCGATATGGAAAAAAATCCGTTTACTCCAGTGGAATCACCTGTTATTATAGAAACGGTGAAAACTACTGATCCATTATATGCTGAAATAAAACAAAAAGCGAAAGAATATGAAGAGCCTGCACAAAATGCGTATATTGATAAAGTTTGGAAAAAAACACCTGGTAGAAATGGGTTAAAAGTAAATGTAGAAAAGTCATATGTAAAAATGAAGCAGGAAGATGGTACTTTTACAGAGTCGAAGCTCGTATTCGACCAAATCGCTCCCAAAATAGATTTAAAAGATTTACCTGCCGCTCCAATTTATCGAGGACATCCAGAAAAGAAAATGGTTGCACTATTAATTAATGTATCTTGGGGAGAAGAATACATCCCCGAAATGCTTTCCATTTTAAAGGATAATCGGGTAAAAGCCTCCTTTTTTATTGAAGGCAAATGGGCTAAAAATAATGCGGAACTGGTTAAAATGATTGCCGAACAAGGTCATTTGATTGGGAATCACGCTTATAATCATCCGGATATGGCTAGGCTATCTAATCAGAGCATGGTTGATCAAATAGTACAAACAAACGATATTTTAAAAGCAATTACTGGATCGATGCCGAAATGGTTCGCTCCTCCTAGTGGCAGCTATAATAATCATGTTGTTGAGGTTAGTCACCACTTAAATATGGAGACTGTTCTTTGGACAGTTGATACAATTGATTGGAAGAATCCATCTGTTTCTGTTATGCTTAACCGAGTAAACAATCAGCTTCATCCTGGTGCTACCATTTTAATGCATCCAACAGCTGCTACTGAAAGAGGATTAGAAGAATTGATTACCTCAATTAAAGAAAAGAAATATAAGTTAAATACGATTGAAAAATTGATGGAACCAAAGCGATAATACCGTCGCTTCATTATATTAGGAGGATACGCTTTGATAGAAAAACACACTTGTCAAAATGGTTTACGCGTCGTACTGGAGCGAATTCCTACAGTTCGTTCTGTTACGATAGGAATTTGGATACTCACTGGTTCACGCCATGAACATGGGCAAATAAATGGCATCTCGCATTTTTTAGAGCATATGTTTTTTAAAGGAACTAAAACACGCTCTGCTCAGGATATTGCCGAGGAATTTGATGCAATGGGCGGTCAGGTAAATGCATTCACATCAAAGGAGTACACATGTCTTTATGCAAAAGTAGTGGATACATATAAAGATACAGCATTGGATATTCTAGCAGATATGTTTTTTCAATCCGAGTTTCAGGAAGCAGAAATGGATAAAGAAAAAAATGTCGTTTACGAAGAAATTAAAATGTATGAAGATACACCAGATGATTTAGTACATGACTTGCTGGCGAGGGCTGCTTTTGGAGACCACCCGCTTGGATTGCCAATTTTAGGGACAGAAGAACAATTAGCTACGTTCACGCCAATGATGTTAAAAGAATATATGCAATCAAGGTATACTCCAGAAAATGTGGTTGTGTCTATCGCTGGTAATGTAGATACTTCCTTTCTCCAATCAGTAGAAGGCTATTTTGGAAGCTACCACCTTCCTAAATCTACTGCTAGTTTTACTAAACCACAATTTCTTGGCGAAAAAGTAGAACGGTATAAAGATACGGAACAAGCTCATGTCTGTTTAGGGTTTAACGGTTTGGCTGTGCATGAACCAGCCATTTACAGCTTAATCATAATGAATAATGTTTTAGGAGGCAGCATGAGCTCCAGATTATTCCAAGATATTCGGGAAAAAAAGGGGTTAGCTTATTCTGTGTTCTCCTATCACTCTTCGTTTACCGATAGCGGATTATTAACGATCTATGCTGGGACGGCAAAAGACCGATTACAGCAGTTGCTTAATGTGATAAAAGGAACCATTGACGAGTTTGTAACCAAAGGGATAACGGATAAAGAACTGCAAAATAGTAAAGAGCAATTAAAAGGAAGCTTACTTTTAAGCTTGGAAAGTACGACTAGTCGAATGAACAGAAATGGAAAAAACGAGTTAATTCTTAAAAAACATTATACATTAGATGAACTGGTGGAAATGATTGATGCAGTCAACCATACCTCTGTGCAACATGTTATGGATACTGTATTTCAACAATCCCCATCCATTGCTTTGATATCTCCCAAAAATGAATAAGTTAAGAAATTCGCTTTATTACAACTTTTTATTAAAATGGCGATAAATGAATTGTGTCATAAGATGGCTACGGTTTGCAAATTATTAAACAGGGTAGCTTTCTATCGCATCCTTTCTTTGCTCTATAGGAAACAATAAAATGAGGTGCTTGTGGATAACGAAATAACCGACTAGCCACATCCGGTGCATGAGCCAGCAACTAGGCGACTTCACGAAATCGCCTTCCGATAAGTCATCATCGGTTCGTTACCTCACCGTGTTTCCTTTATCTCAGTTGATTCGTTCCAGTCGCTACGTTGCTAAACGGACGCCTGCGCCTTTGTTCCTAAAAAACCTATGATAACATAGGTTTTTTTTGCATATATATTATAGAAATGATGCATAGGGGGGATAAATTGCGTTACAAGGAAATTAGTGGAAAAGAAATTGTTAACGTCCAAGAAGGATCTCGTTTAGGTATTTTAGGACAAACTGATTTAGAAATAAATGAAACGACTGGACAAATTGAAGCCTTCATTATTCCAAATTACAAGTGGTTTGGTCTAAAAAAAGAAGCAGAAGAAACAAAAATTCGTTGGAGTGCTATTAAAAAAGTGGGAGAAGACATGATCATTATCGATACGGAAAAGAATTTTTAAATGTAGTTAGCAATCCATTTGCTCCTCTACAACGTATATTTCATTTATCGATGCAATTGCCAGCACCTTAGCAGGATAGGGTAATGTCTCGGCTGTTATCGAAAGTGGTAGCAGCCTTTTGTATTCCATATATAAGATGCTGGAAGGCTCTTTCTTCAGGAGTTGGATAATCTGTACTGGAACAAGTCTAAGTCGGAGATAACACCCCATAAAAACCCTCGTAACAGACCTTTAAGTCATACCATTACGGTAAAGAATGGGGAATGAATGAAACCAACCCTCCCACTGATGGAAAATTCACTTTAGGTGCATAATTGTTCTTTTTAGAAAATGATTTGGTTTAGCTTAATCCTAGAATTCGCCCCATTATTTTAATCTGAGTTGAATGACTCTTTTCTTAAAAATGGAATCACTAACTCGATTTTCACACATAAGCTATAAAGAAATGCGAATGAAAATGGCACGTTTGGAGGGTGTTTACAAGGATGGACCGAACAATTGCAATTATTGGCGGAGATGCCCGTTATTTAGAGTTGATTCGCCAACTTCAAGCATTAACCGATACAACCCTTTTATTGATTGGATTTGACAAATTGGAGCAAGGCTTCACGGGCTTAAAGCAAATGGATATAGATGAGGTTACCCCAAGCAGTTTAGATGTCATTATCTTGCCTATAACCGGCACCAATTCTGATGGAAAAGTGGAACCCGTGTTTTCAGAAAAACCTATCCACCTTTCCCACGACTGGTTCAAACAATTACGTAAATCGACAATTGTGTTTTCTGGAATAGCTAATGACTATTTAATCGATGCAGTAAATAGCGCAAATGCCAAGCTGATTCCGTTATTGGAACGAGATGATGTTGCCATTTACAATTCCATTCCGACTGCAGAAGGTACGATTATGATGGCTATAGAGCATACAGATTTCACCATCCATTCCTCGCGAGTCGTCGTTGTTGGCTTCGGTAGAGTCGGAAATACCGTGGCGAACAAGTTTTCAGCATTAGGCGCAAAAGTTTCTGTTAGCGCTACACAAATGAAGGATTTAGCAAGAGTGACAGAAATGGGACTAACGGCTATTCCTTTGGATCAATTGGCGTCTTATATGGAAGATTGCGATCTATTAATTAATACTATACCTGCTTCAGTGATTGGGAAAGAAGAAATGAAGCACCTTCCTTCACATGCAGTCATTATTGATTTAGCCTCAAAACCAGGTGGTACGGATTTTGCCTATGCGAAACAACGGGGGATTAAAGCCATTTTATCTCGTAGTTTACCGAGCATTGTGGCACCTAAAACAGCCGGGAAAATATTGGCTGATGTCATTAAACAAGAATTATTGAAACAGGGTGAAACGAAGTAACCTTTATCCACAAGTAACTGGCAGGTAATACCTGCCTTTCCATTCTACGAAGTAAAAAATCCAAGTAGGATAGTGGAAGATTTTAACTGCAAGTTAAATGGTGGATGCTATGCAAAGATCTTATGTCATACTCTTGCAGTATGAACAAGGAGTAGAGAAAAAGAAATTCTCACTGATTGAAGATTCACTTTATATATAGGAGGGTGTTACGGATGAATTTAGCAGGTAAAAGAATCGGCTTTGGTTTAACTGGATCACATTGCACGTATGATCAAGTATTCCCGCAACTAGAGAAATTAATGGAGCTTGGTGCTGAAGTCGTCCCAATTGTAACGTATACAGTTCGAACAACGGATACGAAATTTGGCGACGCAGAGGACCATATGGAGAAAATCGCATCCATTACTGGAAAAGATATTATTACAACGATGCCAGAGGCGGAGCCTTTAGGACCGAAAATGCCATTGGATTGCATGGTAATTGCCCCGTTAACAGGAAATTCCTTAAGCAAACTTGCCAACGCGTTAACAGACAGCCCCGTTTTAATGGCTGCTAAAGCAACGATGCGTAATCAAAAACCTGTTGTAGTAGGTGTGTCGACGAACGATGCACTTGGATTAAATGGGGTTAATTTAATGCGGTTAATGGCTAGTAAATTTATTTACTTTATTCCTTACGGACAGGATGACCCGTATTTAAAACCGAATTCACTCGTTGCTAAAATGGAATTATTACCCGAAACGGTAGAAGCTGCACTTGAATTCAAACAACTTCAACCAGTTATTGTTCCTCATCAAAGCTGATCTATGGTAAAATGATAAGCTAGAAGTCTAATAATCTAGTTTTGGAAGGGAGCAATAAATCCATGTCGCAAAAATCAGCATATAATGTAGCTGTTGTTGGGGCAACAGGTGCAGTTGGCCAAAAGATACTTGAATTATTACAAGAGAAAGATTTTCCAATAAATAATTTAAAGCTTTTGTCATCCAAACGTTCAGCAGGATCTAAGCAGCTATTTAAACAAGAAGAAATCATTGTCGAGGAAGCAGTACCAGAAAGCTTTGAAGGGGTTGATATCGCTCTGTTTTCAGCAGGTGGTTCGGTTTCCAAGAAATTAGCTCAAGAAGCTGTAAAACGTGGTGCAGTTGTGATTGACAATACAAGTGCGTTTCGGATGGATGAATCGGTACCGCTCGTTGTTCCAGAAGTAAATAAAACGGACTTGCAACACCATCAAGGAATTATCGCCAATCCGAATTGCTCCACCATTCAAATGGTAGCCGCATTACAGCCATTAAAAACTGCGTTTGGATTAAAGCGAATTATTGTATCTACTTATCAGGCAGTGTCAGGTGCAGGTAATGAAGCATGTGATGAATTGGCAAATCAATCGAAAGCTTATTTGTCTGGAGAAGAGATGGAGGCAGAGCTTCTTCCTGTTAAAGGCGACGAAAAGCATTATCCGATTGCATTTAATGCGTTGCCACAAATTGATGTCTTTCAGGAAAATGGTTATACATTTGAAGAAATGAAAATGATTCAAGAAACCAAAAAAATCATGCATGCACCTGATCTTTCAGTGGCTGCTACGTGTGTCCGTCTGCCATTCTTTACTTCCCATGCAGAGAGTGTATATATTGAGGTGGACAATGAAGATGTGACCGTGGAAGATATATGGAGGGAATTACAGCAAGCAGAAGGGATCGTATTACAGGATGATCCGAAAGAGCAGCTCTATCCAACACCATTAACTGCAGAAGGGAAGCAAGATGTGTTTGTCGGTAGAGTTCGTAAAGATTTAGATAATAAACAAGGGTTCCATCTATGGATTGTCTCCGATAATTTATTAAAAGGAGCAGCGTGGAATACCGTACAAATCGCTCAAGAATTAATTCAAAATAATTGGTTGCAACGATAGAGGTGTACGAATGGAAATACTCGTTCAAAAATTTGGCGGTACTTCAGTACAGTCAAAAGAAAATCGAGATCATGTGATTAAACATATAAAAGATGCGTTAGTGAAAGAATACAAATTGGTAGTTGTCGTTTCAGCTTTAGGCAGAAAACCAGACCCGTATGCAACTGATACGTTGCTGAGTCTTGTAGATTTTCCTGCCAATAAAAATGCTTCACGTGAATTGGATATGCTTATGTCTTGTGGTGAGATTATCTCATCCGTTGTATTATCGAATGAGTTACAAAAGCATCATATTACAGCGACTGCTTTAACTGGAGCACACGCTGGGTTTATTACAACAGATGATTTTACGCAAGCAAAAATTAAAGAAGTAAAGCCTGAGCGAGTTTTACAAGAGTTAGAAACACATGATGTTGTCGTCGTAGCAGGCTTTCAAGGGATGACCGAATCTGGAGATATAACGACGATTGGTCGTGGAGGGAGTGACACGACGGCTGCAGCATTAGGTGTTGCTTTAGCTGCAGAAAGAATTGAAATTTTTACCGATGTGAACGGAATTATGACTGCTGATCCGCGGGTTGTTGAAACGGCTAGACCGCTTGATGTTGTCACATATTCCGAGATCTGTAATTTGGCATATCAAGGAGCAAAAGTGATTCATCCCCGGGCGGTGGAGATTGCGATGCAAGGAAAAATTCCAATACGTGTAAGGTCTACCTACTCGAAAGATAAAGGTACACTTGTAACGTCTTCACGGGTAGAGGGGATGGATATTATCGATCGTTTAATTACTGGAATTGCCCATATGGATGCTATTACCCAAATTCGAGTACAAACAAAAGAGGCGGCATTTGGAATGCAATCCGACGTATTTAAAGCAATGGCTGAAGCAGGAATTTCCGTCGATTTTATTACCATTTCACCTACTGGCGTGATTTATACGGTACCAACTGCATATACGGAAAAAGCGGTACGGATATTAAATACACTTGGATTTGATCCGGAAATTACCGAAAACTGTGCAAAGGTTTCAGCAGTAGGCGCTGGGATGACCGGTGTCCCTGGAGTTGCTGCAAAGATTGTGCAAGCGTTGACCGATGCAAATGTTCAAATCCTTCAATCAGCAGACAGTCATACGACAATTTGGGTGCTCGTACATGAAAAAGATTTAAAAGCTGCCGTAAATGCGTTGCATGAAGCTTTTGAATTGAGTCATATAACCAACTCTGCACAATGATTAGAAAAAGGTGATAAGAATGAACTTTGGTAATGTATTAACTGCAATGGTCACACCATTTGATGTAAATGGGAAGATTGATTATGTGCAAACAGATATACTCATTGATTACTTATTGGAAAATGGGACGGAAGGATTGGTCATTGCAGGAACAACAGGTGAATCTCCTACATTAACAGCTGAAGAAAAAATAAGTTTGTTTCAACACGTAGTGAAGAAGGTAAATAAACGTGTGCCTGTTATTGCAGGTACTGGTGGAAATAATACGAAAGCCTCTATTTCATTAACCAAAGAAGCGGAATGTTGTGGTGTAGATGCGGTTATGCTTGTGACACCATATTATAATAAACCAGACCAACGGAGCTTATATGAGCATTTTAAAACCATAGCAGCAAACACATCACTTCCTGTCATGCTTTATAATATACCAGGAAGGTCGATTGTTAATATTACGACAGAAACAACCGTAGCATTAAGTAAAATCGATAACATTGTATCGATAAAAGAAGCGAGCGGAAATCTTGATCAAGTATCACAAATTATTGAACAAACAGAGGATGACTTTACAGTATATAGTGGGGACGATAGCTTAACGTTACCGATCTTATCGGTTGGAGGGTCTGGTGTAATTTCGGTAGCATCGCATGTGATTGGAAAGGAAATGCAGCAAATGGTTCAGTTGTTCCATGAAGGAAAAACGCAAAAGGCAGCAGAGGTGCATCGTCGTTTACTTCCTGTAATGAAAGGACTATTTATGGCACCTTCACCATCTCCAGTAAAAGCTGCATTACGTATGAAAGGTATAGAAGTTGGCGGTCTGCGCTTGCCACTTGTGGAATTATCGCAGCAGGAAAAAAAAGAATTAGCGACCATTTTAGAAAATATCGGCAAATAAAGCCGATATTTTCTTTTCGTGTAATTGCACTATATTAAGTATTTCGGCTGCCTACATATGGTGTATTAAATTTTCATTTAATAAATGAACTAATCAGTTTTTAACAAGATAGCAAATCCTTAAAAGAAATTCCTCTTTCTGCATGATCCATAGATGTTATGTTCATACTAATAAAGGAATAACTCGTTAATGAGGAGAGTGTACGTAAATGAATAATGAGCCAGAAAAAAAAGAGGACCAAACACAAGATAACAATTCCTCCTCTTTAGTACAAAAGATACAACAATTAGGGCAATCTAATGTACCACAAGCTCCAGATTCAAATATTCATGTTCTATCGATTATCGGACAAGTAGAGGGACATGTACAGCTTCCGCCACAAAATAAAACAACGAAGTATGAGCATTTATTACCTCAATTAGTTGCGATTGAGCAGAATCCTAAAATAGAAGGGTTAGTTGTTTTGTTAAATACAGTTGGAGGCGATGTTGAAGCAGGATTGGCTCTGTCAGAAATGATTACTTCTATATCTAAGCCAACCGTCTCCATTGTGCTTGGAGGCGGACACTCAATCGGTGTACCCATTGCCGTTGCTACGGATTATTCGTTCATTGCTCCAACAGCAACGATGACCATTCATCCTATTCGCTTAACCGGTTTAGTCATTGGCGTACCACAAACGTTTGAATACCTTGACGAAATGCAAAATCGTGTCGTCGATTTTGTAGTGAACCATTCCAATATAACCGAGGAAAAATTTAAAGATTTAATGTTTGCTAAAGGTAACTTAACACGGGATATTGGTACGAATGTTGTTGGAAAAGCAGCGGTAGAATATGGATTAATTGATGGTGTTGGCGGCGTTAAGGAAGCTATGCAAAAAGTGAACGAATTGATCAAGACGAATGGAACTCAAGATCAGCAGGTGATGCAATGATTATTTATACGCCGCTATCCATGGAAGATGTTTTTTACAACGCCAATAACAATGCGGAAAGACAAATGATTTCATACAATGGTAAATCATTGTATTGTGAAAAGAAAGCGGACGGATCATTTGAAATTGTTCAACTGCTGTCTACAGATCCACAGGACTTTTTAAATCATCAATTGTCCCCAGGGACGATTATTTCCCAAACAAACGTTTAACAAATCAAATCGATACAAATCTTAACAAAAGCTGCTTTTGAACCTCTAATGAAAGCGGTTTTTGTTTTAGGAGATGAGCTGTATTTCAAACGTCTTCTATTTGACAGTATGATATACTAGATAGAAGAGGTTATACTTTGAAAATCGCTCTAGATAAGGTAGAATATGAAAGCTGATTATATCTGTAATACATATAGATTACAATAGTTTTTCCATAGTCAGAACATATTTTCTACAGCGTTTTTGCTTACAAAAGTTCGATGAGGAAAAAGCATTTTCTGATTAATGATTATTCCAATATTAGGTGACGAGTTGTAGCGCACGAACACAAAGCAGGGTTTCTAAGCGCAAGATGACGATATCTAATTCGAATTGTTAAACCTGTATGTTAGCGATCGTAGAAGACGAGATACGTAGACAAAGTGTGCTTCTTTTTCGAGCATCCAGAAAGTTACCTCAACAACGTATTGGGCAGAAAAGGTGTTTTCCCTTTTTAAGGAGCTAAGAAAGTATAAAATTTGATGCTTTGGGATAACGGAATAACAGAGTAGCCACGTCCGGCTTAAGCACCCAGCAACTAGGCGACTTCACGAATCGCCCTACGATAAGTCATCATTGGTTCGTGCCTCACCATGATTCCTAAAACTTTAGTTGCTTCGTTCCATTCGCTACGTTGCTAACCGGGCGCTCTGAGCCTTTGTTCGGAAACTTGACTTTGATTTTATCTCGACTTCTGCCAATAGGATTGAGGGAAAACGGACTACTAAATGTATTTCATTTCTAAATAAATTGCGCCAAAATGATTGAGGTGAAAATATGGCAAGAAAGAAAAAGAGACGCAGCAGCAAGTTAAAGAAACAATTGAAGCTAGAATTGCTTGGACTTTTATTTATTTTTTTAGGGATATTTGGAAGTGGCGCCAGTGCCATTAGCGACGGTGCTATACCAGGAGGGCTGGAACATTTTTTTCGCTTCTTTCTAGGAATTTGGTATTTTGGTGCGTCGGTTTTTTTATTAATAACAGGTATTAAGTTGGTAGTAAAGCGAAAACTACCAAACTTTGTGACGAAAAGGATGGTTGGTTTTTATATTGTATTTGGTGGGGTACTGCTGATGACCCATACACAAATGTTTGATGAAGTTATCGCTAACAACCAGCAAATATCAATTATTGGTTCAACATGGAAAAACTATTCCAGCTACATTGATAATCAACTATCAGCAGAGTATTTAGGTGGAGGGATGGCTGGAGCATTGTTGCTTACGTTCTCCTACTATTTATTTTCTCTTACTGGGGCTAAAATTGTCGCTGTTTTTTCGATCCTCATTGGTATTATTTTTATGACGGAGCTATCGATTGGCGATGTTTTCGCCAAATTTTGGAAATGGGTGGTAAGTAATATAAAAGGAACGCAAGCTGCATGGAAACAAAAAAGAACCACAAAACGTTCCAAGCAAGCGAATGAACCTAAAATCGAGCAAAATGGGGAAGAGCTTACAGAACAAGTTATCTCAGAACCGGTTATTCAAGATTTTACTGACCATACGATGACGAATCAGCAAGATGACACAGAAACTGACATGACAAAGATAGAGCAAACCCAGGAAAAAATGGACGACAGCATAGAAAACATGCCGATGACAGAAGTGGAAAACTATGAATATATTCTCCCTTCCATGCAATTGTTGGCAGAACCAGCAAATAATTCACAACAACAAGAAAAGTCGCAGATCCAGGCGACGGTACGAAAGCTGGAAAATACGTTCACCAGTTTTGGAGTGAAGGCACGTGTTACGAAAGTACATGTAGGTCCAGCTGTAACAAAGTATGAAATATATCCAGATGCTGGTGTGAAGGTAAGTAAAATTGTGAGCTTGCATGATGATCTGGCATTAGCTCTTGCTGCAAAAGACTTGCGAATTGAAGCACCTATTCCAGGAAAGTCAGCAGTCGGAATCGAAGTACCCAACCAGGAAGTAGCCATGGTATCATTACGCGAGGTTTTAGAGAGCATTGCTCCGAAACAATCTTCCAAGCTACTATTTGCCCTTGGTAGAGATATTTCAGGCGAGGCGATAGTTGCCGAATTAAATAAAATGCCGCATTTACTTATAGCCGGTGCAACGGGAAGTGGAAAGAGTGTCTGTGTCAATGGAATTATTACAACCATTTTAATGCGTGCAAAGCCACATGAAGTGAAAATGATGATGATTGATCCGAAAAAAGTGGAATTAAACGTCTATAATGGTATCCCTCATTTACTTGCTCCCGTTGTAACCGACCCGAAAAAATCTTCCAGAGCTCTACAAAAGGTAGTTGCAGAAATGGAAAGGCGCTATGAGCTTTTTTCCGATACAGGTACACGTAATATAGAGGGTTACAACGAATATATACGCAAACATAATCAGTATGCTGAAGATCCAGAGCCGAACCTTCCGTATATTGTTGTTCTTGTTGATGAGCTAGCGGATTTAATGATGGTCGCTTCTAACGATGTGGAGGATGCGATCACTCGCTTGGCACAAATGGCGCGAGCTGCTGGAATTCATTTAATAATTGCGACTCAACGACCTTCTGTAGATGTTATTACAGGAGTGATTAAAGCAAATATCCCATCCAGAATCGCTTTTAGTGTATCCTCAGCAACAGATTCAAGAACGATTCTGGATAGTGGAGGTGCAGAAAAATTATTAGGTAGAGGGGATATGCTATTTATTCCTGTCGGCACTTCTAAACCTACTCGTGTGCAAGGTGCTTTTCTTTCTGATGAAGAGGTTGAACGTGTTGTAGATCATTGTATTGAACAACAAAAAGCGTCATACCAAGAGGAAATGATTCCAGAAGAAGTCAATGAAATTTTAGAAGAAGTTGATGATGAGTTATACGATGACGCAGTGCAGTTAATAACGGAAATGCAAAGTGCCAGTGTATCCATGTTACAACGACGTTTTCGAATCGGTTATACTCGTGCAGCAAGACTTATCGATGCCATGGAACAGCGCGGGATTGTTGGTCCATATGAGGGAAGTAAGCCACGTACCGTACTTATTAGTCAAACACCAGAAGAACAGTCTTCTACACATTAAACAAAGTTAATAAAGCAGGACAGCTCACAGGAAGCTTCCTACGGTTAGTATTGCACTCCAAATGTTAGAGAGAAAATCTAATGTTTGGGGTGCTTTATATGGCTAGATGTAGCTATGAATTTAAATTAAAAGTTGTTAAAGAATATTTGGAATGAAGGTTGGATATCGAATTTCAGCAAAAAAATATACAGCTTCCTTTCTTAAGAGTATGTGGGTTTATATTTATTACTATTAAGTTTTTAAGTATGTATACCAGAAATTAGGCTCCTACATATGAGAATTTTTAATTAAAGTATGAATAAAAGTAAATTTTCTACCACGGAGATTTTTTCATCCTCAACGGATTGGTAGATGAACAAATAGAACACTTAGTCTATTATTTCTTACGACTTGTTATAGTATAGATTATTCAACTTTTAAAGGGTGAGTTTTACAACACCCCATATACGAAAAAAACTTTGGGGAATTATGTAAGTTACTAATTTTAAAGTAATTGTGAACTAGATTAATCCTTTTGTTGAATTTTGTAGATAAAGTATTTGTTTCCTATTACATTCATGCTATGATAAAAATACATACTAGTTATACGTCAGAGGTCAGATATCAAGAGAATGGAAATAGGGTTTGAGGTGAAGAAATTGTCTATTAAGAGTGATTCAAGGCATTTATATTTACAAGTCATAGATCAAATTAAAAAAGATATTGAGAGTGGTCAGTATAAGGAAAATGAGAAACTTCCATCTGAATTCCAATTATCCAAACTGTTAGGAGTATCTCGTGCGACATTACGAGAAGCATTACGCATATTAGAAGAAGATAATATTGTTACTAGAAGACACGGTGTTGGCACATTTGTGAATCCAAAGCCTGTATTTTCATCTGGAATTGAACAGCTTACAAGTGTAACATACATGATCGAGCAGTCGGGAAAAAAAGCAGGAACGGAATATTTATTTACGGATATACGAGAGGCATCAGATAAAGAAAAAAGTCGATTTGCTCCTAACCAAGTGGACCAATTAGTTGAAATTGAACGTGTTCGTACTGCTAATGGTGAACCAGTCGTTTTTTGTGTAGATAAGATTCCAGAAGATGTAATTCCAGTAGAGCGTGTTCATCAAGCGGATTCCTTTTTTAAGTTAATGGAAGACCACGCAAATAAACGAGTTGCCTATGCGGTTACCTATATTGAACCAATTGGATATCATGAACGTATCTATGAGATTTTAAACTGCCATCCAGACCAAACACTGCTGTTGCTTAAGCAAATGCACTATACCGCTGAAGATGAAGCGGTTCTATATTCAGCAAACTATTTTCGCTCAGATATGTTTAGTTTCCATGTTTTACGTAAGCGTACGTAAAACAAAAAATCCAAATTTGGAAAACGCTTGCATTTAGGGGGTGAGGCGGCTCGAAAAATGTATAATAAGATGACCGGTAGAAAGTAAATCGTAAAAATTATTAAAGGGGGCAATTCTGTTGAAAAATAAAAAGTTAATCTTATTATTAACCATTTTTATTAGCTTTGGGTTAGTTTTAGCCGCATGTGGGGGTTCCGGTGATAAAAAGGAATCTAATAATGGCGATAACGATGGAAAGTCAGCTGAGAGTGATACATCTGCCGATTATTCCGCAGCGATGGTAACAGATGAAGGTGGAGTAGATGATAAGTCATTTAACCAGTCTTCGTGGGAAGGATTACAAGCTTGGGGCAAAGAACATGGATTATCGAAAGGAAAAGGCTTTGATTACGCACAGTCTAATGATGAATCTGATTATTTGTCAAATTTAACACGATTAGCTAGAGATGATTATGACTTAATTTTTGCCGTTGGTTATTTACTTCAAGATGCAGTGATGAAAGTAGCTGAACAAAATCCAGATACGAATTTTGCAATAGTTGATACTGTTGTTGAAGCGCCGAATGTTGCGAGTATTACGTTTGCAGAGCATGAAGGATCATTTTTAGCAGGGGTGGCTGCTGCTGAACAGACAAAAACAGATAAGCTAGGCTTTGTCGGAGGAATGGATTCAGATTTAATAAACAAATTCGAAGTTGGGTTTGTTGCAGGAGCAAAATCTGTCAATCCTGATATTAAGGTGGACATTCAATATGTCGGTGACTTTAGTTCCGCTGACGATGCAAAGCTAATTGCTACCCGTATGTATAATGATGGTGCAGATATTATTTACCATGCTGCTGGAGCAGCTGGCAATGGTGTGTTTAACCAGGCGAAAGATATGAAGAAGAAAAATCCAGAAAATGAAATTTGGGTCATTGGGGTTGACCGTGATCAGCATGAAGAGGGTAAAATTGGCGATCATAATGTAACCTTTACATCCATGGTAAAACGTGTGGACTTATCTGTGCATGAAGTGAGCAATCTTGGAATGAGTGGGGAATTCCCAGGCGGAGAAATTTTAGAATTCTCATTAAAAGATGATGGAGTATACCTAGCAGATACGAACGAAGAAGCTTTCACGGAAGAGATCAAATCAGCAGTAGATGAGTGGAAAGAAAAGATCACTAATAATGAGCTAGATGTACCACAAACAAGAAAAGAATTGAAGAAATTTGAAGAGTCATTGTAAAAAAAAGGGGCTGGAGTAGCCAGCCCCTTTTTATTCTAAAACCAAAACTGTATACTTCCCACTAAAAAAGCTGCTTCCATAGGTAAGGAGTGATGGCATTCATGGATTATATAATTGAAATGTTGCATATACGAAAAGAATTTCCAGGAGTAGTTGCCAATGATGATATAACTATTCAGTTAAAGCATGGTGAAATTCATGCATTATTAGGCGAGAACGGAGCGGGTAAATCCACATTGATGAATGTGTTGTTCGGTTTATATCAGCCTGAACAAGGAGAAATTCGGGTGAAGGGTAAAAAAGTATCCATTACTGACCCGAATATTGCTAATGCTTTAGGGATTGGAATGGTACATCAGCATTTTATGTTAGTAGAACCATTTACAGTTACACAAAATATTATTCTTGGCAGTGAGCCTACTAGTAAAGGAAGAATTAATTTAAAACAAGCGGAACAAGAAGTACAGGAATTATCAGACCGCTACGGACTTCGTGTAGATGCAACAGCTAAGATTAGTGATATTTCCGTAGGGATGCAACAACGTGTAGAAATATTAAAAACGCTCTATCGTGGAGCTGAAGTCCTCATATTTGACGAGCCGACAGCCGTTTTAACACCACAAGAAATTTCTGAGTTAATGGAAATCTTTAAAACGTTAATCGCTGAAGGAAAATCTATTATACTAATCACTCATAAACTAAAAGAAATTATGGAAATTTGTGACCGTTGTACCGTAATTCGTAAAGGTAAAGGGATTGGCACTGTCCATGTGGCAGATACAACCACAACTGAGCTAGCTTCACTTATGGTTGGAAGAGATATTTCTTTTCAAACGAATAAGCAACCAGCCAACCCGAAGCAACCGACTCTTCAGATTAATAATTTATTTGTAAAAGACAGCAGAAAAATAGACATGGTTAAAGGGTTAAATTTAACTGTTCACGCGGGTGAAATAGTAGGTATTGCTGGAATAGACGGAAATGGCCAAAGTGAGTTGATTGAAGCCATCACTGGTTTACGAAAAGCGAATGCTGGCAACATTTTATTAAATGATAAGTCGATTACCAATTTATCCCCTCGTAGAGTAACCGAGAGTGGGGTAGGACATATCCCCCAAGATAGGCATAAATTTGGACTTGTTCTGGATTACTCTATTGGCGAAAACCTTGTTTTGCAAACGTATTATAAGCGTCCTTATTCAAGGTACAAAGTGTTAAATTATCAACAAATCTTTCAAAAAGCAGAACAATTAATTAAAGAATATGATGTACGAACACCGAGCGTACACACAAAGGCGCGTGCTTTATCTGGTGGAAATCAACAAAAAGCAATTATTGCCAGAGAAGTCGATCGATCACCTGATTTATTAATTGCAGCACAGCCTACGCGAGGGCTGGATGTAGGGGCTATCGAGTTTATTCATAAAAAATTGATTGAGGAACGCGATAAAGGCAAGGCAATTTTATTAGTTTCCTTTGAATTAGATGAAATTTTAGATGTTAGTGACCGAATAGCCGTTATTTACGATGGAAAAATTGTAGCAGATTTAAATCCAGAAGACACAAACGAGCAAGAATTGGGCTTGTTGATGGCGGGAAGCGAAATGGTAGGTGAAGAGTCATGATGCAAAATAAGTGGTTTAACATCCTCGTACCAGTTATCTCTGTTTTCATTGGTCTTTTAGCTGGGGCGTTGATCATGCTTTCCTTTGGCTATAATCCAATTCAAGGTTACATTGCTTTATTTAAAGGAGCGTTTGGAGATTTATATTTTTTTGGCGAAACGATTCGTCAGACAACCCCTTATATACTGACAGGGTTAGCCATTGCTTTTGCATTCCGAGTTGGTCTATTTAACATTGGTGCAGAAGGTCAAGTTATTGTTGGTTGGCTGGCAGCTGTTTGGATAGGGTCAACGGTTGATGCTCCTATTTACATTCATTTGCCGTTAGCTTTACTTGCTGCAGCAATCGCTGGCGCATTATGGGGATTTATTCCTGGATTATTAAAAGCGGGGCTTGGTGTACATGAAGTCATCGTGACAATTATGCTAAATTATGTTGCGTTATATAGTTCCAATGCTATTATTCGTAATGTCTTGACTGAAAACGCTGATAAAACAGACATGATTGCACCGACCGCTTCCCTGGCTTCTGAATGGTTAGAAAATCTCACTTATTTTTCAAGAATGCATTATGGGATTTTTATTGCATTGGTTGCAGCCTTGGTGATGTGGTTTATGATTGAACGGACAAAGCTCGGTTTTGAGCTGAAATCAGTAGGCTATAATAAGCATGCATCCAAATATGCAGGCATGAGTGTTAAACGAAATATTATTCTTGCCATGCTTATTTCAGGTTTATTTGCAGGCTTAGCAGGTTCGATGGAAGGTTTAGGAACATATGGAAATATGACTGTTAGCTCTGGTTTTTCCAATATTGGATTTGACGGAATTGCTGTTGCGCTTTTAGGAGCAAATAATGCGTTTGGTGTTGTCCTCGCAGCATTTTTATTCGGTGCATTAAAAGTAGGGGCATTAAATATGCCAACACAAGCAGGTGTTCCAAATGAGCTAGTAGATATTATTATTGCCTTGATTATTTTCTTTGTTGCCTCAAGCTACCTCATTAGGTGGATCATACTCCGGTTTAAAAGGGAGGGGAAATAAATGAGCTTTATGGAATTATTGCAAGCGGTGATCCCAACTGCGCTTTTTTATTCAGCTCCGCTCATTTTCACTGCTTTAGGCGGCGTATTCAGTGAGCGCTCAGGAGTAGTAAATATTGGTTTAGAAGGTTTAATGGTAATGGGGGCATTTGTTGGTATTGTATTTAACCTCACATTTAGTGACGTATTTGGTTCTTGGACGCCGTGGATTTCTATTCTTGCTGCTATGATAGTTGGTGCTATTTTTGCCATCATCCACGCTGTAGCTTCAGTTACATTTTATGCAGATCAAGTTGTAAGTGGTGTAGCAATCAACTTTTTGGCATTAGGTATCGGAATTTTTTTAACAAAGCAGTGGTATGATAAAGGACAAACGGATATGGTTTCACAACCTTTTTATACGACAGATATTCCAATCCTTGCTGATATCCCATTCCTTGGGCGCATTTTTTTCCAAGGAATTTATCCGACCTCTTATGTCGCTATCTTATTCGCTTTCATTGCGTGGTATATGTTATACAAAACACCTTTTGGATTACGGTTACGTGCTGTAGGTGAACATCCAATGGCAGCTGATACGAATGGTATTAATGTTTATAAAATGCGTTACATCGCTGTTATTATCTCTGGAGCGATGGGAGGATTAGGAGGCGCTGTTTTTGCGCTAACGATTGCCTTAAACTTCTCGCATGCAACCATTGTCGGACAAGGGTTTATGGCTTTAGCAGCAGTTATATTTGGAAAATGGCATCCACTAGGCGCAATGGGAGCCGCACTATTTTTTGGTTTCGCTCAAAGCTTAAGTGTCATTGGCGGTGGTATTCCATTACTAGCAGATGTACCGCAAGTATTTTTACTTATTGCCCCATACGTATTAACCATTTTAGCGTTAGCTGGGTTCATTGGTCGTGCAGAAGCACCAAAGGCGAATGGTGTACCATATATAAAAGGGAACCGGTAAGAAACAAAAGCAGGACGCCAGGTTAGCAACGTAGCGAATGGAGCGAAGCAACTAAAGTTTTGGGAAACATGCTCCTGCAACAGGAGTATGTCGACGTCGGGCGGTAAGCCCGTTTTTAGTCGGCCTTCCTCTTAACCACGAACCGATGATGACTTATCGTAGGGCGCTTTCGTGAAGTCGCCTAGTTGCTGGGCGCTTAAGCCGGACGTGGCTATTTCGGTTATAGCGGTATCCCAAAGCCAAAATTTTTATACTTTCTTATCTTTCAAGAAAAAACTCTGTTTGCGTATAATAGTCGCAAGCGGGTTTTTTTTGCTTTATAATGGATGACGAATGAAAAATAGGAGCAGAATAAGGAAAAAGTCTGGTTAAGGGAGGATTATCATGCAAGAAATAACGGAAATAGTAAAAGTTATAAATGGTTTTAACGTTCATTTCATTCCGAATAAAAAGTATAAAACAGTGACCGTTGTTCTGAAGCTGCAAGCACCTTTAGAAAAGGAAACGATAACGAAACGAGCATTGCTACCGTATGTGTTAAAACAAGGAACGAAACAATATCCATCGAAACAACAGCTGCAAATTAAACTAGATGAACTCTACGGTGCTTCCTTGTCGATGGATGGAGCTAAAAAAGGAGAAAAGCATATTATTAGCTTGCGCCTGGATATTGCTAATCAAAAATTTATAGAGGGAAATTCTTCGATATTGCAGGAAGGCTTGAAATTGCTTTATGATGTACTATTCAACCCAAATGCAGATGAAAAAGGGTTTGCTAAAAATATATTTACACGGGAAAAAGAAACGCTAAAACAAAAAATACGTACATTAAAAGATGACAAAATGAGTTATGCAAACCTTCGTTTGATTGATGAAATGTGCGAAGGGGAACCTTACCAGCTCCATGTGCATGGTTATTTAGATGATCTGGAAGAGATGACTCGTGAAAGTCTTTATGCTTATTACCAACAAATTGTAAGGAATGACCAGATTGATGTTTACATCCAAGGTGATCTGTCGGAGCAAGAGATGGAAGAAACGATAGCGAAAGTATTTCAACTAATAGAAAAAAATGAATATCGAACAGAAAGCGAGCAAAAGGTTGTAAATCCGGCTAAAAGAAATATCACACCAAAGCAGGTTGTGGAAACGGATCAAGTTCAGCAGGCAAAACTACATATCGGTTATCGTACGAATGTGACATTTGGCGATCCAGGATATTATGCGCTTCATGTACTGAATGGAATTTTTGGTGGCTTTCCTAGCTCAAAATTGTTTATTAATGTCAGAGAAAAGAATAGTCTTGCTTATTATGCTGCTTCTCGAATCGAGAGTCACAAAGGACTGTTATTCGTATTTAGTGGTATTGCACCTGGAGATTTTGAAAAAGCACGGGACATTATTAAACAACAAATGGAAGCGATGAAACAAGGCGATTTTTCAACGCAAGATATAGACGAGGCAAAAGCGCTGATTACCAACCAGCTATTGGAGACATTCGACCACTCTCAAGGCACCATTGAATTTTTATATCAGCAGGTATTAGCAAGTGTTAAAACGACACCAGCTCACTTTATAGACCAAGTAAATAAGGTGACAAAGGAAGAAATTATTGCTGTGGCAAAAAAATTACAAGAGGATACGACGTATTTATTAACGGCAGAGAAAGGGGTTTCCAATGAATAAGCATACGTATCGTGACATTGATGAAACATTGTATATAGAAAAACTAGCTAATGGATTAACTGTCTTTTTATTGCCAAAACCAGAAATGGCAAAAACGCATGCTTTATTTACGACTAATTATGGTTCCATTGATTTACATTTCACCCCAATTGGCAAGGATGAAGTGATTACTGTCCCAGAAGGAGTGGCTCATTTTTTAGAGCATAAGCTGTTTGAAAGTGAGACTGGAGATGTGTTTCAAGATTTTTCGAAACAGGGCGCTTCTGCTAATGCTTACACTTCATTTACGAAAACAGCTTACCTATTTACAGCGACCGATCAAATCCAAAAGAATGTAGAGACACTGATTGACTTTGTGCAAGATCCTTATTTTACGGATGAATCGGTGGAGAAGGAAAAAGGAATCATTGCTCAGGAAATTAAGATGTATGATGACCAGCCGGAGTGGCAAGCTTTTATGGGAACAATTAAAGCAATGTTTAAAGAACATCCCATTAATGTAGACATTGCTGGTACGGTAGAATCCATTTATCAAATCACGAAAGAAGATTTATACACATGTTACAGAACCTTTTATCATCCGGAAAATATGATTTTGTTCATTGCTGGCAACTTTGAACCTGAACAAATGGGACACTTGATCAAAGAAAATCAAAGTAAAAAACAGTTTGCTAAGATGGAGCAGTTGAAAAGAAAGTTCCCTCAGGAGCCTGAAGCGGTGGCGATGAAGGAAAAACAAATAACAATGCCTGTATCGATACCAAAATGTACAATAGGGATAAAACGGATGAACCATCAACTCTCACCAAAGGATCTGTTAACACAAGACCTGCTCCAAGATATGCTATTGGACTACTATTTTTCCAAAGGAGGTCCATATTATGAAGAGCTTTATAATGAAAATCTGATTGATGACAGCTTTTTCTTTGAAGCAAATATCGACCGTGACTTTGGCTATGTTTTAATTGGCAGCAATACAAATGAACCGAATCTATTTGCAGACCGGTTAAAATCCATGTTGTTACGTATTCAACAAGGAGAGTTAAACGAAGAAACATTTCAACGCATCCAAAAGAAAAAAATAGGTCAGTTATTGCGCATGATGAATCGACTAGAGAATATAGCAAATGCTTATACGCATTATCATTTATTAGGAATCGACTTCTTTACATTATTACCAGCTGTTCGTGAGCTTACATTGGATGACGCTAAACAATTTATGCGTTCTTGGATAGATGAAGAAAGACTATCTGTATGTACTATAGCAGCGGAGTAAATCATCATGAAGAAAACAATTCTTCTTGTTGGGGCAAGCGGAGATATTGGGGCAGCAATTGCGCGAAAATTATTGGACCAAGGCTTCCAATTATTGCTTCATTTTCATACAAACAAACAAGCTATTGATGCACTCTGTCGAGCATATCCAGAGTCCATTTTAGCGACTTACCAAACAGATTTAAGTAAAAATACGTCTTGTCAGCAGTTCTTGGAAGCTCTCTCCTTTACCATTGATGGAGTTGTTTTTGCAAGTGGTAGAGCCCATTATGGATTGTTTCAAAATACACCAGAACAGACAATGGATGATATGCTGCAGTTACATGTGAAATCACCGTGGCTCATTACGAAGCATCTCCTTCCTAGTATGATTACGAAACAGGAAGGTGCGATTATATTTATTACCTCCATTTGGGGAGAGCAGGGAGCTAGTAATGAAGTGGTTTACTCAGCAGTGAAAGGTGCACAAAATAGTTTTGTCAAAGCACTTGCAAAGGAAGTCGCACCTTCTGGAATTGCTGTCAATGCTGTTAGTCCGGGTTTTATCGACACAAAAATGACTCACCATCTATGTACTACTGACAAAGAAGCGACCATTGCTGATATTCCAATCAACCGAGCAGGGAAACCTGAAGAAGTCGCTGCTATCGTGTCTTTTTTATTGTCTGGAGAAAGCAGCTATATACAAGGAGCGATTTTGGATGTGACGGGCGGCTGGTAATTTTTCTTCTTTCCAGCATGTATAAACTTGCAAATACCTCAAATACTATGCATGTATAAATTGGAAGGAGGAAATAAAAATGTCCGTTCTCGATAATTTTGACTCATGGAGAAGCTTTTTGGCAAATAAGCTTACGCAAGCGCAGCAACAAGGGATGAGCAATGACACGATTCAAAATGTGGCTCATGAGATAGGCGATTATTTGGCCCAGCATGTTGACGCCAAAAACAAAGAAGAAGCCGTGTTACGTGATTTATGGAATGCAGCTTCTGATGAGGAACAACAAGCATTAGCAAATACAATGATTAAATATGTACAAAATCAAGGAAACCAATCCTAAACGAAACATCAACTTTTTCCCAATGTCAGGTGCTATACTCTCCTTATTCGAGTTGAAGGCTAGTTAGGTAGGAGATAAAAGGCACCTCACATTCATTAGAGGTGTATGATCTTACTAAATAATTTAGTTTTTCTGCCACGTTCTGATTTAAGAGCGTGGCAGAAATTATAAAAAGCAATGGAAAAGTCGCATAGTTGAAAGCTTGGAACAGGAATATAATAGGCTAATATATATTATCATGCGATGGAAACGGTGATGCTTTTCAACAATTTATTAAATCATTTTGTCAACTTCTCATGGTTCTGTTAATATAGGTATTATAAAGGAGTGTGAAAATAATAAAGTGCCATAAACATAGAATCTAGAATAGTGAGATTCTGAATGGAGAAATAAAGTGTAGAGGATTTTTCACATAACTTTAATATATATAGCCTACGTTTAATCTTAACCATAGCGAAGAATACAGAACTTTATGTTGAGTGTTCCATTTTTTGGATATTTGATGGAAAAAATTTGTAGGCACTTTAATGAATAACAATTAAATATATTAAGATTAGATTTAATTGTTTTGTTGTATGTTATATTTACTGCTTATATGTTGATATAGTTTAATATGGTCTGTAATTTTCTTGATCTAAAAAATGGAGGATTTTTGAATAAATGGAAGTTATAAAACTAGCAACTTTAGAAAATAGTGATAAAGAGAAACGGTTATAGTTACATAGGTAAATGGATAATAAAAAACGCGCATAAAGTGATCCAACAATCAGTGGGAGGTTCTTTGATCACCACTGATTATTAGTACCGGAAGGGTGTGGCATAAGTGTTCCTCGAATAATTGGGAATTTAAGTACCGTTGTATGGCCTCCACTCTTGAGGAGCATATGGTATCTTACATTCGGGATAAGTACTTATGAAAAGTTTATATTCAAACCTCATTGGTATTTGAATTGAATTTTTTCTAATCACTTTTCACTTATAAGAAAATACTTTATTATATAATTACATGACTATGTAGTATAATGAATTGCTCGCAGGTTCATCTAGAATAGAACAGCTGTGTACCTCATAACTCTATTCAAAGGAGCATTTTATGACGAAAACAGAGTGGTACCTTGAATACGAAATTCAAATTAATCGGCCGGGTTTGCTTGGAGACATATCGTCCTTACTCGGTATGCTGAGGATCAATATCATCATGATTAATGGGGTGGAAGATGCTAAGCGGGGGATGCTGCTTTTATCCAAAGATGATGAAAATATAACACGATTAAAATCAATTCTGCAAACGATGGATACGATTAAAGTAACAAAGCTGAGACAACCAAAGCTTCGAGATAAAATGGCTGTACGTCATGGCAGGTACATACATCGGGATGTCGATGATCGTAAAACGATTCGTTTTATTCGCGATGACTTAGGTCTGCTCGTTGACTTTATGGCGGAGTTGTATAAAAAAGATGGACACAAATTAATTGGAATTCGTGGAATGCCGAGAGTAGGTAAAACAGAATCCGTAGTAGCAGCTAGTGTGTGTGCGAATAAGCGCTGGTTATTTGTTTCCAGTACACTTTTAAAGCAAACGGTACGTAGTAAACTCATTGAAGGGGAATACAATCCCAATAATGTCTATATTATTGATGGTATTGTATCCACTCGCCGTGCAAATGAACAACATTGGCAGCTGATTAGAGAAGTTATGCAACTTCCTTCTATCAAAGTAGTGGAACATCCGGATGTATTTGTACAAATGACAGAATATAACATAGAGGATTTCGACTACATTATTGAACTAAGGAGTCATGAAGAGGAAGAGATCACATATGAGCCTGTTGAATCTCAGCAGTTCAGTCAAGAAAACGGATTTTCAATGTTTGATTTCTAAAATGGATGGTGTTGGAAATGCAAATTGGTGCAAGATTAAAAGAAGCAAGGGAGGCACAAAACCTCTCTTTAGAAGAATTACAAGAGATAACAAAAATCCAGAAACGGTATTTGATTGCGATTGAAGAAGGGAATTTGCAGATTCTTCCTGGGAAATTTTATGCCCGAGCATTTATGAAAGAATACGCGAATGCTGTTGGGTTAGATCCGAATGAATTGATGGAAGAGTATAAAGAAGAAGTGCCAAAAACGGAAGAGCCGACAGAAGAACAGTATTCGCGTATACAACGTTCTCGAAAAAATCAGGAAAAGAGCACTTCTAATTTCTCATTGTTCCCTACGATTATTGTTGGCCTGCTCATTATCGGTATTATTGCAGTAGCGATTTTCTTTATTGCCCAAAATATGTCTGGGACCGAAAGCAAAGATCCGGTAGAACAAGATGGTAACAATGATATTGTTATCAAAGACGATAAAGGTAAGAATCAAGCAAATCAAGATAAGACCAATGAAGAGGATCAGGACAACGAAGATGAACAAGGAAATGATGAGGATGAAAAAGAAACAAAAGAAGATACAAAAGAGCCTGAGTTTACCGTAGTGAAAGAAGGAACAGGCAGTACACCTGAATCGACGGTTGCATTTTCTTATACAGGTGAGGAAGTAAAGGCTACATTAGAAGCTTCAGGCGATACGTGGCTTGGTGTGAAGGCTGATGACGGAGAAGCTCTCTTTGCAGAGAATATGTTTAATGCGGAAAAATCACCACTTGAATTAGACCTTACTGGTAAAGAGCGCGTTTTCTTTAAAATTGGTAATGCATCTGTATTAACCATCACCATAAATGGGGTAGAAATGGAATATCCAGTTGATCCAAACAATGTAAGGCAAAATATATGGATAGAATTAAAACAAGAAGCTGAATAATTGTTATGGACCCTTCCTTTCAACTGTTTGGAAGGGTCTATCCATTTTCAAGGAGGAAAAATCATGAATTTACCAAATAAATTAACATTATCTCGTATTTGTTTAATTCCTATTTTCATCATATTAATGAGTGTTCCATTTTCATGGGGAAGCTGGCAGATAGGAGAAGCAGAATTACCGATAGCTCACTTTGTTTCTGGTGTACTGTTTATTGTTGCAGCTGCAACAGATTGGGTAGATGGTCACTATGCTCGAAAATATAATTTGGTTACTAATTTAGGGAAATTCCTTGATCCACTAGCGGACAAGCTGCTTGTTTCTGCTGCATTGATTATATTGGTAGAGATGGGGGTAGCGCCAGCGTGGGTTGTCATTCTTATTATTAGCCGTGAATTTGCTGTTACAGGGCTTCGTCTTGTTGCTGCTGGAGAAGGAATTGTGCTAGCTGCAGGCAGTATGGGAAAATTGAAAACAGCGACACAAATGGTTGCTATTGCGGTATTATTACTACATAATTTCCCATTTTCGTATATAGGATTTCCATTTGGTGAAATCATGCTCTATATTAGTTTATTCTTTACAGTATTATCTGGGGCAGATTACTTTATTAAAAATTGGCATGTGATGAGGGATTCGAAATGACAAAGGATTTACAAGCTGAAATTGTTGCCGTTGGTACCGAGCTTTTACTTGGTCAAATTGCCAATACAAATGCACAGTGGCTTTCCCAGCAATTGGCTAATCAAGGGGTTAATGTTTATCGTCACACTACTGTAGGTGACAACCTGCAGCGTGTGCAGGAAGCATTTAATCAAGCCCATGAGCGCTCTGATATTGTTATTGTTACAGGAGGGCTTGGACCCACAGAAGATGACTTAACAAGAGAGGCGTTTCAGCAATTGAGCCATATTCCATTAGTACAACATCGACCATCCATGGATAAGATACAAGCATATTTCGAAAAACAACAAGCGGCAATGACGCCAAACAATCCGAAACAGGCGAGAGTATTTGAAGGAGCCACGGTTTGGCTTAATCCAGTAGGTATGGCCCCAGGGATGAAGCTTACATATGACAATTGCACATGGATTTTCCTACCAGGTGTTCCAAGGGAGATGAAAGCTTTAGTAAGGGAATATATGATACCTGCATTGCAACAATTACTTGGTAAAAAAGAAATGATTAAATCGATTGTTTTAAAATTTACTGGAATTGGTGAATCAAAACTAGAGCATGAGCTGCAAGATATTATTCATGAACAAACGAACCCGACGATTGCACCGCTTGCTCAAGAAGATGGAATTGTTATTCGTCTAACAGCAAAAAGTGAGTCGCTTCAGCAGGCAGATCAACTATTAGAAGCTACAAAAGCTAAAATATTTTCAAGAGTAGGTAACTATGCTTATGGTGAAGATCATGAGACATTAGAAGGAAAAGTCGTCGGGTTACTAACCGAGCAAGAGCTTACATTAGCGACTGCTGAAAGCTTGACTGGCGGAGCCTTCTCAGATAAGATTTCGACTGTTCCCGGTGCTTCTAAAGTCTTACAGGGAGGCATCGTTAGTTATACGAATGAGGTGAAGGAGCATGTGTTAGATGTTCCCAAGAATATATTGGAAACAAAAGGGGCAGTAAGTAAGGAATGTGCTGAAGAAATGGCGAAGCAAGCGGCTAATAAACTGTCTTCCACTATTGGGATAGCCTTTACTGGTGTCGCTGGACCAATAGAAATGGAAGGTAAGCAAGTTGGTACCGTTTATATTGCCATTTACAATCCGACCGGCACGTCGCTTGTGAAAAGATTTTTGTTTCAAGGTGACCGAAATTCTATCCGACGGAGAACCGTTCTGAAAGGTCTCGAATTACTTTATAGGACGCTTAAATAATATAATTTCGTACTATTGTTCTCGAGAAATTTTATTTTCAATGTTTCATAATTTGTTAATTTTCCTTTTTGCACATATTTTCACTTCAAAAATGGGAACATTTATTCGATTTTTTCCTTGGCAAATAAAAGAAAAGCATGTATGATGGTACTAGATGATTAAAGGAGGGCGAAGTTTTGAGTGATAAAAAACAAGCTTTAGATGCAGCGTTAAAACAAATAGAGAAGCAGTTTGGAAAAGGTTCCATCATGAAACTGGGAGAACAAGCTGAACAAAAAATAGCAACTATACCTAGTGGTTCACTGGCATTAGATGTAGCACTTGGGATCGGTGGGTATCCAAAAGGTCGAGTTGTTGAAATATATGGTCCGGAATCATCCGGTAAAACAACGGTAGCTTTGCATGCAATTGCAGAAGCGCAGCAACAGGGTGGACAAGCAGCCTTTATCGATGCAGAGCATGCGCTTGACCCGACATATGCGCGTGCTTTAGGTGTGGATATTGATGAATTATTACTTTCACAGCCTGATACAGGGGAACAGGCACTTGAAATCGCAGAAGCGCTCGTTCGCAGCGGAGCTGTAGACATTATTGTAGTGGATTCTGTTGCTGCACTTGTCCCAAAAGCAGAAATTGAGGGCGAGATGGGAGATTCCCACGTAGGTCTTCAGGCTCGTCTCATGTCCCAAGCACTACGGAAATTATCTGGTGCTATTAATAAGTCAAAGACAACCGCCATCTTTATTAACCAAATCCGTGAAAAAGTCGGTGTTATGTTTGGTAATCCGGAAACTACTCCCGGTGGTCGTGCACTGAAATTCTACTCATCTGTGCGGCTTGAAGTGCGTCGTGCTGAATCATTAAAGCAAGGGAATGATATGGTGGGAAACAAAGCGAGAATTAAAGTCGTTAAAAATAAGGTTGCTCCACCATTTAAGCAAGCAGAAGTAGATATTATGTATGGGGAAGGGATATCCAAAGAAGGTGAAGTTTTGGATATTGGTTCCGATTTAGATATCGTGCAAAAAAGCGGCGCCTGGTACTCTTATAATGATGAAAGGCTTGGGCAAGGGCGTGAAAACGCGAAGCAATTTCTAAAAGAGAATACCGATATGATGGCTGAAATTCATGCGGCAATCAGACAGCATTACCATTTAGATGATCAGCCGAATGAAGAGGAAGCCGAAGCATTTAGTCAAGAAAGTCTGGACGTATAATTTAACAACACCTTTTGTAGTACATGCAAGAGGTGTTTTTTGTTGTCTAGGAAATGATAAATTTTTGCAGCTTGGATAAACTTACGAAGTTATTTAGCCACGTCCGGTGCGGGGCGCCCAGCAACTAGGCGACTTCACGAATCGCCCTACGATAAGTCATCATTGGTTCGTGCCTCACCATGGTTCCTAAAACTTTAGTTGCTTCGTTCGCTACATTGCTAAACGGGCGCCCCGCGCCTTTGTTCTTGCTGCTGTAGTAGCGTTGCTATGACCCGAGAGAGGTGGAAGTAAATTACAAAATTTCCAATCCCCGTTCCCTAATTCTCTGTTAGGGTTGAATCGAACTTAATGTGTTAGTACCTTACTCCCTCTATAATTCACTTGAAATTTATCACAATGGGGTTGGATCCTTCACAAGCTTGTCCAAATTAATTTCTAAAAGTTGTCCTGCATGAACCAAACCACTTCCAATACCGTACATAAGAACGCGATCTCCATTGTTGACTTTTCCCTCACGAATTCCGAGGTCTAGAGCTAAAGGAATGGTAGCAGCAGAAGTATTTCCAAAATTCACTAAGCTATAAAGGTTTTTTTCTATAGGGTATGCTAATTTTTTGCAAATTGGTTCGATCAAACGCAAGTTAGCACTATGAGGTATAAACCAATGAATCTGTTCTATACTTGTTTGCGTTTTTTCTAATATTTGTCTAATACCATTAGGGACATTCCTTACTACCCAACGAAAAACTTCCCCGCCATTTTGCACAAGATATTGACTATCGATTAATTCCATATCATTTACTTTTCTTGACAGTCCCACCCGATATACAGGTGGGCCCCTCTTCCATCACTACCTAGATGGAATCCAATGAAACTGTTTAATTGTTCATCCCTTTCAACCAATATCGCACCAGCTCCATCGCCAAATAACACACATGTACTTCTATCCGTATAATCAGTAATTTTTGATATGGTATCTGCTCCAATAACAAGTATTTTTTTGTGGAAGCCAGATGCAATATAGTTGTTTGCTGTATGTAAAGCATAAACAAATCCCGCACACGCTGCATTTACATCTATGGCGCCAGTATTGGAAATATTTAATCGATTCTTTATAATGCTGGAAACCGAGAGAAATGGAAAATCTCGTGTACTTGTTGCCACAATAATCATATCTACATCTTCGACGGTTTTATTATATCTTTGCATCATATCTTTTACGGCTAATACACATAAATCACTGGTAAATTCATCAGTACCAGCTATTCTACGCTCGTGAATTCCTGTTCTTTGTATGATCCATTCATTATTCGTTTCGACCTTTCGTTCAAGATCAAAATTTGTTAATTTTTTTGGGGGAACATACGTCCCAATCGATGTTATTCTGGCTCCTACCATAAGGGGCCACCTCTATTATTAGATGTTAGTTCTTAGTACTAATTTTGTCATTTTATGGTAGTATAAATCAATTGGAAAGAAAGTTCTTACTTCTTTGTTTTTTGGACGAACAAAAGCGTATGCAAATTCAAAACTTACGTACGAAGAGGATAAAAGTAGCTAGTAGGTTGGTTCAATCAGGACGATATTTGTGCTTTAAGCTATCGTCTAGCTTGGTGTACCAATCTTTTTGGGAGGTATGACAGCGAATCCAAGCTTGACAGTTCGAATAAAGTGATGAAGATAGCTGAGGAAAAACACGCTAGATCCCGGTGAGAAAGTGCAGTGGGAAGACAGTGAAAGCTCTTTTCGGGGAGACTGAGCGTTAGCCCGCGGAAAGCGTAGTGTATTTCCGCAGCGGTTGCATGACATTTTTGATAAAACGTCATTATATTTTTACCTAGAGAAAAAACCATATGAATTCTATTTGGTTTTTTGTTGGTTATCCATTCTTTTCATTTTTTACGTAGAAGTATAAATAATTCGGGTCATTATATCTTTTTACCAATATCTTGCTTGAAGTTGTGACGTTTCCTTGACATTCTTCTGCTACACAATTAAAATTAAATTTGTATAAATTTATCATTTATATGATATATTGTATGGTTATTTAACGCATTGAAACTTTTACATGCCGACAATAATTGATGTACAACTTTATAGCAAGAGGAGGTGAAATCATGGACAGTCTATTGCTCATCTCCATTTTGCTTGTAATCCTAATCGTCGGTATTGTTGTTGGTTATCTGATTCGTAAATCTATTGCAGAAGCAAAAATTTCAAGTGCTGAGACATTGGCTAAACAAATTGTTGATGAGGCACATCGAAATGCAGAAGCTTCTAAGAAAGAGGCCCTTCTTGAAGCGAAGGATGAAAATCATAAACTTCGACAGCAGACAGAGGATGAACTTCGGGAACGACGTAACGAAGTTCAAAAACAAGAAAATCGTCTGATGCATAAAGAAGAAAATTTGGACAAGAAAAGTGAATCGTTAGATCAGCGAGAGCTTAATTTAGAAAAGAGGGAACAGTCTTTAGCAGACAAACAACAACAAATTGAAGAAATGGAAAGCAAAGTGGAAGCTATGATAAAAGAGCAGCAAACGGAGCTTGAACGCATTTCGGGATACACAACAGATCAGGCTAGACAGATTATTTTAGAACGAATAGAACAAGAAGTCGCGCATGAATCTGCTTTAATTATCAAAGAGGCAGAAAATCGCGCCAAAGAAGAAGCAGATAAAAAAGCTAAAAGCATTCTTTCGTTAGCATTACAGCGTTGTGCTGCTGACCACGTTGCTGAAACAACGGTATCCGTAGTTAACCTTCCAAATGACGAGATGAAAGGACGTATCATTGGACGTGAAGGACGAAATATAAGAACGTTAGAGACGTTAACTGGAATTGACTTAATTATTGATGATACTCCAGAAGCAGTTATCTTATCAGGATTTGATCCAATTCGAAGAGAAACCGCCCGTTTGGCATTAGAAAAACTCGTACAGGATGGCCGTATTCATCCTGCGCGTATTGAAGAGATGGTTGATAAAGCAAGACGTGATGTGGATGAACATATCCGTGAAATTGGTGAAGAAACAACGTTTGAAGTAGGAGTGCATGGCTTACATCCAGATTTAATTAAGATTCTTGGTCGTTTAAAATATCGTACAAGCTATGGACAGAATGTGCTAAAGCATTCTACAGAAGTAGCTTATCTAGCCGGTTTGCTTGCTGCTGAACTTGGTGAAGACGAAATGTTAGCAAGAAGAGCTGGACTGCTTCATGATATAGGAAAAGCAATTGATCATGAGGTAGAAGGTAGTCACGTGGAAATTGGTAAAGAACTTGCAATGAAGTACAAAGAGCATAAAGTTGTTATCAATTCCATTGCTTCTCACCACGGCGATGAAGAACCTACTTCCATAATCTCTGTACTCGTAGCTGCTGCTGATGCGCTATCTGCAGCTAGACCTGGTGCAAGAAGCGAAACACTGGAAAATTATATTAAACGTTTAGAAAAGCTGGAAGAGATTTCAGAGTCGTTTGTTGGTGTAGAGAAATCATTTGCCATTCAAGCTGGAAGAGAGATCCGAATTATGGTAAAGCCGGATGAAATTGACGATGTAGAATCCGTTCGAATTGCTCGAGATATACGTAAGAAGATTGAAGGCGAACTGGATTATCCTGGACATATTAAAGTTACTGTTATTCGAGAAACACGAGCAGTTGAATATGCAAAATAAAAAGTGGTCTAAGGACCGCTTTTTATTTTGACATTCTTTCCTTAATATGAAAAACTGAGAATACGTTAATAGATAGGATGAGACAAAAATGAGAATATTATTTATTGGGGATGTAGTGGGTTCTCCTGGTAGAGAAATGGTACAAACATATTTGCCAAAGTTGAAAGAAAAGTATCGACCCAATCTTACCATCGTAAACGGAGAAAATGCTGCTTCAGGAAAAGGAATAACCGAAAAAATATATAAACAGCTTTTAGGATGGGGCGCACAAGTAGTAACGATGGGGAATCATACATGGGATAAAAAGGAGATTTATGATTTTATCGATGATGCGAATAAAATGATTCGTCCCGCAAACTTTCCAGATAACAACCCTGGAAAAGGGATTGCCTATGTCAATATCAACGGCGTTGAAGTTGCTGTAATTAGTCTGCAAGGGAGAACCTTTCTGCCACCAAGTGATGATCCGTTTTCAAAAGCTGATATATTAATCAAGGAAGCACAACAACGGACAAAGATAATTTTTGTCGACTTCCATGGAGAAGCAACAAGTGAGAAACAAGCATTTGGCTGGTATGTAGACGGCAGAGTGAGCGCTGTTGTTGGCACGCACACACATACCCAAACGGCTGATGAGCGTATTTTGCCAGGAGGCACAGCCTATTTGTCTGATGCGGGTATGACAGGGCCGTACGACGGCATTCTCGGCGTAGATAGAGAAGCAGTAATTCAGCGCTTTCTGACATCCATGCCAGTTCGATTCGAAATCCCAAAACAAGGAAGAACACAATTGAATGGTTGTTTCATTACGATAGATGATCAATCAGGAAAAGCTACGAAGATCGAACGCATTCTTATTAATGAAGACCATCCATTTTTGTAAGCCTTGTTACAGGCTGTAACATCTGCCTTTTACGTGGTGCCACGTAAAACAAAGAAGGAACAAAGGGGCCTTCCAACGAAGAAGACGGTTTACTTTAGCTAAACATGTAGTAGGGAGGAAAATTCCTTCTGAAGGAAGCTTCATTTAATCCTTTCTGTGAGGTGAAATAAAGGGTCAATTGGAACTAAAAACAATATATAGCCAAAAATGTTGAGATAAGATTATTTGAATGTTAAGAATTATTAATGCATAATAGGGGTAATAAGCTAACATCTCCAAGAATATAGTATAAGTATAAGTAGAACTAGAATAGTTTAATGAAGGAGGTACTAGTGGTGGAAGTATTAAAAGTGTCAGCAAAATCAAATCCAAATTCAGTAGCGGGTGCACTTGCGAATGTGCTAAGAGAACGTGGCTCAGCAGAAATTCAGGCTATTGGAGCTGGTGCATTGAACCAGGCTGTAAAGGCAGTAGCAATTGCTAGAGGATTTGTTGCACCTAGTGGCGTAGACCTTATTTGTATTCCGGCTTTTACAGATATTTTAATTGATGAAGAAGAACGTACGGCAATTAAATTAATTGTAGAGCCTAGATAATCGCTATTATGAAAAATGGTTCCTAGTGTTGCGCATTTGCGCAGCACTATTTTTATATCGTTCACCAATGCAGACGAGTTGCGCATCCAGTCTGGTCTTGTACCTATATCGGACACATTTTTAGATACACACCGTATTGTAGAGGGTTGGACTGGATGCCTTGCATAAGAAGCATGCATGCTTGTCATGTAAAGAAAGAAGTAGTAGAACTATAACTTTCCTTTCCCCAATTAAACGTCTCCCTATCTGTTCATACTTTATTGCATAGCCATCTATTGTTTAATTTCAATATAGCATTTATAATGAATTAATGAGTGTAAACATGGTATTTAAAAGAACTAGTCATTGATTCTTATCAATCGTATAGCCAGCGAATGGTTATTTTGTTTTGCAGGAAAAGAAAGGAGTTTACCAATGAACGAGCAGCAACGTAAACAACAAGCACAAATTAAACAGGCAAATCCAACGGACGTAAAATCCGGTATGGATAATATGGAACGCCTAAAAAATACTTCAAGTGAAGATTTAATTTCAAAATATTTTAAAACCACATATGAACCACCAAATTTGAATCAAGCACGTAAACGTGGACGAGATAAAGTAAATGTGCATTATGACTTTGCTATTCCAGAGGATATGGAAAATATTGGACGGGGAAAGAAGTTTTTAATTCGTACGTACGGCTGCCAAATGAATGAGCATGATACCGAGGTAATGGCTGGCATCCTAACAGAAATGGGCTATACGTCCACTTCAGAAACAAATGAAGCCGATATTATCTTGCTGAATACGTGTGCAATCAGAGAAAATGCTGAAAATAAAGTGTTTGGTGAAATTGGACATTTAAAAGCTTTGAAACGAGAAAAACCGGATTTAATACTCGGTGTTTGCGGCTGTATGTCCCAAGAAGAATCTGTAGTGAATCGCATATTGAAAAAGCACCAGCATGTGGATTTGATTTTTGGCACGCATAACATACATCGATTGCCTCATCTTGTGAAAGAAGCAATGTTTGGCAAAGAAAAGATTGTTGAAGTATGGTCTAAAGAAGGTGATGTGATTGAAAACCTTCCAAAAGCACGTAAAGGAAAAATAAAAGCTTGGGTCAACATTATGTACGGCTGTGATAAGTTTTGTACATATTGTATTGTTCCGATGACGCGCGGAAAAGAACGAAGCCGTCTTCCAGAAGATATCATCCAAGAGGTTCGCCATTTAGCTGCTCAAGGTTATAAAGAGGTAACATTATTAGGTCAAAACGTAAATGCCTACGGAAAAGATTTAGAAGGCATGACTTACGGTTTAGGAGATTTAATGGATGAGCTTCGCAAAATCGATATTCCAAGAATTCGCTTTACGACCTCACACCCAAGAGACTTTGATGATCGGTTAATCGAGGTTTTAGCTAAGGGTGGTAATTTGTTAGATCATATCCATTTACCGGTTCAATCAGGTAGCAGTGAAATTCTGAAGAAAATGAATCGGAAATATACCCGAGAATCCTATTTAGAACTCGTAAGAAAAATTCGTGCTGCAATGCCGAATGCGACGTTAACGACAGATATTATTGTAGGCTTTCCTAATGAAACGGAAGAGCAGTTTGAAGAAACGATGACTTTAATGGAGGAAGTAGGCTTTGAAGCTGCCTATACATTTATTTATTCGCCGCGTGAGGGAACGCCAGCAGCTCGTAAAAAAGATAATGTGCCAGAAGAAGTGAAAAAGCAACGACTCTATCGCTTAAATGAACTTGTTAACAAACAATCTGCGGAGTCTATGAAGAAGTATCAAGACAAGGTCGTAAAAGTACTTGTAGAGGGAGAAAGTAAAAAAGACCCAGATGTATTAGCAGGGTATACAGAAAGAAATAAACTTGTTAATTTTAGAGGACCAAAGTCTGCAATTGGGCAGATTGTAGATGTGAAAATAACAGAAGCAAAAACGTGGTCTTTAGATGGTGTAATGGTCGAAAATACAATAGGGGTGGAATAATTATGGCAGAGTATACACGTAAACAAGTGCTCGATGAAGCAAAAAAGCTTGCCAATATGTTAGCAAATACAGAAGAAATTGAGCGCTTTAAGCAAGTCGAAGCGAAAATAAATGAAAATAAAAAGGTCCAGCGATTAATTACTAAAATTAAAGCTTTACAGAAACAAGCTGTTAATTTACAGGCTTATGAAAAGCATGAAGCCTTAAAAAAAGTAGAGGAACAGCTGGATATCTTTCAAGAAGAAATTGATGCTATTCCTGTAGTACAGGAATTTAAAGAGACCCAAGTCGTTGTCAATGATGTCTTGCAATTAATTACAGCTACTATTGCAAGAGAAGTTACAAACCAAGTGATCGAATCTACAGGCGGTGATTTATTATCCGGAGAAACAGGGTCGAAAGTACGAACGAAATCAGGCTGTAGCCTTTAAATGAAAAGGACAGTGGATGTTATTATCCCTGTCCTTCTTCTCATGCGAAGAAGCCCATTGCTATCCAGTTATCCCGTGTATAAGGTGCTGTAAGACTCCCGCTTCAAGAGTTGGATATCTGTACTGCAGCTAAGTGGAACATAACAGCACCTAAATGACGGATTCGTTCCTCTAACAATAAGTGGGGGATGAAGAACCCCCCACGGATGAAAGCTTCATTTTATATGCTTTTACCTATTCCTTTTCTATTTTTCCTGACCCGTTATGCAATTAAAAGCTTTAACGGTTTAACTGGTGATGTTATTTAACCAGGACAAAGATTGCGCGTAAAGTAATAGGCGGTGGCAGATCACAAAGCTAGAGTATTCATACTCTAGCCTTATAGTTTGTTTTTACTATTTTACTTCTTAAACTTATCTGTTTAAAACTCAATATCTTTCATGATATTATAATTGTATTAAATATACTGGAGTGATGAGAATTGGAGATACATAACTTAAAGGACCTAAGTGGTAAAACTAGAAAATTTAGGGGATTTGAACCTATAAAACCTGAAGTAGGTTCACTAATTAGAGTTATTCGTGACAGCAGTAATCCAGTATCAATCAATAAAGCTAATGTATATAATAACCTATCAATGGACCGAGTTTATGAAGTTTTTAAGGTCTTTAATGAATTTGAAGTATTTATTAAAGACGACCAAGATATTACTGTTAGGCTAACCAAAAGTTTATACCAAGTAGTAGAGGAAATTTCAGATAAGGAAATTAAGAATTTTACTGATTTAATTAGTGTACTAAAATCTTTTGATAATGTGATTAAGAAATAAACAAAAACAAGCTCTCACAATTAAGTGAGGACTTATAATCAATTTTTAATAAGTCTACGAAGTACTGCACTAATTCCAAATAAAACCAATACTTTAAATCCAGTGTTAGCTATTAAATTAAAAAAACTAAACCAACGAACGTGAGGAAAACTAGCACGATACAGAGAAATTTCAAATAAGATACTTGCAAATGAGTAAACTAAATATATAACTGCGAAACCTGTAAAGATGTCCGCTATATTTATTTGTCTCCATCTTTTAATTTTATCCATCAATTATCATTACTTTCATAGTGTGTATCAAGTGCTGATAATACATCCCATTTTCTATCCTTACGTTCAAACGGACCCGCCTTATCTCCGGTTAAATATCTATTATCCATGATATCACTAGTCATCTGTTTTAACTGCTCAAGTGTATATTCTCTTACCTCGTTATTATCTTTACGCCTTTTGCAAGATAATTTGTGTCATCCAACTGTTTTATATCAATGAGTGTTAGTGTACATATCTTTTTTTAGATTGTTAAAATCATCAAAAAGCTTTTGGTTACGTCTAAAAACCTTAATAGCAAGTGAAGTAGCAATAAATGTATTAATTATATCCACGTTATCACCCAGGGAATGTTTTTCTTATTTTAAGGTGATTGAAATATTTACGCAAGTTTGTAATAACAACCTCTCCAGAGTTCTTTTTCACAAAAAATTTGCTCGTATTCTTTACTGATAGCTCATTATTGAACCGCAACTCCGACATCCCTACATCCGTAAAATCAATAGTCACGTCTCCATTGATCATGGATAGAAACCAAAATTATAAGTGTTCTATATACAGTAGTCCCCGATAGTATTTCCATTTAACAGAAGAGCTTGCTTTTGATAGCGAGAGGTAAGTTTGTATATATTGCGAATAAATATTTTGATTAACTTCTCTTAATTAAAGTAACGGAACGGGTTTATTCAAAAATAAAACTTTTTTAAATCCAGCGTATGTAATTCAATAATTTTCAGAAGGCGGCTATAAGGGTTAGGGGGACGATATGATTTACTATGAGATGCTTTGTTGAGATTTAAAATTGACCATGTAAACCAATATAGAAAAATAAAGAAATATAAATAGTTATCAAAAAATATATTTAATCAGCATAATCATATTATCTGAAATAAGCAGAAATAAATTACAAATCTCTCCCGTATAACATCTACCCACACTTATTTTTATAGTCTCAAGAGTGACCTAAAAATCAATTATCTTATTGCTTTATCTTGCAAGGCAGATTTATACATTTTAGTATGACAAGCCTTAATATATAAATGGTTGACGCTCAATCAATGTAAAGTCTGCGTTTAATTATTAGTATGCACTTTAGGTATTTGTCTTGCATAAAATGACTATGAAAAAAGAGGAGGTAAAAGTAATTATGTCTTTTTTAGAAAAAGAATATAGAGAGATCATAACGAAAGCGGTTTGTGGTAAAGGTCGCAAGTTCTCCCAAGCAACCCATTCCGTCACACCATCACATAGACCTTCAAGTATACTAGGTTGTTGGGTAATTAATCATCTGTATAACGCAAAGATAAAATCAAAAGATACCGTAGAAATAAATGGCAGCTATGAAATTAATATTTGGTATTCGTATAATGACAATACAAAAACAGAAGCTATCACGGAGCGAGTAACATACAGCGATAAAGTACCATTGTCAGTCAAAGATGAAAACTGCTTGAACGATGATTTTGATGTTATTGCCAAAGTCATTCAACAGCCCAATTGCTTGAATTGTACAATTGAGAACAAAGGGCATAAGATAGCAGTAGAGATTGAAAGAGAGTTTATTGTCCAAATTATTGGTGATACAAAAATTGCGGTCCGTGTAGATCCAAAGCGAGAACATATAGATGATGACGATGATGAAGTTTGGGATGTAGAGTTGACGGATGATGAGCTGGAAGAAGTAGAGCCAGACTTTTTAAATAAAGATTAACCAGATTACGAGGAGAGGCTTCCTCGTAATCTTTTTCTTTCTAGTGCGGATTCAAATACTTCGGACTTCTTTCTAAGATAATTTACATCTGCTCAAATCTAAAGGAAGGTTGATTAAAAATGGGCTCGTTTCATCACGTCGCACATCTGTTACAGGGGCGAGTGAGATATAAGAAGCTGTGTTTTTCAAAAAACTGCTAATGGTACTGAAACATGATGCGAAAAACGGCTTCTAAATCTCCAATTCATTTGACTATCTTTCAAACGAAAATCCTCTTTATAAAAATTTCACCTCATTCGTCAGACCTACTGTTTGTACGTCATTTACCAAGCGCTTTCACTTTCCACCCATTTTTTTACAAGCATATACTAAATTTTTGGAGCAACAAGCTCTTCAAAAAGAATTCATGGGATAGACGTAACATTGGATTAATCGAAAGTAAAGCTGAATGTGTGCTATAATAGCAGAAGAATATTTTACGGTTTTTTGGAGGACAAAACATGGCAAAGCAAACACCAATGATGAAACAATATCTTAGCATAAAAGAAGCATATAAGGATGCATTCCTATTTTTTCGCCTAGGCGATTTTTATGAACTGTTTTTTGAGGATGCGGTTCAAGCTGCAAGGGAGCTGGAGATTACACTAACAAAACGGGATTCAGGTAGTCCGAACCCTGTCCCTATGTGCGGTGTTCCTTATCATTCTGCTGAAAATTACATAAAAATCTTAATAGAAAAAGGCTATAAAGTAGCTATTTGTGAACAAGTGGAAGACCCGAAAACAGCCAAAGGGGTAGTAAAACGTGAAGTGATCCAATTAATCACACCTGGCACAGTGATGGAAAAGACGATGCTAAACGAAAAAGAGAATAACTATATTGCTAGTTTGTCTCATTTTGATACGAGCTATGTTCTTGTCTATAGTGATTTGTCTACAGGAGAAAATCAGCTGGTAGTTATTGAAGATGGTTGGGATGGGGTGATTCACGAATTATATAATCAGCCGACTAAAGAAATTGTTGTCTCGTCTCAATTACCCGAGGACTTACAAAAGCAGTTGAAATCGAGATTGCATGTTACTCTTTCGTATCAGGATGAGATAACATTCAATGCAGAATATCGGGACTTATGCGAGAATCTTGATGATGAAAGGTTATTAACGGCATTTAGCAGATTATTAAATTACATTCAGCATACCCAAAAACGCTCGCTCGATCATATGCAGCAAGCAAAAGTGATACCACTTCAGTATCATTTATCTTTAGATATGTATTCGAAGCGTAATTTAGAGCTTACAGAAACATTAATGAAAAAAGAAAAATATGGAAGTTTACTATGGGTACTCGATAAGACTGTTACGGCAATGGGTTCGAGAATGTTAAAAAAATGGCTAGAACGACCACTTTTAAACGTTCGTGACATTGAAAAACGACTTAACATTGTAGAAGGTTTTTATAGTCAGTTTATGAAACGGGATGAATTAAGGCAAACATTAAAATCGGTTTATGATTTAGAAAGGCTTGCTGGAAGAATTGCATTTGGAAACGTAAATGCGCGTGATCTACAGCAGCTTAAAAGCTCTTTACAAAAAATTCCAGCCTTGAAGCAGCTTTTGCTACAATTTTCTCAGCCGGAAATGCGGCAATTAGCTAAGCGAATTTATATTGATCCAAAGATTGTAGATATATTACAAGCAAGTATTGTGGAGGACCCGCCAATTTCGATAAAAGAAGGCGGAATTATTAAAGACGGATATAATGAGCAACTAGATACGTACCGAGATGCTTCTAGAAATGGCAAGCAGTGGATTGCGGAGCTTGAACAAAAAGAAAAGCAAGCAACAAATATTAAATCATTAAAAATTGGTTATAATCGTGTATTCGGTTATTATATCGAAGTAACGAAAGCAAACTTGCATTTGCTTCCTGAAGGACGCTATGAAAGAAAACAAACGTTAACGAATGCTGAACGGTATATTACACCAGAGCTAAAAGAAAAGGAACAGCTAATCTTAGAAGCGGAAGAAAAAAGTGTTGAATTAGAATACCAATTATTCATTGAGATTCGTGAGCAGATGAAGGCGTATATACCTGAATTACAACGGTTAGCAGAAGCGGTGAGCTATGTGGATGTGCTACAAGGGTTCGCAACTGTCAGTGAGTCCAATAATTATGTTCGCCCTACATTTGATCGGAAGAAATTGCGCATTAAACAGAGCAGGCATCCGGTAATTGAGCAAGTTATGGATGACGGAACGTTTGTGCCTAATGATATTGCATTAGATGAGCACAGTCATATTTTATTAATTACAGGGCCTAATATGTCAGGAAAAAGCACGTACATGCGCCAATTAGCGTTGACTGTCATTATGGGGCAAATTGGCTGTTTTGTCCCGTGTGAATCTGCACAGCTTCTCATTTTCGATCAAATATTTACACGAATTGGGGCTGCTGATGATTTAGTTGCTGGTCAAAGTACATTTATGGTGGAAATGTTAGAAGCAAATCATGCGATAACCAATGCGACCGAACAGAGTTTGATATTATTTGATGAGATCGGGCGGGGGACGAGCACATACGATGGAATGGCGTTAGCGCAAGCAATTATTGAGTACATTCATAATCATATTCAAGCAAAGACGTTGTTCTCCACACACTATCATGAATTAACAGATCTAGCTAATACATTGCCTAATTTAAAGAATATTCATGTCAGGGCGGAAGAACACGAGGGGAACGTTGTATTTCTTCATCAAATTAAAGACGGACCTGCTGATCAAAGCTATGGTATTCATGTGGCGAAGCTTGCTAATTTACCGTCAAGCTTAATTACTCGCGCTAGTAAAATATTAACGGAACTCGAAGGCACCAGTCAATCTGAAGCTGAAACGAAGACTGAGCAAGCAGCATCTACAGAACAAACTGGACAGCTCTCTTTCTTTACAGAGGAAAAACAGCAAAATCAACCAGTGTCAACATCAAATAATCATGACGATAAGGTGATAAAAGAACTAAAAGATTTAGATTTATTTGCTATGACTCCGTTGGATGCGATGAATGTTTTGTATCAATTACAGAAAAAGACTCGAAAATAGTTGAATTGCTTTATCCTTAGGATGACATCAATATGTAAGGTAGTATTTCCTATTAGTACATAAAAACAGACGGCGATGAACCTAAATTTTGCAGTAAAGGAGTTGTTTGCATGCATATTATACAAATGCCGGATGCACTCGCTAATAAAATTGCAGCAGGGGAAGTTGTAGAGCGACCAGCATCGGTTGTAAAAGAATTGGTTGAAAATAGCATTGATGCAAACAGCACATGGGTTAAAATCGATATAAAAGAAGCCGGATTGCAGGAGATTAAAGTGACAGACAATGGAGACGGCATGTTAGAAGAAGATTGCGAAACGGCATTCTTGCGCCACGCGACAAGTAAAATAAAAAATGAGTCGGATTTATTTCATGTTCGTACACTTGGCTTTCGTGGCGAGGCGCTTGCCAGTATAGCCTCTGTTAGCAAACTAACTGTCCAAACATCTACTGGAGAGCATGCAGGTACCAGTTTAAGCTTAGAAGGCGGTAAATTGATCCAAAAACAGAAATCAGCAGCGAGAAAAGGGACCGAAATAACCGTGAGCGAGTTATTTTATAATACGCCTGCCCGTTTAAAGTACATGAAAACGATTCATACGGAATTAGGGCATATTACAGATTTGTTAAATCGCCTAGCGTTATCCCATCCAGAAGTAAGGTTTGAAGTGACACATAACGGAAAGGGAATCTTTAAAACAGCAGGAACTGGTGATTTATTACAAGTCATTTCCCAAGTATATGGAATGAACGTAGCGAAGCAAATGCTGCCGGTGAACCATGAAACGCTTGACTTCTCCATAACTGGTTACATTGCCAAACCGGAAGTAACCCGAGCTTCTAGGAATTATATGTCGACGATTATTAACGGAAGATATATAAAAAGCATTGCTTTAAACAAAGCGATTACCCAAGGGTATCATACTTTGTTGCCGATTGGGCGTTCTCCTATTGTTGTTCTTGCTATTCAAATGGATCCAATTTTAGTTGATGTCAATGTACATCCAACAAAGTTGGAGGTGCGCTTTAGCAAAGATAAGGAGTTATTTCAAGCGATTGAGCAAACTATTAAGGATACGTTTCGAGCAGAAACCTTAATTCCTGAAATAGAACGAAAGCCTATACCTAAACAGAAGACGTTTCAAAATAGCTTTGATTTTAAACCATTAAACGGAGAACCGTCCAATAAGCAGTGGAACTATCCTGCTGGTGTTCGCGAGCCGGGTGTTGCAAATAATTCTGCGACAGACCTGAATAAAGCTCTCTTGAAGCAAGAAAATGTTTATGAAACTACCACTGATAAAGAGACAGAACCTTACTCCGTGCAGGGTACAGAAATGCAGCAAACGCACGAACGAACAGATACAGATGAACACACAAATACAAATGAACAAACAGCCCCACGCGTTCCCATAATGTATCCAATTGGGCAATTACAAGGTACGTATATATTAGCGCAGAATGAAAATGGGTTGTATATGATTGACCAGCATGCTGCACAAGAGCGTGTAAAGTATGAATTTTTCAAGCGAAAGCTAGGTCAGCCGATGAATGATTTACAGCAGCTATTCATTCCGCTAACGTTTGAATTTTCCAAGGAAGAGGCAATCTGGGTGGAAGCATATAAAGAAACGTTACAAGCTGCTGGACTATTCTTTGAAGCGTTCGGTCAGCAAACGTATGTCGTTCGCTCACACCCGAGTTGGTTCCCTGCTGGGCAAGAAGAAGCTATTATCCGTGAAATGGTCGAACAGGTTATGAAAGATGAGAAAATTGATGTAGAAAAAATTCGAGAAGAAGCTGCGATTTTAATGTCTTGTAAACGTTCCATTAAAGCAAATCATTATTTGAATCACGATGAAATGACGCAGCTATTGGAACATTTGCGCCAAACCACAGATCCATTTACTTGTCCACATGGAAGACCGATTATAGTTCATTTTTCAACCTATGAATTAGAGAAAATGTTTAAACGGGTTATGTAATATGTATAAAACAGCTTCCGTTTTGCCATACTATGGAAAAATGGAAAAGGTGTGTACAGTGGAGAATCAACAACTCATTAATTTTCTAAATCAATTACTTTCCAATCAATTTGTGCTATATGTGAAGTTACATCGATACCATTGGTTTGTTCAAGGAAGAAATTTCTTTTCTCTTCATGAACAGTTTGAAAACATGTACGTGGAGGTAGCTGAGGATATTGATGAAATAGCCGAGCGTATTTTAATGATTAATGGTAAACCTTTAGCTACAATGGTAAAATACCTGAAAGAAGCAACACTGGAAGAAGCAAGTGCTGATGATGAAGAACAGGAAATTATCCAGCAGCTGCTTCATGACTTACAACAAATGACGACAGAAATTCAAAAGGGAGGGTTACCAAAAGCCGTGGAACTGGAAGACAGTCCTACGGAAGATTTGCTTATCGGCTTACAAGGTAAGCTTGAAAAATATATTTGGATGCTAAAAGCATATTTAAAACAGTAATGTAGTGAAATTAGGGGAATACGAATGAAAAATAAAGTCATTGCTATTGTTGGACCAACTGCGGTAGGCAAAACAAAGTTAAGTATTGAAATAGCGAAACATTATAATGGTGAGATTATTAGCGGGGATTCCATGCAAATATACAAAGGTATGGATATTGGTACTGCTAAGGTCACTTCTGATGAAATGCAGAGGATCCCCCATTATATGATTGATTTGAAGCATCCGGATGAATCGTTTTCAGTTGCAGATTTTAAGCAGTATGTTACACATTACATAGAGACGATTTCAGCCAAATATAAGCTCCCGATATTAGTAGGCGGAAGCGGTCTATACGTACAGGCTGCCCTTTACAATTATAACTTTTCAACGTATCAGCGCAATAACAAAGTGGTTGCAAAACTTAATAAAGAAATAGAGACAAACGGCATAGAACCTTTGTACAAAAGGTTACAAGCATTGGATCCGCAACAGGCTAAAAAAATCCATCCGAATAACCACCGTCGTGTAGTACGAGCATTAGAAATCTATGAAACAACAGGAAAACGAATGTCAGACTACCAGCAACAGCAAAATAAACAGTCGCCATACCATTTAAAAATTATTGGATTACAAATGAATCGAACGGAACTCTATGAACGGATTAATCAGCGTGTAGATATGATGGTAGACGAAGGGCTTGTGGAAGAGGTTTATGAGTTGTATAAGTGTGGTTATGCGAATAAACAATCCATGCAAGCAATTGGATATAAGGAATTTATTCCCTATTTCACCGGGGAAATATCATTAAATGAAGCGATTGCTACATTAAAGCAAAATTCCAGAAGGTATGCCAAAAGGCAATATACTTGGTTTCGCAATAAAATGGATGTAACATGGTATGATGTTTCATCTGGAACCATTGATGAAAAATTAAGAAAGATTTTAGCTGATCTTGCAGGATTTATCCAAAGCTAGGTCGAATTAATTATAATATAGATAGAAATGAGGAGGAAGTAGAATGGCACAATCTGTGAATATTCAAGATCAATACTTGAATCAACTTCGGAAAAACCGTATTTCTGTAACAGTTTTTTTAACAAATGGATTTCAGTTAAGAGGGGTTATTAAAGGATTTGATAATTTTACGGTTTTAATTGAGACGGATGGTAAGCAGCAATTAATTTTTAAACATGCAATTTCTACCTTTTCACCAGCCAAAAACGTTGAGTTGGAAAAGGAGTAAACATAAAAAGCGGGTGCATGCGTGCACTCGTTTTTTTAAAAGATAAGAAAGTATAAAATTTATTACTTTGGCATAACAAAATAACCGAATAAGCCACGTCCGGCGCATGAGCCCGGGCAACTAGGCGACTTCACAAATTGCCCTCCGATAAGTCATCGGTTGTAGCTAAGAGGAAGACCGACTAAAAACGGGCTTGCCGGGCGACGTCGGCATACTCCTGGTTTTAGTCGCATGATCCCTAAAACTTTAGTTGCTTCGTTCCATTCGCTACGTTGCTAACCGGCGTCTGCGCCTTTGTTCTCGTCTATAATGGGCATATGTCACACCTTTTTATTTGTAGCGTATACTAATGTAACTGAGGGGTGATAATATGGAAACACAATTAATAAGCAATCGAAACGGGCAAGTAAATATTATTTTAAAGGAGAAAAGCACCTCCCATTTGGCGTATACAGACCAGCGAGTATCGAAAAAGAAAAATCCATTTAATCATATTGATGAAGCATTTGCTTCATTTGTAGGTATGAAGCAACTAAAAGAACGAATTAAAGAGATTTATGCAACCGTTGTGATTAATGAAAAGCGAAAAGCGCTCGGGCTTGTAAATCACCAGCAAGTATTGCATATGCTATTTAAGGGGAATCCGGGTACAGGTAAGACAACAGTGGCAAGAAAGCTGGCTAAGTTATACTATGATATGAATCTTCTCTCTAAGGGACATTTTATTGAAGCGGAACGGGCAGACTTAGTAGGTGAATATATAGGTCAAACAGCTCAAAAAACACGTTCTATTGTGCAAAAAGCGCAAGGTGGCGTTTTGTTTATTGATGAAGCCTATTCATTAGCCCGTGGCGGGGAGAAGGACTTCGGTAAAGAAGCAATTGATACATTAGTAAAGCATATGGAAGATTATCAGCACGATTTTGTATTAATCCTAGCTGGCTATCCTTACGAAATGGAACGATTCCTGACATTGAATCCTGGGTTAGAATCCAGATTCCCGTTTATTTTGGATTTTCGTGATTTTGAAGCGGGCGAATTACTATCGATCGCTAAGCGGATGGCTGCTGACCGTGAATATCAGCTTACTAGAGATGCTGAGCTAGAATTAAAAGCTCATTTAATTAAAAAAACACGTTCGTATAACCGAAATTTTTCCAATGCCCGCTATGTTCGTAATGTTATTGAGGGCGCTATCCGTATGCATGCAGTAAGGTTACTGGAAAATGAGCATTTTTCAGCAGATGATCTTATTTACTTAACGGTTAAAGACTTGCAATTAAAGCCAAATTAGATACTTAATACGATGCTGCGAGATGGATAAAGTGCAGAGGTGGAGGTGCCACGTTGGTGAATACCCCTCTCTGCTATTTAAGGTGGAAAACCTTAATTGAAGGGTTTTTACTCCTAATTAGCTAGATTACTGACAATTATGTTGTTAGTCCTCTTAAAATGATACTCTTATCTAAATATTTGTGCGAAATGATAAGCTCCTTTGTTAAAGGACTTTGTTGTTGGGCATTTGTTAAGTGATTTGATATGATAGGTGGGGAAGATCGCAATTAGGAAAAGAAAGAGGTTCTGTTGTGGCAAACGAAAAAGTAATACTAATAGCAGTAAAACAACAAAAACAGACTAATGTTCATTTTGAATCTTCTCTTGCAGAATTACAATCGTTAAGTAATACTGCCGGTGGAGATGTCGTTCAAATATTTACTCAAAATAGAGAAAAAATGCACCCTGCTACATACCTTGGTTCTGGAAAAATAGAAGAAATAATAACTTCTGTTCAAGCAAACGATGTAGATTTAGTGATTGCTAATGACGAGCTTTCACCTATCCAACTTCGCAATTTGAGCATAGCATTAGGAGTCCGAATGATTGATCGTAGCCAATTGATCTTAGATATTTTCGCTCAGCGGGCTCGAACGAAAGAAGGGAAATTACAAGTAGAACTGGCTCAGTTGGAATATTTGTTGCCAAGATTGCGAGGACAAGGGACGGAATTATCCAGACTAGGAGGAGGAATTGGAACGAGGGGGCCAGGTGAAACAAAGTTGGAAACAGATCAGCGCCATATACGCAGACGAATCCATGACATAAAACAGCGTTTGCAGACGGTGGTCAAACAGCGAGAACAATACCGCAAACGAAGAAAGACAAATGATGTAGTGCAAATTGCTATTGTTGGTTACACCAATGCAGGAAAATCAACGCTGTTTAACCGACTTACTAACAGTAATTCATTAGAGGAAGACCAACTTTTTGCGACACTTGATCCACTGACAAGGCAGATTCAGTTGCCATCTGGCATGAAAGTATTAATTACGGATACAGTTGGTTTTCTGCAAGATTTGCCTACATCTTTGATTGCTGCTTTTAAGTCTACCTTAGAAGAAGTAACCGAAGCTGACTTTCTCATTCATATGGTTGATGGCTCTCATCCGGATTTAAATCAGCAGCAGGATACCGTTTTACGTTTATTAAAAGAGCTTCATGCTGATACTATTCCCATGTTCACTGTCTATAATAAGAAGGATCTATTCGAGCAGGATGTTATTCCAATGAATCATCCATACATGTTTATGAGTGCACATCGTGAAGCAGATATACAGCAGCTATTACGTAAAGTAGAAAATCTGTTAAAAGCAGAATGGCAATTTTATTCTTTGTCCCTTTTACCAGACCAAGGGAAATTATTACAGCAATTAGAACAAGACACCATTATCGAATCGAAGCTATTTCTTGAGGAAAAACAAGTATACAAGATAAAAGGATATATGCGGAAAGATATCCCATTAAATCGACTATTAGAGGAGTAACTACATGATAGACCAACTAGCAAAACAAGCAGAAGAGGATTGTAAACATCAACATGCAAAGGTTAATGCAATGGTTGAGAAAAACCAAAGGCGTGTATTGCAAGCATTTCAAAATCATCGCGTAAGTGACAGCCATTTTCAATCAACAAGTGGTTATGGGTATGACGATATGGGACGCGAAGTACTGGAAAAAGTTTATGCTACGGTGTTTGGTGGGGAAGATGCATTAGTCAGACCGCAAATTGTTTCTGGTACGCATGCAATTACAACGTCGCTGTTTGGTGTTTTACGACCTGGGGATGAACTATTGTACATTACCGGGAAGCCTTACGATACGTTGGAGGAAGTTATTGGTATTCGAGGAAGAGCGGCAGGTTCTTTACGTGATTTTCGTATTGGTTATCAGCATGTAGAATTATTAGAGGATGGAAAGATCAATTTTCTGACAGTAAAGCAAGCGATGAATGAGAATACTAAAGTAATTGGTATTCAGCGTTCCAAAGGATATGACGACAGACCGTCGTTTACCATTGCGGAAATAAAAGAAATGGTCAACTTTGTTAAATCCATTAATTCTGATGTAATTGTATTTGTTGATAATTGCTATGGCGAATTTGTCGAGGAACTCGAACCGCTACATGTAGGGGCGGATTTAATCGCAGGTTCCTTAATAAAAAATCCTGGCGGTGGAATTGTTCGAGCGGGTGGTTATATTGTAGGAAGGGAGGCTTTAGTCCAGCAATGTGCCAATCGCTTAACTGCACCTGGACTTGGCAAAGAAACAGGCGCAACATTTCATGTTTTGCAGGAAATGTTTCAAGGCTTTTTCCTTGCTCCTCACATTGTCGGCGAGGCTCTTAAAGGAGCGATATTCACTTCAAGACTTATGGAATTAGCTGGATTTACAACATCACCACATTATGAGGCCAACCGTACAGATTTGATTCAAACCGTAACGTTTCAAGATAAGAACGACATGATTACATTTTGTCAAGCCATCCAAGAGAATTCACCAGTAAACGCTTATGTAAAACCGTATCCAAGTGAAATGCCAGGATATATAGACGAAGTGATTATGGCAGCGGGAACATTTATTCAAGGCGCAAGTATTGAATTATCTGCTGATGGCCCATTACGATCTCCATATATTGCCTTTGTACAAGGTGGTTTAACCTATGCACATGTAAAAATAGCTATTACGGAGTCGCTCCGTAAAATTATGAACTAACGATTAAAAATATTCAATTAGGGTAAAAAGAGTGTAAGGGTAAATTTTACGCTCTTTTTCTATTTTTAAATAAGCTTATATAATTTTTGCGCTCATGTCAGAAAACCTTACGCGTTATTGACATGTTAGATTACATGACATATAATAAAAAAGTATTATGATTTAGGGGGTCATGAATTGAATGATAAGGATCGTCGTTCCATGCCTTTATTTGCTATCGGCATCGTAATGAAACTTACGGAATTAACGGCTAGGCAAATAAGGTATTATGAAGAGCACGGTTTAATTCATCCTGAGAGAACAAGTGGCAACCAACGATTATTTTCTTTTAATGACGTGGATCGGTTGCTTGAAATAAAGGATTACTTGGATAAAGGTCTCAACATCGCAGGTATTAAGTTGCTATTAAATGAAGGAGAAACAAGGCAAGAATCGCAAGTGAAAAATTCGGAATCATCCCAGATATCTGACAGGGAATTGAGGAGAATTTTAAGACAGGAATTAAATGAACCAGGTGCTTATAGGAAAACCAACTTACGTCAAGGTGATCTTTCTAGATTTTTTACACGTTAAACACGGTTCAAATGTAAACTAAATTTCGTATGAAATTGAAGTAGCAAAAGCATTGGATAACAATTGATAATCAAGTACTTTTTACAATTTGGTTCGTTTAGGGAAACAAATGGATATTAGTATGTGTCTAAAGTAGAATAAAACGAACCAAACTATTCTATATCTGTTTAGTTTTTTGGTGGTTTACTGGAATATCAGAACCACCTAAAACAAGCCAAAAAAGAATCGGTTACGTTTATTTTATTAATCCGCACTATTACTATCTATTTGTTTTCCTATTCAAATAAATAATTATTTATATAGGAGGACAAAGTATGGGAAGAACTTATACGAGAGAAGATGTAGTAAGACGCATTAAGGAGGAAAACGTCCGCTTTATTCGATTGCAGTTTACGGATATGTTGGGAACCATCAAAAATGTAGAAATCCCACTTAGCCAATTAGATAAGGCGTTAGATAATAAAATGATGTTTGATGGATCCTCCATTGAAGGTTTTGTTCGTATAGAGGAATCTGATATGTATCTATACCCTGATTTAGATACATTCGTTGTTTTTCCATGGACATCAGAAAAAGGCAAAGTTGCTCGCTTCATTTGTGATATTTACAAAACAGATGGGACTCCTTTTGAAGGAGATCCACGTTATAATTTAAAACGTAATTTAAAGAAAATGGAGGAGCTCGGATTTGATGCCTTTAATATTGGTACAGAACCTGAATTTTTCCTCTTTAAGCTTGATGAAAAAGGCGAACCCTCTATGGAACTAAACGACCACGGTGGTTATTTTGACCTTGCTCCAACTGATTTAGGAGAGAATTGCCGTCGAGACATCGTTCTTGAATTAGAAGAAATGGGCTTTGAAATTGAAGCTTCCCACCACGAAGTCGCTCCTGGACAACATGAAATTGATTTTAAATATTCAGATGCCGTAAAGCATGCTGATGATATTCAAACATTTAAACTTGTAGTTAAGACGATTGCACGCAAGCATAATCTGCATGCTACGTTTATGCCGAAGCCACTATTCGGAGTAAACGGATCCGGAATGCATGTGAATATGTCGTTATTTAAAAATGGCGAAAATGCATTTTATAATAAGGCAGGAGATATGGGATTAAGTAAGGTTGCTTTCCAATTTATCGCTGGTATTATTAAACATGCCGGTAGCTTTACAGCAATTACAAATCCAACTGTTAATTCCTATAAGCGTCTAGTTCCTGGTTATGAAGCACCAAGCTACATTGCTTGGTCTGGTGCAAACCGAAGCTGCCTCATGCGTATTCCAAATTCTCGCGGTATTAGCACACGTGTAGAAGCTCGTAGTGTCGACCCTTCAGCGAATCCTTATTTAGCGCTTGCTTCTTTATTAGCTGCTGGTTTAGATGGGATTGAAAAGGAAATGACGCCACCACCAGCTGTCGACCGTAATAATTATGTGATGTCAAAAGAAGAACGTGAAGAAAACGGCGTTCATGATCTGCCTAGCACATTAGCTGGTGCTTTAGAAGAATTAAAGAAAAACGAGGTTATTGTTAAATCCTTAGGCGAACATCTATTCGAGCATTTTATTGAGGCAAAGGAAATCGAGTGGGAGATGTTTAAAACACAAGTCCACCCTTGGGAAAGAGAACAATATTTGAGAATTTATTAATCACGGAAACCCTCGGCACTGTTGGTGTTGAGGGTTTTTGGTTTGGTGGGTGGAAAGTTCTTTAACACTATGTAATTGTTTCACCCACGAAACACCCACAAAAAATCAGGAAATTATTTGCTGCTGTTTAAAATATTGTTTATATATTTCTCAAATTGAGCCATATTTTTCTGATCCATCTTTTTAGAAATATGAGAATAAATATCCGATGTAATCATTATACTTCCATGTCCTAATCGCTCTTGGATGTACTTCATTTCCGCACCTGCTTCTAAGCATAACAGCATGCGTGTGCTTGAGAGAGTGGATAGGTAGTAGATTCCAGCCTGTTTTAAAATACGTCTAAATGCACTAAATAAACTTGATTTCGGCATATAATTTCCATCTTTTCTACACAAAATTAAATTGTATTTATAGTAGTACTTGTTTTTTAAAAGTTTTTATTTCTGTTCTGCCAAGTTGGGTGGTATCTTAAGTCATCTGCTATAGACTTGCCCATTGAAATAACTCTTTTTGAATTATAATCTTTTGTATCCCCAAATAATTCATCGTCTGTTTTTGCTTGGAAATCAAGGTTTTTATTTAATTCTATAGTCATGTTCTTGAAATTGATATCGAACCATTGGAATGCAGCCGCCTCACCTTTCCTCATACCTGTCTCGAGTAGCAATTTAAAAAATATCCAATATATATAACCGTATTCATAAGAGTGCTCTAAAAACATTGGCACTTCCGAGGGCTTAATGAATTTAATTTCATCGTTTTTAGAATTCCCTTTTATGACAGCTCCTTCCCAGGGGTTAAAAGTTATTTTTTATTTAATACAGCTCTCTTCATTGCTTCGTTAAATGTATTGTGTATTCTTAAACGAGTGTTTTTTTGATAGTTTTTTGGCGTATAATTTATTTAGAAAATTTTGGTATAGGGATTAATGTATCCACCATCAGGATCGAAAAGCGAATTTTGCTTTTGTGACTATTCTAAGTTGTCTATGACACCCTTCGATATTGGTCGTCGTTTATATAATTCTTCTGATTTTCCTTAGGATAACTGAAATAGGCGGTTAATTCTAACCAGTTTTGTTCCAGGATCAAATAATAATAATAGAATGCTTTTCCCCACCGCAAATGCAACTACAATAATAAAAAAGTCCCGTCCTTAGATGGATGGGGTTGAAAAGTCAAGTTAATAACTCTGGTAATTCATAATCGGGTTCATAATTTCTAATAGCATCTTCAATAATTTTATGATCTCTTCTAGCTCGACCTCTTGAATAACATTGATTATTGTACTGTATTTTAAAAACTAAGCGTTTTAGGGCGGATTAACCCCCTAATTTTGGACAAAAACACTCTTAAACTAACTTTTATTTAGAAATTCGTTATTTTTCATGAATTACCTTCACTTTAGTCCTTCTAAGGTGATAGCCAATGCTATCATTCCATCAAGGGGTAAAGGCTTTGCCCTTCGCTCTCCTTCGCCCTTGATTCCATGCCAGCATTGGCATGTTGAAAGGCAGGATAAAAGGAAGAAAAAATGGAAGGGGGGCTAAACCCGTATTTCCTTTATGTTTACTTTCTTTTCCTTGTATAACTCATAACATTCATATGGTGTTAAGTCATCAATGCTTGAAGGAATGCGTCGTTGGTTGTAAAAGCCCGTAAAATCTGTAATCGATTCATATGCTTTTTCATAGGTTGCAAACTCGAAACATACAATCATCTTCCATTATCCAATGGAATGATTCGATATGCGCATTCATATTTGGCATTTTTGGAGGTATTCTTTCACATATTTGGATTGAGCTCATATCGACGTGCAACAGCCGATGTTTTCCCAGTTTCCATTGCTTCTTTAATTACTTGCGTTTTAAATTCTTTAAAATGTCTTGTTCGTTTCATAGTGATAGCCTCCCTGACATTTTGTATTATATTAAATTGTACTCTTAGTGTCCAAGTTCATTTGGGGGCTTATGAGCTTTTCTATCTAAATAAAAGCTATATATCAAATATCAGCTTTTGTAACCTAATCGAGGAGTTACAGGTCGGTGGCAGCCCAGACTTCATGTAAGTGACTCTTTTTTGTTCTCAAATTCAACAACCTTTTCATCAATCTGCCGATGGAACGTTCCAAATTGATGAAAAGGAGGGGTATGAGCTACGAATGCTGTATTTATTACTGACAAGCCATCCACCGACTAAATGAAAAAAGATCTTTATGGTTACACCTTTCAATGTGTATTATGCATAGTTAATATCTAAACACCAAAAAATAGAATCTCGAATAATATACTCTTTTAGTGCTGAAGAATTAACTTTATTTTTATCCACTCTCACTAAATGTTGCATTAGTTTTCTTTTATCTGCGTCAGATAGTGAATTAACCTCATCCTCCAGCCAGACTGAATAAAGATAATATGGGTTCCATTTTCTATTATCGAACGTAATAATCCAATCCGGCCTTGGTTTATAATTTTCAACTTTCTTAAACTTACTCTTATACACTTTAATTGCGTCTGTAATAACAATTATTATTTCAGAGGCGAAAATATCGGTTTCATTAATGTGTAAGCACATATAAAACTCTTCAAATTCATCTTTTGCCTGAGTTTCCCAACGCTTAAAAACATCAATAAAGCTTAATACGACTTCACGCTTAAACCAATCTGGGATACAATATCGTTCATCAAAGTTAAATATTTTTCTATATTCAACTCCGTACATTCTTAAAGAATTAATATCAAGAAAATAACTATCTTTTTTCCATGTCTCAAGCTGTTTTATTCTTCTTTTCCAACCTCTAATTTTTTTAGCGTGCATAAGTATCTATCTCCTGATCTAAATCCTAGTTTCCTATTATTTCTCTGAGTAAAGCCTATACTTCCTAAGTCTCTACCTTTCTCGTATAACTGCAATATGATAGTGTATATGAGCTGCTCATTATTTATTTTACACGAGGGTAAATGAAGTTTATATTTTGTAATTTTAAGCTTTTCCCAGGATAGAATATTGAATATATCTATATGTAAGCTAACTTTTTAAAGCCTTTTTACCAAAACACTTCCCCGCTTCTATATTAATTGTTACAGTATACTGGTAAACAGAGTATCATCTTATATTTCTTCTAAATACTACAATATTTTACTCGATCAATAATAAAAGCACAGGATTAACTTTATTTTTGCTGATGCTATCTGGCAACATGAGGCCATTTTAGTTTCTCCAGCCCCTATCTATCTATTTATTTCCTTACCTTTGCTGCCATAGGTTTGAATTGCTTTTATTGATACTGTGAACTAACATAATACTTTAATCTCGTACAGTATGACTAATTTTTGTCTATACCCTTATCTTCTCGTTAATTATGGAAAAAATAAGTATCGGATATAACGGTGGAAATAAATCTTGCATCTATACATTAAAACCAACAGCTTCATTTTTTCTCGCCTTTAAATTAATTTTTTTAAAACAATGATATCGAAAATGGGAAATTTCCTTCATTTTATCGTATCATAGAAAGAAGGGGAGGTGTAGATGATGGAAAAATATACAATCAAGTTTATTATGACGGATGGCACTGAAATTGTTACAGAAGAAGAGCGAGAAAGCAAAAATGACTTTTTCTTTAGTTTAAAAAGATATGATTCCAAGTGGTACAAAAGCAAAAACACAATCATTAATTTGGATAATGTAAATAGCATTATTTTGAAAGCGCAATCAGAGGAAGAATCTGTGGATTATGGGAGCGAAAAGGAGATTAGAAACGTTGTATGGTGACGGAGCACAAAAAGTGCTTCGTTTTTTTCAAAAAATAAGAAAGTATAAAATGAGGTGCTTGGGGATAACGAAATAACCGAAAGCCCAAGTCCTGCGCATGATCCCAGCAACTAGGTGACTTTAGAAATGGCTCTCCAATAAGGCCTCATCGGTTGGCCTGTAAGAGGAAGGCCGACTAAAAAACGGGCTTTTTGCCTAGACGTCTGTATACCCCCGTTTTAGTGGCATGATTCTGTTATCCCATAAAAAGGCGTTGTAAACTCCCATGGTCTAAGGATGGAAGATTTGAGCTGAACAAGTCGAAGCGAGAGGTAACAGCACCTAAATCTCAGATTCGTCCAAAGGCCATTAGGTCATACCCTTGTGGTACTATCCATCAGCGGGGGTGAAGAAAACTCTGCTGATGGAAGGTTCACTTTATCTTTCGTTGATTCGTTCCATCCGCTACGTTGCTAAACGCGCGCCCCGCACTTTGTTCATATAAAATGATTTTTTTGAAAAAATCGTCATTTGAAGAGAAAATTTTTAAGCTTCACGTGAAGTGATAAATATTACTTGGTTCAAACTCTGTTCCTTGCAAAATATCATTTTCTATAAAGCTTTTTCACGAAAAATTAAAAGTGACATACGTAATTCACAATTGCTCTAACAAAAAACAATCTTACGTTCATCATTTATTGTAGAATCCACTAGCCCTTAAGTCAAAAGCATTTCAACATGTTTATAAAAATTGACATATGGAAAAAATTTACGATGCGTTTGATGAGTTGTAAAGGTATAAAAAAGCAGTATAGCTTGACGAATACGGGTTCATTAAGTTTTGCTTATTGTATGAATAAATGTAAGTTAACGTCATATTATGATTAATGGATGACAAGGAAGGAGGATATTATGTTCACACAGTATAAATATTGGGAACCTTATATAAGTCCGTATGACCCATGTAAACCCATTAAAGTGAAAAGTTACGCTACGCCACCCCAATTATATATGGGATTTCAACCATATGGATTAAAGCAATTTAACACTCCAAAAGAAGCACTCTATCATGGTACTCTTTGGCCTCAATTATACAGTCCTTATCCAAATCCTCATAAAGGAGGCGATCAAGGTGAATAAGCAAATGCCTCCCGAATACTACCAACGACTCGAGGAAATCCAAGCAAACGATTTTGTCCTAGTTGAGTTAAACCTTTATTTAGACACCCATCCCAATGATTATGAAGCTATTCAACAATTTAACGAACTATCTAAAAAAACAATGCAGTTAAAAATTGATTTTGAAAAGCAGTTTGGACCACTCATGCATTTTGGGAAAAGTTTTTCCGACTATCCATGGAATTGGAAAGACACACCTTGGCCATGGCAAGTTTAGTAAATGGAAAACAACATCTAGTGGATAGGGGGAAACCAAATGTGGTATTACGAAAAAAAGCTGCAATATCCTGTAAAGGTGAGCACATGTAATCCAATGCTAGCGAAATTTCTTATCGAGCAATATGGAGGAGCAGATGGTGAACTCGCTGCAGCGCTTCGTTATTTAAATCAGCGTTACACGATCCCGGGTAAAGTAGTAGGACTGCTTAATGATATTGGAACAGAGGAGTTTGCACATCTGGAAATGATTGCCACAATGGTTTATAAATTAACAAAAGATGCAACGCCTGAACAATTAAAGCAAGCAGGTATTGGAGAGCACTTCGTGGATCACGACAGAGCATTGTTTTATCATAATGCAGCGGGTGTACCATTTACAGCTACTTATATTCAGGCAAAAGGAGATCCGATTGCTGATTTATATGAAGATATTGCAGCGGAAGAAAAAGCAAGGGCGACATACCAATGGATTATTGATATGTCTGATGATCCCGATTTAAATGATAGTTTGAAGTTTTTACGGGAAAGAGAAGTTGTTCACTCGCAACGTTTTAGAGAAGCTGTAGAAATATTAAAGGAAGATAGGGATGCGAAGAAAATATTTTAAAACCAAACAGTTTGAATAAAATGAAAAGGTCATATTAATTAACTGTTTCAGTATGAAAACAAGGACTTTAACTGGCTACAGCTTTTAGGAATAAAAGTTTTATTATGTAGGAAGAATGAAGCAATGGTATAGGATGTAAGATATGTGACATGGAAAGTGAGAAAAATTTGTTTTATCACGTAAAAGAATTACAATACCATGCTAATTCTGAACGCCCGATCCCGTCTATGCGAAAAAACTTCTAGAAATATTTGGCGGACAGTTTGGGGAGATATCTGTTATGATGCAAAGGATGGAGTGTAAGGGGAAACGGGAAGTACAAAGACTTGTTAATGGATACAGGAACAGAGGAAATTACTCATGTTGAAATGATAGCTACAATGATTGCAAGGTTACTAGATGATGCACCCGATGTTGAATTATAGGATGCTGCGAAGGGTCCTTTAATTGATGCGATTTTAGGTGGTTCAAATCCTCAGCAAGCGATTGTTTCTGGTTTAGTCGCGATGCCTGCAGACAGTGTTGGAAACAGAAGGACTTCAGATTACATCATTGCTAACGGAAATTTATTAGCTGATTTTAGGACGAATCTAAACGCAGAGTCACAAAGATGATCACAAGTTGCTCGCTTATACGAAATGACGAACAATAGCGGTGTACGCGATATGCTATCTTGGTTATTAGCAAGAGACACCATGCATCAAAATCAGTGGTATGCCACAATTTGTGAGTTGGAAGAGAAGGATAATATCGTTGTACTAAGTACTTTTCCTAGAGAATTAGAAAAGCAACAAGTCTCCTATGCCTTGTTCCATTTTTCTCAAGGAGATGCGAGTGGCAATGGAAAGTGGGCTCATGGAAGAAGTATGGATACGGATACTTTAATTATTCGAAAAACCTATTGCATTCGGTTCAATTTCGTATCTAAAGCCAGCGCCAAAGTATATTTACAATACACCTTTATGGGCATTACGCACCTCGGATGATCTTACTGATCCACATACAAGATAGTTCGTAAATAAACAAAAAATATAACAGCGCTATACCCTAAAAAAGGTAGTGCTGTATTTTTATTAGCAGGAATTGCCTCATACATTAAAAACTGCCGTTTGGCAGTTTTTAATGTAAATTGCGGTATAATCCAATAACCTTTCCTAAAATAGTCACGTTATCGTAAATGAGAGGCTCCATTGTTGCGTTTTCTGGTTGCAAGCGTATATGATCCTTTTCTTTAAAAAACCGTTTCACAGTCGCCTCATTTTCTGCTGTCATAGCAACAACAATATCACTGTTTTGTGCAGTATTCTGCTGTTTTACAATTACCATATCGCCGTCCAAAATCCCAGCTTCAATCATACTTTCTCCTTCTATGATTAAAACAAATAAATTATCATCAGGCCCAGCACTGTTTGCCGGTAATGGAATAAATTCTTCAATGTTTTCCACCGCTGTGATCGGCAAACCAGCAGTAACTTTTCCTATTACAGGTGCATAGCGAGCTTCTTCTTTCGGGATGGAATTATCTTCTCTGAAATCTAAGATTTCAATGGCTCTAGGTTTGGTAGGGTCTCTTCGTATATATCCTTTGTCTTCAATTCTTGCTAAATGACCATGAACGGTTGAACTAGATGCTAACCCCACGGCCTTTGCAATTTCTCTCACAGATGGCGGATAACCTTTCTGCATTACTTCATCTTTTATATAATCTAAAATCATTTGCTGCCTTTTGGAAAGTTTAGTCATGAATCTATCACCTCGCACATAAGATTAATTATCCTTAGTTTACCATTAGATAAAACGTTACGCAAACATTCGTTCGAAAAACGCTTGACAGGATCATACGTTCGTGTATAATAAAATTACAAAAGCGAACAAAAGTTCCATTTTATGAAGGAGGGCTATTGGATGTTTCAAAAACTGACAAAAACAGATGTATTCTATCTTGTAGCTTTTGCATTAACTTTAGGTTTCTTATATTATTCTATTGTAATGAGTTAATCATTTAGAAGGAGTAAAAATTGTGAAAGCAGTAATTTACTGTCGGGTGAGCACAGATAAAAAAATCCAAGAAACATCGTTGATTAGACAAAAGCAAGAACTGATGAAATTAGCAGCTGACTACCAATTTACGGTCGTAAAGTGCATCCAGGAACGAGAAAGTGGATATACGATTGATCGTGATGGGATTTTTCAGTTACTGGAGCTATTTTCCGAAAAAAAGGCAGAATGTTTATTAATTCAAGATGAAACACGCTTAGGGAGAGGGAATACAAAAATAGCTCTTTTCCATCAGCTACATAAATTAAATATTCCTGTATATACCGCTTACCATGGTGGTAAATTGGAATTATCTGAGGCAGACTCGATGGTTTTGCAAATCGTCGGAATTGTAGAGGAATACCAGCGGAAAATACATAATTTAAAAATAAAACGAGGAATGGACAAAGCCATAGCAGATGGATATGATCCAAGCGTAAACCTAACCAATCGGCATAAAGCTCCAGGAAGAGAAAGAAAAGAATTCCCGATCGAAGAAGTAATAAGGCTCCGGCAAAGCGGCTTAACATTTGCAGAAATTGCTGTTACGTTAAATGGGTTAGGTTATCATGTATCAAAAGCCACTGTGCACAGAAGGTATCAGGAGCACCAAACAGAGTTAAGTTAACTATGATTATTTAAAAAGCTAAGAATAAAATCACGGCTGCAGTTGAATCCGCTGTGGCTACCATCTATTAAAATTAGAGATAATTACCTCTATGAAAGATTGGAAGATTCCTAATTTATGACGCGGAGCACCAATGGCTTATACGCTGTGGACGGACTTTACGAACCATAACGTTAAGCATTCGAAAATGAAGCTTAAAGAGTGAAATTCACCATACGTCAGAACCTGCAGATTCAAGTCAGACAAGTTTTTTGCACTTGTCTTTTTTCTGTGTTACTGTAAATAAATCCAAGCCAACTGTACCTGTTTTATCATGACGTAATCCATTGTCAAATAGCCATAATAGATAATATTTATGGTGCATTAGAAAATCAGAGAATTAGCAATTAATATTTAGGGAGGTAAAATGATGCTCTCAAAAGATAAAATAGCACGAATCAATCAACTTGCAAGAAAATCAAAAGCAGATGGTCTTACGATTTCCGAACAAAATGAACAAAAAAAACTGCGGCATGAATATTTGCAAGGTGTAAGACATTCTTTCAAGAATCAGTTTAAAACAATGAAGGTAGTAGATCCTGATGGAAATGATGTGACACCAAAAAAAGTAAAGGATTTACAAAAGAAGAACAAAAATTAACGAATGAGCCTATTTTGTTATAAGTGCATGGTTTCACTTGTGACAAAGTAGGTTTCATTATAGAATGAAGATAGTTATGAATTACGAAAGGGGCTAACTTTAATATGGCAAATACGATCGAGCAACAATCTATCAATACAATTAGAACTTTATCTATTGATGCTATTGAACATGCAAATTCGGGTCACCCTGGTCTTCCAATGGGGGCAGCACCGATGGCTTATACGCTGTGGACAGACTTTATGAACCATAACCCTAAGCATTCGAAATGGTTTAACCGGGATCGGTTTATTTTGTCTGCAGGACATGGATCGATGTTATTATATAGCTTGCTTCATTTATCAGGATATGACGTATCCATAGATGATTTAAAATCATTTCGCCAATGGGGTTCAAAAACGCCAGGTCACCCTGAAGTTCATCATACTGATGGGGTAGAGGCAACTACTGGTCCTTTGGGACAAGGTATCGGTATGGCTGTTGGTATGGCTATGGCAGAAGCTCATTTAGCTGCTAAATTTAATCAAGAGGATTTATCAATTGTCGATCATTACACATATGCGTTAGTTAGTGATGGCGATTTAATGGAAGGGATTTCTCATGAAGCTGCTTCTCTTGCAGGGCATTTAGGTTTAGGAAAACTGATTGCGCTTTATGATTCCAATGATATTTCCTTAGATGGAGATTTAAACCGTTCTTTCTCTGAGGATATTGAACAGCGATTTACAGCTTATGGTTGGCAAGTTTTAACGGTGAAAGATGGCAATGATGTCGATGCCATCAGACAAGCAATTAAAGCTGCCCAAGAAAACCACGAACAGCCCACGTTAATTGAAGTGAAAACAGTAATTGGATACGGATCGCCAAATAAATCTGCTTCTGCAGCTTCTCACGGTGCTCCTTTAGGAAAAGATGAGGTTAAGCTGACAAAAGAATATTATAAGTGGACACATGAAGATTTTTATGTACCTGAAGAAGTATATGCGGATTTTAATCAAAAAATTGTCCAAAAGGGTGTCGAGGCTGAAGAAAAGTGGAATCAGCAGTTAGCAATGTATAAAGAAAGATATCCAGAACGGGCTGAGGAGTTTGAGCTTGCACTTCATGGTAAACTTCCAGTTGATTGGGATAAGGAATTGCCAGACTTTGAACCAGAGGAGGATACACTAGCAACGAGAGCATCCTCTGGGAAAATACTAAATGCGATTGCTAAAACTGTTCCAAATTTCTTTGGAGGCAGTGCTGACTTAGCTGGCTCCAATAAAACAACCATGAACGATGAAGGTGATTTCTCAAAGGATAATTATGCCGGTCGTAATATTTGGTTTGGTGTACGTGAACATGCAATGGGAGCTGCTTTAAATGGGATGGCATTACACGGAGGTTTACACGTGTTTGCGGGTACTTTCTTTGTGTTTAGTGATTACTTACGCCCATCCATTCGCCTTGCTTCCATTATGAATACACCCGTTACCTACGTATTTACACATGATTCAATAGCAGTGGGAGAAGATGGACCCACCCATGAACCAATTGAACAATTGGCTTCGTTAAGGGCAATGCCTGGATTATCGCTTATTCGACCTGCTGATGGTAATGAAACTCAAGCTGCTTGGCGTTTGGCTTTAGAGTCAACAGATACACCAACTGCGCTTGTATTAAGTAGACAAAATTTACCAACGTTACCTGGTACAAAAGAACATGCATATGAAGGGGTTAAGAAAGGCGCTTATATTATAAGTGAGGCAGCAAGGGAAACACCTGACGTGATTCTTTTAGCAACAGGGTCTGAAGTTCAATTAGCTGTTCGGGCGCAAGCAGAACTAAAAGAAAAAGGCATCGAAGCGCGTGTTGTTAGCATGCCTTCATGGGATCGTTTTAAAGCCCAAGATAAGAGCTATCAAGAACAAATTCTACCAGCAGCTATTAAAAAACGTGTTGCTATCGAAATGGCTTCTCCATTCGGTTGGGAAAGATATGTTGGTGAACACGGAAAAGTTATCGGAATAGAAACATTCGGAGCCTCTGCAAAAGGCGAGAAAGTAATGGAAGAATACGGATTTACAGTTGAAAATGTTATTAAGCATGTAGAATCACTTTTAAATTAAGTACGGAGAGAAAGATCTAGCCCATAGGTCTTTCTCTTTTTATGTAATTCGCCATAGCCAGACAAAAGAAGTGGTTGTTTGCTTTATAATCTGACAGTATTTTTAATAGCGAATACGTATAATAGGTGTATCTCAAAAAATATACGAGCAGCATCACAATTAGTGGGAATAGGGAGGATTACCTATGTACACGTATTCGGTTTATCATTTAACAAAAGAAGTAGCTATGTATTATTTTCATAAAAGCAGTATCTTATATCGATTTTTAAGAGAATTTGAGTTGCTACCTTATCGTGCAGATTTGCGCAAGCAATTCGAATATATTACAGAGCGTATTTGTTATGATCAAATTTTGTTATCCATCCAACGTCACGAATCCACAAACTTATTTGTAAATATAGACAAGGATAAGGTTAGCTTATATAATAGAAAGGCGTTTATTTCTTTACATATAAGTGAAACACAATTAAAATTTCATTGTAAAACGTTAGAAAGCGCAGAAGAGCTGTTATTTCCGATTTTGCGTAGTTACCATCCTTTGCTTTTTGTTGTTGGTGACAATATAAAAAATTTTGGATGGATAACTCCCCTTTTGGAATACAGTCGATTAGAACAAAACGAAGTATTGTATTCCTAACCTGGATTTACTATACTGTATAAGAGACAACACGAAGGAGGAAAGCTATACATGGACACAATATGGGTCGTATTAATCGCTGTGGCAGCGTTAATTATTGGTGTTGCTCTTGGATTTTTTCTTGCGAGAAAATATATGATGAACTATATGAAAAAGAACCCACCAATTAATGAGCAAATGCTACGTACCTTAATGATGCAAATGGGTCAAAAACCATCCCAAAAGAAAATTAATCAAATGATGCGTGCAATGAACAACCAGTCTGGAAAATAGGCACTTATGCATATATTAATAAGGTTAATAGCTTGCAACTGATCACCCCTTACTACAAAATAGTAAGGGGTGATTCTATAGGTGCAAATCATTTAATTTGGTAGCAAAGTAGGTAGATACGTTCTATGAAATAACTGTAAAATTTTGTGTCTATGGTTTCTCATATTTCTACTTATGGAAATCCATGCATTACTCTGTTTCTACCTATCATCTAAGCCTAAAACCATTTTGATCACACATTTATAATCAGGACTCGTATAAAGCGTTTTCACTTTATTGTCAAAATTGGTCATAGACTTATTTGACTTGTTTGATACAATAGCATTGAATACAAAGGGGGTATACCATTGTCTGAGATAAATGTATTTATTGCCTTCGGTGCTGGCTTTCTTTCCTTTATATCTCCCTGTGTACTGCCACTATATCCTGCATTCTTATCGTACATTACTGGGATGAGTGTAAGCGAATTAACCGAAGACAATAAAATGCTGAATGCCAAAAGCATTTTACATACAATTTTTTTCTTACTCGGGTTTTCTGCTGTGTTTATTATGATGGGGTTTGTGAGTTCTGGTATATCGAAATTTTTGCTTATATACCAAGATGTCATTAGGCAAATCGGTGCTGTCGTTATCGTGTTTTTTGGCTTAGTTATTGTTGGCGTATTGAATTTTGATTTTTTAATGAAAGATCGGAAAATCAATTTTAAAAATCGCCCCGCCGGCTTTTTTGGTACATTTATTATCGGGTTAGCGTTCTCATTAGGATGGACACCTTGTACAGGTCCGATTTTAGGCATCGTATTATCCTTGGCTGCAACGGAACCAAATACAGGAATGATTATGATGGTTGGGTATATTCTCGGCTTCTCAGTACCTTTCTTTGTATTATCATTTTTTATAGGTAAGTTAAAGTGGATCAAAAAACATAGCTTAAAACTGGTTAAAATTGGTGGATATATTATGATTTTTATGGGAATCGCGCTATTTTTCGACTGGATGACCGCTTTAACGTCTTATTTAGCAGGTTTATTTGGCTTTTCTGGCTTCTAATGGATTTTTGCCCTATATTATATTAAAATAAATAGTATAACTGCTATTAAAGGGGCAATACACATGTATAAAACGAATGATCTTATATTACGAACCACTGCATCTTTGATTGCCTTCATTTTGTTAGGCTTTGCAGTGTATTTATTACTAGCTGGACATAATTCACCTGGTGGTGGATTTGTTGGAGGTCTTATGACTTCTGGTGCTATTCTATTAATGAATATGGCTTACGGGTTGGAAGCAGTAAAGAAAGTGCTACCAATCAATTTTGTGAATTTAATTCCAATTGGTTTGGCGGTTGCGGTTGGTACAAGTGTTGGCTCGTTTTTGTTTCAACAGCCTTTCCTATCACAAACCTATGGTTATTTTAAATTCCCTATATTCGGTGAAATTGAATTAGCTACCGCAATGATATTTGATTTAGGAGTATACTTAACTGTAGTCGGGGTAATGATGACGATTATTTTATCAATTGCTAATGATACGGAGTAACAAGGGGGAAAAAGAATGGCCAAAATACTTGTGGTCGATGATGCTAAATTTTTGCGTACCGCGCTCGCGACAATCTTAAGAAAGAAAAATCATGAAATTGTCGGAGAGGCTGAGAACGGTAAAGAAGCAGTACGACTATATCAAGAATTGGAGCCAGATATTGTAACAATGGATATAACGATGCCTGTAATGAACGGTATTGATGCTACGAAAAAAATAATCGACATAGATCCGCATGCTTCTGTTATCATGTGTTCAGCAATGGGACAGCAAAAGGTAGTTGTTGAAGCAATTGAACTAGGAGCTAAGGATTTCATTGTGAAGCCGTTTGACGAAAATCGTATTTATGACGCCATTGATCGGGTATTACATTTAAAATTTTAGTTAAGGTCGATGAAGAATGATTTTGTACATTCAAGTGTTTCATGATAATTGAATTACTAACAAACTATTTAGAAATGCTTTGACTATTATACTGTTCAATCCTCTTTGTTAAACGCATATAAGCAGATAATTTGGTGATGGGAGAAAGTGGGTTATAAATGTTTTGGTTTATTGCAAGTACAGTCGGGGCAGCTATTATGGCTACTTCGATGATATTTCTTCGATTAAAAGCAGCAAAAAAACCTGCTTCAGTTAAAAAAATCATTTTACCACCACTTTTTATGAGTACAGGAGCTTTCATGTTTTTATTCCCTGTGTTCCAAATTAGCTGGTATCAAGTGGTTGAAGCGTTTAGTGTCGGCGTAATATGTTCTATCTTTTTGATTAAGACATCTAAGTTTCAAATAAGAGATCAGGCGATCTATTTAATACCATCAAAAGCATTTGCTTTTATATTGTTTGGATTATTACTATTCCGTATCGTCATTAAGCTCGTCATAGGAAGTCATATATCACTAGGAGAAACAAGTGGCATGTTCTTTCTGTTGGCGTTTGGGATGATACTTACTTGGCGATTAGCCATGCTTTATAAATATTTACAGCTGGAGAAACAATTAAACAGCACTTATAATAAAAATACGAGTTTGTAAAAAGAGACTGAGACATAACTAAATTAGCTAATAAAATAACGAACGACAAATCATCCATTGTGTATACGCAAGTTTTTATCGTAGTTAAATATGTAAGTTCCTGTGGAATAGCATGAGCTGAAGTTCCCGCAGAATAGCGATTTTTGCTTTCCAAGAAAGGTGATGAGATCTGCGGGAAGCCAGGTATTTTGACATAGCGATGTTAGGAGATTTTTCAAAACAAACAAGCCGGACAACCAACTTATAATTGTTCGGCTTTTGCTATATAGTATACATTATGTCCCCAACTACTTTCTGCGTTTTAATTCATGACCCAAAAAATACTCTTTAGGGTTACGCATTAATTCAAAATAAAGTACACCATAATATGTACGATGTCAAAAATCCATCTACAAAACACATGCAAATTTCATTTTTTAAACCTAAAGTGCCATTATAGGAATTGGGGATAATTGAATCCTATTTTTTTGCCCAGTGTTAAAGGTTCGTTTCATTTATTATATAGCATTCATTGGAAACGGGATATGTATCTTAACTCCCGCCTTGAGTTGAAAGATGCGAGATATGTAAAATTAGTAAGGAATCTGAGCAAGTTTTGTCTGCGATATTCATAATATATCACAATGCGATTAATTACCAAATAAAATCGATCAAGCAAGGTACACTGGATTAGATTATTAACACTTCGGTTGCTTTCAGTTGCACGTCTTACTTTATCCCGGTATCGAATTGAATCTCGGATTGGATAAATAATAGTAAACCCGAAATTGTCGGGATAAGAGATGGAGATGAGAAACCTCAGAAGGTCTCAACTGGTAAAGGCTCATCCAAAAGCGCCCACGGATCAGAGCTCTTTCTGTCCGGATGACAGCAAGACAAAACAAGGGTGAGTTATTTCTGTCTCTCCCCATCATTTGACTTAGAAACCCCGTCTATTTCCGGAGTAGATAATTGCGGAGATAAAAAATGTATCCCGTTGTGCTGTAAGTGTCCCGCTTCAGGCGTAGGATCATTTTATACTGTAATAAGTCTATGCGGGGGGAGGAGAGGTACTAGCACCTAAATACCAATTGGTTCAAGGGCTTTTAGGTCATAACATTACGATACTCACAAGCCGTGGGGATGAATGAAAATCTCCGCCAGTTGAAGATTCACTTTATAGAGATAATGAGTTTCTGTTATGATTGATGTTTTTGTTTCCAATCAGCATCATAATCATCCTTCGATCGTTGAAAGAAGTGTTCATAAGGAGTCGTGTCAATCTTTTTTTGTGCTAATTTTTTCCGTAAAAATTTGTGGTCACGTTTAGGTGTGGCAATAATATACCCTTCAATTAATATATCACGAGTAATCTGCTGTTTGTTTTTAGCTAAAGCGACTTCGCCAATTTTGCCTACTATCTTATGCTTTGCTACATCACGGAACAGCTCTGGAACAGGGGATACTAACTCTTCCAATAGTTCCTTTTCTTCGTCTCCCCACATATGCTTCGTTTTGTTCACATAATAGGTTTCCCAGTCCATAGTAGACTTCCCATCTTCCTTAGGTAATCGCTTAAGAAATTTTCGAAACATGAAGTATCCACCAATAGCCATAATAGCGATCATAAAAAAACCCCAAAAAATAATTAAGTAATCAACAAGAACCGACATTATATCACCTTTTTCTCCCTTTTTTACCAAAATTTCGTAATAATTTGACAAAATATTTAACTATTTAATTTATTTTTTCATGTACTTATAGTAAGATTACTAATAATTGGATGTTTAAGGCGCAGTTAACTTCATTATAAGATGAAAAATATTTTCAAACAAGCGTCATACTATCAGAGGCGAGCACATATATCTGTATAAAGAAAGGATTTGTTGATATTTGCAAAACGAGGAGGAAATATGATGAGGTACGAAAAAGAGACAGGAAATACAGATAAATCTATCCATTTGGCTGAAATGCAACAAGAACAAAGGAAAAATTTACAATTATCTTCACTATCGCCATCTATGCTTACATGGATAGAAGAGAACTGCCATGATATTATTTCTGTTTTAGATGAAGATGGTTTGTTTATTTATATTTCTAAATCTGTCGAGCGTATCCTTGGTTATCAACCATCACAGTTAATTGGAAAGCCATGGTATAAAATTATTTCTTCAGAGGATATCGATTATATAAAGGAAAGTTGTACTGCTGATCCATTAATGAAACTCTTTTACCAATTGAATGTAATCAATAGTGATGGAAAGTCTATTTGGTCTTCTTGTACTTTAACGAAACTCAAAGATAGTAAAACAGGTAGAACTTTTTATATTTCCATTGTTGCAGATATACGAGATAAAAAAGAAGTAGAAGAAATCATGATTCAGTCAGAAAAAATGTCCGTAGCTGGTCAATTGGCTGCAGGTATTGCTCATGAGATCCGGAACCCCTTAACATCTTTAAAAGGTTTCTTGCAATTACTTCAGGCTGGTGTGAGAAAAGAAGAATATTACAATATTATGATTGAGGAAATAGAAAAAATGGAGACTATTACATCAGAGTTACTATTTATCTCCAAGCCGTTAACGGAATCCAAACAACTGGAATCGATTGAATCCATGATACATGATGTCATTGTACTACTAAGACCGCAAGCAAAAATGAAAGGTATTCATATTGAGTATAATGGATCAGGAAAAGAAAAAATTTATTGTGATCGTTCTCAAATTAAACAAGTATTAATTAACTTAATTAAAAATGCCATTGAAGCAATGGACCAAGGAGGAAACATTCGTATTTTCACCAGCTCTTCTGATTCTCATATAGATATTAGCATCATCGATGAAGGACCTGGAATACCTCAAGATATAATACATAAATTAGGAGAACCATTTTTCACTACAAAGCAGAGTGGGACAGGCCTAGGTCTTATGATAACAAAACAAATCTTAGAAAGGCACCAAGCCTTTTTAGAGATGAAGGCAAATGAACAGATCGGTAGCACGTTTCGGATTATCTTTCCAGTTCCAGCTTAATTTTCATTGAAATAAAACCAAAATACCAGAGCCCATTGTTTGGTGAATTTGTTATGCGTATAAATGGCTCGTTGCAATAATATTTTTTTGTATAAGTATTTCTTATCACTTCGCATAATTTTTTACTATAACCGTTGTAGGGGTGAATGGTTTGTTTTATCATGAATTTTCTTATAAGATAGAGACAGTGAGAGGTTTTATACTGTTAAAGTAATAACAAATGCCGTGTTTTTTAATACGGTGAGCATGAAGAGAGGGGTACACACATGGGGAAGAGCAATTTTTTGAATGTGAAAAAGCAATTTGAACTTAATGGAAAAACGTACAATTACTATGAATTAAAAGCTTTGGAAGAAGCCGGATTAGGCAAGATATCCCGGCTACCATTTTCAATTCGTGTACTTTTGGAATCGCTGGTTCGTCAGCATGACGGTCACCAAATTAAAGATGAGCATGTAGAGGGATTAGCAAAATGGGGAACGAGAGCAGGCGAAGGAGTGGATGTTCCATTCAAACCTTCTCGTGTTATTTTACAAGACTTCACAGGAGTTCCAGCAGTTGTCGACCTTGCTTCTTTACGAAAAGCAATGGTAGATATGGGAGGAAAACCGGATGAAATTAATCCTGAAGTACCAGTGGACTTAGTAATTGACCATTCTGTGCAAGTGGATCAATATGGGACATCAAATGCATTAAAGGCAAATATGGAATTAGAGTTTGAACGAAATGCGGAACGTTATGAATTTTTAAACTGGGCACAAAAGGCATTTAACAATTACCGTGCAGTTCCACCAGCAACCGGAATTGTGCACCAGGTAAACCTGGAATATATAGCAAATGTTGTTCACGGTCTGGAAAACGAAGATGGAGAATATGATGCGTTTCCAGACACATTAGTGGGAACGGATTCACATACTACCATGATTAACGGACTTGGTGTATTAGGCTGGGGTGTTGGAGGAATCGAAGCGGAAGCAGGTATGCTTGGGCAACCATCTTACTTCCCTGCACCTGATGTAATTGGTGTGAAATTTACTGGTAGTTTTCCGAACGGAACAACTGCAACTGACTTAGCACTAAAAGTAACACAAGTACTGCGTGAAAAAAATGTAGTAGGCAAATTTGTCGAATATTTTGGTCCAGGATTAAAAGATATGCCGCTTGCTGATCGAGCTACCATTTCTAATATGGCACCAGAATATGGAGCTACTTGTGGATTCTTTCCTGTTGACAAAGAATCACTAAGTTATTTAAAGCTTACAGGTAGGTCCCAAGAGCAAATTGACCTTGTTGAAAAATATTGCAAATTAAATAACCTATGGTACTCACCGGATCAAGAAGATCCAAAGTATACAGAGGTTGTTGAAATTAATTTGTCTGAACTTGAACCAAACTTGTCAGGACCAAAGCGCCCACAAGATTTAATTGCACTATCCAATATGAAAGAGGAATTTAATAAAGCAATTACAGCACCAGCTGGAAATCAAGGGTTTGGGCTGGATAAGTCAGAATTCGACAAAGAGGTTGTTATTGAGCATTCGAATGGGAATACCTCTGTTATGAAAACTGGAGCGCTTGCAATTGCTGCCATTACATCTTGTACCAATACGTCAAACCCTTACGTTATGCTAGGAGCGGGGCTGCTTGCGAAAAATGCAGTCGAAAAAGGTTTAGAGGTGCCAGATTATGTAAAAACATCCCTTGCACCTGGTTCAAAAGTGGTTACTCGTTATTTGGAAGACGCTGGTCTGACGCCATATCTTGACAAACTAGGCTTTCATCTGGTTGGTTACGGATGTACTACTTGTATTGGTAACTCAGGACCTTTACGTGAAGAAATTGAGCAGGCCATTATCGATCATGATTTGACAGTAGCTTCTGTGCTCTCTGGAAACCGTAACTTTGAAGGGCGCATACATCCATTAGTGAAAGCTAATTATTTAGCATCACCTCCTTTGGTTGTCGCTTATGCACTTGCAGGAACGGTCGATATTGATTTGACAAAAGATGCTTTAGGTACAGATGAAAATGGCAAACCTGTGTATATGAATGATATCTGGCCTTCTATGGAGGATATTAAACGGCAAGTAGAGACAGTGGTTCAGCCAGAAATCTTCCGTAAAGAATATGAAGACGTATTTACTTCTAATGAACGTTGGAATCAAATCGATACAACGGATGAGCCGTTGTTTGAATGGAATAGCGAATCTACGTATATTCAAAACCCACCTTTTTTTGAAGGTCTATCAAAAGAAGCTGGTTCCGTAGTACCATTACAGAATCTGCGTGTTATTGGGAAATTTGGTGATTCTGTAACTACTGACCATATTTCTCCAGCGGGAGCGATTGCTAAAGATATGCCTGCGGGAAGGTATTTACAAGATAAAGGTGTGTCGCCACGTAATTTTAACTCTTATGGTTCACGTCGCGGAAATCACGAAGTTATGATGCGTGGTACGTTTGCAAATATTCGTATCCGTAATTCAATTGCACCAGGAACAGAAGGTGGCTATACAACATACTGGCCAACGGAAGAAGTGATGCCTATTTATGATGCTGCAATGAAGTATCAGCAAGACAATACTGGTCTTATGGTTATTGCAGGCAAAGACTATGGGATGGGATCTTCACGTGACTGGGCCGCAAAGGGCACCAATTTATTAGGAATTAGGACGGTTATTGCTGAAAGCTTTGAGCGAATTCATCGTTCTAATTTAGTGATGATGGGGGTTCTTCCGTTACAGTTCAAGCAGGGAGAAAGCGCTGATAAGCTTGGTTTAACTGGGAAAGAAACCTACCATGTAGAAGTAAACGAAGAAGTAAAACCGCATGATTTAGTTAAAGTAACAGCAGTTGACGAAACAGGTAAACGAACAGAATTTGAAGCTGTTGCCCGTTTCGACAGTGATGTGGAAATTGATTATTACCGTCATGGTGGTATCTTACAAATGGTGTTACGAAATAAACTAGGCGTTATATAAGAAAGCCAAAAAAAGATCTCTGTCCTATTGTGGCAGAGGTCTTTTTTAAGAGATAAGAAAGCATTCCTGTAATAAAGCAAAATGAGGATTGAATAAAAAATGCCCCCTTGGTATGAT
>NZ_QWLJ01000042.1 GCF_009917385.1 Roseburia sp. 1XD42-34 | reverse complement strand
CTCTTTTTAGATTTAAAATTTATTTTCATAATAGATGGTGGCTCGCGCTCTAGGCGAGCCATGGTGGTTTCTTATCTATGAACAAATTACGCATGATTGGAGGAGATCCAAGTGAAATTTGCAGGTAAGATTTTTATTTCACTTGTTATTATGGTGATCTATTATGTATAGCTTTTTCATCTAGTTCATTCATGCAATTGCTTCATACAAATGAGCCTTTATCAGATAAATTTTTAGTAAATGGACCCTGAATAGACTTATGTTATTCTCTATATTTAGCTCAGAATTTTTTTCACAAGCGATTTTCAGCTTTTCTAGCCCCCTCCATGACGTTAACCAAATACTAAATATATTCCTCCTATAGCTGCCAATAGCAAAACTAAACCAGTGAAGACTTTTTGTGGTATAAGTGATAAAATTCTAACACCTAACAAGGTACCTAATAAAATAATCGGACTCATGATCACATTCAAACAGAAAGATGAACTGCTAATTAATATAAATGCAAATAAAAAGGAACTTTAATCAAATTGACGTGATGAAAAACCATACAGTTGTTCCGATAAATCCCCTCTTTGGCACACCTTTTACTAACAAGTAGATGGTCATAATAGCACCAGCATCATTTCCTACCATCGTCGTAAAGCCACTGTGAACTCCCATGATTATTGTAAAAAATAAGGAATTTGGTAAAATCTGGTTAATCGTTCTCCAAGTCGATCACGAATGACATTTAAACTAATCATTAAGAGTACAATCGCACCAATAATTGGTTTTAGCTGACCATCATTTACTTGCTGTAAAAAATAAAAACCACTGGTGACACTTAGCAACACCCATGGAAGTATTTGTTAAATTTTCCCAAATAACATTACGACGATAATAGAACATTGCAAAGAAATCCTCAATTAGAAGCATGGGAAGTAAAACTCCAGCCGATTCCTTAGCTGAAAACACAAACATAATTAATGTAACAACTAACATAACTAAATTCGAAAGACCTGATTTGGAAATAGCCGATAAATAACGCACACAGTATAACATTTGATTAGTCGATTGCTGTTAAATAGAACAAAAGTGTATTCCTACTCATCTAAAAATTAAATAAAAAGATTCCCAGTTTTAAGAGGACGCTTTGTAGGAAGTAGGTTTGGTCATTTTATAGCAAAAAACAGAATATGTTCATACGTCAAAACTCCCTCTCCCACCTTGAAATGCCATGTTTTTTATAAAAATTTCTTTTTACGACGATAAATAATAAAAAACACCGCCACCACAACACCTGTATACGCCATGGTCCATAAATAAACACGGAAAATGCCATGAAGGTCTAATGGATCTCTCATAAGTAAAGCTAATTCTGAAACTGGTGGAAGGACAAATAATATGTATTTCCAATATCCCGGTATGAGTTGTTCTAACCCTAAAGAGGCAATGGACACAAGAAGCATTAAACTGATTCCTAACCAGGAATTTATCTTGTTCGCAATGATTGCTCTAGAAAATACTCCACTTAAGGCAATTGCAACCATTCCTAATAAACAATGTGTGGCAAATCCAATTCCAAGCTCCTGCAGCGTTACCTGCTTAGAAAACATCCGAAATACAATAGGATAAACTATGGAAATAAAAGCTAACAGAACCACAATACAACCTGCGGCTAGGTACATACTGCAAAAATATTTTCTATCGTTTCCAGCATGGAGAATGGTTACTTGTTGTTGAATCATATCTTCTGTATGGAAAAAACGAAGGGAAATCCACGCTGCAATAATATACAAATAGATAGCTGTCATCCCATAGCTTGCTAAAACGGGGTTAGGATAGATAGAATAATTGACTACTAGGATCATAATAAAAATGCTCATAGGCGGAACGTAATTATAAGATTTCATGTAAGCTATCAAATGATACACAATTAAAGCTTTCATTCCTTTACCCCCTCTCATTATTGAAAACGTCAATCTGTCTAATTTGTGTAACAGAAATGATGGAAACACCGGCTTGAATCAATTGCAAAATCATTTCATCGCTTTTTAATGGGTGTACTTTGAATATAACTTTATTTGCAAGTATTTGCATCGCATTTATTTTGGGGTTGTTGTCAAATTGCTTCAGCACTAAACAGTCAGCTGGAAGAGTCGTTTCAATCGTAACTGTGTTTTCTTTTGTTGCTAAAATGGTTTCAGTAACTTCTGTGAACTTGCCATTTCGCAATTGGAGAGTACGGTCTGCAAGCTGTTTTAAAAGTAGATGGTCATGACAGGTGAATATGATGGTCAGTCCTTTTTCCTTTAGCTCATGTAAAATGGACTCGACTTCTAATTGAGCGGTATTATCCAAACCCGATAATGGCTCATCTAAAATTAGCAGACTGGGAGAATGTAACAATGCTTGCATGATGTTTATTTTTTGCCTCATTCCTTTAGAATAGAGCTTCATTGCTTTAGAAGTTGCTTGTAAACCAAATTGCTCGAGAAGTTGGTGGGTTCTCTTTTTCGATGTTTCACGGGATAGCCCTTCGATCCTCCCTAAATGATAAAGGTAGTCAAATCCTGTAAACGATATATTTACCGAAAATTGTTCTGGTACATAGCCAATACGACAATTACCACGTTGAATAGTACCACTCGAAGGCTCCGAAATCCCAGTTAAAAGCCGAAGCAACGTGCTCTTCCCTGAACCATTCGTACCAACAATTGCTACGGCTTCACCTTGCCAAAAGGTAAAGTCGATATGATCTAAAATACAATTATTATTTACTTTTTTGGAAACACTCTTTCCTTGAATCAGTATCCCCACTTCACCGTACCCCCTTCATGTTCGCCGTTTGCTTCTACAACGATTTAAATTTGATTTTATACTGGATAACTGATACTCCATTTAGACCAAGTCTCGATTGAGTTCTCTACTTTTTGCTCATCAGCTTGTGATTTAAACGTTCGGTTTGCTTATTACTCGATCTGGCTTGTGTCTTGACTGTTCGCCTTACTCAGTTACTTGATCTAGCTGGAGGATCGCATACTTTGCTTGGTTGCTCGTTTTTACTTATGACTTGACTGTTCGCCTTGCTTATATGGCGTTGTGTACTTGCTTTAAGCTATTTCTTCTGTAAATAACCCCTGCTGTGAAAATACAAATCTCGAAATTTCCCTATTCTCCACCTAGATTGCTTCTCTTACTTTTGATATATGGTTAAATATAGCTTATTTGTGGTATAAAATAAACTATAGCTTAATAATTATTTTATATTCGCTGCTGATGGACGTTATAATTCTTTAAATGGGGCGTGAATTTGCTATTATGTTTTATTGCTGCTAAATTTTAATACATCTGTTACTAAACGCAGATAAATAAAAGGAGGAGGATAGATTTATGCCTAGTGGAACGAAGGAGGTAACCTTAAATGTGCCAATTGAGCATGTGTGGAATTTTGTTAGCAACATGAACAATTGGGCGCCATTAGTACCTGGTTATATTAATCATGAGATTATCAACGATAAGGAATCGACATGGACGTTCAAAGGCGACCTCGGTATCGTTCATAAAAAAGTACATTTAAAGGTAATTATCACTAAATGGGAAAAGCCTAATGAAGTAACATTTGACTTGAAGGGTTTAAGTGAAAAATTCACCGGTAGTGGAGCATTTAGCGCTAAGGCGATTAACGCAGCCCAGACGGAAATGACTGGGCATTTGGATATCAAAGCAGGAGGAATGATGGGACCAGTAATCAATCCAGCGTTAAAATCATTTGTTCCGAAAATGACTTCAGAATTAACAGAAGCCATTGCTCAAGAAATAACCAATCGTGAAAGTTTTTCGTAAACTTTTGGACTAAGAAAAAGTCAGGGCAGACAAGCCTGCTGTTTGCTTTTTAACTTTTGTATAAAATTCTACCAATAATTTCGTGGGTTCTTCTTTTATATCCCATACTTCTACTTGTTTATCTTTTATCCCCAATAAGTCTATGTTAAGATGATATTGCACTCTTTCCCTCTCCTTTACCTTTTGGTCTGCAACTTAAGGTTATCAAAAGAGAGGAGAATGAGTGTATTTTTTTGCATCTTTCTGCGCATTGCCACAATAAGGAGTACCACCACATTTAGTATAGAGCCTAAAAAGCGAGCGGGTTTCTCCATACATGAGAAACCCGCTTAAACATTTTTAACTCTTCACTTGACTACTATTCATATAATGGCGGATATGACCACCAACTCCAGAGAGCTTTATTTTAGCTGGATCAGCGTCTACATCCAGTTCAAAATCCGTTCCATCGTTTGGCAATTTTGCTTCAAAAATTTGTTCATATTCTTCCACACTTACTTCTCTTCTCGACGCGAGTAAATCCTGATGTTGTTTCGTGTTTAAATGGGTTTGATAATTAGTCTGCAGAAGACCCATAAAGAACTCTCCCACAGCTCCGGAACCATAACTAAACAGCCCTATTCTATCACCCGCATTTAGCTTGCTTTGATGTTCAAGCAATGACAGGAAGCTTAAATATAAAGAGCCTGTATAAATATTACCGACATGTTTATTATAAATTTTACTGTATTCCAGGTTTTCCAGTAAACGATCTTTATCTGTTTTAGTGCCTTGATCATAAATAATCCGTAAAGCCTTTAATCCCATTTTTGTATATGGAAGATGGTAACAAATAGCAGAAAAGTCACCAATGCCTAACCCTGTGTTCTGCTTAAAGGCATTCCAAATTTTTTCAAAGAAGGACAAGTACATTTCATTCGAAAGTTTCCCATCTACCTGTGCATATTCGGAATAAACCGGACGCCAAAAATCCATCACATCCTCTGTTAAATAGGCAGACGGCTCTTCAAGTGCCAAAATTTTTGGATCTTTACTAATGATCATGGCGACTGCGCCAGCACCTTGTGTCGCCTCACCACCAGTTCGAAGCCCGTATCTCGCAATATCTGAAGCTAAAACTAAAACCTTGCTGTCTGGATTTAAAGCAATATGCCCTTTTGCCATTTGAATACCGGCAGTAGCACCAAAACACGCCTGCTTTACTTCTACTGTTCTCGTATGAGGTTGTAGGTTCAGTAAATGATGAACATAAACCCCTGCTGCTTTTGAATGGTCCACGCCTGTTTCTGTACCAAATATAACAAAATCAATGGCAGCTCTATCCGCATCATCTAGAATTTCCAATGCTGCGTTGGCAGCTAATGTAACTGCATCTTGTGTAAGTGGTGCAACCGCCATTTTTTCCTGACCAATACCAATGGTGAATTTTTCAGGGTCTACGTTTCTAGCTTTCGCCAAATTATTCATGTCCACATATAAATGCGGAGCGTAAAAACCTATTTTATCAATCCCTATTTTCATAATAAGCTCCTTTACTTCATACTTGATAACACATTTCATTTAAGTGACTATTTTCACAATTCATTATAAAAGTTGTACCATAGTACATCATAATATAATCTATTATTAAACACAATATTGTCGCTTCCATTTTTCGATCGAGCTAACAGAGTTAAGCCTTTCACTTTTATGGATTAAAATTAATTGAACAGCGCGAGACGCCGTTTAACAACGTAGCAATTGGAACGAATCAACCGAGATAAAGGAACCCACTAAAACCGAGGTATCCCGACGTCTGGTCGGCAAGTCCAATTTTAGTCGACCTTCCTCTTAGAGACGAACCGATAATGCCTTATTGTAGGGCTCATTTCTAAAGTCCCATCGTTGCTGGGCTCATGCGCAGGACGTGGGCTTTCGATTATTTCGTTATTCACAAGCACCTCATTTTATGCTTTCTTATCCTATTAAAAACAACCTCCCCTTTTAGAAAACGTTGGGGAGGCGGAGAGTGAAATTAACAATCTGCCTCTACTTTTGTAATAGGAATCTCCAGTGTAAATGAGGAAAATTTTCCAGACAAAAAAGCTCAAAAAGCAGAAGGAGACGCTCAAGTAGTTGTCGCCTGCTGCTTGTTAAAGTGTAACCTATTTATCCTCCCTCTCCTTATCTATATAATGCAACGCCATCTTTACATTTTTAAACGTGTTTATATCTTTAAATGTATCCTGAATAATCACCGTTTTTAAAGCCATATCAGGACGAATGCCAGCAAATAATAATTTTTTACCCATTAATAAAATAAATTGGTGTATCTTTAATAGTCGTGATACCGTATATGTATCTACTTCGTGTAGACCAGATAGGTCAATAATAATATATTCTTCATTGGCTTGTTCCATATAGGTAGATATATTTGCCATCATTGTCTCCATCCGTTGATCATTCATATTTCCAATGAGCGGCAAAACTGCTACATCATCGCGAATCGGTACAATAGGCGTTGACAGCTTTTCGATTTCTAACAAACTATTTTGTAATAGTCGTTCGCTCTCCTTCTCATTGGTCACATCTTTTTGCACTCCGACAAAGTAATATTTTTGTTCTTCTTCCACCCACATCGGGTCAATCGATAACTCATTCCAAAAGCCTGTCCCGTCTTTCTTATAATTATATACCTGTATGGTAATCGATTCATTTGCTTGTATTGCTTGACGAATCCGCTCCAAACTGTAAGGATCTGTTTCTGTTCCTTGCAAAAAGCGGCAATTTTTCCCGACTACTTCATTTTCCATATACCCAGTCAATTCTGTAAAACCTCTGTTTACAAAAATAATCGGATTTTCCTCTAAATTAGGATCAGTAATAATTAATCCAACTCCAGTATAGTTTAATGCTTTTTCAAATAAATATAATTTTTCATGTCGTTTATTTACCATACTTACAGTCCTCTTTCGTTCATAATTTGCTATTTCTCTATAATTTAATAAATATTTGGTCGATACAACTTGTGATAGGGCTTGTCTTTTAGAACACCTGCCTCTTGGTCAATCCCTTGCTGGGTTTTTCTTTTTCTATGTGCATGTTGGTAGGCAGTGGATGCCTGCCAGTTTCGAAAAGCCTCCTCTGTCTGCCACTGAGTCAAGACTATATATATGTCATCTTGCACTGGGCGTAATACGCGAATCGCAATAAATCCCGGCTCATTTTCTATTAATCGAGGCCGGTTTAAAAACCGTTCTTCAAAACGTCTCCTTTTTTCATCATGAATAGGAATACAATTTAAAACGGTAAGCCCCTCTGTTTGTAAAGTATTTGCTTGATCTATAATTTCATATTTCTTTTTTTGTGTTTCCGAAGCAATCCAAATGTTGTTTCCAATTTCATTTATAGATAATGGTTGCTTCCCGTTTAGCTCTATTATGTTTACTTTCACCGTCTAGCAGCCTCCCTTACAGTTCTTAATTTCAGCATAACATATTTTCACAAAGCTTTAGCAAAATAATTAAGTCACAGCAGTTTACATAAGGTGGACTTGATAGGGTATGTTATGTTATGTTTCGTTTCTAATAAAGCAAATTTCAATGAAGAAGGGTGGAGTGGATGCTCCCTCACGGCTTAAAGTGGAAACAATGACTAACATCTTAGGGCCGCCTAAAAAATTAAAAATACTTTTAATACGCGCGCTACGTCATTACCACAGATTCCCTTGTCCTTAAAGCTATGTAACAAGCTAGACAAACATGATCATACTCGTAAGTACGGGAAAATTTAAAAACCACCGAAAGCTATAATGCTATATTTAATGAGAATATTAGTTTCTAAAACTTCAAGTACGAACAAAGAATCGGCGATCCCGCTTAGCAACGTAGCGAATGGAACGAATCAACGAAAGATAAAGGGAACCTTCCATCAGCGGGGGTTTCTTCCTCCCCCGTTGACGGTTAGTAACGCCAGGGTATGACTTAAAGACCTCTTACGAAATAGGGGATTTAGGTGCTGTTACCTCCCGCTTCGACTTGTTCCGCTCACATCTTCCATTCTTAGACCGTGGGAGTCTACAACGCCTTCTTACGGGATAAAGGGACCATGCCACTAAAACTGGGGTATGCCGACGTCTGGGCGGCAAGACCGTTTTTAGTCGTTCTTCCTCTTAGAGACGAACCAATGAGGCCTTATCGAAAGGCGCATTTCTCAAGTCGCATCGTTGCTGGCCGATGAAGCCGGACGTGACTATCCGGTTATTTCGCTATCCACAAGCACCTTATTTGATACTTTCTTATCTTACAAAATAAAAAGAAGTTCTCATGTTCTGAAAGAGCTCCTTTCGCTAATCATTTATCTCATTAAGCTCGGTAAAAAAGTGACAAAGGAAGGAAAGACAATGAGGATCAGGAGGCAAATTATCATCCCAGCAATCATCGGGATAGCGCCTTTAAAAATGGTTTGTACAGGTATATCTGTAGCAACTCCTTTAATTACAAAAATACTAATTCCAAGTGGGGGTGTTAATGAACCGATTTAATTGCCATTACCATAATGATACCGAACCAAACACCGCTAAATCCCAACTCTAAAATAATCGGATAGATAATGGGAATGGTAAGCACAATAAGTGACGATCCTTCAATCAAACATCCAAGCAAAAACAATGCCAACAAAATAGCAATTAGAATAACATATGGGTTCCATTCCAAATGACTGACTATACTGGTTAGTTGCACTGGTAGTCTGCTAATCGTTAAAAACTGGCGTAGCACCAATAAGAATTAAAAAAATATATGCTGTCAATTTTACGGATTCATTAAAAGCAAGTTTTAGCCAGTTCCAATTCAATCTTCTTGAAAGAAAAGAAAAAAGCATGGCCCCCATTGCGCCTACTCCAGCCGCTTCTGTAGGTGTAAAAACCCCACATAAATTCCGCCAATACTAATTAGAAATAACGCTAGAAATGGCCAAATACTCTTTATCGTATGGAGTTTTTCCCTTGTTGATCCCTGTTCTGATCTTACAGGTGCCAATGAAGGGTTCTTCCTCACAAGCAATACAACAATGAATATAAAAATGATCATTTGGACCATGAGACTTTTCTTTCATTTCATTACCAATCGCTCGAAAAACATCTGTTTGTATCGGATGACTCCCTGGTAAAAAGTGCGAAATTACCAAATGGTGCTCAGAGTTAGTGGAAGCAATCCCTTCTGAACGCGCAGCCAGAATAAATAATACTACAATCCCTATCAACACCCTTATTTTACGAACCATCATTTCACCTCCATACAAAAAACAAAACAAGACAACGCTTACAATAGTGCGTATTATGTTTTCATCCATAATCACGAATAATTATGCATTTTTATATGCGAATAAATTATATATGAAATCATATATAATTTAAAAGTATAGTATTTGGTTACTTATTAAATATCCCCTTACACGTTGATAGTAATGGTCTATTCAACCAATATTTTAAGACACCTCCAACAATATATAAGGGGAAGTGAGCAAAAGATTATAGCTTTTTTTATCGTTCACAATCGAATTATCCATCATTAGAAAAACTTGGCTTGTCGCCAAGCCTTTGTTTTTCTTATACTATAAACCAAAAAATCTTATACTTTCCTATAATGGAACAAAGGCGCAGAGCCCCGGTTAGCAACGTAGCTAATGGAACGAAGCAACTAAAGTTTTAGAAATCATGGTAAGGACACGAACCAATGATGACTTATCGTAGGGCGATTCGTGAAGTTGCCTAGTTGCTGGGCTCATGGGCCGGACGTGGCTTATACAGTTATGTTATTATACACAAGAGCTAATTTTATACTTTGTTATTTCATAAAAAAGCTTCTCCATAAACATGCTGCTGACTTAAAAATGAATCTTTCGTATTTAATTTATGGTTTCTCGCTGCCTTCTCAATCGTTTCAAATTCCTTATTTTGGCTTAGTAAATGGATTAACTGCTTATGTTCTTCAATCGAAGCTATTGCTCGTTTTGGATGGAATGCGGAACCTGCTCTGCGGATGGAATCTAGTTTTCTCCATAATCTATGAATTTCTTCAACCAAATAGGTATTGTTACAATAGCGATAAATTAAATTATGAAAATCACGATTTAATTGACCAAACGCTTGAAAATCAAACGCTTCTATTGCCTCCTTCATTTGTTGATTTTTCATGGTTAACACCGCTATTTTCCCCTCTGGAATACCATGTTGGCTGCTTAACGCTGTTGCGTATCCTTCCATGACAGCTAGAACGGAGAGTGTATCTACATATTCATGCTTATTAATCGGCGTCACTACCGGACCAATATTGTTTTGGTAATCAATGAGCCCTTCCGCTTCTAATTGCCGAACCGCCTCCCGAATCGGAATAGCGCTTGTAGATAGTTCTTTCACTAATTGATTAATCACGATACGTTGTCCTGGTGCATAGTGTCCTTCAATAATCCGCGACTTCATATAATCATATGCTTTTTGCTTTTTAGTAATCGGTTTATTTTCCATAGTGGATATATCATATACTAAATGATATATGATGTCAAAAAGGGTTGTTATGATGCCATAACTCCGATTATTTTATTTTCGCTTGATAAAACCTACTTTGGATAGCGATGATGAATATTGTTTAGTTTATACGTTGGGAAAGTAAATTCATATAATTCGAGTGAGATGGCTAGGTAACGCACTTTAAAAACGGCAGTTAAATGATCTGTCATTGCTGTAAACAAATCATCGCAAAGCCGTTTTTTTTCAGCCTCCGTCCGCCCTTTTCCTAATTTTAAAGTCGCATGGATAAAGGCATCATCCTCAGTACCATCAGCAATAAGATAATCTTCTAATACGATTGCTCTGGAGCGAAGACCCCCAATTGGAATAATGACATGATGTGATAATAACGCCTGATGGGCGATTTTTAACAAATTCGCTATATCTATTTCTTTCCGAAGATTTGCTGTATACTCGATAATCAAATGTGGCATTGCATTGGCTCCTTTACTAGTTCAACTGTTTTGCAACGCTTCTTCACCAACTACCGTATTTACCAAGCGACCGACCCCTTCAATTTCAGTTACGACTTCATCTCCGACTACTGTATCGACTGATCCTTTTGGCGTTCCTGTTAAGATGATATCCCCGGGATATAATGTCATAAAACTACTTAAGTACTCGATTAATTGCGGTATACTTAAAAGCATATCTGCAGTTGTACCATCCTGTGTTTTCTTTCCATTAATGTAAGTTCGCAGAGTTAAATTCATCGGGTCATGTATATCTTCCTTATCAACAAGCCACGGACCTATAGGTGTGCAACCATCGCGATTCTTCACACGCAAGTTTGGGCGGTAATAATTTTCTAAGTAATCGCGAATGGCATAATCATTCGCTACCGTATAACCTCTCACATAATCATAAGCTTCTTCTTGTTGAATATGCTTTCCTTGTTTGCCAAGCACCACCGCTAATTCACATTCATAATGCATAAATGTCACGTCATGTGGGCGAACTGTCTTTCCTTTGTGGCCAATTAACGTATTCGGACCTTTCAAAAAGACAAGCGGGTCCTCTTGAACTGCTGAAAAAGATAGTTCCTTTGCATGATCCGCATAGTTTAATCCTAACGCAAAAATGGTATTCGGTTGTACAGGTGGTAACCATACTACTTCATCTTGTGTCACTAATCTACCATCAAGCAGTTGAACATCATCATCGATGACGGTTGCCTCTTGAATAGACCCATCGTATGCTACACGTGCATGATTCATAATCTCCCTCCCACACTCGCTTTCTCTATGTCAATGGTATTTTCAAGCACTCCTATCTGGTCTATTTCAATATGGATGTGGTCTTTCGCTTTTACCCGTGGTGGGTTCTCTGGAACACCGACTAATAACACATCTCCCTTTGTAAGCGTCATAAACTCCGTTACGTCAGCAAGTAGTTTTTCTACTGTACGGACAAGCTGATTCGTATTACTTTTCTGCTTCAGTTCTCCGTTAACTAATACGCGAATTTCTAATGCATTTGGATTATGAACAGCAGTTTTTGACATGATCCATGGACCAACAGGACAAAAACCATCGCGCGCTTTTTCTTTTACTGCCGGTCGATAAACACTATCGTGCGGAATGCTAACATCGTTGACAATCGTATATCCTTCCACCACATCTAAAGCATGGAATTCATCGATTTTGCTAGCCGTTTTTCCAATTACCACTCCTAAGGCAGCGCCTATTTCCAATTCCTGCTCTTCTTCTGGAATGGGGATGATAGATTCTGGAGCAATAAGCGTATTCTTCGGTTTTATATATAGAACGGGAGCTTTTGGTGGTGCTTGATATGGCGCCTGATGCATTGTCTCTTTTGATTGAATATAGGCGTTGCGATAATTTAATAGTGTACCGTATACAGTTCCAGTTATAGGAATATCGAATGCCAAATCTTTATTCTTGTATGAGCTACCGTTTATCCATACCTCCTGTTTATTCAAATTCACTTTTCCTTCCTGTAACGGTTGTATTCCTGATAATTTCATATATACCGTCTGCAACGTTTTCACCATCCTAATTCATTGTGCATGATTTTAAAAATGAATGGAAGCAATCCCCAGATAAATTTGTTCATTTGAATAATCTTATATAATGTATATTGAAAAGTACAACGCTCACGTATGCTGTAATACCTTTCCGTAGTCAACTAAAGTTTGATGAATCTCTTTTTGTAATGATTCAGAGGGAATATCCATTGGCAAGCGTAGTACAGGTTCAACTTTCCCCATCATGCCAAGTGCCGCCTTTACTGGAGCTGGGTTCGTATCTTTAAACAATACGTCATTTAATGGCATTAATTCAAAATGCAGGTCCTGCGCACGCTTGATATCTCCTTCTCCCCAAGCATTATGCATCTCAGCTACCTTTTTCGGCTCCACATTAGATGTCGCACTAATCGAACCTGCACCACCAATGGTAAGCATCGGATAACAAAGCAGTTCAATACCTGAAAACAACAAAAAATCTCTGCCGCAATAAAGTAATACACGATTCACATGTTCAAAGTCTTTATTCGATTCTTTTACACCAATTATGTTTGGACAATCTTCGCTTAGTCTGGCTAATGTCTCCACTTCCATATTTACCGCTGTCCGACTAGGTATATTATAGACAATAATAGGTATATCGACCGTATCAGCTATTGTCTTGAAGTGCTTATATAGAGCCTGTTGGTTTGGTTTATTATAATATGGAACAATTATCATTGCTGCGTCTGCACCAATTTCCTGGGCTTTCTTTGTTAAATACATCGTTTCGTCATGATTGGTAGAACCCGTTCCTGGAGCAAATGGAACTCTGCCGTTGATTGCCTGTTTAGCATTTTCCATGACGTAGACACGTTCTTCTAGCGTAAGTGAGCTTGGCTCTCCTGAGGTGCCTGTAACGGAAATAGCATGTGTTCCATTGTCCAGCTGGTATTCAATTAATTCTGCTTGTTTCTCGTAATCTACTTCATAATTCGCTTTAAACGGAGTAATTAATGGGGCGACTGATCCCCGCAAGCGTTGTTTAATCTCTTCATATTTTTTAACCAAGTGAACCATCCTTTCTAAGTGAGTGTTTCAAAATACGGATGAAGCAAAATGGTAACTAATTGTTTGAGCATGGAAGAATGAGGTCCGATAATATGCCTTTTTATTTCCTTCCCTGTACATCTGAGATACGTTACATTACAAATTGTGGCTTACTTTTCTTCAGTTTTGGTTCCTGTAACGGCAATTTTTGTCCTGTCCGTATATCTAGTACTTCAGAAGCCTCATCAAACCAACAGTCAGGTGCTTGATGGCCCCAAAACGTTTGCCTCATCGGGTCATCTAAATCCCATTTAATTGGCTTAAAGTCGGGATCACTCGTTAGGTAATCTCCATTGTATAATTCAATTCGATGACCATCCGGATCTCTAACATATAAAAAAAGAGCATTTGAAAGCCCATGTCGGCCAGGTCCTCTTTCTATATTCGCGCTATATCCTGCAGCTGCCAGTACATCACAACCATCAATGAGACTCATTGGATCTTTCAACCAATAACCAATATGATGTAGACGTGGCCCGATACCATTCATAAACGCCACATCATGAACGGAAGGCTTACGATGAAGCCAAGCGGCCCAAACCTTCCCTTGTTCTCCTTCTGTATACTCCGAACACGCAAAGCCGAGCTTCTGTACGTAATAATAATAAGCTGATTCGACATCACGTACCATGCAATTAAAATGATCAATTCGTTGCACTTTGGCTCCCTTATGCAAATCATAACGCTGCAATAATCGCTCTACAGTCTCCATTTCCGCATAAAATTCCAGAGGTATACCAGTAATATCCTGAACACGAAGCGTTCTGCCTATGGCGTGCTGCTCTCCTTTTGGCAGCCACTTTACTTGTCTGCCTTGGCTGAGAAACAGCTTTTCTAGTTCGTCCAAATCATGTTCACGGGTCACTTTATAGCTAATCACTTCCACAGCTGGTTCTGTTGCCTGTTTTAGCCATAAGCTATGGTGGTTATGTTCTTCCAAACCGCGAAAAAATATATTTTCGCTATCCGCTTCTGTTACCACAAATCCCAACGTCTCATAAAACGAACGTGACTTCTCTAAATTGGTAACATGCAGAACAGCACGGCCTGCACGTATAATATTAAAATCCATCCCATGGCCCCTTTCTATTTCCCAAACTGTGGTATGTGATGATCCTTTAATGCAACATGAACAATCTGTGTTTCTGTATAAAAATCAAACGCATAATGCCCGCCTTCACGTCCTATACCACTATGCTTAGATCCTCCGAATGGCGTGCGCAAATCTCTTACATTTTGAGCGTTAAGCCATAACATCCCTGAGTTAATTGCTTGAGCAACTCGATGACCGCGCTGGATGTCTTTTGTCCACACATACCCTGCCAGCCCGTAGCGGACATCATTGGCCAGTTCAATCACTTCTGCTTCATCAGTAAAGGTCATTGCTGCTATAACCGGTCCAAAAATTTCTTCCTGCACCACACGCATATCATTTCTTGCATGTAGTAGCAGGGTCGGAGGAATGAAATTACCTTTACTATTAGGCACACTTCCACTAACCACTTCACACCCCTCTTCTTCCGCAATGTTTAAATAACGCTCCACATTTTCATAATGTTGTCGATGAATTAACGGGCCTACTTCTGTATTTATGTCTAATGGATCACCAACTGTTATATTAGCAATCCGCTGCTTTAATTGTTCAATGAATGTTGGGGCAATCTTTTTTTGCACATACAAGCGGGAATTAGCTGTACAACGCTCCCCATTAAATGAGAAAATTCCCCATGTGCAAGCGTCTAACGCCCTTTCCACATCCGCATCTTCAAACACGATAATCGGAGACTTTCCGCCAAGCTCCATGGAAAAACGTTTTAAATGATCCGCTCCATTTTTCATAATTTCGGATCCTGTTGTCGTTTCACCTGTAAATGAAATTAATGGCACATCTGGATGGGCTACAAGCGCTGCACCAGCTGTTTCTCCATAACCATGGACAACATTAAATACTCCATTCGGCAGACCTACCATGTCAATTATTTCTGCTAGCCGATTTGCTGTAAGCGGTGACCATTCTGCTGGTTTTAGTACAACCGTATTCCCAGTAGCAAGTGCTGGAGCAAGCTTCCACGTTTCCAGCATAAATGGTGCATTCCACGGGGTAATTAAACCAGCCACCCCTACAGGCTTTTGAATAGTGTAATTTAAAAAATCATCATCTACCTGATATGCTTCTCCTACCATTCGTGTCGCAACCATCTCGGCATAAAAGCGAAAATTATACGCTGCTCTACTCACCATTTTTTTGGTTTGACTTATCGGCAGTCCTGTATCAAACGATTCCAGTGGCGCGATTTCGTCAATATGCTCATCAATGGCATCGGCAATTTTGTAAATATAGGCTAATCTCTCCTTTAATTTAAGTTTTCCCCATTCTCCATAAAAAGCTTTTTTTGCAGCTTTCACAGCCTTATCCACATCTGCTTTTTCACCTGCAGCAACTGCATTGATCGTTTCGTTCGTAAAGGGACTCATATTTTTAAACACGTCCTGAGAATGTGCATCAACAAACTTCCCATCAATATAATGTTGAACAGCCTTTACTGCCTGTTTCATTTCCTCATGCTGTTCCGCAATTTGATTTGCCATTACTCCTCCGCTCCTTCATTAAAAATCAGTAGATTGTATATAAAATAATATATGATTTATATGGCGGTTTCATTTACACATATTCTGCAGGCTCATACTTTCCATACTGTCCTTTGTAAAACGTTAATGGATTTCCATTATTGGAGTGAATGGCTTCTACCCTTCCAATAAAAAGTGTATGATCACCTACTTCAAATGCTCGATCTACTTCACATACAACAGAAACAAGTGCATCTTGAATAATAGGCACACCTTCCAGCAAATCGAACGGAACCTCTTCGTATTTTTTCACTTGATTTGCAAAATGCATGGAAATATCCTGTTGTGTAACCGATAGAACATTTACCGCAAATTTTTCGGATTGGTAGATTTTCGTTAGCATATTTGCTTGGTTGTCTATGGATACCGTAATTAATTTTGGCTCTAAAGAAACAGACATAAAAGCGTTTGCTGTCATGCCATGTATTTCTTCTTCTACTTTAGTTGTAATTACTGTTACCCCAGTAGTAAAACAACCCATTGCATTTCGGAAAGCTCTACTGTCCATATAGATTAACCTCCTGTCAGTTCATAAAATAACTCCCTCATTGGCAACCGCACCTAAATCTGTAATTTATTCATATTTTGGTTGTTTAAAAACTCTCTAACGTGAGCTTTATATGTTTCTTTGTCATAGTTATCGAAGTAAGCCATTCCCATTTTAATTGGATCGCCAAAGAAATAATATTCATAATGTGTTTGCCTGCTTCCAAATGCACTCATCGTTAAATCCCATGCTAAGCGGAAAATTTGCACACGCTCATACCCTTCCACATTTTTTCCTTGCATGGCGCGGTGAAGAATCGGACCAATCTCCTCATGTGCAAAATCTGCCTCGGTTGGTATCCCCATCATCCCAGAAGCGCCAAGAATACGAATGATTTCTATCATCCGTGGATACACACGTGGGAACCAATTCCTTGCAGCATCAAGTGCTGCAAAATCAGGTGTCATCATACCCCACTTATCAAGCTTTGCATTGTACTCGGCACGAAACAAATGAGATTTCATTGTTTCAAGCGTTAACATAATTTCCGTACCTTTATCTTTCACGTGCTGAAAGCCGTCAATACCGATAGAATCCATTAAAGTCAGTACAACCCCAAGTAAAAATTCTGTTTTTGCAATGTTTTTAGCAACTACTTGATGGGTCATATGAACAACGGCATTCGTTTCACCAAAAGCGCGATTGCAAATCGATGAATTCTCCAATACAAAAATACGGTTCCATGGAACAAGCACATGATCAAAAGCGACAATGGTGTCGCCTTCTTCAAATTGATAACCTAACGGGTGGTCATATGGGTTATTACTATATACAAAAGATTCACGACTTAAATATTTTAGCCCTGGCGTATTATTTGGTAGGGCGAATGCTAGAGAGTAAGGATCATCCAATTCTCCTGACTTTTTAACAGTCGATGGAAACACTAAAATTTCGTCTGTAATAGCACCTTGTGTCGCTAACAATCGTATCCCATCAACAACAACCCCATCATCATTTTTTTCCACTACATGTAACGCCACGTTAGCATCTTTTTGTTCCGCTTGTATCTTTGCTCGATTTACCTGTGGATGGATTAATGTATGTGTTAAGCTAATGTCGTTTTCCCTGGCAAATGCTGCGTAGTTTTTAACATTTGCAGCAAACATAGGATCACCCTCGGCGTAGAATTCGCTTGCCTGCCCCATCGCCATCACATCTGCATTCAAATAATCGGGCGATCTTCCCATTAATCCTTTTGTAAAGCTTTGCCATTCCATGATAGCTTCTCTGCGCTCAACTAATTCGTCAACCGTTGTTGGCACCATAAATGTTTTGCTTACTTTATCTCCTGTAGTTGGGGATGTATACAACATTTTATCAGGCTTTTCATATTGTAAATCATACAATTTTGCCATGGATTGAATGACGTTTTTAAATGCTGGATGTTCTGTCACATCCACGACTCGTTCCCCATGAATATACACATTATTATTGGCTTGTTTTAACCGTTGAATATATTGCTGTCCTGTTTTCGCTGGCATAGTTTCCCTCCTTGCATATTTTAAAAGCGCTTTCACAATATGCGTGCTATATTTAGGTAATTTTCTGAATGATACCTTTAATTAGAATAATATCATAATTTTTGCTATATTCATAATATCTATTTATTTAATAAACTATATAAAAATGATATACTTTTTGACAATGGCAACTAATATATATAAAATCATATACAATTATCCAGTGTTGCATAGTACATATATTTTTTTGGTTTTAAATTGCATCAACAGTATTTGGACACCATTCGTTTATGTTGTAATACACAAGCTTATCTCAGAACAAAGGCTAGAATCTTTTTGAAAAACAGCTTCCGTTGAGATTACATTCTATTTGGAATTTAATGTGTACAAAAGGGGGGAAACAATTGGATTTAAGACAGTTACGGTATTTTCAGGCTATTGCAAGAGAAGGGCAAATTACTCGTGCTGCAAAAAAACTGCATATGGCTCAACCACCGTTAAGCCAAAGTCTTAAAGCATTAGAAACAGAGTTGGGTGTAAGATTGATGGAGCGTAATGGAAGGAAAATGGAGTTAACGGATGCAGGTGTCACTTTATATCAAAAAATAAATCACTTATTTGATTATATGGAAGAAACGATGACGGAAGTAAAAGACATTGGCGGTGGGATAAAAGGGACTCTTTCCATCGGCTGTGTAAAAACATGCTTTCCACAAATACCCAAAAAGCTCAAGTACTATCACAATAAATATCCACACATTCAATTTCAGCTAAGAGAAGGAGATTCTTATTCACTTGCAGAACAATTGCTCCAACGAACGATTGATGTTGCCGTTATTCGATTACCGCTTGAGATGAAAACGTTCGCCTCCCTCTCCCTTCCAACTGAAAACTATGTAGCAGTAATTCCAGAAAATTGGTCCACTGTTTCAGAGACCATCACGATCAATGAGTTAAGTGAATTTCCATTACTTTTACTACATCGTATTAGCGGGCGAGGGCAATATGAATTAATCGTGGAACAATTTGAAAAACACCATCTTTATCCAAACATTGTTTGTGAATGCCCTGATGTAGACATGATATTACAGTTGGTTAGTGAAGAAATGGGAGCTTCCATCATTCCAGAATCCACACTTCAAGGGCACCATTTGCACGGACTAAAACCATTGACCATTAAAGACCACACGTTTACTTCTCACTCGGCAATTATTTGGCTTAAGGACCGTTATCTGCCCAAAAGTGCTAGACAATTTATTGAGTTGTTTGTAACAAAAAAATGATCCTTCGATCAGTCGAAGTTTTTTCCATCTAAACTAATTTGAAACGGAGCAAGCAAAAATCCTAAATTCCCTGGTAAAAGAAAAACACCATCTCTGTATCAAGCCTCCTGCGCTTGACATCATACAGATTAATAAATTGGAAAATTATTTACCATTATTCCTCATTGCGATTTCCTAGTACCGTGTGTAACTCTTGATGGAAAAGTTGCAGACGTCGTGTATCCGGGATAAATTTAACGAATCATGGTTTCATACTATCTATTACTGTTCGTTAATTTTCCCGGAAGCTTTAACGCCATAGCAAATACGAACACGGAAAAAATCAAACAAATAATGGCAACCAAATGCAAATTTTCATAACCTACCTGTTGGTTAAACATGATTCCTAATAAACTGGAAGATAAGATGGCACCCATATATCTGCTCGTTTGAAATAATCCCGAAGCTTGTCCTGTATCCTCTGGTCTTACATTTTCATATAATGCCGTCTGCATGGAAATATTGTTAAATCCGTTACTAGCACCTAAAACACTCATTATTACGAGCAACCAGCCTAACGAAGAAGTTTCATGGTACGTTAATAATAATCCTGTACCGATTACCAGTAAGCCTATCCCTATCACTGCTGGTAATTTCGACCCTAATTTATCGATCATACGCCCTGCCAATGGTGCAATAATAACGCCAAAACCGGCAAATGCTAGCATAATAATCCCTGTCTGTGTTTCGCTATAAATAAGGGCCTGTTGAAGAAAGATTGGGAAACCGAAAAAATAACAATAATAAATGAGATTAATACTCATAAATTGCCCATAAACCATGGTTACCTTCGTATTCTTCTTTAAACTGGTCACATCCATAAATGGTGCTCGGTGCTGTTGTTCGAATTTACAAAAAATTCCCGCGGTTATCAGGAAGGCAAAGAGTGCCCACCAGCGAATATTTCCCTCCTCAAACGAAAGCAAAAACAAAATAAGGCTCGTTATGGATACAATAAATAAACCAATTCCAATAAGATCTATCTGCTTTAAAGCAAGGTTTTCTTTCGTTTTCGGTAAAATAAATATAGCTAAAAGAAACGACAGCACGATAAACGGAAAATTAATGAAAAAAATGGCTTGCCAATCCCAAAAATCAATGAAGAAACCACCAATGGATGGCCCAAAGGCTGCCGATGTAGATGCGAATATAGACAAAATTGCAAGTGCCCGTCCTTGTCCTTTTGTAATATGCGTCCGAATCATACTCATACCACTAGGAAATAAAGTGGAACTGCCAATTGCCTGCAATGCTCGACAAGCTAACAAAAAAAGAAAATTCGGAGAAAAAGCCGCTAGCAATGAAGCCAATGCTACAAGCATTAATCCAGTCATAAATAACCGTTTTGGACCAAACATATCACTTAGTTTTCCCATCACTGGCTGACCTGCTGCACTTGCTAAATAAAAAATAGAAATTAGCCATGAAGCATGTACAAATGATAACGTAAAATCCTCCTGAAGACGTGTAACTGCAACCGCGATCATGGATGAGTTTAGTGGGTTCAATAATGTCCCTAACCCAATTGTAATAATAAACAACCAGCGTTTCTTTTTTAATTCCACCATGTAATCACCAATCAATATGTATTTACAGTATAAATGAAAATAAATTTTTCAAGCATCAGCTTGTTCCATTACTTCGTTCAAACGTTGTTAGAAAATTGTATCGTATTGTAGATGGAAAAGAAAACATTAAGCCGCGGCTTTTTTAATCACCACGGCACATTTGTTAAGCCAATCCAATAGTTAATAGTCGTTTCTACTATTAAAGTTTCAATAACATGCCACATGTCGCACGTCTTCTCCCCCATTTCACACACTTATTCGAAAGCTTGCAGTTGTTTTTGTAAATCATGTAAAGACAGTTCCAATTGTTCCATCATCATTTCCATGCCTTGCTTTAAAGGCAGTTCTTCAGGTAGATAGATTGGTTCTCCAAAAATGATTCGCGGTTTTACTCGTTTAAAAAGGTCTTTCAAGTTATTTGGACCTTGATAAGCAACTGGTACGATGGGAACTTTAGCATATCCCGCCATCGTAACTGCTCCCCTTTTTAGTGGGACTTCCTCACTTGTTCTTGTGCCACTAGGAAATACGCCAACAACTTCCCCTGCCTTCAATAGCTTCCTTGGTGTTTTTATCGCACTTGGTCCAGGATTTTTTCTATCTACAGGAAACGCATGCAATTGTTCCATAAACCACTTTAAAAATCGCGACTGAAACAGCTCTTTTTTAGCCATATAATGGATTTTAACAGGTAGCATACTAACTCCGAGCCACAAGATATCTACCCAACCTGTATGTGTACAGGCAAGTACAAAACCACCCGATACATTCGTATTTTCTTTTTGATACACCTTTATTCTTCCAAATATGCTGAGAATTATTTTTAAAGCATTGGCACAAAAATAGTACATGTCCATAATCTCCTTCTATGTTGCATTTATATGACTTCATTTTAACATATAGTTTTAGTATCTGGTACTAATTAGGGATTATTTTCTCCCTAGCTAAATGTGCTGCGATCTCCCACTTAGATTTATTGCAGTACAAGATTATCCAGCTCCTCATATGGGAATCTTGCAGCAACTTATACGCAGGATAAAAAAGAAAAGCTGTAGATGCAGCTATTTTAGGTACGTTTTTCATCAAAGACAAATTGGTATCTGCATGAATTGAATGGTTATTCAGCCTGACAATCCTTTTATAATTGTTCGGCTTTTGCTATATCATGTTTTCTTAAGTGCCAGCCACGTTTTCACTAAACAGAACATACATTTTGGTGTACAATGGATAAGGAGTTTAAAGGTCTGCTTGCTACTACATTTTCCAAGCATTATTTCTTACTTCTAAGAAAAAATATTATAGGGCGATTTCGTGAAGTCGCATCGTTGCTGGGCGATGGATGCAGACGTGGCGATGCGGTTATTTCACTATCCCTAAAGCACATCATGTGATAGTTTCTTATACTATTAAAAAAGCGCTAGAAAGGAGGATACTTACATGAATGGTACAACGCATGCAGCAATTGGTACGGTAACCGGCTTTATAATCGCAAACAACTTACAAAGTCCTCCTGCTGAAACGGCTTTACTCGTTAGCATAGGGACAATTTCAGCATTAATACCAGACCTTGATATTGATGGAAAATTACGCGGCAAAATTACATTATCGCATAAACTATTTCGGACGATTACACAAGTTATCGGGCTTTTACTTGTCATCTATAGTTTTTATGAAGGAGAAGGGATGAAACAATGGATAGGAGCTGGCAGTGGATTTGCGTTGCTTTCTATTTCCATTCGCCTTAAACAAAAGCATATGCTCACCATTACAGGCGTAGGTGTCATCATTGGCGGATTAGCATTAGAGGAACAATGGCTGCTGTTATTAGGGATTTATATTATGATGGCTTCATTTGTAGCTCATAGAAGTTATACACATTCAATTTTAGGTGTTATATTTTTTGGATTTATTGCTTTTTATTTACATCAGTCGCTGCGGATAGAAGGGGTGTACTATACATGCCTGATTGGATATATTACCCATTTGGTTGCAGATAGTAAGATTTTACCATTTAATAAACGTGGTGTTAAATTGTTTTTACCATTTTGGCATAAAGAATTTTAAAGTTTTTCAGTCTATATCAACACCATAGAAAATCCGACACAGATATGATTACTGTGCGTCACTACTTAAGGATGTGATAACAAGCATTCTTTAACATAAAACGAGTTTTGTAAACTGCTCCAAAATTAACACGGGATACTTCGAAAATACCGACCATCCAAGTATCCCGTGTTTACTACTGTTCTATAAAAGACCTTTAAAGTTTTTCACTACATTTTCTACCGTAAACCCAAACTGCTCGATAACCTGTTCTCCTGGACCAGAAACACCAAATGAATCAATACTCATTACTGCACCTTTACACCCCGTGTACTCCTTCCAGCCGACCTTAGACCCCATTTCAATCGATAGCCGAGCTTGCAAACTACTTGGTAAGACACTTTCTTTATACTCCTCTGTTTGCTTATCAAATAAATCCCATGAAGGCATACTGACAACATTGACAAAGATACCTTCAGCAGAAAGTGCATCTTGCGCTTTTAATGCCAAATGAACTTCAGAACCGGCAGCGATTAGAATACCTTGTGGTGCCTCTTTCGCTTCTGAAATAACATAGGCTCCTTTGGCAACACCAATTTGTCCATTTTCTTCTGTTGCCTTTAATGTTGGTACATTTTGACGGCCAAGCACAAGAATAGTTGGACGATCCTTTTGCGCTACAGCAATTTTCCACGCTTCTTTCGCTTCATTTGCATCAGCTGGTCGGATCACAGTAATATTTGGCATTGCTCGAAAAGAAGCTAAATGCTCAACAGGTTGATGGGTTGGACCATCTTGTCCCACTGCTACACTATCATGTGTAAACACATATGTCACTGGAAGCTCCATTAATGCAGATAGGCGAATAGCTGGACGCAAGTAATCAGAAAAAACAAAGAATGTACTTACAAAAGGTTTGAGATAGTGACGCGCCATTCCATTAGCAATGGCTCCCATAGCGAATTCTCGAACACCGAAGGAAATGTTTCTCCCAGCATAATCTCGTGCTGTTAAATCAGCAAATGCTTGGAGCCTTGTTTTCGTTGAAGCATTTAAATCTGCAGACCCCCCGACTAACTCTGGAAAATGGTTTGCTAAAGCTTGTTGTACTTCACTTGCGGAAACACGGGTAGCAATTGTATCTCCATCCTTATAATCAGGTAATTCTTCATCCCAATTTTCTGGTAACTCTCCGTTCATAATCCGCTTTAATTCACCAGCTAGTTCAGGGTAAGCTTGCTCGTATTGTGTAAACAATTCATTCCACTGCTGCTCTTTTTCTTTCCCATTTTCTTGAATACTACGAAAATCTTCATATACTTCTTCTGGTACATAGAAGTCTTCCTCATAGTTCCATTTATAAAATGCTTTTGCCCGTTTAATTTCTTCTATACCGATAGGATCGCTATGCGCATCGCTTTTCCCTTCAATAGTAGGGGCGCCGTAACCAATTTTTGTCTTAATTTCTATAATGGTCGGGCGATCTTCCTCCGCTTTTGCTTCCAATATTGCTTGTTTAATTCCTTCTACATCATTACCATCTTCCACATACAAGTATTGCCAATGACAAGATTCAAATCGCTGCTTGATATCTTCTGAAAATGATAATGCCAGTTCTCCATCCAAGCTAATATCATTGGAATCATAGAGAACAATTAGGCGTCCTAATTTTAAATGCCCTGCTAAAGAAGCAGCTTCATAAGAAATTCCTTCCATCAAATCACCATCACCACATATGGTATACGTATAATGGTCAACAATCGGATAGCCTTCACGATTATAAGTCGCAGCTAAATGCCTTTCGGCTAGCGCTAAGCCCACGCAAGCAGGTATACCTTGCCCAAGTGGACCTGTAGTTACTTCTACCCCAGGTGTAACTCCAAATTCTGGATGACCCGCTGTCTTACTACCTAATTGTCTAAAGTTTTTTAATTCCTCCAACGGTAGCTCATATCCAGATAGATGTAATAAACAATAATGCAACATAGAGCCATGTCCTGCAGATAAGACAAATCGATCACGATTGAACCAGTCTGGATTTTGAGGGTTCATGTTCATTACATGTTTCCATAGACTGTATGCCATTGGTGCAGCTCCCATTGGCATACCTGGATGCCCATGCTGTGCCTTTTCTACACTATCAATGGTAAGTGTGCGAATCGTGTTAATAGATAAATGAGCTACGTTTTTCTCTGATTGTGTCATGGATGATTCCTCCAGTTAGTTTATATATTTCTTTACTATACATTTTCTGTTGATTCTTTTTTCTTGCCAAAAGGAATGAGCATTAATCCTAAAATTACCATTAAGCTAATTACAATTGCGATTGGTCCTCCATAGTTTGCGAGTGTTCCAAAGAAGATTCCAGAAACGCCAAAGTCTGCATCAGAGAAGGTTGTATTAGCAAACCCTAATTCTCCAAGAACTGGCAATAAAAATACTGGTAGAAACGAAATAATTATGCCATTGACAAACGATCCAGCGACAGCGCCTTTAATTCCACCAGTTGTATTTCCTAAAACGCCTGCTGCTGCTCCAGTAAAGAAGTGAGGGACTACTCCAGGAAGGATAATCGTTGTCCCTGCCACAAACATAACCGCCATACTGAATATTCCGCCAATAAAGCTACTGAAAAAACCAATTAATACGGCATTTGGTGCATATGTGTAAATAATTGGAACATCAAGCGCCGGTTTAGCATTTGGTACAATCTTCGTAGAAATCCCTTTAAACGCGGGAATAATTTCTGCTAATACGAGACGAACTCCAGATAAGATTATAAATACACCAGCAGCAAAGCTACCACCTTTCATTAAAGAAAATACAAGATAGTTTGTTCCATCACTTAATTCTGCTTCGATAAAGGTAGAACCAGCGAAAAACGCAACAATAACGTACATGACAATCATTGTTAATGCGATACTTACAGTACTGTCACGTAAAAATCCAAGACCTTTCGGAAAATTAATATTTTCCGTTGATTGCTCTTTACTTTTCTTGAATAATTTTCCAGTTAAACCACTAATAGCATAACCAACAGCACTAAAATGTCCTAAAGCAACATTATCATTGCCAGTTAGCTGTCTCATAAATGGTTGTAAAATAGCAGGAGATAGTGTCATAACAATTCCTAATGCAACTGCTCCTGCAACAATTAATGGTATCGTATCAAATCCTGCTACTGCCATAATTACAGCAAACATACATGCTAGGTAAAGTGTATGATGGCCTGTTAAAAAAATATACTTATACCTAGTAAACCGAGCAATTAATACGTTTACAATCATTCCAAAAAACATAATTAATGCAGTATTTGTTCCATATTCATTTAAAGCCAATGCAACGATGGCTTCATTGTTCGGTACCACTCCTGATACATGAAATGCTTCTTGGAACATCGCACCGAATGGAGACAGACCTTGCTCTAAAATCCCAGCTCCTGAAGCGATGACAATAAAACCAACAAATGTTTTGATAGCACCTTTCATGATCTCAGATAAATTCTTTTTCTGGGCTAATAAACCGATTAGTGCAATGGCAGCAACTAATATAGCTGGCTGGCTTAAAATATCGACTAATACACTTAAGAATCCATTCATGGGAGTCATCCTTTCTTTAAGTGAAGTTTTAAATTAGATTTTTTTCTTTCGCTACTTTGGTGACTTTGTCCCTCAATTCATCCATATCAATAATGTTGTTGAGCACTACGACTTCGCCTAAGTGAGCACCTCCTTCAGCAATATCTTTTGCTAAAAAGTAGACATCTGCATCTCCAGGAGCGGCTGAGCTTAAATCAGAGTGAGACACCTCTACCCCTGTGATACCTAATTCCTGCAATATTTGTTGAATATTCATTTCTACCATAAAGCTTGTTCCTAAACCTGACCCACAAACTGCTAGAAATTTCATTATTTCCATCTCCTTTTATTTGATGATCTGTATAACTTCCTGAGGTGTTTGAGCAGACTTTAAAGCTTGTAGCGTTGAACTATCAGAAAGCAACTTGGTTAAATGCGCTAACGCTTTTAGATGTGCCTCATTATCAATGGCTGCTAGACAAATAAAAACATCAATTTTATGTTCCTCTTTATCCAACAACTTCACTGGTGTTTTTGTTCTTAAAAAAGACATCCCTAAATTTACAACACCTTCTTCAGGTCGTGCATGCGGTATAGCAATACCATTACCGATATGAATATAAGTTCCTACTTCTTCAATCTTTTTATTCATAGCTTCAATATATTCTGGTTTAATTTTATGTGCTTTTAGCAAGGGTTCAGCTGCTTTAGCCACAGCGGCCCTCCAATCTAAAGGTTCTTCTGTAAATTGGATCATATCTTGTGTTAGTAGTTCTGAGAGCATTGGTTTATAACCTCCTATATCTGTATGACTTAGGTGAATAACATCCACAAGTTCTGAAAACAGGTTTTTTTCGTCTTTGATTTCCGTGTATTTGGAGATCACTTCCATAATTTGATCCATTGAAAAATCGCAGTTATTCAAATTCGGAAATTGTTTCATTACGGATTCGATTAAATAATTTTTTTCTATCTTTGAGAGCAACGGTTTCACAGCAAAAACTGGCTTTGATGACTCAACCTCTACTGTTGAGAATATTAAGTCATAGCTCGATAAAGGGATCGAGCATACTTGCTCAACTGTGTGCACCCTGGAAAAATGTATACTTGGAAACATCTCTTTTAATTGGGCGCGTAGCATGATTGATGAACTAATACCATTTGAACAAACAATTAATGCATGAATTTCAGTTGTGTTTTTATGTCTATTTCTTTCAAGATATCCGCCAAAATGAAGCGTAAAAAAACCAATTTCTTCATCACTAATTTCCTTTTTGGTCCATGTCGATAGAGGGGCTAGCGACTGCTTTACAAATTGGAATAAATCTACATACTTTTGTTTGATTTCTGATGTTAAAGGATTCACAAGCGGGATTTCGAACATGATTCTAAAAAATGCCGGTACTAAATGATTATATAAACTTTGTTGTAGATAGGTTTTATTCTTTATCGGAAGTAGTGTGTTCTTTTCAAACGCCTCTATAATTTGCGTGGTTAAGTTTGCTAAAAAAGGATTTTCCTCCAATTCTGCTTCCCGCATTGCAATTAATAATTGGAGCGTTACATAATAGTCTTCTTCAGATGCAGCATCTGGAAAAAGTTGTTCTGCTAATCGTTGCGTTTCCTCAAAGATACGTTGTGAACACAGCAATTTCTTCTCATCTTCTAAAAATAAAGGTATGCATTTTTTATTTCGAATTCGGATTAATGTGAGGTGGAAAATGACTTCTGTTTTCCTATCTTTTACAAGATGAATGTTGTAACTTTGTAAAAATTCATTTACAGTTATATGCGTATCCACATAGTAGTTTTCCTGTTTCCATGATTTTAATACAAGTACAATCATTTCTTTACCTAGTGACTTTGTGAGCAAGTAGTTCAAGCAAAAGCTTGCTAATCTTCTTTTTGCCATTTCCGTACCAGTGAGATGGTATCCATCTTTTCTTGTATATTGAAAAATGACACCTCTATCTTTACAGAGATCCTTCACTTTTTTTACATCCGTTAATGCTGTATTCTTACTCACTTGCAACATTTGCTGATAATGGTAGTTGGAAACAGGCTCCCTGCGGATAAACGTATATAAATAAATTAAATATATCCGTTCCTCTTCGGATAAAACGATGTGCTGTATCGAAATATCCAAAGGGGCACCAGCCTGAAGCAGACTTTTCACTTTCTCATCCACAATAAAACGCTGATCGAGTAGTTTGATTGGCTGCATTTTCATACTTTTTAGTGTGTCGTTCACTTTTTCCAGATCGTAGTAAAATTGTCGTTCCGATAAATCCAATTTTCGCGTGACCTGAGAAATAGTAATCTGATCATGTGTAATGATTTCTTCAAATAGTTTAAAAGATCGTTGATCAAACAACTTCGCCCCTCCTTTAATAAAATTGTAATCCGCTTACAACATTGGTTCAATAGCCTTTGAGCCCAAACTATGTAAGCTGTTTCACTTGTCTATTGTGCTCTTTTTAGCAAAAGTTATGAAATACCCTTTAAATTACTCCCTTTATCAGTGAACTTTCTTGCTTACCAATTTGGTAGCAACGCGTAAAATGGTCGATAAAGTCCACTTATACTTTTTAGATTTCACTGTTATGCTTGAAGGGACATTCTTACAGCACCTTTTTACCCTAGCTACAACGGACACACCATTTATGATAGGTGGATTCCAATCATTCTCCTACTATCAAGTGAATCAACCATTGGGCAGGTCCCTTCATCCCCCAATGGTTGTTAGTATCATAAGGATATGACCTTAAGGCTTCTGAACGAGTCGAGGATTTAGATGCAGTTATCTTCTGCTTATTCCGTACACACTTTCCAACTCTTGCAGTGGGAGACTTAGAACTAGAAATAACATTGCTTCCAAACAAAAAAGCATTTCCTTTTATACGTTGGAAACATATAAAACAGAAATGCTTTTAACAGTATCGATGGACTAAAAAATGAATGGTTTATTTTGCTACACAGATGTATGTAAAACCAAACTAGTTAATGCTTTTGCTTTGTTCACGCTGTTTGATTTCAATCATTTCTTTAGCTAGTTTACCTATTCTTTCTTTTACATCTTGATCAATAATTTCATTATCATCATTAAAACAATCGTTGTTAATAAAAACACTACAAGTAGGGATAATTCCTTTTAAATAAGCAAGAATAGGCTTTAATTGATATTCCGATACGAGAAAATGTTTATCAGATCCTGCAGTAGTAACAATTCCCGTAACTTTTGATTTAAAAGCATCTACTGGAAAATGGTCTAGCAAATTTTTTAATGCCCCCGAAATAGATGCCTGATAAATAGGCGAGCCAAAAACAATCATATCAGCAGCTAATACAGTATTTACTACCTTCCACGTATCCTTATTATAGTAAGCTAAAGGAGCTCCTTTAACAAACTCTACATCATATTCTTTTAAGTCCATTAACTCTGTCTCAATTTGTTTATCAACTCGTCTGGCTGCAAGTAAAACGTCATGTACTGCTTGCGACGTTTTTTCACCAACTAATGAACCAGCTACTCCGACAAGTTTCACAGCTGTCCCCTCCTGCGTTTTAGAAATAAGATATGTCAATAAACGAAATGAAGTTTAACCACATGGCATTTTAACACAGAAATCATTCTATGTATGCATTGCATTTATTATACTTATTGGTATAATAAGTATGCAAAAAGAATAGCTTACGTTACATATAATAGCAAATGATTTGCTTGCATTATAATAATTGTATTAGTTTCAAAATTTAAAATAATGCTCCTATTCCTCCTTTGCAAACGATGAATCTTTTATATAATCATTGAATAAAGTCGAACTTCTTGTTAGGGTGAGTTTTCCCTATTAATCAAAGTAGAACAAAAGCTAATTTCAGGTGTTATTGCTCCTCCCATGATCGACAATAAACGTTCCAAACGATTCAAACACGTAGGTACCGTTTCCTTCTGTTTGTGCCCTTTTACCTCAACTCAGACTTAGATAGAAATGTCTTATGGAACCTTACATTCAGGGTAAAGTGAATTTCAATCAGTAGAGGTTTTCATTCATCCCCCACTAATTGTTAGTACCGTAATGGTATGATCTAAAGGCTGCTTACGTAAGAGGGGTTTTACGTGCTGTTATCTCCCACTTAGACTTATTGCCGTAGAGATTTGTCCAACTCCTGAAATCGGAGTATTACAGTACCTTATATACGAAATAAAGGTGATTCTATGAAGCGAAAAACAACGAAAGACAAAATTTTATATCTTTTAAAGAAAGAAGGCAAGCTAACAGTTGGAGACTTTATACAACATCTGCAAATTACAGATATGGCTATACGAAAGCATTTATCTACCATGGAAAAAGAAGGGCTTATTTCCTCTGTGGAAATGAAGCAGCCAATTGGCAGACCAATCCAACAATACATTTTATCCGTAAAAGGTGAGCGGTTATTTCCGAAAAATTATGAGACACTAAGCATCGAATTTCTAAACGATATTCAGACGATTTACGGCGACAAGGCAATCCAACAATTATTTGATAAGCGTAAACAGCGCTTAAGCAAAGAATATGCCGTTCACCTGCAACATAAATCGCCAGAAGAAAAAATGCGTGAACTTAAGAGGCTGCAAAACGAGAAAGGGTACATGGCGGAATATAAACAAACTGGTGCTAAAACTTACGAACTTGTGGAGCATAATTGCCCGTTACTAGCGATTGCTCAATCATTCAAAATAGCTTGTCATTGTGAGACTGCTACGTTTCAAAGCGTGTTGGAGACAGAGCAAATTAAAAGGATTAGCTGTAAAACAGAAGGAAATGATCACTGTCGTTTTTCCATTATCTTTTCGTGACAAGCCTCCCCTTTCCTAAACCGTCTACCGCGGCGCTACCTAGTGCGAAATGCGCACCGTTAATGACTTAAGTGATATTGCACTTCTTTATGGCTACAAGTCACCTTGTTGAGCTAACCATATTGGTATGGTTTGTCTTTTTTTATGCTATATCGAAGTACTCCTTTTCATTTAAAAAGAGGGGTCACTCTTCCCCTCCCACTACTATTTTCTATAAAAAGGAAACCTTCCATCAGTCGACCCATGGTATGCCCTAAAGGCCACCGCTTACGAAAAGGTTATTTTAGGTGCTGTCACCTCCCACTTCGCCTTGTTCCGCTCGCATCTTCCATTCTTGAAGTGGAAATTTTACAGCACCTTATACGGGATAAATATCATTGTGTTATTTTCCAATAAACCGAAATAAATCCCCAAGAATTATTTGATCAGAAGCATGCAGCTCCTTTCGCGCAGCTTCTAAATACGTTGTGCATTTATTTGCGCTAACGGGTTTTTTCGCTTGTTTATTAAAACAACGACCATTTAGATAAGCATAATCATTCGTCACGATACTCCCATCTCGAAAAACGACAGGAGCCTCATTATCTCTTGTAAATAAATTCCGGCTAAAATTCATCTGTTCCTTATCTGGTATACCCATTAATTCTAAAACAGTAGCATGGATATCAACAGTTCCCCCTACTGTTTCAATCGTTTTCCCTTTTTGATGCGGCACATGTATGATTACTGGCACCTTTTGTAACTCCAGATGGTTTAAAGCTGTCTCTTTCTGACCTAATAACTCATGCACACCAGCTTCGTATTTTTGGGAAATGCCATAATGATCGCCATAAATAACAAATATCGTATCTTCATACATTCCTTTTTCTTTTACCAATTCGAAAAATCGTTGTATCGCTTGATCTTCATAGCGGACGGTTGTAATATATCGGTTCACAACCTCTACAGAAGTATCAGCTGGTCGAATCATTTGGTCCTCTTCCTCCAATAAAAATGGAAAATGGTTGGTCAATGTCAGAAAATTAGCTAAATAAGGCTCGGACAGCTCTGATAAATGGTTCATGGATTGTTCAAAAAAAGGAATATCTTTAATCCCGTAATTGACGGAGTTTTTTTCTGTCACGTCATAGTCTTTTTTCGAGAAAAACGTACCAAAGCCCAATGATTGATACATTTCATCCCTATTCCAAAAGGAAGCGTCATTTCCGTGAAAAGCGGCAGCTGTATAACCATCACTTTCACGTAAAATATGCGGTAAAGATTGAAATTGGTTAGTTGGTCTACGCACAAATACAGAGCCGCTCGGGAGAGGATATAATCCGGTATTAATCATAAATTCCGCGTCTGATGTTTTTCCTTGGGCTGCTTGATCATAAATATTATTAAAATAAAAACTATCACGAATTAACTCATTTAAAAAAGGCGTCACTTCTTCCCCGTTTACTTTTTGATTAATAACGAAATTTTGGGTAGACTCCAAACTAATGAAAACAATATTTTTCCCTTCAGCTATTCCAAATTCTTGAAAAGATTCTTCTTTTCCATTCCCTTCCATATACGATTGAACTTCTTGTACATCTGTTTCATCTGCAAATGCTTTCGTTATCGGTGCTTTCACGCCAGTTGCCAGATTGATCAGTTGATAATTATATAAGCCAAGGGATTGTACGAGCTCGTCCCGATCGTATCCTGTTTGCAGTAGATGTGGGTTTTGAATAAGTGCAATCGCAAATGTAAACAAAGTGAACGCCAAACCAGTAAACAAGTATTTTTTCTTATTTGGAATTAACGGTTGTTGCTTCTCTCTTTTCAACTTAAATACGACATAACCAATTATTACAACATCTAAAAATAACAGAATATCAAATGGTGAAAACAACTCTACTGTACTTGGACCTAATCCCCCTACATTATTCAATTGCAAAAAAACTGACACCGTAACAAAATCAATATAAAATCGATAATAAAGCACATTTGCGTATAACAAGCCCAACATCAATAAATAGATTATCAATAAAGTAACTGGAGATAGTTGCTTTCTCCAAAGGAAACCAATACCAAACAATAGCATAATAATTCCAATTGGATTAACAAAAACGATGAAAACATCGAGCCAAGAATACAGTGATAATTGAAAACTAGTAAAAGAAATGATGACTGTTTTCAACCATAAAAGGATAATGAACGTAACTAGTAAATTTCTTTCTAAGAACAGACTTAACTTCCGCATCGACTGATCTCCTTCGCCTTTGAAAACTGTTGATACATCTCAACAATGATCTTTATGCCCTTTAGAACATGAGGCACATGCTGCTGACCCATAATAGCCACTTGAAACCAGTTTTGACTTAGTAAATAGCCACTTTCATAGCTTACATGGACACCCTTTTGTTTTAAAGCATCACCGAATTTCCTTGAGTCAATCATCTGATGTAAACAAATCGTTATAATACCTGGTGAATAATTTTCCCCTGTTAATACTTCCATACCTGCTTTTTGAAATTCTTGACAAATGTCCCGGAACAATTCAGTTCTTTCTGGCTGTATCTGTTGTAATGCAGCTTGTAAGGCGAACAGTCCATTAGAAGAATGCGTATATGGTATACTGCTATTTATTTGATACTTCCCAAGATCTAGATAACTAGGAATCGACTCGTTTGGCAACAGCTTTTCCTGATGAAACACTATTGCCAATCCAGGGTAAGATCCGAGACCTTTTCCACTAACCGTACTAGCCAAATAAACGGATGTTAAATCAATTGCCATAACACCAACTGTACTACATGCGTCCACGCATAAACGCACTTCATACTTGTTACAAAGCTGTGTTAATTTTTCCAACGGATAAACGTACCCCGTGGACGTCTCACAGTGTACCGTCCACAACCAACCAATTTCACGATGTTTCTCCAATGTTTGTTCAATTTCAGCTAAAGATATGGGCTTACTCCAAGGCTTTGTAATCGTGTAGTAAGATAGATTAAATCGTGAAGCATGATTGATTAACCGCTCGCCAAACTCGCCATTTGCTAACACTAATCCTTTGCCTGAAATAGTTGTTAATTGAGCTGCAACCATATCATTAGCAAGCGTCCCTGTACCTACGGCGATCTCGGCATACTTGGCTTTCGTTAATCTACTTAGCTGCCCTTGTACATTTTTCATTACGTTATGTACTTCTTCAGCACGATGGGAAACTGCTTTATCCCCCCATGCTTTTTTTACCTCATTCGATACTTCAACAGGACCTGGTAAAAAGTTATAATGATGTTGTTGCTTTTCCTTTCGAAGCATGCGTTCAAATAATTTAGAAGCACGCGCAAAGCTTTCCTTCGTTAAATACATGGGCTGATAAGGTGCTTTTTCTGTTCCCACTAGCGGCCCGAAAGCCTGAAATCCTAAATGTTTATATAGTTTTGTTTGTCTTAGCGTTCCGGAAATAACCGCCATATTAAACCCTTTTTCTAAACAATAATCTACTAACCTTTCACAAAGCCCATAGAAAATACGGCCACCACGATATGGTTGTTTAATAGCCAGTAATCGTATTTCACAAGGAACAGCCCACTTTGGTAAGAAATCATCTAAGTTATTCAGTTTTTGATCCAGTGAAAAAGGTCGCTGGTCATTAACAGAAATCATTCCGATTACTTCATCGTTTCGCTTTGCAATGATATATGTATTTTTTTCGTTAAACCGATCTACCAATCTATGCTCATGATTTGTTTCGTGTTGAGGTATTTCTTCGACAAACGTCTCATAGTTTAATCGATAGATTTGTTCCAGTTCTTCTGCCAAATCAGCTATTTTATATTCAACAGATAATGATTCTTTCATAATTAGTCCCCATTTCTATGCATAATTGCAACAATAGTCAACATAATAAAAAACGTTGTTGCTAATTCCATATTTCTATCAAGTAATAATAAGCCTACAGGTATTGTGCAAAATCCAAGCATCGCAACAAGTCTGAGATTTTTGTAGATTTGATATCCAATTAAAATGGTAACACCGCAAACAAGCAAAGGGATCGGGGCTAGTACGAGTGCTGCAGCTAAGTAGACAACGACTCCTTTCCCTCCCCGAAATCCTAGTTGAACAGGCCACAAATGTCCAAACAAGAGCGCAATTGCCATACATGCTATTAAAGTAGCGTCCATTTCCAAAATATTTGTAGCTATCATTAAGGGGATAATCACTTTTATAGCATCTATTACTACTGTAAAAATAAATGCGGAACGACTAAAAACTCTCCCAGCATTTCTGGCACCCGCGTTTGTACTGCCTAATTCTCTAATGTCTTTTCTATAGTATAGCTTTCCTATATAGTAAGCGCCATTCAAACAACCAAATATATACGCAATTGCAATCGAAATTATTCCCTGCAGTGTTATCACTCCACATCCAACATATATAAATATACTCTTTTCATTTTAACATTATAATCCAAAAAAATTTAGTTTCCCAAATTTATTTTTTTATAAAGTTGGAACATTGATTTATATAGGGTTTACGTGGATTTGATTATATACCACTTTTGTAAAACACTCCATCTGCTTCATTGATAATAAACTCCGTTTTTTGACAGAATATAAAACGAAGCATGGTTGGAAAGATCAGCCCTTTCATTTAAAATGCTGACTTTATACATGCTTATATTGAAACAGTCATGAATCTCTAAACCATGCAAATGTTCCTATTTCCTATTATATTTTAGTTGGATTATGTTCTGTTTTTATGTACTCTTAAATTAGAATTAAAAAGGAGGAATATCCAATGAGTCAGACTATTCCACAAATCACGCTTTATGATGGAATCAAGTTGCCGGCAATTGGTTTTGGTACGTATAAATTAAACGGGAGTGATGGTGCAAATGCGATAACAAGTGCTATTAATCTCGGATACAGACTAATTGATACAGCTTACAACTATGAAAATGAAGGCACTGTTGGCGAAGCTATTCGTCGCAGCTCCACCCCTAGAGATAATCTTCTTATTACCTCTAAGTTACCAGGTCGTTACCAAGAATATCAAAAAGCGCTAACAGCTATTCAAGAATCCTTATATCGTGCAAGCCTTGACTATTTCGATCTTTATCTGATTCATTGGCCTAATCCTAAACGGGATATGTATATAGAAGCTTGGCAGGCATTAATAGATGCAAAAAAATGGGGGCTTATTCGTTCGATCGGTGTATGTAATTTCTTACCAGAACACATGCATCGATTGAAAGAAGAAACGGGCGTTAAACCAAGTATCAATCAAATTGAATTACATCCATTTTTCAATCAGGAAAAACAACGCAAGTGGCACGAGGAAAACAATATACAAACGCAATCTTGGAGCCCATTAGGGCGCGCAAGCAGCGTACTGGAACAAGAAACGATTCAACAGATTGCTGCTAAACATCAGAGAACGGTTTCCCATATCATTTTACGTTGGCATTTTCAGCTAGGCTCCATTGCCATTCCAAAGTCATCATCCTACCAACATCAACTGGAAAATATTTCAATTTTTGATTTTTCATTAACTGATGAGGAGATGCAAGCGATTAAAGCATTGTCACACACTACAGGTAGATTAAAAGATCAAGACCCAGCAACATATGAAGAATTTTGATGAAGATAAAAACACAAATACCGATAGTGTTAAACGTTTCATACTATATGAAATAAAGCAAGCTTTTTCTATTTGAAAGAGTAGCATCATCGCTAGAAACACATTTTATGTCTGCGTTACGACGTAGCTTTCTCGTTCTTGAAAAAGAGGAGCTTTTTTAAGAACGAGTTTAAGTATCGCATATTTCTGTTCCCTCCTCCTGCTCCAATTGTCAACATGACAATCAACTGAATCAGGATGAAGGTGCCTGAAGAACTTGCATAACTTACAATAAATAGTGCGTTACGATATCTTGGATCCGAGAAAAGGCTAGATGCCGGGACAATAGAATTTTCACCAAATTAAAATTCAATTATTTAGAAGTGAAGGAGCCTGCAAATAACCCGCTTTGGGAACTTGTTTTTCCTTCCGTGGGGTGGCTGTAGAGACCCATAGTGCTAGCCTTTCTCTTGCCTTCCGTATTTTTTTGAAAGCTATAAGAATGCCTAAAGTCCTAACCGTTTTGCTTGCTAAGATTTTATTAACTAAAAATATTGTTACTGGCTTTTGATATTTTAAAGGGAGACATCGATTTTACCTGCAAACCTAACTTCCTAGGATTTCTCTCGTTTTATCCAGTATTTCTTCATCCTTCAAGCGAAATTTGAATTCCACTCGACGGGAAGCTTCCGCGCTATAATTTCCGTTTTCGTCTGTTCGTGTATCAGAAAAGGATTTACTATTAACAGTTAGCTTATCCGCTAAATGCTTTTGAATGTTTTTATACGGGAAATCATTACTTAAGATATATGAAGCAACACTATAAGCCCTATTTTGAGCTAGCTGTAAATTATACAAATACGAGCCATCTCGATCCGTATGCCCTTCAATAATGATTTCAGCAATATATTTTTCGTATCCATCTTGTAGTAAAATATCCAAATATTTGGGTACGAATTCATCTAAAAAGGTATACGAGTCAGACTTTAACTCATGCTTATCATAGGCAAACAAAATTTCCGTACTCAAAATGATCGCACCTGTTTTTTCGTCTACCTCAACTCCTAAATCAGAGCCGCTAAATTCTTCTTTTAAATCTTGAACTAATTTGGCTCGAACCCCCATAATTTGATCTAGTGTTTTTTTCATTTCCTCTATTTGTAATGACTTGATAATCATCATAGCAACGAAAATTAAAATAAAACAAAGCAAAATCGTTGTGAGTAGATCCGTAAACGATGGCCAAAAATGTCCTTCATCATGGTTCTGCCTGAATAATCGCTGATACTTAGTATTCATTTTGATTCAACCTTATAGCATTGTTTTGGGCATAGTTACGTTGAGTAAATGCAGCTAATTGCTGATTTAGCATCTGGATTTCCCTCTGTAAATCTTGAAAGCTTTGTTGCATAACCCTTGCTTGATTTTGTTGCGCTGAATCCGCCATTCTGCGTAATTCATTCCATTCAGAACGCAATTGCTGATTTGTTTCGCGCATGGAAGCTTGTAATGCCTGCCCAATCTGCTCCAGACGTTTCCCTAAAGAATCTTCTAAGTTATGTACATAATTTGCTAACGTATCCTTTAATATATGCACACTGTTATCCCACTGGTTCTCTCGTTGGTGAAAGGCTTGTGTCATTTCGGAGATAGTTCGATTGATCTCTTGAAACAATTGGCCATTTTTCATAGCCATTTGATCAAAAGAACTCGCCGCTTCCTGCATATGCTTTTCAAATGTCATCGTATTCGTAGCCTGTGATTGAATGTGCTGGCTAAATGTACGATTAAATTCTTTTAATTCTTGAAAGCGGTCAGACAGTAAATGTTTATACTCCGCCTGCGTTTGATGAATGACTTCAAGAGCGTTCGGCAGCTGTGTTAAAGAATCTCCCATTTTATCAAATTCTCGGGATAACTCATTTAGTTGCTGGATAATACCCGTTAACTTCGTTGACAGATCCGTCCCAAAAATCGATTTAAATTCTTTATTCTGCATATCCATCTGGTCAACAAGCTGCTTCGTTTTTTTACATACAGTTGAAAACGCATGTTGCATCGAAGCTTGCTCGTCCAGTAAAGAAGAAGTAAACTGTTTCATATCTTCCACAGATGCTTCAAAACTTTGGATGCCATCGATTTGCGAAGCAGTTGTTTCTGTTATCCTCTCATACGTCTGTTCAAATGCTTTCATCTGCCGTTCACTATAGCTGTCCATTCGTTTAAAATACGTAAATAAGGCTGAGAAATTTTCATTTAGGTTTTTCGTACCATTATCAAAACGATCTGTTACCTCGTGCATATCAGCAAATAAGAGTCGGAACGAGTGCAGATTATCCGAAAGCCCGTCATTAAAAGCAGCTAAATTTTCAGCTGATTGTTCCAGGCTTGATATGTAATTTTGAAAACCTGCAAAAGCAGCTTCTATCGTTTTAAAGGATTGTTGGTTTGTCTGTTGCAAATGCTGAATGGATTCATTGATCGTTTCGGAACTTGCAATTAATCGCTGGATGCCATTATCCTTTGCTCCTTCTAATCGTGTCTCTGTCATTAGCATAATATCTGTGAGCATAAATTCGGTATTAAGCACTTTAAGCAAAATCGTCATTACTAAAGAAAACCCCATTCCGACAATACTCGTATAAAACGCGACATCAATCCCCGCTAATACACTTGCTATCCCTGAAACAATATCATTTCCCTCTAAATTAATACTGCTTAAAGAAGTGGTTAAGCCGATAAATGTCCCGAGCACTCCAATTAAAATGAATACAGACACCGTCATTTGCACCATTTTAATTAGACTGACAACAGGAACATGAAACATACGCCAATTGGAAAACTGTTCTTGCACGTACGTCTCTACCTTGACCGTTTCTTGTTGTTGCTTCGTTGTGTATTGTTCTTTTAATCCTGTTAGTGGATCGATATCCATACGACCAGCCGATTTAAGATAGTTACGAACTCTTTTCAATTTATTGTAAATAACAAGATGAATCATTACAGCAACTGCAAACATTGCAAACAATATTAAAAAAATAAATTCGATCACGGAATGACTTAAAATCGCCTCTACCCTTTGTTCTGTCATAAATAATTCCAGAATAAATTCCACCATAGACTCTCCTCCTACTGCTCATTCCACTCTTTATACTTAATAGATATTCAAAGCAAGTACTATTCATGAATGTGGAAAAAGGAATCTATAGTTAAATTATTTTTCATGCCATAAAACGCTAGCTTTACAACCATCTCATTTATTGGGTTCGCTAGGAAAAATAATCGTGTTAACTAATCCACCGATAATGATGATCATTGCTGACATGTAGAACCAGACCATTAATACAACAATGCCTCCTAACTGACCGTAAAAAACAGAATAATCGTTTTTACTGACAAAGGAAGCAAATTGTATCGAAATGATTTGCCATCCAATCGTAGCAACTAACGCCCCTGGAAGGACGTGTTTCCCCTTGACATTTTTATTCGGCGTGAAATAATACAGAATAATGAAAAAAGTGATAATTAAAAAGCTTCCTACTCCCCATTGTACAAAATCCCATAGCCGCTGAAAACTTTCGTTCGAAAAAATATCCGCTATATAAGTTCGTAGCATTCTCTCCAAAACAGGAATAACTACAGAAAATAAAAAGATAACCATAAAACCAATGGTAAGCAATAGTCCTTGTATGACCTGTTTCACCAAACTTTCCTTTGCAGGTACGTTATACGCGATGTTAAGAATTCGCTTCATCGATTGGAACCCCATAGAAGCAAGCCATACGGAAATAAGTAGACTAAAGGAGAGAAACTGTTGACCTTGTTTTGTAAGCAAATGGTCCAACGTGCTTCTAATTAGCAGATATGATGCCTCCGGTGCGTATGGTTCAATTAGTCTTAAAATATAATCTTCACTCAATGGCAAAAACGGTAGTAGCGAGTAGATCACAAAGAGAAACGGAAAAACAGATAGGAGGAAATAATATGCCATTTGTGCTGAAAGATCATACACTTTATACTTCAAAAAGCGATGTCCAAGTTCACTAAAGAAAGTAAAGATAGACATAATTCAACTCCTTCCATAGTTGGTCTATCTTATTTCTTTCCGTTTACTATTTTTTTATCCGAAATGTCACTTTACTAAAAGCCAAATATCAACTAGGAAATAAAGCTAGGAGGATGTAGGATGTATGAAACTGCCTGTAACTACCCAATTTCAAGTTATACTCTTACATTAACGACTTCTCAGTAATTTAATTGCTACTGGACCACACCATTATTAAAAGCGTTTTATATAACAATGTTCTAAATCAAAAAAATAGAAACGAGATATGCATTCCTTAAAAAACCACTTAAAACATCAAAATCGCAAGACTATTGGCAATTGGTTTTTATACGAATATTCACTATTAAACAAAATTGTTTGAGAATGGACAGAGAAACAATCCGATTTTCCAACCATCCTGTTTCTCTTTTATAAATATTTAAAAGAAATACTAAAAGGAAATCCAACTAATAAATAAACTACTGTTTGGATTGTTTTAATCTTTCAATTTTCAGGAGAATAACCTCCTAAACTAAGAATCAGCACAAAAAAACAACCCTATTGAGGTGAATTTGGGACAACATCCTACTATAATGATATTAATTGCATTTTCAACTATTAAAAGCAGGTGATTTTTTCTAGGAGTGGTTTAAAAAGTCCCTTCCTCTTGAATTCTCAAATGGAATAATATAAAAAATTCACCATTACAATCAAGATAACTGAACTGACATACAGCGCCCAAATATCCCGTTTTGATTTATGAGTTTGGCCTATAATTCTCAACTCCTTCCATAAATGATACGTTGAAAACAAACAAATAATCGCTGATACAACACTCATTTCATTCATATAAACCCCTCATTTTGCAAGGATTAATATATAGATTCATTCTTATAATGATTTTAGGAATGTTTTAAGAGAGGCACTAATATCCTACTATATTCACCGGTTGACATTGGAACAGTACCTTTCCCCATTCTATTTGCTGCGCAAAAAATCAGGGAGTGATTCTTTAAACCTGGCAGCTATCCATGATTTCCAAGTTCTGCTCCAATCTTGTTCTTTATGTAGCTGTTGTATTCGCCAGTATAATGGAGGGTGTGGCAAAAATTGAAACTCTAAAAAACGTAATATCCAGTTACCTCTATCTACGGTTGATCTACTCCTAAGTAATGGCTCGTCAACGCTATATTGTAAAGTCTTCTCTGTTGCTTTATCTTGAGAAACCGCCAATTCTTCTAATCCTGATGCCATCTGCGATCTCCCTCCTTCTAATAAAGTTGCTCCTAAGAAATCAGCTCTTATTTCTGCCCACTGAGCAATAATAGATAAACAAATTAGATTAGTTATCATGAGCAATTGGAGCAATATAATTATGAAGAAGATATGGTCTGTTAATAATCGCAGTTTATCAAAAAAGAAATATACCAAAATAACCAAAACGATTAAGATAGCCATTCTGCCAATTTGATTGATCATAACATCCTGTTTTTTAACATGTATCGTCTCATGGGCTAGAATGGCCTGCACTGCTGATTCGGATAATTTCGCTGTTTCGCTTGTCAACATGACCGTCCCTTTTCCAATATGCATACCAGTTGCTAAACCATTGTATTCTGGAGAATCAATGATATACAATCTGGTATCCGCTATTCCAGCTTTATAAAAAATTTCCTGGGCAATATCATAGATCTTTCCTGTCGTTACTTTTTCTGCGTCGGAAGCATTAATAAGCATTCGGTCGGCAATATACATATTAAATAGCCACCACAGAAAAACAACTAGGATGATGACATACCAAGGTGCATAAACCAAATTAACATAATCAATAACCCAGTATATGCGGCAACTCCTTTTACCGCGATTGCGTAATAACCCTTCCATAGTAATCGTTTGATATTACTTAGATGCCAAACGGGGAGAATAACCTTTTCTTTTTCTATTTGCTCCTGTTTTACAAAGCTTTTCCAGTACAAATACCAATATTCAGGATGTTTTGGAGTAACATAAATATTTTCACCTGGAAAAGACAAACGCACTACTGTCGAAAATGCAGTCGTATAATCTTTTTGCTCAGCTAGGAACATAAAGCTCGGATGCAGTCTTAATATATCGGGTTTGGTTCCCTTTTGAATTGTTAGTATGTCCTCGATTGGCAGTTCCCTTGCCTCAAACAGAGAAATAATAATGAGTTTCTCTTGCATCATATAAAGCTTTGCGCAAAAATAATCAGCTAATCGATTTATAAATGGTGGAACCATAAAAAGCAAATAAAAACCAAGGAAATACTTCAATGTTATGACGCAATCTGGAGCAATTAAAAAGACAATCACTGAAGGGAGTATAAACTATTTTGTGTAAATGGGAATTGCACACAATAAAATATACAGGCTTTACGTGGAGAAGCGGGCGT
>NZ_QWLJ01000041.1 GCF_009917385.1 Roseburia sp. 1XD42-34 | reverse complement strand
AAAAGCCTGAAAGCCCGTCTTTACATGCAATTAAAATATCTTCTACACCTCTATTTTTAAGATCTGTGCATACGCCCTGTGTAAATGGACGTAAAGCCTGTATATTTTATCTTGTATGTAAGAATCTCACTTCACAAATTTATCAGTAACCGTTTTAAACTAAATAGGTACCTATAATCTATAGTCTTTAGGTCGGAATAATAACTAGCGGAACACATAGACACAAGATTCAATCATTAACAAGCATACCGCTTTTATTGTTTGGATCAAAGTGAAGCTCAACGTAGTCACCGTGTGAGTAAGAAAGTATGTCCTATTGATAAACAAGAACAAAGGCGCAGGCGCCCGTTTAGCAACAAAGCGACTGGAGCGAATCAACTAAAGTTTTAGGGAATCATGCTCCTGCAACAGGAGTATACCGACGCCTGAGCGACAAGCCCGTTTTAAGTCGGCCTTCCTCTTAACCTCGAACCGATGATGACTTATCGTAGGGCGATTCGTGAAGTTGCCTAGTTGCTGGGCTCATGCGCCGGACGTGGCTATTCCGTTATATCGGTATCCAAAAGCCAAAATTTTTATACTCTCTTATCTTCTAAAAATACAAGCCAGCGCGTAAGATTATATATACACTTGCTTTTGTTGAAGACAACAAAAAACTGCAGTACACACGAATACTACAGTTCATACTAAGATTATTACTTTTTTTATGGTAAGCAAAGTTTGCTGCAAATATCATTAACCCTCATGTTTTATATTACGGTTAGAAAAAAATTGGCTTATAGTCGTTTCTTAATTTGTGAAACGTTATATATTTAGTCATAAAAAGTTTAGTTTCTTAAATTTTTCTAACGACCGTACCCGATTACAGAAACAAATCCTTTTTGGCTGGACTTTTTTTATTTAAGATGAACAAGTATGTAATCAGGATTAAATGAACGACTAAAACTATAATACTACCCTCCATTTTATAAATGCCACCTGATATTAATAGATTACCGTGGAACGTACTGGTGAAGAGATTTGGATAATCACTTGCCAATGAAACGCCACCGAGGATAATCGCTCCTATTACATTCCAAATGAAATGAGCAATGATTGGGAGCAACTATAGTACCTGTATATTCTAACAGCAATGTTACAAATATACTCATTGAAACAACATTCAGTACGGGGATAATACCTGCTTCAAATGCGCCACCGTGCATCGCGGTAAATAATATCGTAGTGGCAGCTGTGGCGACGATTATATTATATTTCCCCTTCCATAATTGGTATAAATATCCTCTTACCAATAATTCTTGCATTCCAGCATTCAAGAAGGCAGCAGCAATCCAAATCCATAAGTAATCAATGCTGTTTTGTCCTTGTATATTCATTGTTTTTGTAAACAGAAGAACAGCTACTACACTACCTAACCATAAGAAACACCTATTAGAAAATTTTTAAAGAACCGTGATGTTACAGGGATGTTTATTTTTCCCCTTTCTATTATCAAAACAAAAAAGACCGATAATAAAATCACTACAATAAGCGGAGTAAATTCCCACCATAGCCGTAATAACGCTGGCTTTTTCGTTGATATATGCGGTGTAAAAGAAATTAAAATTGCCCAGCTCATAAAAAAAATAATTGTTTTTAAAATAGTGCTTATGAACCTTTTCACTATTGATTCCTCTCTCTATCTACCTGTTGTAAACTGTTCAACAAAATGGACCAACCCTATGGCAAAAGCGAACACATTTCTTTGAATATCTATAAAACACATAAATCTGTAACGTTCACTGTTATAGTCTCAAGTTTCATCTTATCTCTAATAGTTAATTTTCTACTTTGTTCAACGTTTAACGAGCCTCAACTGATTTTCTGCCTGAATTAATGAAATAGAATGAAGCGCAATACCCTCTTTCACCTATACAACCACATCACTTATGTCGCCTACGTATCCACTTACAAAAAGCATTGATTGATTTATTTATATTTTATACAAAGAATCAGGCTTCTTCGTTTACCATTATTTGCGCAAAATATTTTCCATCGATTTTCCCTTTGCTAATTCATCGATAAGTTTATCCAAATAGCGTATTTCCTGCATCGTTGGCTCTTGGATATCTTCCACTCGGACTCCACAAATTACACCTTTGATTAGATTCCGTGAAGGATTCATTTGAGGAGCTTCCGCAAAGAAGGTCTCAAAGTCTGTTAGTTTTTCCAGTTGCGCTTCTAACTCTTCTTGGCTGTACCCTGTTAACCAACGAATAATTTCATCGACTTCCGTTTTCGTACGTCCTTTTTTCTCCGCCTTGGTAACATAATGGGGATAGACACTTGCAACACTCATTGTATAGATCTTATGTTTTGTCATAATCCAACTCCTTGTTTTAATGGCTTTCTTTATTTTATCATAAAAATAGTTGTCCAACACTAGCTCCGCGCTTGCCAACCCAAGTATTGAATTTTATGACTTGTTTAACGGAATTGTAATTAAACAATAATTTTTTGAATTTAAATATCGTGTTATCCCGCTCTTCTTTTTCTGAATATTTTATAGTCCGATATGTTAATGCAATTGTAACAACACCATGTCGTTAACACTTATTTACTGCATCCTACTCACTTCCTGCGATTTCGCTTTATCCATTTTTTTATAATCACCCCCCCTAGCGTAATTAGTCCACCAAACCAGAGAATAATTGGGACATTTCCTGCTATAAAAACAAATATAGCTGAAACCATTTTCAAAAGAAAGTTTGTACTTTTAACGAATTATTGTGTCGTTGCTTCCCAAGTATTTAAATCTTTATTTTTAAGGATACATCATTTTCTCGTACTTCAATATGAACCGTTGCTAGATCAGCTTTATTTTGCAAGTAATTCATTCGTCCCGTAATCTGCTCTATTTCCTCCTGCACTTTAGCAAGGTCTGCTGAAATATTTAATAAATCCTCCGTTTTTGCAGCTTGTTCTATAAAAGCTAGCAATCTTTTTTCTACCACTTTTTTTGAATGGAGCCAAGACTCTAAGTCCACGTATTCTTCTGTTACATCCTGGCCTGATACATTTCTTTTTAATAATTTGCCATCACCCGCTCGACTTTATCCATAAAAACATGAAATTGCTCTTGTGGAATTCTTGCAGTTAAAGAACCTGTTCGCTTTTCTTCCTCTGAATCGTTATCTCTCGTAGACTCCACAATATAGCCGTTATGATTAGTAATCAACTTTTCCAGGTCTGCCATTTTCATTTCATATTCTGTTACCTTTATCCTAATATCTGCAGTATAAATCACCTTTCGATCAGCAACGTTATATGTGTCCGTTTTAGGCACTTCATTTTCTTTACATTTTGTGGGTTGTTCTTCTTCACTCTCTACTTCATCCCTTCCTGTACTACCTTCACCATCTCCAACTTGCATTTCCATTGTTGCTTGTTCATTTTGAGTTTTGGATGTATCCCTATTGTCTGAACGTTCGAAACAACTAGCGACTACGGTTAAGAACAAAGGCTCAGAGCGCCCGTTTAGCAACGTAGCGAGTGGAACGAAGCAACTGAGGTAAAGGAATCATGGTGAGGCACGAACCAATGATGACTTATCATAGAGCGATTCGTGAAGTCGTCTAGTTGCTGGGCTCATGCGTCGGACGTATATATTCGGTTATTTCGTTATCCCAAAACACATCATTTTATGCTTTCTTATCTTTTTTTTAAAAAAGTGCATCGTTACTGTACTTCTAACAGGAATACGCGCAATTCATTCTATGCTTTTACCATTCCATGCGGGTCAATGACAAATTTCTTAGAAGCACCCCCATCAAATGCCTCGTATCCTGCTGGTGCTTCATCCAGTGATATTAATGTAGCATTTACCGCTTTTGCAATCTGTGCCTTGTCACTTAAAATCGCCCTCATTAAATCACGATGATACTTCATCACAGGGGTTTGCCCCGTCACAAACGTATGGGCTTTTGCAAATCCAAGACCAAAGCGAATTTTCAACGTACCCTCTTTGGCATCCTGATCAATCCCCCCCGGGTCCCCCGTAACATATAATCCTGGAATACCCAATTTTCCTCCAGCACGAGTAATATCCATAATCGTATTCAATACAGTCGCTGGAGCTTCACTTGCTCCTTCACCGTGACCACTTGCTTCAAATCCAACTGCATCAATGGCGCAATCCACCTCTGGGATACCAATGATTTGCTCCATTTGCTCACCGATATTTATATGATCGCGAAGATTAATCGTTTCACACCCAAAACTGCGAGCTTGTGCTAATCTTTCCTCAATCAGATCGCCAACAATTACAACAGAAGCTCCAAGTAATTGCGCTGAATGAGCAGCAGCTAAACCTACCGGACCTGCACCTGCAACATAAACTGTCGATCCTGTCTTTACTCCAGCACTTATTGCACCATGATATCCAGTAGGGAAAATATCAGATAACATTGTTAAATCAAGGATCTTCTCCATCGCTTGATCTTTATCAGGAAATTTTAATAGTTGAAAATCAGCATATGGAATCATTACATATTCCGACTGACCACCAACCCAACCACCCATGTCCACATAACCATAGGCAGATCCTGGTCTATCTGGATTTACATTCTCACAAATATGAGTGTCTTGTTGTTTACAATTTCTACAACGCCCACAGGCAATGTTAAAGGGTACAGATACCAAGTCTCCTTTATGGATAAATTCCACATCGCGCCCTACTTCAACAACTTCCCCAGTTATTTCATGTCCAAGCACCAAACCGCTTGGAGCCGTCGTTCTTCCACGGACCATATGCTGATCACTACCACAAATATTTGTCGTTACCACTTTAACAACCGCGCCATGATGACATTTTCGCCCTACATTTAGTGGATTTACTCCCGGCCCATCCTGCAATACTAGATCTGGATAACGGATATCTTGCACCTCGACCTTTCCAGCACCTACATAAACGACACCTCTGTTTTCAACCACTAAAACACTCCCTTTTTGCTCCAGATTTTGATGTTTTGCAAGCATTGTTAATCTAGTTCCATTATACTTCTTAAGAATTAATATTTCTATAATTCTATAAATTTAAACAAAACTTTTTTATTACAATAAAAATTAAATTTATCTCAAATCCGGTATTTTTTTCCTAATTATCGCTAAATACTCTCTACTTCCATCTCCATTTTATAGATGAGCACAAGTCATTTTTCTATTATTTTATAGTTCTATTGATATAAAAAAAATGCAAAAATAAGTCGAATAGTATATTGCATATCATCCAAATCTACGATACTATTAACTTCAAATTAATACCAATAATTACCACAAAAAAGGAGAGAGACATGTGCAAAAAAATTGGCTAAAAAAAGTTGGCGTTGCTTCGATGACGACAGTTCTAGTCCTTAGTAGTAGTCAAATGGTAAATGCTACAGAGAATGAAAAATGGAAGCTTAAAGAAAATGTTGAAACGTTGTGGGAAGAAAATAAACAAGAAGAGGTACCTTCCTTTATTAATGGAAAACTATCCGATCAAAATATCACGAGTGAAAAGGATGTAGCCACGTTTTTTGAAGCTAATCAAGCTGTTTTTAAATTAAACCCTAAAACAGAGCTCAAATTTTTGGCAGCGGATGTTGACGAAGTTGGAATGACACATTATAAGTACCAACCTAAAATTCAAAATATTCCTATAGAAGATTCCAAAGTAGTCGTACACGTTAATCAACATAATAAAATAGCTGCAATAAATGGTGAATTTCATCCGAATGCTCCTGCTAAATTAAGAGAAAAGCGCGTATTAACAAAAAAAGAAGCTCTTCATAAAGCTTGGAAACATATTGACGTAAAACGTAGCGAAGCAGACCAACAAATACAGTCCTTAACTGGAGAAGTTTTTAACTCCCTTGAAGAAAACGCCAAGCTAGTAGTTTTTCAAAATAACGAGAATTACACATTAGCCTATCGAGTTGAACTCCAATTTGCACAACCTTCTCCAGCAAACTGGAAAATCTGGGTGAACGCAGAAAATGGTGAAATTCTTAAAGCCACTAATCAAGTAAAGGAGGCAGCAAAGACTGGAACTGGAATAGGTACACTAGGTGATACAAAAGATTTAAATACGTTCTTACACCAAAATAGCTACTACCTATATGATACGACAAAAGAAATGAATGGAGTAATTGAAACATTCGATAATCAAGGCGGTAGTCAATATCAGCTGCCAGGCATTTATGTGACAGATAGTGATAATCAGTTTACGAGTGAATCGCAAAAAGCTGCTGTTGATGCTCATTATTATGCTAGCGAAGTATTTGATTATTATTATGATACCTTTGATCGTGTAAGTTATGATAATAATGGAGCTTCCATCCGCTCCTCTGTTAATTTTGGAAATGATTATAATAACGCAGCTTGGGTCGGTAACCAAATGATCTATGGTAACGGGGATGGTGATACATTCACTTATCTATCAGGTGCAAAAGACGTTGTTGCTCACGAATTAACACATGCTGTGATTCAGGAAACAGCCGATCTCGTATATGAAAATCAACCTGGTGCTTTAAATGAGTCTTTTGCAGATGTTTTCGGCTATTTCGTTGATACAGAGGATTGGCTACTAGGCGAGGATGTATTTACTCCCGGTAAAGAAGGAGACGCACTTCGTAGCTTAGCGGACCCTACTGCTTACAATCAGCCGGATCATATGGATGATTACCAAAATCTACCGAATACAAACGAAGGTGATTGGGGTGGTGTTCATATTAATAGTGGGATTGCTAACAAAGCAGCCTACCATACGATTCAAGCAATCGGCGCAGATAAAGCCGAGCAAATCTACTACCGAGCGTTAACTGTATATTTAACACCCAACAGTAGTTTCCTAGACGCACGTCAAGCTCTCATTCAATCAGCAAACGATTTATACAATGCAGAAACTGCAGACGCAATTGCTGAAGCATGGGAACAAGTTGGTGTTCAATAGCAATAAATAAATAAATAAATAATTCATTGTGGATAAGTGAGTATCCAGGAGCATGAGGAGCCGTTAACTCCTACTTTGGCTAGTTTTTACACCCCTAAACTGGGAGTGTCTCTAGCACATCCTGTAAAGGAAATTATGCTACTTGTTGGGTGAGCAGGTAATTTGTAGTTACCACCAGTGGGGGATTATTACTTATCCCCCACTTATCAAGAACGAATCTGTCTGTTTGGTTAAACCTAGGAGGTAAAAGCCAAGTTGTTATCTAAGTAAATATCGCACTTCTATTTTCATAAGTAAATTCACCACTTACTTTTTAACTAGATGTGTTTGCATAAACGTTATGATCGATTCATTCATAGTAACGTGGTTGGTCATTTTTTCAGTTTGATGTCCTTCATCTTCAAAAATGAGCAATTCTACATTTTTTCCTTGCTTCTTCAAATCGCTTGCCAATTGTTCCGCTTCCGAAACTGGTACACGCGTATCATTTCGTCCATGAAAAATAAGCAATGGTGCTTGTATATTTGCTGTATGACGAAGTGGTGCAATTTCCTCAAAAAAACCGACATCCTTTTTTAAAGAGCCATATTCATACTCTCTTAATTTGCGTCGCCACGGACCCGTGTTTTCTAAAAATGTTTTGAAGTGAGATATACCGACAATGTCCACTGCTGCTGCCCACAAATTAGGATAGTGGGTAATCGCAGCTAAAACCATAAAACCTCCATAACTTCGCCCCATAATCCCTATTTGTTCACGATTGACACCTCTATTTATAACAAGGTCTTCTACTAACCACTTGAGATCTGCAACTGCATTCATCCGTTTTCTTTGATCATCCAATTTTGAATACGTTCTTCCATATCCCATACTGCCTCGTACATTCGGGACTGCTACCGCAAAACCATTTGCTGCTAAATATTGGATGACTGGATGAAACTCATCGCGAATTTGGTATTCCGGTCCTCCATGAACATAAATCACTGCTGGTTGTGATTGCTTTACATCTCCGTAAAAGAAGTAAGGAACATTTAACCCATCAAAGGAGGGATAAGTAAATAAATTCGGTTCTATCAAATAGCTAGTGATCTCCGAATGACCAATATACGTTAATCTGGTGCAACTCCCCGTTTCTACATGTAGCTGCCAAATATCACCAGGTAACAATGCGCTTTTTATATGCAAAATTAATTCTTGATCGTTCACCCAATACACCGAGTTATACACACCTGTCGGTAACGTCTCTATATAGTCATAAGTGTTATTATCCAAATGATATACTCCGAGCTTCGATCTTCCACCTATATTTACGGTAAAAGCTAGTTGCTTTTGATTTGGTGATAACCTAAGTTCTTCTATATCCCAATTAGCATCAGATAATACTTCTGTTAAAATAGCTGGTTGATGTAAGGAAAATTGATAAATAGCTAGCGTATCTCGTTGAATGTCGGTGAGAACAAACCCTTCTTTTCCATTAGCAGTTAACTCTACCTCTTTAAACCTAGCTAAAGAACCATCTCCTAGTCTAACAATGTTGCCAGTTGCTAGATCCAAAAAAAATAACCTATCTTCAATGTTGGTTTCTGGTATCCGAATAAGCAATTGACTTCCATCCTTTGTCCAGCAAATAGCTTTACAATTTCCATCCGATTCAAAAACAACGGTCTGTTTCTTAGTCGTTAGGTCTAATACGAAAATATCAAAAGTACCGGGGGACCGTCTATTGCTAGAAAATGCAATTTGCTTTCCATCAGGTGACCAACCCCCAAAATAGTGAAAATGCTGTTTAGAAACTACTAATGCCTGAATATTCCGCCAACCACTGCTGTCCATAAGATAAAATTGTTGCTTCTCATTGCCATCCTCATCCATCCCTATGATGGTTTGCTGTCCTGTCGGAGAGTGGAAGACAGAAAGGACTCGATCAGGCAAATAGGTAAATTGCTCCAACTGAGTGGTTACTAAATTCATTTTCCATACTTGCGGTAATCCCGTTTTTTTTGTTAAAAACGTTATCTTATCTTGTTGACCGGGAATAACCATTGGTTCATAAGCGTGTTGTAATTGCAAGTATTCTTTAAGTAAAGATTGCTCCATTTATAAAAGCCCCCTTTTAATCTATTCTAAGTCATTTTCCCCTCTAACAATTTATGAATTAAAACTATTCTATCATTTATTTATACATTCGTCTTTTGTTGATAAGTAATAATATAAAAACCACTCTTTTCATTAAGAATTTGGTTTTGAAAAGAGTGGTAACCATATTTTTCTAAAAGAGAGGAAATAACCGGCCTATTCCTTTGGTTTATTTCTCTATTATAGAGGGCTATGCTACACTTTTAAACTCTATAGTAATAACAAATATGGCTTTGCTAGGTAATGAGCAATCGTATTTAAGAAAGCTGCTGCTGGTGATCCATCTAAGACTCGATGATCAAAGGTTAAACTTAATGGTAATGATATCTTATGCTTGACAGCTTCATTTTCACCTAACGTAAATTCTTTAATAAATGAACCTACGCCTAAAATACCACTTTCTGGCGGATTAAGAATGGGTGTAAAATATTCGACCCCTAGCGCTCCCAAATTGGAAATCGTAAATGTAGCTCCATTTAACTCCGCATTCTTACCCTCTCTAGCTGATTCTGTTACTTGTTTAATTTGCTCTGCTAAACTGCCAAGTGGTAATCTTTCTGTATGTTTTACAACAGGGACGACCAAACCATTTTCTAACGATGTTGCAATACCTAAGTGTACTACATCATATTGATGGAGTTGTTCATCTATTAAATGCGTATTTACTTCTGGATGTTGTTGTAAGCTTAATGTCACTGCTCTTGCCAGAAAAACAGTTAATGTTAGTTTGATATCTAAATTATTTTCTGCTGCTTCTGCCCGCATTTTCTTTTGAAAGACAAGTAGATCTGTTATATCCACTTTTCGGTGCAAAGTTAATTGTGCTGTTGTTGCAAGGCTGTACTGCATATTTGTAGCAATTGATTTTCTCATTGGCGACAAGCCAGATACATGAGCTGCTTTTTTTTGAGCAGTTTGGTTTTCTACCGTTTGTTCTTCTATTATTGTAGCCGCTGCTTGTTGCTTTGCTGCCTGTTCAATATCTCTTCGGGTGATTCTTCCCTTTGGACCAGTACCGGTTACGTTTGAAATATCTATCGCTAATGCTTTTGCCTTTTTCCGAGCAGCTGGTGAAATACGTCTTTTTCGTTGTGGACCATCCACTTTCTGATTAGCTTGATCATTTAGTTCACTTCGTTGGATCGTCTCTTGGTGTACCTCTGGTTCTTGTTCCGTTTTTGTTTCTTCAGCGGTCGATACACCTTCTCCCACCTCTTCTCCATCTTGACCGAGAATACCAATTGGCTCACCAACTGCCGCTTCTTCGGTTACATCTTTTATAATTTTTAATAACACGCCATCAGCTGTTGCCTCTACTTCACTCGTCAGCTTATCAGAACTGATGGTAACAATTCCCTCTCCCTCTTTTACTGTATCACCAGGCTGCTTGAGCCATTCTTCCACCGTTCCTTCTGTCATCGTCATGCCGAGTTTCGGCATTACAATCGATGTAGCCATATAATCCCCTCCTATTTATCTAGATAAGGTTAATTCTCCAATCATATCTTTCGCTGTTTGCACAACTGTTTCCGCTCTTGGGATATATAATTGCTCTAAATTAGTTGCAAATGGCGTAGGCGCATGCGGAGCCGTTACCATCTTAATTGGGGCATCTAATGAATCAAATCCCTTATCCACAACCAGCGCAGAAATATCTGTTGCCGCATTACAACGCGGATTCGCTTCATCAATAATCAGCAAACGACCCGTTTTTTCAACAGACTGTAAAATGGTGTCCTCATCAAGTGGAGATAAGGATCTTGGATCAATAATTTCAGATTCTACTCCTTGCTTTGCTAGCTGATTTGCAGCGTCTTCGGCAACATGCACCATTTTTCCAATCGCAACGATGGTTAAATCATCTCCCTTACGTTTTATTTCTGCTTGACCAAGAGGAATTGTGTAATAACCTTCTGGAACTTCGCCTTTCATGCTGTATAATGTTTTATCTTCAAAAAAGGCAACGATATCATTGTCTTCAATTGCTGTTAATAATAACCCTTTCGCATCGTATGGATTAGACGGAACAACTACCTTTAATCCTGGTATTGCTGTTAACATGCCATACAGAGATTGCGAGTGCTGAGCGGCTGCTCCAGCCCCTGCACCATGGCTCGTACGTATGGTCAAAGGAACTTCCGCTTTCCCACCAAACATATAACGAATTTTTGCTCCTTGGTTCATAATTTCATCCATCGCGCTGCCGATAAAATCGTTAAACATTAACTCTGATATCGGTCTTAATCCAGTGACCGCGGCGGCTACTGCCGCTCCCATGTAGCCAGCTTCGGCGATGGGCATATCCATAACACGTTTACGTCCATATTTATTACCTAAACCTTGTGTCACACCGAATACGCCACCCCAAGCTTCTTCGTCCTGCAAATGATCAACCGTGGCACCTCCAGCTACATCCTCTCCAATCAAAATAACTTTATTGTCTCGTTCCATCGCTATATCCATCGCTTCATTAATTGCTTTTGAAAATGTTAATTTTCTAGCCATTTTTCTCACCTCATTCATATTATTTGTAAGTAACATATACATTCTCAGTTAAAGCTTCCCCACGTGGCACTTTACTGTTATGTGCAAATTCAACCGCTTCTTTAACAGCTTTTATCGACGTTTTTTCAATTTCTTCCATATCTGCTTTATTTAACAGTTTATTCTCTAAAACATATGTCTTGAATTGTTCGATACAATCCACTTCAACTGGCCATTTTTCTCTATCGGTTTCCGATTTATACGATTGATTATCCCCTTCAAAATGACCATGTGTACGGTAGGTAATTGCTTCAATTAAGGTTGGACCTTCTCCATTTCTTGCCCGTTCTACTGCTTCTTGAGCAACTTGATACACCTTTGTAACGTCATTTCCATCTACACGAATGCCTGGAATATCATATGCCTTTGCTCGTTCAGCAATCGTTTTTGCTGAAGTGGCATATTCAAATGGTGTTGCTTCACCAAAACCGTTATTTTCCGCCACAAATATAACTGGTAATTTTAAAGCCGCTGCAATATTAATTCCCTCATGAAAAGTACCATGGTTATTCGCCCCATCTCCGAAGAAGCATACAGCCACACCGCCAGTTTCTAATATCTCTGCAGATAACCCTGCCCCAACCGCTAATGGAAACCCTCCACCAACGATTCCATTTGCTCCAAGCATGCCAACTTCCAAGTCTGCAATATGCATGGAACCGCCTTTTCCATTACATAAACCCGTTTCTTTCCCAAATATCTCAGCCATCATTCCATTTAAACTACAGCCTTTTGCAATACAATGCCCATGACCACGGTGAGTACTGGTAATATAATCATTACTTTTCAAATGGGCACAAACTCCCACAGCTATTGCTTCTTCCCCCGCGTATAAATGGACAAATCCTGGGATTTCCCCTGTTGCGAAAATTTTTTGTACTTGGTTTTCAAAATTACGAATATCATTCATCTTGGCATACATCCAACTGGCCATCTTCTTATCCATTTAAAATCCTCCTCCATGATTTTGTCCCTTCACTTAATACAAGCAAAATTCATGCCAACTTTTAAAGTGGATAAGATAAAGCGTTTTCATGAATAGCAATTAAAAATGAGACAACTTTTGCAAATTGTCTCGTTTTGTCGCAATTTTTATGAGGATTATTGTCAACGCCCTACTATCTATTTTTTGTTTGATTATCATTAATAACGAAAGCGTTAATAGACTAACAGCGCTGTCTTTTGCTATAATTGATACTTTTTAATCTTTCGATATAATGTGCTTCGCGACATGTTTAAATCAGTTGCTGCACTCGCCACATGATTATGATGTTTTTTTAAAGCTTGTTTAAGCTTTTCGACTTCTAACTGTTCTCGAAAACTTTTCGTTTCCATCTTATTGGTACCTCGATCTGGCAGTTCAGCTTGTTCCCATATTGAAATAATGCGGTACAACTCTTCTTCCTTAGGTGTATGATCTTGAAATAAGATACGGCAACGATCTAATGCATTAAATAATTCTCGAATATTCCCTGTCCAGCTTCCATTTTTAAAAATAGACGTCCACTTTTTAATCCAGCTTGGATGCCAGTTCTGTTTATTGCAATAGTGGTCAATTAAAAATGGAATATCTTCCTTTCGCTGCCGCAACGCCGGCACATAAATGGGAAAACCATAAATGCGATAGAATAAATCAGCTCGCATTTTTTCCTCTGCAACTAATTCTCTTATATCTACATTAGTTGCCGAAATAATTCGTACATCTATGGGAATCGGCTCATATCCTCCAATACGTGTCACTTGCTTTTGTTGTAAGACACGTAGCAGGGAAACTTGCATCGAATGAGGTATATCACCAATTTCATCAAGAAATAATGTACCGCCATTTGCTGCTTCCAGTTTCCCTTTTTGACCATTTCTATGAGCTCCAGTAAACGCACCAGGTTCATATCCAAACAATTCACTTTCCAATAGCTGTTCGGGAATGGCTCCGCAGTTAATAGAGACAAACGGTTGATCTGCTCGATCACTATTACGATGAATTGCTTCAGCAACTAATTCCTTGCCAGTACCTGTCTCGCCATAAATATGCACGGCAGCATCCGTTGAAGCAACTTTGTTAACGTCGTGTAATACTTTTTGGAACGCTGCACTTGTTCCTGTTACCCCGGCAAAATAAATAGGCTTTTTATCTGTTGCTTCCTCCACATAAACCTCGTATCCAATGGTACGTCCGTTTGCTCGAATTGCTTTTTTATTCTTGGATAAACTTAGTTCCAACTCTAGCTTGTCTAAAGGTTCGCCAACCATATGTCCATACTGGCTTTCTAAATATCTAGGCACTTTACAAATAAGAGAGTCCTTCGAACAAATAATTGCATCCCCTAGTGGCGGATATTGGAGGAGTAGCTCCATATCTTCATACACCGTTTTTCGCCACGCAAGGGCAACTGAATCAGCGATCATCTTTACTGTAGCTAATACATAATTAAAGTTTATTGGCTTATACGGACTCGATATATTAAGTATGCCAAGTAATTGATTATGGTGATCTACGATTGGAGCAGCAGCACAGTTCCACATTTGGGAAGCGATAGCGAAATGCCCATATCCTCTTACAGTAAACGGTTTTTTAAATCGGTGCGCTAAGCCAATCGCGTTTGTACCGACCTCCGTCTCTCCCCAATTTGCCCCCTGGACAAACAAAATATCGCAAGCTCTCGCTTCTACTGTCCGCTCTCCTTTATTTTGTAAAATATAGCCATCTTTATCAGTTAACGTAGTGACATACCGCCACCCTTTCAAGAAATAATGTAATTGGTCGCGTTGAGCATCTGCTAAAGAGATAAGCAATGTATTTTGCTTTAAACGATCTTGTAATTCATCTGCTTGTAAAATCGCTTTAGAAACGCCGTCAAACGGATCGACACCTTCTTGTTTACATCTTTTCCATGAATCAAGCAGTTCAGAGGATATATTTTCATCAACTAAACTTCCCTCGTTAATAAAACGCTTCCAATTCTCTTTAGTAACCACATCGGTAATCAAAAGCATCAGCCCCTATCAAGGATATATACCAAGTATTACTGGGAAACACATTTATCTTTTATTTGTCCTATAATCATAAGCGCGTTTAAGGCATCAGCTCAAGTTTTACAATTCATACGTGTTTATTGGCTCATACCTAAAGTCATATTCCATTTTAACCTTTGCAAGTTGTTCGGTTAAACCCTCAATTAGCATTTTTAATCGTCATCGAGAATAAAGGGCGTCTCCATCAAGTTAGGGGGCATTCAACCTACTAAATTACTAGTACTCTAATGGTATGACCTAAGACCTTTACGAATAATAGAGCAGTAGGTGCTGTTATCTCCCACTTAGACTTTTCCGCAGTACAGATTATCCAACTACTGAAGGGGGAGACTTACAGCACCTTATTTGCGGGATAAAATTTGTTTGCAAAAAATCGTTATTCCATTACAACTCTTTTTGTAAACTATAATAACATTCATTTGATACATCTGTTCATCATGTTATATAAAACCTAAAGAACTCCAGAAAGTGATTGCTTTAATTTAGTAGCGTGCACCGCTATCTGAATTTGACGTGCTCGTTTTGCTCTCATCCGGCTTTCATAAAGGGACCCTATTTTCTCCGCTATACTCCACTTATCCTTTCTAATTGGTGTAAACCAAAAAGCTGGAGGAATATCTTTAAAGATAGATCCTCATTGAATCACACCTTTTGATAGGTAATCGTCTGTTACTTACAGGTTGACATCAATTTGCACTACTCCCATGAAAATTTATGCTTTAAAAGCTAATTGCTGAATAATCTATCCATTCAACGCATATTTTCATTTGCATTGCCTATACTATGAGAAAGCAAAACAATTCATACATTCTTATGAGAAGCTATTTTTTTCTGGCGTACCTTTGAAATAAAGAAGAGTAAAAATCTCCTATACGATTTAATTTTCAAAAAAAGGAGCTTGAAGACCATGGACAAAGTTATTCATAATCTTGATTTACATTCGAAAGGAATTTGGTTTCCTATCACCATTAGCATTCTACTAGCGTTAACCATGTTTTTCGTTCCAAAAAAGCATATAACATGGAAAGAATTATATTCTACTTTTGGAATGATTGCATTTGTTACTTGGCTTAGCGATGCTTTGATTGCTAGAACATTAGACCTAATTGACCTTGGCGAACCAAAAACAGCAGGACTTGCAGAAATATTAGTGTATACATTTGTCCCTTCATCTCTTGCTATCCTTTTTATTAACAATTATACGTATAAAAATAAATGGTTGTTGGTATTAATCTTTACCATTATTGCTTCTGTTATGGAATGGATTATGGCACAGCTAGGTTACTTAAAATATAATGGCTGGAATCCACTTATTTCAATAGCAGTTTATATTATCGCTTTTGGATTTCTTATACCTGCACATATTAAATTGATTCGAACATAAAAAATTCTGTTAGCGAAAAATATTGCTTTCATAGCGAGGGCTTTATAAATTTTCACTGAATAAAATAGGAAATAACAGCAAAGACCAAAACAAAAATAATAGTTAGCAAAACAGAACTCCCCTGTAACACAAGAGATTGCGATAGACCATCACTTACATTCCAAGCTTCCGTTATATCTGGCTCGTATAAAAAGGTAACTATAACACCAGCTGAAATTTGCAACACCAAAAAACAAAATACAAAACTGGCTGAAAATAAAAGCAACCTTTTCATTTGCTTTAAACCTCTTTTCAATTACTTTTTTTCAACACACTAGTCCAATACTCTAACTACAATTCTATTTCTCGACTTTCCTTCATTTTAGCAAATTATCCAACGTATTGGAACCTTCCCTCCCTCGTTTTCGTACGTAAGAAAATAAAGTGAAGATATTGCTCATTTTCATCTAGCATTAGCCAGAAAAAGCGCTTACTGAAAACATAAAAAAACATCAAATTATTACTTCATCTCCAGAATTGGATTTAGGAAGCTCGTAAATTCCATTTTATTATTTTTCTGTTCGATTGTCCTCAGAGGATAAACGATAAGTAACCAATAAATCATCTTCAAGGTAATTGTTAAAAATTTGGTAGATTACACCATTCCTCCAGCCTATAAATAATTGCATTTTGACGATGCCCTGTCTAATTGCATCCTTATCAACGGAATCAACTATTCCTCTTCCTAATTGTTTATCAAACTCATTCTTGTAATCATCAGCAGCTCCCATATCATATCTCCAATTAGGTAAAGTGTTAATGGCGTCTACTCCCACTGCATCAGCTTCTCCAATCAGATCTATTACCTCAGACTCTGTCATTCCAATATTTAGGTTTTCTTTAATGAATTCATTGTCAAACCCAAATCTTTCGTACTCTATTTGATAAATATATTCTATAAAATTTTCAAACTGCTCATCAAAAATATGTTTAAAAGACCACTTAAGCATCTGTGTCACTAATTTGTACAACCAATTCGAAGGAACCAAAGAAACATTAACCATAAAATTTGTTCCTTCAGGAGTTTTTTCAAGGATATATTCTGTCTTACTAACACCTTCTTTTGTTTCAGTTTCGACTGTGACGTAGTTTGGCGGCTCATATTTTGTATATTTAGCTTGCAGTTCATATACTTTTTTTCCTATTTTTTGCCTAGTAATGAAAGCTATCCCTTCTTTTAAATCCTCTTCACTTCCATCATACATATTTTCAATTATTTGTGTACTCCACTTCAAAACATGTTCATCTTTATTTAAACACTCTGATACGAGTTCAATATCAGTATATATTTCTGATTCAAAACGGTAACAATGTATTTCTTTCATTTTTCACATTCTCCTATCCAGTTTTATTCGATTTATTATACTATGGAAAGGAAAAATTTACTATATTACTATAGAACAAAGGCGCAAGCGCCCGTTTAGCAACGTAGCGAGTGGAACGAAGCAACTAAAGTTTTAGGAATCATGGTGAGGCACGAACCAATGATGACTTATCGTAGGGCGATTCGTGAAGTCGCCTAGTTGCTGGGCGCTTAAGCCGGACGTGGCTATTCCGTTATATCGGTATCCAAAAGCCGAAATTTTTATACTTTCTTACCTCTTAAAAAAGAATGAAATCAATTCTTAATTAATTTATAAAGAAAGTCCTTAGCCAACAGTATCACAACAACATAATACATGGTAAATCACAATACGCCTAATGGCAGAAAAAGATATACTGCTACTTAAAATGCTGATGATTTTGAGCAAAAGAGAGCGTTTTATGCTCACTTTGTATTTAAGGTAAAGGATGTTCATAAAATTTAGTTCTTTACTTTCTTCTTGAACAAATCTCTAACTAAATCTATTACTAGATGTAAAATAATACCCCTATTAGTATACTTGATCCAGTCGCTTAGGTGATAAACAGGAAACAAGTTGAAATGTTGCAGTAAATAATAAAATATAGTTAATATTTAATGATTAATTTATTCAAATTCAAAATGAAGTCCTCCATACTGCTCGCTTGACTTAGATGGCTTTTGAAAAGATATATTCCCTATTAAAAATCCAATCACAATTTCTAACTTATTGGAGTTTTCAGGTTAGGATATTCTAATATAAAAACAACTGCTGATACATAGTTGCACATCACCGAAAAGATTGAAGATGACGCAATAAAAATGTATCAGCAGTATTTAGATTTAGAGTAATTTTTATTCCATTAATTGTGGGGGATTTGTGAGTGGCTAATCCACACGAACTTCTAAAGCATTGTTATCTCAAGCCTTATCCAATCGAACCTTCCATTTCAAATGAGATCAATCGGTTCATTTCAACCGCATATTCCATTGGCAATTCTTTTGTGAATGGTTCGATAAAGCCCATCACAATCATTTCTGTTGCTTCTTCCTCTGTTAAGCCGCGGCTCATTAGATAGAATAGCTGTTCTTCAGAAACTTTAGACACTTTTGCTTCATGCTCTAATGAAATATTATCATTATTTACTTCATTGTATGGAATCGTATCTGAAGTGGATTCATTATCCATGATCAGCGTATCGCACTCGATGTTGGAGCGAGCGCCAGATGCTTTACGACCAAAATGAACCAATCCACGGTAAGAAACTTTTCCGCCATTTTTCGAAATGGATTTTGAGACAATAGAAGATGACGTATTTGGTGCGAGATGATGCATTTTAGCGCCAGAATCTTGTAATTGACCTTTTCCGGCAAGGGCAATGGAAAGTGTATAGCCACGAGCACCTTCACCTTTTAGTAAGACTGCAGGGTATTTCATAGTAATCTTAGAACCAATATTACCGTCAATCCATTCCATCGTTGCATTTTCATCGCAGATAGCCCGCTTCGTTACTAAATTAAAAACATTGTTTGCCCAGTTTTGGATCGTTGTATAACGACAATATGCATCTTTTTTAACAAAAATTTCTACTACAGCACTGTGCAAGGAATTTGTTGTATAGATCGGTGCTGTACAACCTTCTACATAATGAACAGAAGCCCCTTCATCAACGATAATTAGTGTCCGTTCAAACTGTCCCATATTTTCCGAATTTATACGGAAGTAAGCTTGTAATGGTGTGGTTGTCTGAACACCTTTTGGCACATAAATGAACGAGCCACCAGACCACACCGCTGAGTTTAAAGCAGAAAATTTATTGTCCGTTGCTGGGATCACTTTACCGAAGTACTCTTTAAACAGTTCTTCATTTTCCTTCAACGCTGTATCGGTATCCTTAAACACTATCCCCATCTCTTCTAAATCTTCTTTTAAGCTATGGTAAACCACTTCTGATTCATACTGCGCCGAAACACCTGCTAAATATTTTTGCTCTGCTTCAGGAATGCCCAACTTATCAAATGTCCGCTTAATTTCTTCCGGAACCTCATCCCACGTTCTTCCTTGTTTTTCTGAAGGCTTCACATAATAGACAATCTCATCAAAGTTTAACTCTGATAGATCACCACCCCATTGAGGCATTGGACGCTCATAAAAATGCTCCAATGCTTTCAGGCGGTAGTCAAGCATCCATTTTGGTTCCTCTTTCATTCTGGAAATCTCTTCAACAATTTCACGAGTCAATCCTTTCCCTGAACGAAAGACAGAAACGTCACGGTCACGAAAACCATATTTATACTCTTCGATTTCTGGCATATTTTTTGCCATAAATAACCCCTCCTTTAGGTATAATTCAAGAACGATATCCATTTCGTAATAACGCTATATTATTACGCCTTATTCACCTTTAACACCCTTTTCCATCGCTTTCCAAGATAGAGTGGCACATTTAATTCTCGCTGGAAACTTAGATACACCTTGAAGGGCTTCAATATCGCCTAAATCTACCCCTTCCGTATCAACATCTTCTCCCAACATCATTTTGGAAAAAATATGGGACATTTTTATAGCTTTCTCCACTTCTAATCCTTTAATCGCTTGAGTCATCATAGAAGCCGAAGCCATGCTAATAGAGCATCCTTCACCTTCAAATTTAGCTTCTTTAACGATTCCATCTTCTACTTGCATAGTGAGCTGAATGCGATCTCCACAGGTTGGGTTATTCATATCGACAGTTAGAGCGTCCCCATCTATTCGACCTTTGTTTCGTGGATTTTTATAATGATCCATAATAACTTGTCTGTAGAGTGTATCTAGGTTATTAAAAGCCATTCCCAAAATACTCCTTTGTTTTCTGAAGTCCAGCTACTAAGCGATCCACATCTTCTTCTGTGTTATACAGATAGAAGCTTGCTCTTGCAGTCGCGGTCACATTTAACCAGCGCATTAATGGCTGAGCACAATGGTGTCCAGCTCGAACCGCGATTCCCTCTGCATCTAGAACCGTAGCTGTATCGTGAGGGTGAACATCATTCAGATTAAAGGTGATAAGTGCAGCGCGATGCTCTGGACCATAAATGGAAATATCATCCATCGCTTGCATCTTTTGCATCGCATATTGAGCTAGCTTTTCTTCACGCTTGGTGATATTATCCATACCGATATCTTCCAAAAAATCGATCGCTGCTCCTAATCCAATCGCACCGGCAATGATTGGTGTTCCACCTTCAAATTTCCACGGAAGCTCTTTCCATGTAGAATCATATAGATTTACAAAATCAATCATTTCTCCACCAAACTCAACTGGTTCCATATTTTCAAGCAACTCTTTCTTTCCATACAGTACTCCGATGCCAGTTGGAGCGCCCATCTTATGACCAGAAAAGGCGTAGAAATCGCAATTAAGCTCCTGCACATCTACTTTCATATGTGGAGCTCCTTGTGCCCCGTCTACGAGCAAGACAGCTCCATGTTCATGGGCTATAGAAGCTACTTCTTGAATCGGATTAATCGTCCCCAATACATTGGATACATGTGTCATGGCGACAACTTTCGTTTGCTTCGTAATGGTTTTCCTAACATCTTCTAACCGGATCGTCCCATCCTCTTGTAAAGGTATATATTTTAATGTAGCACCGGTGGCTTTGGCAGCTTGTTGCCAAGGGATGATATTACTATGATGCTCCATTGGCGTAATTACAATCTCATCCCCAGCTTTTAAATTAGCTCGTGCATAACTTGTAGCGACTGTATTAATCGCTGTTGTTGTTCCCCGTGTAAAAATAATTTCCGCACTACTGGAAGCATGAATAAATCGGCGAACTTTTTCTCTTGCCCCCTCATAAGCAGTAGTTGCTTTCGTTCCAAGCGTATGCACACCACGGTGAACATTTGAATTATATGATCGATAATAGGTATCAACAGCTTCAATTACTTGAATTGGTTTTTGTGACGTTGCTGAAGAATCCAAATAGACAAAAGGATGGCCATTCACTTCCTGGTTTAAAATAGGAAACTGCTCACGAATGGCTTTTACATCCATTAATATACCTTCCTTTCAATAACCTGCGTCAATTGATTTTTAACTGCTTCGATCGGTAATTGATTTACCACGGGTGCTAAGAAACCATGAACGATTAAACGCTCTGCCTCTTCTTGCGTAATTCCTCGGCTCATTAAATAGTACAACTGCAATGGATCTACTCTTCCCACAGAAGCAGCGTGACCAGCGGTTACATCATCTTCATCAATTAATAGAATCGGATTTGCATCCCCGCGGGCTTTTTCACTTAACATCAATACGCGAGATTCTTGTTCTGCATTTGCTTTTGAAGCACCGTGTTCAATTTTCCCAATGCCGTTAAAAATAGTAGTAGCACTATCTTTCATTACACCATGTTGTAAAATATAACCTTCTGAGTTTTTACCAAAATGAACAATTTTCGCAGTGAAGTTTTGTGTTTGCTTACCTCGACCAACAGAAACTGTTTTAGCATTGGATAATGAATTTTCTCCAACCAAATGCGTAATATTTTCTGAAACGGTATTCCCATCATTCATTTGCCCTAATGCCCAATCGATAATTGCATCACGATAAGCTACCCCACGGCGATTATTATAAGCAGTAGTACCTGCTGCAAAATTATCCACAGCTCCAAATGAGATCTTTGCATTGTCTTGCGCAATGACCTCCGTTACAATATTTGCAACCGTAGGCTCATTCTCATTATGTGAAATATAATTTTCCACATAGGTTAACGAACTACCCTGTTCTGCAACTACAAGCACATGGTTAAACATAGCTAATTCCGGATCTTCCTGCCAAAAAATCGCTTGTAACGGCGCTTCTACTACAATGTTTTTAGGGATGTAAACGAAAACACCACCATTCATTAAAGCCGCATGCATTGCAGTTAAGCGATGTTCATCAATAGATACAGCATCTTTCATATAATACCGCTGGACGAGATCGCTATGATTTTGTAATGCCGTAAAAATATCAGTAAAAATAACGCCTTTATCTTGTAACTCTTGACTTAACGTACTGTGAGCTACAGAATGATTTCGTTGAATTAGGAGGTTCTCAGGTAGATCATTTTCATCCAAGTATTCCTGTAATTCTGCAGGCAAATCTCTTAATGAAGTAATCTTTTCACCTGTTGCTGTATGTTTAAACTCGGTAAAATTCCACTTACCAATTTTCGTTTTATCTGGCTTTGGTAACTCCAAGTCTTCTGCACTGCTTAGCGCCTGAAGACGTAAATCCAACATCCATTGTGGCTCGTTTCTCTCTTTTGAAAACTGTTCAATGTATTCTTTATTATATGGCAGCTTTGTTTCTACAGTCATGAATACCCCTCCTTACATTACGCATTTTGCTCAACAGTATGGTCTTCGATACCAAGTTCTTCCTTAATCCACTCATACCCCTCTGCCTCAAGGCGTTTAGCAAGTTCTGGTCCACCAGATTTCACAACACGACCTTGCATCATAACATGTACAAAATCCGGAGTTATATAGTTTAATAAACGTTGATAGTGCGTAATAATCATGCAACCAAAGTTTTCATCTCGAAGTTTATTAATTCCCTTCGATACAATCTTTAACGCATCTATATCTAATCCAGAGTCAATCTCATCCAACATTGCAATCTCTGGCTTTAACAACATAAGCTGAAGAATCTCATTACGTTTCTTCTCCCCACCAGAAAAGCCCTCGTTTAAATATCGTTGTGCCATATTCTTATCGATTTCTAAATAATCAAGCACACTGTCCATTTCTTTAATGAAATTCATTAAAGAAATCTCATTTCCTTCGCCCCGACGAGCATTCATAGAAGAACGTAGAAAGTCAGAAGTGGTAACTCCGCTTATTTCACTCGGATATTGCATAGCTAAGAATAATCCAGCTCTAGCACGCTCATCTACTTCCATTTCCAATACATCTTCTCCATTTAATAAGATGCTTCCCTCTGTAACCTCATATTTTGGATGCCCCATGATCGCAGAAGCTAGTGTGGATTTACCGGTACCATTTGGTCCCATAATTGCATGGAATTCTCCACCTTTTATTGTTAGGTCGACACCTTTCAGTATCTCCTTGTCTTCGATTGATACGTGCAAATTCTTGATTTCTAGCGTTGATCCAGCCATATTTATACCCCCAAATACATATTATAATAAGTCACATTGATATGAACGTGATATTCATTCTCAATTTATTCTCATTACAATCTTAAATCATTTCGAATTTATTATCAACTCTTTTAGAACAGGAAATCATATGTAAGTTCTAAGTGTATCATTTATTCTAAGTGAGAAACAGAAGGAAATAAAGCAATTATTTGTTCCATATCAACAAGGTTAAAAAACATAGCATTTACTTTCACGTTTCCCTTTATTTTTCTTCTATTTCTATATGTAGACTACCATCTACTACAACAGTTAGCAAACAAGTCTACTCATCATAGAATAAGATTTTTACAATGCGATCCGAAAATAATGAAAAAGCTTATACCTATAAAAAAGAAATAAATTCAATTAATATGGGTATTCGTTCACCTCCCACTGATTGTTAGTACCCTAATGGCATGACGAAATAGGGCATTTAGATGCTGTTATCTCCCCATTAGACTTGTCGCAATCCAGATTACCCAATAGTCTACAACCCCTTATACACGGGATAAACATAGGCAAAAGGGCGTCTATGCCATGTGCATAAACGCCCTTTGCCTTTATCTATCTCGTTTTCAAGATGGTTATCTGTTTTGTTGGATATATGATGCTGCAAAAAGCTTACACTTCTGATGATCTTGCTGACGTTTTCTTTCAACTGCCAGTCGTTGCTTCAGCTTACGTTGATATTCAGCAAAGCCAATGTGGTGGGATTGTTGCATTGCCTTCTCCATTTCAGAAGTGTACTTCATTTTTATTCCGCTATGAATAGGGAATCATCCTTTCTTGATTTTGACTCATAATAAGATTATCATAAGACAGGTTCCCTGTTCAAAACGCATTTAAACGCGTCTTCGCTCAAATAAACGGTTCATTTTTAATTATCGACAGAAAAGGATGACGATATCTACACATGCGCTGTATCTTATGGGATTCCTTCTTTATTATTCTTTTCCACCTACCGGAACAACAGCTCCATCATATTTTTCTTCCATAAAAGATTGAATTTCTTCTGATTGTAAAACTTCAGCCAATTTAATTAACGCCTCATCGTCTTTATCTTCTTTCTTAACAGCTAGCACATTCACATACGGTGAATCTTCATCTTCAATAAACAAGCCATCCTTTGTTGGCTTTAATCCTGCATCGATAGCGTAGTTTGTATTAATAGCAACGAGAGCATTTTCTTCCCTTTCATAGTACTCTGGAAGGGTAGCTGCTTCGTATTCGGGTGAAAACTTTAAATTCTTTGGATTTTCGGCAATATCATCAATCGTAGCTTTTGCTTTATCTACACCAGTATCTAATTTAATCAGTCCCTGCTCCTCAAACAAAGTTAAAATACGTCCATGATCTGGTACAGAGTTACTCATAATTACTTCCGTGCCTTCGGGGATATCATCAATGCTTGCAATACCTTTAGAATAAACACCAATTGGCTCAATATGAATACCAGCAATATAATCAAGTTCATATCCTGTGTCACTTATTGTTTGTTCTAAAAATGGAATGTGCTGAAAATAGTTTGCATTAATCTCTCCTCTATCCAAATCATCATTTGGCAAAACATAATCCTGATATTCACTAATTTCAAGAGTGATGCCCTCTTTTTCCAATAAAGGTTTCGCCTCTTCTAAGATTTCTGCATGCGGTACACTGGAAGCACCGACGATAATTTTGTTATCATCCGCTGCTTTATCATCCCCGCCACATGCTGCTAAAACACTTCCAAGACTAATAAGAAATAGAATGGATAGAATGTATTTTTTCATTTTGTACGCTCCTCTTTTCGTTTTGAATTATCTCTTATCTAATTTGCGTGTGATAAAATCACCAATAAATTGAAATAAAAATACGATCAGTACAATGATAATGGAACAAAGCAGGACGATATCAAAATCTCTGCGCTGGAATCCCGAATAGTAGGCATAGCTTCCTAGTCCACCAGCACCAATGGCTCCTGCCATTGCTGTATAGCCAATAAGTGCAATCGCTGTAACGGTAATACCTGAAATTAATGCAGGCATCGCTTCAGGTAACAATACTTTAAAAATAATCGTTCTTGTTTTTGCTCCCATCGCTTTGGCAGCCTCGATAACACCTTTATCCACTTCTCTTAAAGCAATTTCGACAAGCCGTCCATAAAATGGCGCTGCACCGATGATTAATGCCGGCAAGGCAGCATTAGGGCCACGGATCGTCCCAACGATAAAATCAGTAAATGGGAATAAGAGTAGTATTAATATAATAAATGGAATGGCACGAAACACATTCACTAAAGTGGCTGTTAAAAAGTTAACCCACTTATTTTGCCATAACCCCCCCTTATTTGTAAGGAAAAGTAGCAAGCCTAGCATGATACCAAATATAAATGTTCCGATTAGTGCAATAATCGTCATATAAAATGTTTCATACGTTGCTTCAATAAAATCTTCTATTTTAATTGTAGAAAATAGATCAGTCAACATTACGGATCACCTCCAACTCCACAGAGGTTTCTTCAGACACGTGCTGGACTGCCTTAGCAATTTCTGCCTCATCACCGGTCATCTGGATAAATAAAGTACCATACGCTCCAGCCTGTGTACGGGTAATTTTCCCTTGTAAAATGCTAATATTAATATCGTATGTTTTTACAAGCTTACTGATTAAAGCATCGTTTGTTGTTTCGCCGACAAAATGAAGGCGAATAAGCCTACCTTGCTTAAATGTGTTGATTAGATGTTCGAACTCATTTTCAGCTTCAGCATCCCCCATCAATTGTTGGACAAACTTTTTCGTAACATTGTTTTTCGGATGAGAAAATACGTCTAATACATTACCGTGCTCCACTACTTTTCCATTTTCCATGACGGCAACATGGTTACATATTTTCCGAATGACATGCATTTCATGCGTAATCAAAATAATAGTTATCCCTAACTGCTTATTAATATCAACAAGCAAATCCAATATCGAATTCGTTGTTTCCGGATCCAAAGCTGATGTAGCCTCATCACAAAGTAATACAGAAGGCTTATTTGCCAATGCGCGTGCTATACCAACTCGTTGCTTTTGTCCACCGCTTAATTGCGAAGGATATGTCTTCTCTTTACCAGATAAGCCAACTAAATCAATTAATGATTGTACACGTTGTTGCCTTTCTTCTTTTTCCACTCCCGCTATCTCTAATGGGAAGGAAATATTATCCTCTACCGTTCGTGACCATAGTAAATTGAAATGTTGAAACACCATTCCAATATCTTGTCTTGCCAGACGCAGCTCATTCTTTTTGAGTGCCGTTATCTCCTGCTTATTAATATAAACTTTTCCACTTGTTGGTTCTTCTAGACGATTAATCAATCGTACAAATGTACTTTTTCCAGCACCACTATAACCGATTACACCAAAGATATCTCCTTGCTCAATCGAAAGGGTAACATCGTCTACAGCTGTTGTTTCTGTCTTGTTTGCAGTAAAAACTTTACGCAAACCCTCAATCGATATCACACCTACTCCTCCTTCTTAGCTCTTACTATTATGCCCATATAAGCAATTAAAAACGCCTTTCTGCAAGAGAGAACAGAAAGACGTATGCATGTCAAAATGTCCCCTCATCTATCAAGGCTTATCACCTTGCAGGAATTAGCACCTTTCAAATAGTTCTATTTGAAGGTTGCCGCGGGTTCACTGGGCCAGTCCCTCCACCGCTCAAGATAAGAGTAAATTATTATTTAATTGGAATAGAAACTATAATAGCATGGTGTTTTCAATCTGTCAATATGCTTTTTTGTATTAGAATGCAAACATTTCGGGTTTATGCTTTAACAAATATTGATAAATATTTGCCACATTTCTAAACGCATAAATTTTTTCTACTATTTTTCCATCTTTCTTAATGAGCAAACAAGGCACGCTTTCTACTTGATTTGTTTGCATAAATTCCGGATGTAGCGAAGCGTTCATTTCTAAAAACACTTCCTGTTTTTGCATTTGTTCAATTTTAAGCAACATGCTTTTAGCTAGGTTACAAGTTCCGCAAAGCGGTGTGAAAATATAGAGAAAGTAATCAGATTGCTGCAATTGCTCTTTTGTTACCTGTTGCAAACTATCACCTTTTTACTATAATTTAAATCAAAAAGATAGGGTTAACCGCTATTCTTTTACTTACTAATACTTGTGCTAAAACATTTTCCGGCGTGGTTGCGACTTCCCGGTACTCACTGCTTACATATACATGCTCCGCATGCGGTAATTCTCTTGCTAATTGTTTACGAAGCTTTATACCAGAAGGGTCTTCATCTACAAGAATATAAACTTCCTTATCATCTAATCCATACTCCTCCAACATTTGGTCAAATCGTTCCACTCCGAGGGTTCCATTCGTACAAACAATCGTCAAATCTTCCGCAAGTACTTTGTTTACTTGCCTTTTATCCGTTAACCCTTCTACAATCAAAACCTTCTCTGATCCATCTGTTATCATCACATAGCACTCCTTGGAAAATCAAGCGACAAGCTTGCGTATGCAGAGAGAGCTTGTTTTATTATTAGATGCCGTTCAAAGAACAGACAATATTTCCATTTACATACAGTTTGAGCAATGGTATGCACTTTACAAAATGAATGTATGCTCGTAATGGATGCCTGACTTTTAAACGTGTCATTATATAATAGAAATAAGTCTTCTGCAATTCATTTATGTCCATTGTCATCGATGATTCGCTTATAGTTTATGTTAACAATTATCCAATTATTAATCGTTCCCTATTTATGCATATCTCGAGAAAAGATCTATTTTAGAATTATGATGTTTAGGCTACTAATCAATTAACATATAAGTACTTGCTGATTGATTTACATAAAAAATGAAACCGTATCACTTGTGTAGTCAGGCTTTTTTATAACAGACTAACCTTACATAAACAATCTTGACTTTTCTATTTTTTTACATTTATTCTAGTAAAAACAAAGCTGATTGCAAAATATTGCATATCAGCTATTGAATTATTTATTCACTTATCATTTCTTCATATGCTTCTGCAGATAATAAATCGTCCAATTCGGCTTCATTTGTTGGCTCTACAACAAGCATCCATGCATTTTCATATGGTGATTCATTTACAAATTCAGGACTGTCTTCCAATTCTTCATTTACCTCGACTACTTTACCACTGATGGGAGCGTATAATTCCGACACCGTTTTCACGGATTCTACACTACCAAAAGGCTCATTAATTTCTAATTCATCACCAACTTCAGGAAGTTCAACAAATACAATATCTCCTAATTCGTCTTGGGCAAAATCAGTAATACCAATACGTACATTTCCATCTTCTTGTTTTACCCATTCATGCTCTTTTGAATATAGTAATTCCTTTGGTACGCTCATATATATTCCCCTCCAAATGATATATTCCACTTTCACTATACAAGGTTCAGAGTCATTAATCCAGTATTTATTTTCTGTATTCTTTGATAGAAACTGTTTGGAAACCTAGTCCATTCAGTTACAAATAAATAGACACTTTAAAAAACTTGCATTCCACCCGGAACAGAGGCGCAGGGCGCCCGTTTAGCAACGTAGCGAATGGAACAAATCAACTAAAGTTTTAGGAGTCATGGGGAGGCACGAACCAATGATGACTTATCGTAGGGCGATTCGTGAAGTCGTCTAGTTGCTGGGCGCTTGCACCGGACGTGGCTTATTCGGTTATTTTGTTATGCCAAAGTAACAAATTTTATACTTTCTTATTCTTTAAAATAAACAAGCAATCTTTACAACCAATTTTTTGCAAATTCTTCCTCTTTAAATCCAACCGTCACTTGAGAGCCATCGGTTACGATTGGTCGTTTAATTAACATGCCGTCTGATGCTAATATTTCTGCCATTTCCTCATCTGTAGCATCTGCTATTTTTTCCTTTACATTCAGCTCCCGGTACTTCTTACCACTTGTATTAAAAAACTTCTTTGCGGGTAGCCCACTTTTCTGGATCAAATCAAGTAATTCCTCTTTAGTAGGCGGGTTTTGAACAATATGTATAGGCATATAATTCACTTGTTGATTTTCTAACCATTTCTTTGCTTTTTTACATGTACCGCAATTCGGATACCAATAGAAAGTTAACATCAAATTGCAACCCCCATTCAATAATATGTTCCATTATATCAAAATAGACAAACGTTATTCGAATAAAATGAGTTTGTTTTACAATTTTGCTTGACTACACTTTTGGATAATTTTTCATTGTTTTGAAAAACAAGAGCTGAAAATCCTAATCTAGCAACGATTTGTTTCATAAAAAGTGCTTTATACAAAATATGTGCATAGGAGAATAACAAACATAAAAGTGCTGGGACTATAACTAAAACAGCTGATTAAAAAACAAACAATAAAGTGAATCTTCCCTCAAGATAAAGACGAAATATTTAGGATAGAAGAATGAGCTTAGTCTAGATTTGAGGATGCTTTAGCTAAGACCTTTGAGTAGGACTTTAGCCTAGGAAACAATTTTAGTCGTCGACATTCATGTCTAAATCCACCTGCTTTAGCAGGTGGTCGTTTACGTGCCGTTATCTCTAACTTAGCTTATGGTTGTATGATTTCTCCAACTCCAGAAGCCGAAGTCTTACAGCACCTTATATTGCAAGTTCTACTATAAGTGCCTATCTCGAAAAATAGAAGATGATAATTTTCTAATCTTACCTTTGTAACAAAGTGGGAACTCCCACGTTCCGTGTAAAGCAGGGGAAAAGCCTTAGATTACATCAAACGCTTACCTATTGCTGACGATACATAAAAAGCTTGAGCCGACATCCCTTAGGTACGACCTCTCGACTCCTAAATTAAGCCCGCAGAGGTGCTATCATTTAGATACCTTCTCCCTCATAAATAGCGAGGAGCCTCTATAAGGTATTAGCAGGTATTTCTTGTTTCGTTTTTTGCTTAACAAACCTCTTGCCTTATTTCCTTACAAGGAAAAAAGACGAGCTAATCTAACATATTCATTAGATTTAGCCCGTCTTTTTGTTCTCTTATTATAGAGTATATTTTTCTTCTTCAATGATAGCAGCTGCGATTTCCCGTTTTTTTGCTATTACATTAGTTGGTGTATGACGGGTTAATTTACGTAAGGTAGAAAGCATCATTCGTAATGTATCTCCTTCTTCTACAGCGATCAACGTTTCTTTAGCATTTGCCTCCATACGGTTAAACGCTTCTTGCACGTAAACTTCTGTATACCATAATTTTTGCTTACTCTTTTCTTCTCCATCTCGTTGGATCGCTTTTTCGGTACGAAGAATAGCTGACTCCATATTATAAACTTCTGCTACCATATCAGCCAGATTAACAAGAATTTCTTGCTCATGCTCGATGTTTTGCATGAATTTTTGGGCTGCTAAGCCTGCACCAAGTAGGACCATTTTCTTCGCATTTTTGAGTAAATGTTTTTCCTGCTCTAATGCAGCAGTGCCTGCTTCTTCTGGCATGAGCATCATTAATTCTTCCTGAAGGGATTGTGCTTTTTGCAGTAGTGGAAGTTCTCCTTTCATCGCTTTTTTCAACAGCGTTCCAGGAACTAATAAGCGGTTAATTTCATTCGTTCCTTCAAAAATGCGGTTGATGCGTGAATCACGGTACATCCGCTCTACCTCGTATTCTTGCATGAAGCCATAGCCCCCATGTAATTGCACAGCTTCATCTGCTACGAAATCCAAAAGTTCTGTGCACATATACTTATTCATAGAACACTCAATCTGATATTCTGCAATAGCTCTAGCAACTTCTCTACCATCATTTAATTGCTCATCCGTAAGCGCACCCATCCGCTGTTCAAATAATCCAACGGTTCGATATACTGCACTTTCATTTGCATATGTTTCTGCTGCCATCGTCGCTAGTTTTTCTTTTGTTAGTGAAAAGCTAGAAATTGGCTTGTTAAACTGTTTTCGTTCATTTACATATTTCACTGCTAATTCAATGCCTCGTTTAGCTCCGCCAACACCGCCAATTGCCAGCTTATAACGTCCAACGTTTAAAATATTAAAAGCAATAATATGACCGCGCCCTTTTTCTCCCAACAAGTTTTCCACAGGTACTTCCGCATCCTCTAATATTAATGTACGAGTTGAGGAGCTTTTGATTCCCATTTTCTTTTCTTCAGGTCCAGTTGATACTCCAGGAAATTCACGTTCCACGATAAATGCAGAGAAGTGTTCGCCGTCTATCTTGGCATAAACAATAAACACATCAGCAAAAGCTGAATTGGTAATCCATTGCTTTTCCCCATTTAAAATATAATGCGTTCCTGCTTCATTCAACACTGCTGTAGCTTTTGCACCTAAAGCGTCAGAACCTGAACTTGGTTCTGTCAAAGCATATGCAGCTAACAATTCCCCTGTCGCCAGTTTGGGTAAATACTTCTCCTTTTGTGCATTATTTCCGAAAAACACAATTGGTAATGTACCTATCCCTACGTGCGCGCCGTGAGTGACCGAAAAGCCACCAGCAAGAGCGAATTTTTCCGTAATCAAAGATGAACTAATTTTGTCCAATGCTAAACCGCCGTATTCTTCCGGAATATCTGCTCCTAACAGTCCAAGTTCCCCAGCTTTCTTCAATAATTCAACGGAATGTTCAAACTCATGATTTTCTAGACGGTCAACTTTCGGAAGGACTTCTCCAACTACAAATTCTTCCGTTGTTTTAGCAATCATTTTATGCTCATCCGTGAAATCCTCTGGAGTAATGACATCTTCTGCTGTTAAGTCCTCAACTAAAAAGCCGCCGCCTTTAAATACCTTTTCTTTTGTTTCGCTCATATATATAAACCCCTTTTCTACACTTTTTTAAGTTATAAAATTTCCCCTTAAAAAACTCATCCCCCGTAACACCGTCTGCCTCTCGTAATGTCCTATTTTACAAGTGTGGTAGTTTGATACTCTATAACAGCTCAAAAACACCTGCTGCTCCCATGCCGCCCCCAATACACATGGTTACAACACCATACTGAACTTGCCTCCGTTCCATTTCATGCATAAGTGATAACGTTAGCTTCGTGCCTGTCATCCCAAGCGGATGTCCTAGTGCTATCGCACCGCCGTTTACATTTACCTTATTAATATCCAAGTCCAAAGCTTGAATGACACGTACAGCTTGCGATGCAAACGCCTCATTTAATTCAAATAAATCGATATCTGATAATTCAAGACCTGCTATTTCCAACGCCTTTGGAATTGCAGCTACTGGACCAACGCCCATAATTTCTGGTTCAACGCCAGCTACAGCAAACGAACGGAATTTAACGATGGGGGTTAACCCCTCTGCGTCTGCTTTTTCCCTGTTCATAACTAAAACCGATGCCGCCCCATCACTCATTTGCGATGAATTTCCTGCTGTTACCGTTCCTTTAACGTGGAAAGCGGGTCTTAACTTAGCTAATATCTCTTTTGACGTTCCAGGACGTACCCCTTCATCCATCGCAAACGTCACTTTCTTTTCTTCTGGCTTATTTTGATCATTGATAAATCGATGAGTTACCTCCACAGGGACAATTTCATCACTAAATTTACTTTCCTCAATCGCTTTAGCAGCACGTTCGTGACTTCGGACCGCAAAGGCGTCCTGATCTTCTCTAGAAATGTGAAACCGATTTGCTACTTCTTCCGCTGTATGTCCCATTCCCATATAATACCCTGGTGCATCCTGTACAAGTTTGGAATTTGGCTTAATAACATGCCCTCCCATTGGGATTAGGCTCATTGATTCTGTACCACCTGCAATGATCGTATCACTAGCTCCTACCATTATCCGCTCTGAGGCATAAGCAATACTTTGCAACCCTGAGGAGCAATAACGATTAATCGTAATTCCCGGAACATCGTGGTTTAAGCCTGCAAGCCCAGCAATATTTCGGGCTATATTCATTCCTTGTTCCGCTTCAGGCATGGCACAACCAATGATAACATCGTCTATACTCCCCCTATAGTCACCAGCTCGTTTTAGCGTTTCCTGAATGGTTAGTGCCGCTAGATCATCTGGTCTCGAGTGAGCGAGTGCCCCTTTGTTTGCCTTACCTACAGGGGTTCTTGCACCCGCAACAATTACTGCTTCCTTCACAATAGTTCCCCCTTTAGTTCCGTAATGGTTTTCCTTTGACCAACATATGCTGCATTCGTTGTTGCGTTTTTGGCTCACCGATCAAGCTTAAAAATGCCTCTCGTTCTAAATCTAGCATTACTTGTTCATCGATCTTTATTCCTTCTTGAATACGTCCACCTGATAAAACATAAGCTAGTTTCTCTGCCATCTTTACATCATGTTCAGATGCATAGCCGCTTAAATGCAAGTTTTTAGCACCCAATACCATAGCTGCATAACCCGCATCACCAACTACTGGGATCTTTTCTCTTTTTGGAGCCTGGTATCCAGATTTAGCCAGCGCTAACACATTTTCCTTTGCGTCGTGTATGAGATGATCTGCATTAACACTAATCCGATCACTTTGATCTAAATAACCATTTTCACGGGCTTCAGCAGCAGAAGTGGATACTTTCGCTGTTGCTACTTTTTCGAATACATCATTTGCAACCTTCGTAATATCAAATGCAATCCCTTTTGGCAAATTTCTGAGCATTTTTAAATACAATTCTTTTGTGCCCCCTCCACCAGGGATCAACCCAACACCAAATTCAACAAGTCCCATGTACGTTTCCGAAGAGGCCTGAATCGAAGCTGCTGGTAATGAAACTTCTGCACCGCCACCAAGTGTCATATTAAATGGAGCAACAACCACAGGTTTATTCGCATATTTGATAGCCATCGTCATATTTTGAAATTGACGAATCACCATATCCAGTTCAAAGAAATTATCATCTTGAGCTTCCATCAGCATCATGGCAAGGTTAGCCCCAACGCAGAAATTCTTACCCTGATTGCCAATGACAAGTCCCTCGTAGTTTTTCTCCACTTCTTCAATGGCAAAGTGAACCATTTGTATAATATCTAAGCCGATGGCGTTACTTCTTGAGTGGAACTCTAAACATGCTACACCGTCGCCTAAATCTATTAGACTAGCTCCGGTATTTTTTTTAATGACCCCCTGTACATCTTTTAATCTCCGTAAATGAATTTCTTTTTGGTTGACGGACTTTTCTTTATACGTTCCTTGATCGTAATAATAAACAGTTCCATTTTCTGTTTTATAAAAAGATTCGTTACCTTCCTCTAATAATTGTAAAACCCATTCTGGTATTGCTTCCCCTTCCGTTTGCATCCGTTCTACTGACTTACGTAAGCCGATTGCATCCCACGTCTCAAATGGTCCTAATTCCCAGCCGAAGCCCCACTTCATCGCATCATCGATAGCCGCAATATCATCGGCAATTTCACCAGTTAGTTCGGCAGCATAAAGGAATACTGGCTTTAAAATTGACCAAACAAGCGCGCCTGCACGATCATCTTTTTGTGATAGAAGCGTTTTCAATTTACGATGTAATCCTTTTTCCTGCTTCGCCATTTCCGTTGCTGCTGTTTTTAGCTTTTTCCGTTCTTCATATTCCAATGTTTCTGGATTCAATTCATAAATCGTGCTACCGTCTTTGTCCTTCTTCTTTAAAAAGAAACCTTGACCGCTTTTAGCGCCTAGCCAGCCCTTTTCTTGCATAGTTTGCATAAAGTCTGGCATAGTAAATACCTCTTTTTCTTCTCCGTCTACTTGATCGTATACATTTTTAGCTACATGAATAAACGTATCTAAGCCAACGACATCAAGAGTACGGAATGTTGCGCTTTTTGCTCTTCCAATCATCGGTCCAGTTACAGAATCTACTTCTCCCACACTGTAACCACCACGAAGCATTTCTTGAACAGTGATAAGTAAACCGTACGTACCAATCCGATTGGCAATAAAGTTAGGTGTATCTTTTGCTTCAACAACTCCCTTCCCTAAAACGTTTTCACCAAACTGTTTCATAAATTCAAATACTTCAGGATCAGTATCTTTAGTCGGTATAACTTCAAGCAATTTCAAATATCGCGGTGGGTTAAAGAAATGTGTGCCAAGGAAATGTTTGCGGAAATCTTCGGAACATTCACTGGACATTGCTTCTATGGATATACCCGAAGTGTTTGAGCTGACAATCGTTCCCGCTTTACGATATGCCTCTACATTTGCAAATACTTTTCGTTTAATATCTAAGTTTTCAACAACAACTTCGATAATCCAATCTACATCAGCGAGCTTCTCCATATCATCTTCCATATTCCCTACTTCAATTAAATCAAGGCTTTCTTTGGTTGTAATGGGTGAAGGTTTTTGCTTTAATAATGCCTTTTTACTGTCTGTTGCAATCCGATTACGAACAGATGGATCAGTTAAGGTTAACCCCTTTTTTTCTTCCTCTTTCGTTAACTGTTTCGGTGCAATATCAAGCATGAGCGTCGGTATACCAACGTTAGCCAAGTGTGCCGCAATCCCCGATCCCATTACTCCAGATCCTAAAACAGCTGCACGCCTGATTGATTGCTTCATAATTTATCCTCCCATCCACATTTGAATGAATACTCATTCATTTTATGTCGAAAATAAAAAGATAGTCTCCTATCTACTTAATTATAACTATAAAGTATTTACTGATATTTCGCAACAATTATATACATTTTTTTATGAAAGAAAGCGATACCTCGTTCAGTATGGGTTGCTCCTCCTTCTACGATATCTTAAGTTCCCTTGAAATAAAAAAGTTTTCTGCACGAATGCGCTGCTAACTTTAGCTTTCATAGTACATTTAGTTTTGATTGATACTGTACTTTACAGATTTTATGTAGATCGCCGTATTCTAAGGCTTATTTATTTTTCGAAAAATAATCGTAACCATTCCTATTTACAATTCGTAATGATTACGATATTATATTACAGAAGATATTTTAAAGAGGAGGAACAACTATTGAAAAGAACATCCATTGCCATACTTATCCTTGGTTTGATTACTTTATTCGTTGCCGGTTGTACTAAATCAGATCGTTCCACTGAAAACAACACGGATTTAAACATATACACGTCGATTTATCCGATTCAATTTGCTGTAGAGAGAATTGCTGGGGAAACCGCTGATGTTCATTCCGTTTATCCACCAGGAGTCGATGCTCATTCGTATGAACCAACTTCAAAAGATATGACAAATATAGCTAGAAGTGATGCGTTTATTTACTTGGGTGCAGGGATGGAAGGATTCGCTGAAAGTACAGCAGATGCATTGGATTCAGAGGACGTCAAGCTTGTAGAGCTAGGAAAAAATGAGTACCTTTTTGATATAGGAACCAAGAATGATGCCATTGGTCATGTACATGAAAAAGAAGCGCATGCTGATAGCCACTCTGATAAAGAAAAATCCCATGATAACGAAGCGGAAGCTCATAACGACGGCCCCGCCGATGCAGAGGGAGCCCATGATGGTCATTCTCACGGAGATCATGACCCACATATTTGGCTTGACCCTATGCGAATGGTCACATTATCTGAAGTTGTAAAAGCACAATTAGTCGAGCTCAATCCGGATGAAAAGGATCTATATCAAGCTAATTTTAATAAATTAAAAGAACAATTACAGTCATTAGATCATGATTTTCAAACGGTCTTAGAAGCAAAAACAAACAAGCATATTCTCGTATCTCATGCGGCTTATGGATATTGGGAGGAGCGATATGGTCTAGAACAAATTGCCATTAACGGGTTGTCTACTAATAATGAGCCATCACAAAAAGAATTAACGGAAATCATTGACCAAGCCGAAAAATATAACCTTGATTATATTATTTTCGAGCAAAATACGTCCAATCGTGTCTCAAAGGTGATTCAAGAACATATTCAAGCAAAAACTGCTACCATTCATAATCTGTCTGTCTTAACGGAAAAAAATCTCGAAAATGATGAAGATTATTTTTCGATTATGAAAAAAAACCTAGAAACACTCGATCAAGTAACATCCTAATACTTGATCGAGCAATTTACTTGTAAGGAGGTTAAATGATGAGTGAAGCCGTTATTTCTATGGAGAATGTTAGTTTTTCCTATGAAAACAAACAAGTATTAGATCACATCCATTTTTCTGTACCTCAAGGTTCCTTTATGGGGTTAGTTGGACCAAATGGGGGTGGTAAAACCACGCTTATTAAATTAATTCTCGGCTTGCAAAAGGCTGATACCGGGAACATCCGCCTATTCAACCAGCCGATTGAAAAGTTTAACGACTGGAATAAGCTTGGTTATGTTTCACAAAAAGCAAACGCATTTAATAAAGGATTTCCAGCAACCGTTTATGAAGTAGTATCCATGGGATTAACAGCTAAAATTGGCTATTTAAAATTTTTCCAAAGGAAACATAAAGAAAAAATCATGGAATCAATCGCCCAAGTTGGAATGGAAACATATACCCACGAAAATATCGGTAATTTATCAGGTGGGCAGCAACAGCGAATTTTTATTGCCAGATCCTTAGTAAGTGATCCCGAGCTACTCATTTTAGATGAACCGACAGTAGGTGTAGATAATGAAAATGTGCAACGTTTTTATGAGTTGCTTGACCATTTAAACCGCAATAAAGGGATTACCATGCTGATGGTAACACATGACACTGGAACAATAGCAGAACAAGCTACAGAAATTGCTTGTTTAAATAAAACCTTGCATTTCCATGGTAAGCCAGAGACATATAAATCATTAACGAACGAAGAATGGTCGCAGATATACGGTCACAACATCCATTTAGTAACACATGACCATTGATTTGGAGGAAGTCATATGCTAGGAGATTTTATGGAATACGATTTTTTAAGAAACACACTGTTTACCGGAATAATAATTGGCTTCATTGCCCCTTTATTAGGGTCATTTATTGTGGTTAGGAGACTGTCACTGCTCGCAGATGCCCTGTCACACGTCACATTAGCTGGAATTGCATTTGGTCTATTACTAGAGAAAAAATTCGCGCTTATGATCAGCCCTTTATATAGTGGAATGGTCTTTTCTGTTGTTGGTTCCATATTGATCGAAAAGCTGCGTGGCGTTTATAAAGCATACCAAGAGCTAGCTATACCGATTATTCTTTCAGGTGGAGTTGGACTTAGTGTCATTTTTATTTCTGTAGCAGATGGATTTAATACCGATTTATTTAATTATTTATTTGGTTCTGTGTCTGCAGTAAGTAAAAGCGACTTTTACGTTATTGCGGGGATCGCACTTTTCATTATCATGATGATCGTATTATTTTTCAAGGAATTATTCAACTTATCTTTCGATGAAGAACATGCAACGATTTCAGGACTACATGCAAAAGCGATTCATCTGCTATTTATTGTTTTAACTGCTTTAGTAATTGCTGTTTCTATGAGAATTGTTGGTGTTTTGCTCGTTTCTGCTCTAATGACACTACCTGTTGCAGCAAGTATGCGATTTGCGAAGGGATTTAAGCAAATGGTGTTGTTATCTGTTGTATTTGGTGAAATAGCTGTTATGATAGGATTGATAACTGGGTATTATTTAAGTATACCACCTGGAGGAACAATTGTGATGGTAGCTATCGCACTGTTATTAATCTCCATTGTTGCGAAAGGGTACCGATCGAAAGCTGCATAGCTAACAAGCCCTAGTTTAAATTTTCATTGTTAAGGAAAGCAACACACATTTTCCTTCTTGCTGGCCAATAATTAAATAACTAGAGTAAAAACAAAGTGAGGGAAGCTATATGAATAGAAACGAAGCTGTCACACTTTTACGTAAAAAAGGCTATAAAATGACGGGAAAACGTAAAGATATCCTATCTTTTTTTGAACAAGCAGATGGTTATCGCACTGCCAAAGATTTGATCACGCATTTAGAGGAAAACTATCCTGGTATTAGCTTTGATACCATCTATCGAAATCTTCATCTTTATCATGACCTTGGTATTTTGGAAACTACAGAATTACATGGAGAAAAACATTTCCGAATGAATTGTGTACATCATCATCACCACCACTTTATTTGTAAAGATTGTGGTAAAACGAAAGAAATTGATATTTGCCCAATGGAAGAAGTGGAACAACTATTAACGGACTATTCGATTGAAGGACATAAATTTGAAATTTACGGAAGGTGTCCCGGATGCAAATTAGCACTCGCATAAAAACAATGACAGCAATTGGAATTGGCGGAGCGGTTGGTGCGATGGGAAGGTATGGTATGTCTTTTATATTTACAGCAAAGGGCTTCCCCTTTGCTACTTTATGCGCCAATTTGCTTGGCTGTTTTTTGTTAAGTTTGCTGTTAAATCATAAGCAAATAAAAGAGCGACTTTCTCCTGCATTGTTCACAGCCTTAACTACTGGGTTAATTGGCTCGTTTACTACTTTCTCCACGTTTGCAGTTGAAACAATCGAACTTTGGAGTAACAACGTATTATTAGCCATTATGTATGTTTTACTTAGTATTATTGGAGGTCTATTATTTTGTTATATGGGCTATCAGTTTTCTATACATATTAGAAAGAAGGCAGAAGTATGAGTTTTTTGTTCGTCGCTTTAGGCGGGTTTTTTGGAAGCGTTACTCGTTACCAGCTATCTATTGCAACTAACAAACGATTGATTGGGACATGGCTGGCAAACATTACAGGGTCCTTACTCTTAGCCTTTTTTGTTCATCTTTATACAAGTGAAACTCTTCCACATACATGGTGGCTGGTATTAGGAGTAGGATTTTGCGGGGCATATACAACTTTTTCGACATTTGGAAATGAAACATTACAATTAATTTTCCAACACCAACGCAACAAAGCTATTGGATATATTAGCTTGTCGTTAATCGTTTCGCTTTTACCAGCAGCACTGGTGTTATCGACCTAACCATACTATTCAGTTTAAAACTGCTTAGGAAACAAGAGTCTGGTAAAGCACCAAACTCTCGTTTCCTTACCCAAATAGCTCTTCCAATATTTTTGGCGCCTCATGATCTAACATATTTTTATTGATTACTTCATCTACTTGCTTTGTCATTTGATTTTGGAATGCCTGAGCCTGACCTGGTTCACCTATTATAACTATATTTTCCCAAGCTCTGTCTTTCGCCTGTTTATCTATTTTAGGAGCCAATGATTTATACCAACGGTGCTTATTAGCCTCAAATCGGGCATTCAAGTCATCCTTTTGAATAGTTGGATTACCAGGCCCCATCGCTGTTTTCTCACGCCAGTCATCTACTTCAATATCTAATTCGTAGTTTTTCTCCATTTCCAATTCATTTAAATAGGATTCGATGACTCTTACTTGGTTTTGTTGAACTAGTATAATCCCTGTTTTGGGATACCGATTTTTCAATTTTCTTAACTGCTCCACTACAGGAGTTTGTTGCCAATAAAATTCTGTTTGCAAGCGCATTTGCACCCTTGTCGCAAACCAGATTTCCTCATCTGCAGTTGCAAATACAATAACGCCTCTGCGAAATTGCTGTTCATTGCCTCTGATAAACTTTTCTACTTTTTGTTTTACTTGCTGAAAACTTTTAAGCTCTTCTTTGTTATTTGCTTCTTCTAAATACTTTTCAAAATTACGGATCCCATTTTTAAGTTGGATTTTCCATTCTCCGCCTTGCTGTTCAGGGTCGGAAGGGTCTGTATTTAAATACATGGTAAATACTTTATCCGGCCCTTCCCTTTCCACTGATTCTAAATATTTTAGTTCTTTGTTTATATCCATTCCTGCCTTCACTCCTTTAATGATATCTACTTCTTAGTAATGTATAACCGATAGGAATGTATTATAAACATCAGAATCGTTCCCTTTTTAATCTATCTGATTGACTATGAAATGAGCTTTAAACCAACAGCAGCACTTAAAATCATACCGATGAAAAGCAACCTTCGCCAATCTTTTGACTCACGAAAGAACAACATCCCAGCGAGCGCACTTCCCACTGTTCCCATCCCTGTCCAAACGGCATAAGCAGTACTCATTGCAATTGTTTCCATTGCAATACCTAATAAAATATAACTTAATCCAAATCCGCCTAGAAACCATATTAATGATATTGCATTCACTCGTTGATTTACTTTATTAATACCTGTTACGCCAATTATTTCCGTAAACCCTGCTACAAAAAGAATAATCCAATCCATTACGACACCTCTTCTTTACCTTTTTGCGGCGTTACCAACTTCAAACCGATAACTCCCGTTACTAATAGTAAAATTAGCGCTATTTTTAACGGTTGAACTTGCTCTCCAAAAAGCACTATTTCTGCTATAACTGTTCCAGCACTTCCTATACCTGCAAATACTGCATAGCTTGAACCTACCGGCAACCGGCGCGAGGCTATAACAAGTAAATGCATGCTTACATAAATCGCGATTAGCGTCAGGATCCAATCCATCCAACTGTTGGCATGTTTTAAGCCAATTACCCAGCCAATTTCAAACAATCCAGCGAGAAATACAGTATTCCAGTCTTTATTCATCCACATCACCTTTTTCAATCATTCGTTTTTTTAGCTAGCCAAAGAGTCTTCTACTGACTGAAGGTTCACTTTTATATACTTTAAATTATCTAATCCACTCCTTAATTACCTTTCATGTAAACAAAGGCGCAAGGCACCCGTTTAGCAACGTAGCAACGGAACAAACCAACTAAAGTTTTAGGATCCATGCCACTAAAACAAGGGGTATGCCGACGTCGGGAGGCAAGCTCGTATTTAGTTGGCCTTCCTCTTAGCTACAACCGATGGTGGCTTGCGCTCTTAGCGAGCCATGCGATATCTAATCCCTTAAAAAAGCAAACAAAAAACCCAGAAAGATATCATATTTGTTAGATATCCTCCCGGGCTTTTATCCCTCCGTGTACACGTATAAACGTGCATTTTCTCTTGGTCCAGTCCAGATAATATCTGCGGAACCCTAGAAAATGTTTACTTTCAATACATAGCTAACCATAGTATACTTACGTTTATATGAACTGTCAAATCATCGTTCAAGTTGAGTTTACCAAGTTTTTCTCAACATAGTTATGACCTTATATTTCCGTCACGCTATTCTTTTTCCTGTCTTGCTTTTTGATAATCCCTAGACAACATTCGTGAAAACGAAATCACCATTAGTAATAATATAACTGTAAAAGGCAGCGCCGAAATAAGTGAAGCGGTTTGCAATGCTTCTAATCCCCCTGCCAAAAGAAGTACTACAGCTATTGCCGTAATTAAAAGTCCCCAAATAATTTTCGTAACTAATGTTGGGTTTAAGCTCCCTCTAGATGTCATGGTTCCAAGAATATAAGTTGCAGAATCTGCTGAGGTAACTAAGAACGTAAAAATTAAAAATATAGAAAGGATGGAAAGGATGGATGACATTGGCAAGTGTTGGTACGTTTCAAATAATGCAACCGCAATATCAGCATTTACAGCTTCAGCTATATTCGTCCCATTCATTAGATCGTTATATAGAGCGGTGCCACCAAAAGCTGCAATCCAAATACAAGCAATAGCGGGTGACACAACTAATACTCCTAAAATATATTGACGTATACTTCTACCTCGCGATACCCGTGCTACAAAAGCGCCCACAAATGGAGACCACGCTGTAGACCATGCCCAATAGAAAATTGTCCACTCTCTTACCCAAGTATCTCCCGTGTAGGGTGTTAAGCGTAGGCTATAGCCAATAAAATTCGTAAAATAATCACCGAGTCCTAATACAAAGGTATTTAATATAAATACGGTTGGTCCTGCCAGAAAGACGAAAGCTAATAATAGCAAGCAAAGACCGAGATTAATATTACTTAACCATTTAATTCCCCTGTCTAATCCAGTACTTGATGAAATTAAATACGTTATAAGCATTACGCCCGCGATTACCATTTGCACCCAAATCGATGTGGGAACATCAAATACTGACTTTAATCCACCGTTCATTTGAAGTATGCCTAACCCTAATGAGGTCGCTACTCCCATTACTGTAGCAATGACGGCTAAAGAATCTACAGTATCAGCAACCACCCTGTTTTTACCGACGATTGGCTGAATGGATGTAGAAATTAATCCACGCTGTTTTTTTCTAAATTGTAAGTAAGCAATAACCAGACCTACCACAGCAAAGACGGACCATTGGCTAATTCCCCAATGAAAGAAAGCATATCCCATGGCAACTCTTGCTGCTTCCTCTGTCATTTTTTCTACTTCAGGAAAAGGAGTATTAAAAAAGTGACTCATTGGTTCAGCTACTCCCCAAAAAACTAGTCCCGCACCAAAACCAGCTGAAAAAAGCATGCCAATCCAAGTGAAAAATGAATACTCAGGTTTAGATTGAGCCGTTCCTAACTTTATCTTACCGAATTTGCTTATTGATAAAATGATTAAAAATACAATGAAAATAAACACAGCTAATAAATAAAACCAGCCAAAATTTACAGTCGTAAAATTAAATAGTTTCTCTGCTGTTGCACCGAAATGGTTTGGCATTGTAGCGCCAATAATAACTAGAATTAATATGACAAAAGCTGAAACATAAAACACAGGGTTGTTAAATGTATTATTTTTCATAACAGTTCCTTTCTATAGTGATTTCATCTATGTTTATAAAAAACAGCCAAGAAGAAAACAGATACGGGCGCAAGCAATAAGAGACGAGCAATCTCTTTAGCATATTATTCTATATGGGGGGAATATGTTAATGTATACCCACATCTAAAAAAAATAAACGCAAAAACCTCCCTGTTTCCAAACTTTTGAAATTTCCTGATCGTATTTTTTCGTTTTGTAAGATGAAGTGCTTACATTAGCATACACTATTCACCAATGCTCTTTCCCGAAAATTATATAAATAAAATGCTTTATAATTTTTTTCAACCCGTTAACTTATCCCCTAAAAAATTTTCCTCCAAGGAATAAAACAACTTATAATTAATGGGTGGCTTTATAATGCCACTATATTTTTAAAAACCAACCGTAAAACAAAAATCCCTCAATACTTTAGCGAACTAATGAAAACTCTCTATTCTACTGGCGGGGAAAAATTCTGCACCATTTCGATAGCCAACCACAATAACGACGAATAAGGTAATTCATAAGGATACTCAAACATTTGCAATATTTTAACCTGCTTATAGCGTGAATTGTTCCCCCTAACCGTGTAACCTATCCAATATCAGATATCCCTAGGTAGCTACTTGTAGTTGGTTATATTTCCAAAATAGATAAAATGATCCTATTCCGCAAATCGCTTCCCGCATGAACAGGCATAGCGGCGCTTTTTGTAGAAGAGGTACGTCAACCGTTCAAACCACTTTAAATGTTTGATCTTTTGGATCCGGTAATCATGAATTTTCTTAGTCCTTTCACCACAGCCGGGACACTTATGTACCTTGACAGCCATTTCTACATGAAGCGCAATACGATCTTCCATTTTCTCCACTTTTGTGATCCATACATCTTCAAGGCCGGGGATTTTTATGGTAAAATTCATTTGCACGCAACTCCAATCTTTTCTTGTTTCTAGTCAATTCAAGTATAAAAGAATTGGATGTTTGCGTGTATATTTTT
>NZ_QWLJ01000040.1 GCF_009917385.1 Roseburia sp. 1XD42-34 | reverse complement strand
TAACAGATATGTTTAACAAGTAACAAGAACTACGAGAAAAGGTATTCGGTTATTTACACAAAATTATTGACAGTCCCGCATGTTTTATAATGGTTTCTTTTGAATTCATATAGACTCCTCCTAAAAAGTAACTTTACTATGGTATAGTACTTCGACATAATTTGTAATAAAAACTTTAATACGCCTATTTCCGTAACATTGACACTTTACTTAGTTTAAGATAATTGATTACAAACTACAATCTCCTCAGACATCTCACCACATTCAGTAACAATAAGTATATTCTTCTCCCTAATCTCAGTCATTCCTTCATCAGTAAAACCATCGTCGTAGTATTGCTCCAATCTTTCCATATCTTTAACAGATCCAAAGCCAACCAAATGTCCAGATATTTTTCTTTCCACAACAACGCCATCTCTCATAACATTTTCTGTGTTTTGAAGGTGTTTTTGTTAATTTGTCGAATACTGTATATAGACTAAGAAAAATGGAGGGTACGCTCATTGCCTAGAGTTGCATTAGATTCTGAAACTGGTCAGAAAGTACTTATTAGAGATTGGGTAATGCATTATATGGAAAAGACGCCACTGTGTTTAGTTTGTAATGAAGAAATGTATACGCGAGGAAATTCATCTCCAGGTGTAACGACTCATTTTTCACATTATACAGGAACAAAATGCCCTATTGTTGGGGGAAGGCGAAAATTATATGACAATCTACAACCAATAGAAAAAGATATGGAAAACGCAAAAAAAATACAAAGTTTTCTATTAAGCAATTTATGGCCATTATACAAAAAATGCAAAGATATGTTTGAAGATTTAACAACAAAAGACTATAAGGAGATGATAGAAAAGGCATCAAAAAGGAATATTTGGTTTTATAAAGGAATGGAAGAAAAATATTTACCATATGTCTTATTAGTTAATTATGGTATCTTCGAAAAGAATAAATTTCACAAAGAAAAAACTTATTTTGTTTTTGACTCTAAACTCTCAAATTATGACGACTTATGGATAAGAAATGGAAAAGTAAAGCAAAAAATCTGGAAGGTGACTCCTAATTTACATAACTTAGAAGAAATCGAAATTGACTTCGATAATTCAGAATACGCTCCATACTACTTTTTGCCTTGGGTGACGGGGTTAAAAGATTTACCTGATTTATGTAAGTGGTGAAAATTTAATGCCCTTTCTTTGAAAAAATAGTTCCTTTTGACTGATGACAAATGTGTGGATAAAATAAACGAGCACATCTCTTGCGTTTTCTTATTAACTTTACCACCTCTTGTAACCCTAATCGAAACGAGTTACGGGGATGTAGTAATTTTATTTACTCCACATCCGGCGGCACAAAATTAACATAAGTCGCTCTCTTTTGCTCCAAGCCCACAGCCCTTATATAAATACATGGTACACACTTTAGTAATTATTTCTCCCAGTTGATCTGGCGTATATTTCTACACGCCAGCTTTATTTTTATGCTGCCGCTTATACGTAGTTTTGCCCATCCGTTTAATATCTAAATGGTATTGGCTATACAGTTGTTTCTTAGTGGCAGCTAAGTCTTTATTTATTAATCTAATGATTTATTGGTAAAGTCTAAATAGAAATCAGGATCATGAAAATCATCAAAATATTGCTGGTCGTGTTTAAATACAGCTATTGCAAGAGGCATGGCTATAAAGTTTACAGCGAGTTGTTTGAGTTCTTTATTCATGGTACCACATTTAAGAACGTTCGTTCTTATTGTAACTCTCAGCATCGCATATAACAACAGTCACTTTTTGCCAAAGAAAAAAGCTCTCTATGTTCAAAGAGAGCTAAGTCAGTGTTCCTTTGTTATCTATTAAAAACTTAATGGCAATTCAATTTTATCGCCTAATGTTTCTAGGTTTTCATCAGACGCACCGTTTATAATTAATTTGATGTCCTTTATTTCTTCAGCAGGAGTATCTAATTTGAAGATAATCTTTCCTTCTTTTTTAGTAGGGCCAAAGAAATCTCCGCCAACGTCATCTGACATTAACATATCTGCTTCCACTTGATCCCCTGCATTAGTAGTTAAAGTTGCCTGATCTGGATAGAATGAAATCGTATCTTCGGACGTGTTTTCTACTTTCATGCCAACTGTAATTACTGTTAGTTTATCTTTGTTGTCAAACATTTGCTTGTACTCTTCTCCAGGCTCTAATGTTGCGTTTTGTATGCCTGTTATTGTTAACTTCATTGGACCACTTTCGACTAATTCATCCATATCTTTCTTTTTGTTTAGAATAGTGGTTTTACCCATTTCGTTTTCTATAACATCACCTTCAGAAACAGACTTTTCCCCATCTTTTTCTGTATCTTCCTTTTCTTCTTTTTCTTCTGTGGAATTGGCTTCATCAGCCTTTGCTTCTTTGTCGTTATCCTTTGACTCTTCTCCTCCACAAGCTACCAATGCAAAGGATAACAAAATTAGCATCAAAAACATAAATAATTTCTTCATTTCCTAATATCCCCTTTATGTATTATTTACTCAGTTACATAGTATCAGTTTATGGTTGATATTTCCATACAAGAAAATACTTTTCCATAACAATTCAATAAATTTAGCACTTTTAGTATAATGCGACTAACTTGTGGCTGGTATTGAGAATAAGGCTATTAGAAACGCAATAGGGTTAGAGACAGTCCTTGGCGAAGCAGGTAAGCTTCTACTCTCTAGCTATAATCGATTTGCAGCTATTCCGCTTCAGTATTCAGAAACACTTTGGATTGAAAATCATGGATTACAGCTACCGGGCTATGCACGCAGCTACAGCAGCATCAGGCGACTATTTAACTACACAACAGTTCTCCACCATGAACACCAAGTAATTTCCACGGTAGAGGTATCGAACTATAAAAAGGTACGTCAGGGAACTTATTATACCTTAACGGATGGCAGGAACGTAAGGAAATATCAAACCGAATCTGGAAGTGTAGAATATGAATTAGTGGATACGATTCCTGCCGATCGAGACAAGCCAAAGGAATCGGAAAAGAGCTGGGTGGAAAGCTACTGATGGGATCGTCAAGGCAGGTTTACATGTAGGATTAGCAGGATATAAGATCGGAAAAGATGGCTTAAAACTTTCCAAAAAGGCTTTAGATTGCGTTGTGTTGGATGATGTGAATACGGTTCTTGATTCAGAAGCCTCTGTGGGTGAAAGAATATGGGTGGGAGCTTCTATTCTTCCAGTGGGGAAACCTTTAAAACTGATTAAAGCTGGTGGGGTTATTAAATTTGCGGATAAAGGTAAGCACTATAGATCATCAACGAATTTAGAAAAGACTTTTGAAAATCCAAGGCAAAATCTAACTTCGCAAAGGAGTTTAATAGACGCAATGTTTCAATAATGCTGGAAGGAAACTCTCCCATTGCGCCTAAATTAGAACATTACGGGAAGCATAAATCATATATACTCCACCATAAACAACCTATAGACAAGGGGGCGATGTATATAATCTCGACAATTTAATGATTACTTCACCAAAAATGTATCAAAATATTTTAGATCCCGCATATCAATTCGGAAAAAAAGCGAATAAATAAGCAAGAGGAGGAAAACTATGAAAAAACTTATCTAGAGAGGAATTAGTTGAGCTAGTGAAAAAGATTTGCGACCCTAAGCTACCCGATGAAGAAGTAAGTGCATATATTGAATTACTAGAAAAAAATGTTCCTTATCCGGCTCCTAGTGATTTAGTTTTTTGGAGCGATGAGGATTTATCGCCAAAAGATATAGTGGAGATTGCTTTAACATATAAAGAGCAACAGAAAAGAGAAGGTTGTTATGCCTTCTCTTATGCTCCTTTAAAATCATAAACACCTGTCCGTACTCGCTTAAAATTCTCCCCCAATTGTTTAATTTAGAATAGGTTATTTTACAAAGCAAGATTTTTTCTAACTATTAACAAGTCTTTATGCATCAACGAGAGTAGCTATGTTGAAATGTGATTTTAGGAAGCCAAAATTTTATAGCACGAAATGCAGTATATCGTTTCTGCGCTATTGCTTACTTGTCATAAAAAAGTACCTCCTATTGTTAAAAGGGTATCTAACAATGGAGTACAGTTTATGCGTAAAAACGGCAATCATTCTTGTATATAGCGAAATGCCTCAGCTGTACTAGTTGTAGGCTGTTTACAAGCAAAGTTTTCGCAAACATAAATGGTTGTTTCTCCGTCAATCAATCGATAGTCGCTTGCAAACGGTGCGAGCTTTGCCAACGGATCATCTTCGGAAAATGACAATATCGTAATATTTGGCAAAAACATCTGCTGGAGTTGTTGTAAGAAAACTTGCTTTTTCAGATCGTTACTAGGTCCCATGACCACAACTTGTTTAGACGGAAATTCCATTCGTTGCAGGCTTAGCAGGAAAAACGGACTTCCTGACGCCTGTGTTTTGATATCGTCATGAAAGGTATAAAACATCTCTTCCACATAATCCAGATAACATGGCTCACCTGTTAAATATCCCATACGAACAAGCATTACTGCTGCGACACTATTTCCTGATGGAAGAGCGTCGTCATATACCTCCTTATCTTTTGTAATGAGTGTTTCATTATCATTTCCAGAAAAATAAAAACCACCATGGTCGTTATCCCAGAACAATTTTATCATTTGGTCAAGTAATTGCTTCGCTTTTTCCAAATAGGGTAGGTGAAAGGTGGCATCATATAATTCTATGTAGCCCCATAGTAGGAAAGCATAGTCATCTAAATAACCAACATGTTTTGACTCGCCTTTTCGGTAGCGAACCATTAAGCAACCATCTTGATATAAATGATCTTCAATAAATTGGATCGCCTTCTGGGCCATCTCTGTATAGATCCTATTTCGGAATATTTTCCCTGATTTTGCCAATGCAGCAATCATTAACCCATTCCACGCAGTTAAAATTTTATCGTCTACATGAGGATAGGTCCTTTTTTCACGAGCCTCAAGCAATTTCTCTCGAGACAATACGAGTTTTTTTGTTAAGCTTTCCAGTGAAACGCCTACTGAAGCAGCAACTTGCTTCAAATCTTGATTGATCAAATTTGGTATGTTTTTACCAGAAAAATTACCCTCTGGTGTAATTTGATAAGCAGCTTTAAAGAGTTTACCGTCTTCTTTTCCTAGTACCTGATCTATTTCATGCTCTTCCCACACATAATATTTTCCTTCAATACCCTCTGAGTCCGCATCAATAGCGGAATAAAAGCCTCCGTTTGGGTGAGTCAATTCTCTGGAAACAAAGGTAATCATTTCGTTGCAAATGTTTTTATACGTGACGTGTTTAGTTAATTGATACGCGTCCGTATAGGCGATTAATAAGAGAGCATTGTCATAGAGCATTTTTTCAAAATGTGGAACCAGCCATTTTTCATCTGTGCTGTAGCGAGAGAAACCAAAACCGATATGGTCATAAATACCACCAACTGCCATTGCATCCAAGGTATGCTCAGCCATTTTTAACGCGTCTTTATTACCGACAAAATAAGAATGATGCAACAAAAAGAGCACATTGTGAGGCATAGGAAATTTTGGAGCATGCCCAAAGCCTCCATATACTTTGTCAAATCTGTTTTCGAGCTGCGCAAATGCTTCATTTACATGTGATTGTTTAATCCGATTTGCACTTTTTTCTGTTTCGGTTAGTCGAAGGGCATCTTCGACTTTGCTTGTAACATCCGCTATATGTTCTGGGTCCTGCATGTATGTTTTATAAAGTTGTTGAAGTACATTTACAAAGCCTGGCATCCCGTATTTATGGTGTTTAGGATAATAAGTTCCTGCATAAAATGGAATTTGATCGGGCGTCATAAAAATCGATAGCGGCCACCCGCCTTGTCCTGTCATCATTTGGCAAACCTTCATATAAATCGAATCAATGTCTGGTCGTTCCTCCCGATCCACTTTGATCGAAATGAATGTTTCGTTTAGGATAGAAGCAACTTCCGTATCTTCAAACGATTCTTTTGCCATAACATGACACCAATGACAAGTGCTATAACCAATAGAAAGAAAAATGGGTTTATTTTCGCTTTTTGCCTTGGCGAAAACTTCTTCAGACCATGGGTACCAATTCACAGGGTTATATGCATGCTGAAGCAAGTATGGACTTTTTTCATGAACTAATTGATTGGGCGTTTTATCAAATGACAACGCAGCTCACCTCTTTCATTTAGTAATGTTAGTTTTGAAAATATTTATTGATGCGCTTGATTAGTTTAACCTTAACAAAGAAGTTTAGTATGAGGTCAAGTTATTGAGCTTGGCATTATGGGACAAATGGAGAGAGTTATATTACAAATAACTTGTTATTGTAAAAAATCGCTCCTGTTTGAGGAAACATATATAAATAAAAAATTATCTTCTAGAACTTTTGCATAAAATCTATTTCATCAGCTTTAGTTGTAGGTACAGTAAGCGCTTTTGAGGATAAGCTTCCTGATTTATCATAAATGTAAGATGCTTTTTCGCCCTATATTGGGAGGGGATATCTATCCCAAAAAGATTGAATCTGGAAGCCTTGATGTGTTTAAAAGCCTTTGGTTTAGTTCATCCTAGGGAGTTGAAAAAAATCCTGTTGATTGGGGCTGTATAGTTGACTAGGTTAATTAATCCAGCATCTGCAAGTTAAATTGAAACATTACTTTTTACATAGTAATGTATACAGTATAGTAGAATGGATTATAAGATTTACGATACGAACTTGATATGGGTATTGCTGAATATACCTCATACTTATTTTAATAAATATATTTTATGTAGATAAGCATAGAGAAATTTTAGTATAGGTGCTTGTGCTGTTCATTAGCTTACCATTTATTTTTTCCTGATATCTTTCTTATTGGTGGCATCAATCATAATATTATTGTTGAAGAATCGTCTGCTTAAAGCAAAAGGAAAATGGAATTTGCATAAGAATAAAGATCGTTGTATGTGGAGACACCTTGTCTCGCTCGTCTAATGTATGAGGTTATATATCAAGTAGCCCCTCTATCCATTCAGCTTCTGCTTCATATATTTTAAACATAAAATACATCAAAATAGTAAGCGCAAATAAGGGGCTATTTTCTTCAACTGTATCTTCAAATTGAAAGGTTGTCTTCAGGCTAAATGTTCCGATTTTAATCTTAGCAACTCTAAGTTTGTTTACCTTTACCTCTAAATTTCCAGACCAGTTTTCTTCAATTAAAATATCCTGACCATCCATATTCCCTACAACACAGAAATAAAGGATGTTGCTTCCTAATTTATCTTTAAAATCATATTGAATGGATTCTGTACATAGTTGATACTCTGCTAATACCAGTCGTTTCCAGCCATTTTGCTTTATCCCTAACTCAAAACGATCCTGTTCATCAGCACTTATATATGAAAACACACTATCTTTTTCAAGTGTATCTGAATTGGTTTTGCGTATATATCCAATTTCATTTATGCCCGTTGTTACGGGGATTGCTTTTTTACTTGAAAAATAGATGACATCTTTTAAATGATAGGTACGCATTTTTTCCCCCCTTGTTTCTAAATATTACGGATAAAGCTCCACAAAGTTTCACTCGCATGGTGTTACTAATTTTAGGTAAAATTTCATTTATTTTACAGCTAATTAACAGTAGCAAAATAATTATTTTGTACAATTAATAATAAGAGTGTTTGGTCAGGGGCATCATGCCATAAAGAATATTTCTGCAACGCTAACCAATTTCACCAAAAATTATACGTAATTGAAGGTACATAAAACAAGTCATTTGACCAAAATATGCTTAATGTATTGGAAAAGGCATGCTATTTTCATACAAATGAGGTGGGATAAGCTTGAACAAAGCAAAATTTATAGGACTATCTTTAAGTATTATCTATGGGATTACTATCTGCTTGTGGAGATAATAGTGATAACGCGAATGCCGAAAAAGGCGAGGGAAAATTGGAAGAGACCTATAGGTGAACATTTAAAATCAGTAATCTTATTCCAAAAATCGGAAGAGGACAACTTTCTTGAATCATTTTAAGGATAGCAATTTCCCTAAAACAACCGTATACTAAATGAAAGTGAAAAACAAGATTGAAAATTCGCTATAAGGAGTGTGCCTCAATTGAATCCCATTATCGGAATAACCCCGTCAATCCAAAATGAAACGAATATGCATTTTGTTAGCGCTGCTAATATTGCTGCAATCAAAGGGGCTGGAGGAGTTCCAATCATTTTACCTTTTGTAGTATCAGAAGATCAAATTCGACAAATTGGAAACATGATTAATGGTTTGTATTTAACTGGAGGAAATAGTATTGACCCAACCTTATTTCATGAGGAACCACATCCGAAATTAGGTGAAATAAATCCAATTCGTGATCAATATGAAGTTGCCATCATAGATGAAATGCTAACGCAACAAAAACCTATCCTAGGTGTTTGTAGAGGATGTCAAATTTTAAACGTTGCACTAGGTGGTGATATGTACCAGGATATTTATGCGCAAATAGATGGGAAATTATTACAGCATAAACAAAATGCCCCTGCTAGTCATGCTTCTCATTTTGTACATGTAAAAGAGGAGACATTACTAAGAGAGATTGTAGAAACAGAGAGAATAAAAGTAAATAGCAGACACCATCAGGCAAACCGAAAGTTGGGAAAAAATATACAAATTTGTGGGATTTCAAGTGATGGCGTTGTAGAAGCAATGGAAAGTAAACAGGCTCCATTTATATTAGGAGTGCAATGGCATCCTGAAAATTTGGCAACGGCTGGTGATACAGTTTCTAAAAGAATTTACCATGCGTTTGTCCAAGCATGTAGTGAAAACTAACACAACATAGGTTAACAAAAGAAGGTTGCTTTGTTTCCGCAAAAGGGTTACTGCAACCTCTCCTTTTCATTTCATGTGATGCTAATAATATTAGGAAAACTGCTGAGTTACCAAAGATTTTACAAAATAGCTTTTAAATAATTATATTTAACGCATGGGGAAAATTCTGAAACGTTTGGACTTGACAATGATATGATCATCGATAAGCTAAATTAAGTTCAAAGGGGCAGAAGAAATAGAAGCCACTATACCTATATTGTTAATATCCAATTAAATACAAGAAGGCATAAAACCCTTTCTTTTTAATGGTAACATTTTTAATAATAAACTAATAAAATTATAGATTTATTTATTGTTCGCTAAAACCATTGCAACACCAGTAACTTCAATGCTTTTGACTTATTTTTAAATCTAGAAGAAACATCGAGCGGAGAAGGTGGGATTTGAACCCACGCGGCGCTTGCACGCCCTAACGCATTTCGAGTGCGTCCCCTTCAACCGGACTTGGGTACTTCTCCCTATGAATAAGAACAATACATATTGTAAGAGAAATGAATTGCTATGACAAGTTTTTTGCATAAAAACTTTTAAAATAGACGAATGATTGACTGTTTGCCCAAAATAACATAAAGTATTATACAAATATAAATGATTGAGGTATCAGCAATGAATCACTACATGAAGAAAAGTATCCAACAGTACCAATCGGAAAATAAAAATAAAGCAAGACTGTTAATTAAATGTCCAGACCAGCCGGGTATTGTCGCTGCTGTCTCCAATTTTTTGTATAGGCATGATGCAAACATTATTACGTCAGATCAATACACCCTCGATCCGGATGGCGGACAGTTTTTTATGCGCATCGAATTTTATTGTCCACAATTACTGGAAAAAGCAGAAACGTTAGAGCAAGCATTTCAACCAATTGGTGAGAAATTTGCAATGGAATGGCAGTTATTATACGTTAGCCAGTTAAAGAATGTGGCAATTTTTGTTTCCAATGAGCCGCATTGTCTGATGGAATTGTTATGGGAATATCAAAGCGGGGACCTGATGGGAAATATCGCACTTGTTATAAGTAATCACGAAACGGCTCGTGAAACAGTGGAGTCGCTTGGGATACCCTTTTATTATATCCCAGCAAATAAAGATATTCGCAAGCAAGTAGAAGAAAAGCAACTCCAATTATTGAAAAAACATCAGGTGGATGTCATCGTGTTGGCACGTTATATGCAAATATTAACCAGTGATTTTGTTACGAACTACGAGAATCGAATCATTAATATTCATCATTCCTTTTTGCCAGCGTTTGTTGGGGCGAATCCTTATGAGCGGGCTTATAAACGGGGTGTGAAAATGATTGGAGCAACCTCTCACTATGTGACCGATGATCTAGACGAAGGTCCGATTATTGAACAAGATATAGGCAGAGTAGATCACAGAGATAATAGCGCTAAAATGAAAAAGATTGGGCAAGCGATTGAACGGGTCGTATTATCCAGGGCTGTCAAGTGGCATCTGGAGGATCGAATTATTGTCCATGAAAATAAAACGATCGTGTTTTGATATGTATTTATAACTATCGCCCTATGAAAATAGCCTGCTTGTAGAAAGTAGGCTATTTTGACTTCAATTTGGCATTATAGAGTTTCCAATGTAGATTTTGTTTTGCGTCACCACTTGACATAATCGTCCCTTGAATGGTTACTTTGTCGCCAGTCTTTAATGTTTTCTTTGGGGCTTTTCTTCCAAAATCAGCAAGAAACACTTGGTATGCTTCATTTTTCTTGCTCTTTTTAACCTGTGACCATTTCTGATCTTTGTATTTGTCTCCTCCCCAGACGTAGACTTTTTTTCCTTTTGCTTCCATCACATAACCTTTCCAAGTTACTTTTTTGCCTGATAAGTGTTTATCCCAAGCTTTCTTCTGGGTACTATTGTTAAGTTTTTTGTATTCTTTCGTAAAAGCTGGAAAGTTTTGTAGTGACTTGATTGTTTTTTTCTGTTGGCTAGAAAGTTTTTTTCTTTTACCATCGTCATCATCATCGTCCTCAACGTCTTCCTCATCGTTTAGTTGCTTATCCACATCATGTTGTTTTTCTGCTTTACTCTCTTCTTGATTAGCCTATTTTTCTTTTTGATAGCACCCATAATTAATAATACGATACCAACCGTGATCCCCAGTGATGCAGTGATGCAATAGTACCTAATAACGTACTAACCATCGCCATATGTATTCCTCCTTCCAGGTAATATTATCATAAAAACAGGAAATAAATGTATAATTAATGAGCCCTTATTTCACCCAAAAAGCTTTATTTTATTTGTTTTCAAACAATAGCTCATCGCATTATTCCATTGAAATACAACTCTCGTGTTCAGTGGTTTCGAGTAATTTTGAAAAAATGCTGTTAAGAAATAATATCCATATGAAGCTTGTCTTTTAAAAAACTTTCTAGAAATTTATTGAACACTAGTTATTTGGTTATAGGAAGAAGGGTCAGTACCAACATGTTCAAAAGTTGATTATACTTTTAATAGTCATAATATGGGAATGGGAAGTGAAGGAGTATGTCAAAAAAATTCTATATCGTGTTATTGTGTTGCCTTACATTACTGGGGTGTCAGAATGTCCAGAAAGAGCAACAACAAGACGAAAAAAGTAAAGATGCTGATACGCGAACAAGTAAGGATAATGAGGAAATCTACTATAGTCTTAAGGCGGAAGAAATATTAATGGAGCCCTCTGGTAAGCTATTTAAGGAATATATTCAAGAAAAAGAATTCGCTCCTAATGATGAGTATTCCAAGGCCGATGAAGAAGTAATTACTACATACGTACAAGAAATGAAAGATAAAAACACAGAGGGATGGGATGCTAAACAGTGGGCAAATTCCATTGTTTCAAGTTTGCGTACAAATGTGGGTGCTACCTTAAATCCAATACAAGACTTTGAAGTTAAGTATGAGGAATTAAAGCTTCCAGATGGCAGACTTCTTCAAGAAGTAAGTGAAGAAGAGCTCAACGAAGAAACAAAGAAAATAAATGTAGCCGTCTTAATCGATGCTAGCGGAAGTATGAAGGCAGATGTGCCAGGTGGGAATAAAATGACCCTTGCAAAATCAAGCATAGAAAAGTTTTCTGAAAGTTTACCGAATTATGTAAATATTTCTTTATCTGTTTTCGGTCATAAAGGCACTGGATCAGATCAAGATAAAAAAAGATCTTGTGAAAGTATAGAAACGGTCTACCCATTGAAGCAGTATGAACAAAATAAGTTTTCTCATGCCTTAAACAGTTTTGAAGCGAGTGGGTGGACCCCTTTAGCTTCTACTATTGAGCTGGCTGAAAAAGAGTTGAATAAAGCAAGGGATAATGATACGAAAACGTTTATTTATGTGGTTTCTGATGGTGTGGAGACTTGTGATGGAGATCCAATCCAAACTGCAAAAAATGCTAAAAAGACAATTACAGATCTTACCATCAATATTATTGGATTTGATGTAGATGATAAAGCTGATCGCCAATTAAAAGAAGTCGCTCAAGCTGGAGGCGGAGAGTATCAATCTGTCAAAAATAAACAGGAGCTAGACCAGCAAATTACTAAAAACTGGAAAGAGAGTATGGGTAAAACTACTTGGCGCTTTTGGTCGTCTGGAAATATAAATGATATTAACTGGGCGTCTGTAGAAATGTCAAATAATTTAATGTCCTTAGTAAATAAGCATAATGATTCACGGAACAGGGAAAATAATCGGATGATGGGTGCTTTAAACGAACTGGTTGATGTAAAGATAATAGACGATGACATGGCACTTGCGATTAGCGATCTATTAGATGAGCGAACAAGCGTTATTCAAGAGTTTGCAGAGAGGATCAGCACTAAAAAACAAGATGAAATCACGCAAACAGCTGATGAATTAAAAGAAAAAATAGATTATATAACCAAGGATCTTGATTTATAGCTAAATATAGGGAGAATTCACATTGTGTAACCAATCTTTTTTCTTAGTATTATGATATTTATTATCTCCTTCAAGTAACCATACGGAACTAGAACGCCTAAACCAATGTTACAAAAGGTTTAGGCGTTCATCTGTACTAATGTAGGTGAGAGGATTTAAACCTCCGCCCCCCTTCATTACGAGGGGGAATGACGTTCATTAACGCGAGGGGGAAAAGGAGAAGATTTTTCTATGAGAGAGATTAAAGTACTAAGTGTTAATGATTATTCATTTTTTCTGCTAGCTTTACTTTTGCGTTTGGTTTCTAGATCATGCATCATTTATAAACTTAGCCGATTTTTAAAGGCATCTCTATGGAAACTAGCTTACATCTGGATTCTGAAAATGGATGGGAAAGGTGCTTCTTAATAAAGAAAACGCCGCTGCTGCCCATGGTTAATTGTATAATTTTTAAAAATGGATGGAGCACCTTTAGTTGAGTATTTAGTTTTTTGTCTCTCTCTGAAAATAATTTAAACTGAAAATTACAACAATATTTATGTAACGCTAGTGTGATTTTTTATGTGTTTTCTATTTATGTTAAGACTGAGGCAATAAGTGTCTGTCCGCTATTTTACTTTTTAGGTAGAAAGGTCTTTAAAGGGATAATTTCTACAGGAACTAAAGAACAGGTCAGTAGGGGGCTGGATCAAACATTGGAAATGGACTTCGTTATAGAAGCCGTCCAATCTGCACTTTCTCAAGGGAACCCAATCATTTTAAATAGGGATCATGCAGTCATTTTACTAGCCCTCAATATATTAATCTATAAAAACAGAATCAAGTCAATAATGTAACCGATGCCATCGTTAAAGATGGTGCAAAATTTATTCCTAATAAGCTACAAAAGAAGTTATATTTTACATACATAGAGCTTGATGAGCTAGAACTTATCACAGAGAAAATTACTGCTAACGCTAAAAAAGTCAGTCCAGATGTCAAATTTGGACTGACTTTTTTAGAAGGTAAGAAAGTATAAAATTTGTTACTTTAGGATACCGATATAACCCAATAGCTACGTCGGGCTTAAGCGCCCAGCAACTAGGCGACTTCACGAATCGCCCTATGATAAGTCACCATTGGTTCGTATCCTTACCATGATTCCTAAAACTTTAGTTGCTTCGTTCCACTCGCTACGTTGCTAAACGGACGCTCAGCGCTTTTGTTCGGGACGAGAGAACCGTCCCCGCATCCCGCAGTTATTGCTGAAAAAGCTTCTCAGCGTCAACTGAAAAATCAGGAAGCACTGTTGATGTCACGATACCTTTTTCCCTGACAATGTCTTTCAGTTCGTATTTAGCTTTTTCATTCAAGGCATATATCATGATTGTGTTCAGCAGGGGGTTCACAATCCAATACTCTTTGACCCCATACTGCATATATAAATTCAATTTGGTAATGAGGTCATGCGCTTGATTGGATGGGCTAATAATTTCAATAATCAAGGTAGGAGCACCTGTGTATTGTTGATCATCCAGATCACTTTTGTCACAGATGACAGACAAATCAGGGATAACCACTTTATCTCCAGGAATATTTTTATTACTCAGTTTCACATCGAACGGTGCCGGGAAAACCTCACAATCATCGCTTTCTAAAAGGTTGTATAATTGCGCGGCTAATCGCATAGATAGCCGCTGATGAACGGTGGAGGGTGGGGGGTGACATGTAAACGACGCCATCAATATATTCAAGGAGCTGATCAGTTTGCTCCCGCATTTGGTAAAACTTTTTTAAGGAGACAAGTTCTTCGTTTGGTAAGCTCATTTTACTCACACCCCTTTTTAAAATTGTATAGTATTATCTGTCATTTGAAAAGTTACACTAACCTTTTGGGTGGGCGGGTGGGGGCAATGTACCATATCAGTTTTTTTTATGACAACGTAATCCGATTGATCTTGAAACGAAGAAACTAAATATGGACAGTCCAGCAAGCACAAAGCCAATAAATAAACTGGCAAGCCAGCATTAATGAAGCTAATTTTTTAACACAATAATTTGCAAGGATTTCCAATCTTATTTTTGAAATAAAGCAATATTTAAATTATTTTAATATGGAAAGTTTACATTGACTAATATTGGAAAGTTAATTAACATATATGTGAAATATTTCACATATATGGAGGGAATTATCTCATGAAAACTAATCAAACCACCATTCCTCAACCGAAGTTCAAAACGTACACATTACTGATTCAATCCATTGTCGGTTTAATAGTAATTGCTCTTGTTGGATATTTCGGGTCATTTCTTGCTCATTCAAGTCAAAAATTAACGTTGTATTTATTAACTGGAGTGGCATTGGGCTATATTTTGACACGATCTACTTTCGGCTTTGCTGGTGGAGTAAAAAAAATTTATGTAACTGGGTTTGGAGGTTTATCCAAAGCACTAATAATTATGTTTGCGATTACAATGATTGGTATGATAGGAATACACTGGTATGCTGCAGCAAATGGTGCCGTACCAGCATTTATGGCTGAAGCTGGAGATGCAATTATACCTGGTTCTAAATCGGTTAATACACTTAGTATCGCAACGATTGTTGGAGGTTTTATCTTTGGTATTGGGATGATAATGGCAGGCGCTTGTGCTTCTGGAACATTGACAGATATTGGCGAAGGCGCTACCCGTGCTATGATTGTATTACCGTTTTTTGTACTCGGGACAGCTCCTGGAGAATTGGTAAGATATAAAATACATGATTCTGCTTTAGGGGAATTCAGTACAACGATGTATTTACCTCATACTTTTGGTTTTATAGGTGCTTTACTCGTATCACTTTTCGCACTTCTTTTACTTTATATATTAGTGAACAAATATGAAGCTTTTAGAAAAAAAGAGGGTTTTTATGAGGAAGAATTGTTGGCATATGACGAAAAAGCGATAGAGGCAAAAAAAGATTATAAATTTTTTAGTTATGAAACTTATCATAAATTTTTCATTGAACGTTGGAGCTTTTTAACGGGCGCTATTTTATTAGCAGTAATGTTCATTTTTATTGTTAATACGACAGGTTCAAGCTGGGGTGTTACATCTGCTTTTTCTAGATGGGATGTCGCATTCTTGCAAAACTTTGGTTTTGAGTTTAATTCGCCAGCATTCACAAGCATTCTAGAGGATGTAAATAATGGTTTGTTGAACCACAATGGGACAGTAAGGAACATTGGTATTATATTTGGCTCTTTGATTGCTTTGCTTTTAGCTGGTAAGTTCAAATTTAACTTTAATTATTCCATGAAGGATGCCTTCATCTATGCTGGCGGTGGATTGATTATGGGATTTGGAGCAAGATGCGCTGGTGGTTGTAATATCGGTGCTTTATTTTCAGCCATATGTAATTTTTCATTAGCAGGCTGGGGATTTACCGTTGCCCTTATCCTTGGTGGTATAGTTGGGTTGAAACTATTTGAAGGAAGGCTTAATATTATTCCTCCAAATAGACATAGAAGATAAAATTTTAACAAACTACTTAGGAGAAATTTAGCTTGCCAAAGTCATAGTAGTTATTAAGGTATCGAATATGCGTGGCATCTAAATAAGCTAGGAGAGACTATCCCATCACAATTTAAAGGCAAGGGTTATACAGTGCGTCAAAAGTGACCGCGTATTGTTAAAAGATAGATGGCGAATCCTTTCACTTACTAGGAACGTTTTAAATTTATCAATTAAAGCTGACAGCAAGGTATTAAAGCTCGTCAAAAAATATGCAACCGAGGAAAATATCTCCTCAAGCCATAAGGTATATACAAACCTAACGTAGGATAAGTCTTTAGACCTCCTAATAGTTCAGCTGTTTCCACCGTTGAGAGTAAATTTTCATTTAAGAAACTAAGAAGATCTGCATCTATTCAGACTGATACTTCCTATTCTTATCACCCCTTTCTACGGGAATGATTAAGCAAGATAACCATAAATATATGGATTAAGATTAGTAAAGCAAATAGTACAATTATATAATATCAACTTAGGTGGAAGCCCGAAATCAACCTAAATCTACTGAATAGTCACGTACATTAACAACAACTAAAATTAGTATAGCCACATTTTTATTTGTGAGGTAGGGGATTAATTAAACGTATGCTTTGGTCGGTAAATTGGTCATCGAAACAACGATTTAAAATAAAAATGCTGCTCTTGAGTTTATCAAGAACAGCATTATATCAATATTTCCATTGATGCTGGTGAGAGGATTCGAACCTCCGACCCCTTCATTACGAGTGAAGTGCACTACCAGCTGTGCTACACCAGCAAAAATACTACATGAAATATAATACTCCTATTGAATACTTTCATCAACCCTTTTTCTCATAGAAATAATAATCTCAAAAAAAGAACTTTTTCGTTAATTCATATCTAATGACTTGCTAGCCTGATTACTTTAGCAGGTTATATTATAAAATGAAAAGTATAGAATTAGATCTGAGAAGCATTTAAAAAGAAATATAGAGAACGAATTTATTCAACTGTCATGAAAAATGTTTAATTATAAGACTTTTGGGGATAAGTAAATTCTTGAAGAGATGCATCTAAACATGAAGCAAGATGCTGCTATTGCGAGGTGGACTTTGAAACAATCACCCCTCCGTCCTCTGCTTATGTACCGAGTGACGTATATCCGTGATTTAATTGAGTGAGTAAAACTAATCACATGCGAAAAATTAGTTTCAGCTGAACAACAGAAAACAAAAGTTGAATTCTTTGTAAATTTTACATTAAATGCGGAAGAAATAGATAAATATCGGGACTATTCTCAGTCATTATTTAATTATATTGCTACATTTGCTTGCCATGTTAATCACCACAAGCAACAAATTCATTCATTTCTGTTGCTAGAAGTGGTAGGTAAATGGAATTAACTTAAGATACTGTTATGACCAGTATGACCCCAGTACTATTAACCTAAGCTTTTTATAGTACTAAAAAGCCTTTTGAGAATAAGTCATTTCATCTCAAAAGGCCTTGGATATTATTTCGTAGATTCAAATATACGGTAGGAAAGAGCAGGTACCGTTAGCGGTCCTGATATATTTATACATTCTTTACTTGCATCATTCTTAAAGTGAGAAACGCTGCATTCATTTACTTGCTCGCTCGTTTCAAAAATGCAAGCACTTGCTACATTAGCTTCATTTTCTCCAGCATTTAAAAGGAAGATAAGACGTTTTTGTTTATCATATTTTTCATAGGCAATCGTATTTGTCTTATCATTTGCATATAAAAAACGAAAAGCAGCATTATTTCCGAATAAAGGCTCCGTTTTACGTAAATGAATTAGTCTCTGTACATAAGTAAACAGCTCGCGGTTTTGCTTTTCTTCGTCCCATTCCATACAAGCGCGACAATCTGGGTCATGTCCTCCGCGCATGCCAATTTCATCTCCGTAATAAATACAAGGAGTTCCAGAGAAGGAAAATTGGAAAAGATAAAGCAATTTAACTCGTTCGATATTTCCGTTAGCTAAGGTTAAAATTCTTGGTGTATCATGACTATCTAATAAATTAAACGCAACTTCACTGACGTTTTTAGGATACATATGCATTACTTTTGTAATCACATTTTTAAATGTAGTGGCGCTGATTGTATTTTTAGCAAGATAGTCAATGGCGCTATTTGTAAATGGATAATTCATGACTGCATCAAACTGGTCGCCTTGTAACCATGGCATGGAATCATGCCAAATCTCACCTAATATATAAGCATCTGGCTTTACTTCTTTGACAGTACGACGGAAATCACGCCAAAATGTGTGATCAACTTCATTGGCTACATCCAAACGCCAGCCGTCAATATTAAATTCTTCTATCCAGTAACGGGCAACTTTTAATAGATAGTCTTTTACTTCTTGATTTTCTGAGTTTAACTTTGGCATGGAAGATACAAATCCAAATGTATCATAGTTTGGTTTTGGCTCTGTAACGACGGGAAAATTCCAAATATGAAACCAGTTTTTGTACTTCGAGTTTTCTTGGTTTTTCAATACATCCTGAAATGGTGGGAAATAGTAGCCGCTATGATTAAAGACCGCATCAAGCATTACTTTAATTCCTCGCTCATGACAAGCTTCAACTAGCTTTTTAAACGTTTGCTTGTCTCCGAACTGCGGGTCAATCTCCATATAATCAATAGTGTCGTATTTATGATTAGAATACGCTTTAAATATTGGTGTGAAATAAATGCCTGTTATTCCTAATTCCTCTAAATAATCTAAGTGATCTAATATTCCTTGGAAATCACCGCCAAAGAAGTTAGACGGGGCTGGGGCAGCTGATCCCCATGCTAAAGTTCCTTGGGGATTTAGATTTTCGTCTCCATTTGCAAATCGCTCAGGGAAAATTTGATACCAAATGGTGTTTTTAACCCATTCTGGCGCTTGAAATACATCAACTGAATTTAAAAACGGAAAACAAAAATAGTTTACGATATCTTTAGGTAAAGTATTAAATATTCCCCCTTCACTATAAACACAGGATTCAGATTCATCCTTGCATATAAATGCATAACGTAGCCGTTTGTACTTAGGCTTGATTGCAATAAACCAGTAATCGTGATAAACGGTTGATCCTGTTTTTGTCATTGATTTGGTCTCTGTCTGCCACTCATCATTTTTCCAATCATATGGATCGCCAAAAACTAATTCAACTCTTTGCATATCATCTTTTTTCGTTTGTAAAACAATGTGTAATGTTTCTTTGTCATATGTGTAAGCAAAGTTATTTTTTGGTCTGTGATAAATCGCTTCTCTAATCAATTTGAATGCCTCCTTTAGTTAAAACGTTTGCGCTCATAACGCCTATTTGCTAGACGATTAAGATAGAAAATAATTGTTGTTATAAATAATCTTAGCATAAGATTATTTATAATGAAACCGTTATCTGCCACTTAATTAAAGGTGTCTAACCTAAAAAGATGTAGTTGCAATTCATGTGAGATGATGTATAATGAAAATACAATGTTAGTGCAAACGATTTCACTAAATTGCGCAGCATTGCTAAATAAATTCCATCATTTAGGAGGGTCTAATGTGAAAAAAGGTTTATTTTACTTATTTGCAATGATTTTATTTGTTAGCGTTTTAGTAGCTTGTGGACCAGATGACGCTAAAGAATCAAAAGGAGAAAAAGAAACTGCTGAATCAAGTGAAATGCCAGAAAAACCTGAAAAATTAAAGCTATGGGTAAATGCAGAAGAAAAACAGGAAGAAGCCTTGAAAGAAATGACGGCTAGTTACACAGAAGAAACTGGAATTGAAATAGAAATGGTGCCTGTAGACATGCTTGAACAAGTTGAAAAATTAGATGTTGAAGGACCAGCAGGAAATGGACCAGACGTTATTTTCCAGCCACATGATAGAATTGGTGACTTAGTACTTAGAGGATTAGTAGAGCCGGTAGATTTGGGAGATGCAGAAAAAGAATATACAGATACAGCTTTGCAAGCTGTGCAATACGATGGTGACTATTGGGGTTATCCTGCTGTAGCTGAGACGTACGCTATGTACTACAATAAAGCACGTGTAGAAGAAAAACCTGAAACCATGGAACAAATTATGAACATTGCTGAAAAAGATACGGACCCTAGTAAAGATGAATTTGGCTTTCTGATGGAAGCAGCTAATTTATACTTTGTATACCCTTTCTTTTCAGGGAACGGTGCTTATGTATTCGCAAATGAAGACGGTAAATATGATATAACGGATATTGGATTAAATAATGAAGGCGCTGTAAAAGGTGGGAAATTAGTTTCGGAGTGGTTTGATAAAGACTATATTCCTCAAGACTTAACTCCTGATATTATGAATGGATTGTTCCAGGAAGGAAAAGTTTCTACCATTGTTAATGGTCCTTGGATGGTACGCGACTATTCGGAAGCTTTGGGAGATGACTTAGGTACTGCACCATTACCTGCTTTAGAAAATGGGGAAATTCCTAAATCATTTGTAGGCGTTAAATCATATATGCTTTCTTACTACTCAGAGAATAAGGAATGGGCACAAGATTTAATGGCGTATTTAACGAACTTTGACAGTTCAATGAAATATTACGATATTGCTGGAGAGCTACCTGCTCGTAAAGACGCTATGGAAGATCCAATCATTGCCGATGATCCGATTTACTCTGCATTTGCAGAACAAACACAATATGGAGAGCCAATGCCAAGTGTTCCTGCTATGCAGCAAGTATGGGAACCATTTAACGATGGTCTCAACTTTATTTCCAAAGGGGAGCCTGTAAAGGAAGTATTGGATGAAGCAGTAAAAACGATTCAAGAAAAAATAGACGCTTCGGGCGCAAAATAAAGCAAGGGATGGTATAGGGATGAAACGATCCCTATACCATATCTTAAAATAAAAAAAAGCAATAATTAGGAAATAACCAGTGCTAATTTTTGGCAATTGGTAATAGGAGGAGAAGCGGGATGGCTACCGAACAAAATGACACCAAAGCCCGAAAAATACAACCTCGTACGTTAGCAATGATTTTATCTATTATTATTCCTGGTTTGGGACAAATCTATAATAGACGGTTTTTAAAAGGATGTATCTTTTTAATAGTAACGATTTCTTTTCTAGTCACTACTTGGAATTTTATTGATATTGGAATTTGGGGTCTGTTCACTCTTGGAACGATCCCACGTGAACATCATTCCATTCAATTGCTCATACAAGGTTTAATTTCATTGATTGTCCTTGGATTTGGAATTGCAATCTATATTTACAACATCAAAGACGCTCGATCTGATGCGATCGCTAGAGAGCTAAAGCGTCCTAATCCGACATTGTTTCAGGGTATGAGAAATTTTTATGATAATGGTTTTCCATATTTTATGATTTTACCTGGTTTATTAATGTTATTATTTATCGTTGTTGTGCCATTATTATTCATGTTGGCGTTAGCTTTTACTGACTATAACCAGTATAATGCACCACCTCGTAATCTATTAAGTTGGGTAGGATTTCAAAACTTTGTTGACTTAACTAAAATAGACATTTGGAAGAACACATTTTTAAGTGTATTTTCATGGACAATAGTGTGGACAGTTGTAGCTACAACTTTGCAAATTGTACTAGGATTGTTTTTAGCGTTATTAGTCAATGATCCAAGAATTAAATTTAAACGTACGATACGAACATTTTTAATTTTACCTTGGGCAGTTCCAGCATTTGTCTCGATTTTAATATTTTCTGCACTGTTTAACCCTACATTTGGAGCGATTAACCGGGATATTTTAAGTCAATTTAATGTAATGATTCCTTGGTTGTCAGATCCATTCTGGGCGAAAGTAGCATTAATTATGATCCAAACATGGTTAGGTTTTCCGTTTGTGTTTGCTTTATTTACAGGGGTATTGCAAAGCGTTCCTCGAGATATGTACGAGGCTGCGGATGTGGATGGAGGTACGCGTTGGCAAAAATTACGCCACATTACATTGCCGCATTTACTATTTGCAACTGCACCTTTATTGATTATGCAATATGCAGGAAACTTTAATAACTTTAATATTATTTACTTATTTAATGAAGGTAACCCAGCTGTTCGCGGTCAAAATGCTGGCGGAACAGATATTTTAATATCTTGGGTATATAAATTAACCTTTGAATCTAATAACTATAATATGGCTGCAGCAATCACGATTATTATGGGATTAATCATCTCTGTATTCGCTTTTTTCCAATTTAGGAAGACAGCTTCATTTAAAGAGGAGGGACGTTACTAATGGCTATGTCACGTAAGAAAAAATCGAGAATTGAAGTAACGTTTATCTATATCTTTTTCCTAGTTATGTTTATTATTATTGGTTACCCATTGTTCTGGGCATTAATGATGAGTTTGAATGAGGGTTCCAATATGCTGGTAACGGATTTGCTCCCCAAAAATCCGACTTTAGAACATTATAAATGGTTGTTTACTAGCCCAAATAGTGATTATATCATCTGGTATAAAAACAGCCTTTATGTTGCCGTTGTCAATTCTGTAGGGTCCGTTATTATTACATCATTAATTGCATACGCGTTTTCACGCTACAAATTTGTTGGTAGAAAATATGGATTGTACATGTTTTTATTATTACAAATGTTCCCAGCTCTAATGGGAATGGTTGCTTTGTACATTTTATTAAACACGATTGGTTTAACCGATTCTCTTTACGGATTAATGTTAATTTACCTTGGTGGCCAAATTCCTTTCAACGCATGGTTGGTAAAGGGATACTTTGATACGATACCGAAAGAACTAGATGAAGCTGCGAAAATAGATGGGGCAGGTCATTTGAAAATATTTTGGACGATTATGTTACCATTAGCCAAGCCGATATTAGCAGTTGTAGCGTTATTTAATTTTATGGCGCCGTTTATGGATTTCTTGTTACCGCGAATAGTTTTAACAAGTCCAGAAAAATATACTTTAGCACTTGGTTTATACAATTTTATCAACGACCAATTCTCAACGAATTTCACTAGATTTGCGGCAGGATCTATCCTTATTGCTGTACCAATTGCGCTCGTGTTCTTGTTACTGCAACGTTACTTAATTTCAGGTTTAACTTCGGGGGCTACAAAAGGGTAGGCTGTCTATCTTCGTTATTACTATGAGACAACAGGAGGTATTACCATGCTTGAAGATACGAGCTTTGCGATTCATCCAGGCAATAATATAGAAACGGAAGCAATTCGTTTTATTGACATCGGAAATTTGCTAGATTATCGAAAAAGTTCCCACGGTTATTGGTTTGCTTGTGATCATGGATATGTCGGCGTTCGTTTTTATCATCCTTCCATCGTTCGGATTGTGATGAATCCTACAAGTGATCCAGATTTAAACCAATCTCAAACGGTGATTGCTAAGCCGGAAAGCCTGAAAATTACTGAACAAGAATCCTCTGAATGTATAACGTTACAAACAGACCAGCTGGAGGTTACTATCAGCAAACAACCATTTCGGATTGCTGTTAAGGATTTAGAAGGACGTGTTCTCGTTCAGGAGAAAGAACGCGGAATGGCCTTCAAGGAAAATGGTGAAGTGATGGTTTGTAAAGAGAAAACAAGTGAAGATCATTTCTATGGATTTGGAGAAAAAAGCGGCTTTTTGGATAAAAGCGGTGAAAAATACGAGATGTGGAATAGTGATGTTTATGCGCCACATAACCCAGAAACAGACCCTTTATATCAATCGCTTCCCTTCTTTATGACATTGCGTCGTGGAAAAGCACATGGTATTTTCTTTGATAATACATTCCGAACGACCTTCGATATGAAGCGTTATGAACATATGTATACATTCAGCGCAGCTGGGGGCCAAGTTGATTATTATGTGATGGCTGGACCAGAACCGAAAGCGGTCCTTGAACAATATACCTTGCTTACAGGAAGGATGCCTATGCCGGCAAAGTGGGCATTAGGCTATCATCAATCTCGTTATAGCTACGAATCAGAAGAAGAGGTACGTGCCTTAGCGCAAAAATTTATCGAACGTGATATTCCAGTGGATGTGATCCATTTAGATATCCACTATATGAACGGTTATCGTGTGTTTACCTTTGATAAAGATCAATTCCCTGATCCAGAGAAATTAATAGCTGACCTAGGAGATATGGGTATTCGCGTTGTTCCGATTGTTGATCCTGGTGTAAAAAAAGACCCTGAGTACACCATTTATCAAGAAGGTGTGAGAGAAGATAATTTCTGTAAATATCTTGAAGGTGACATCTACATTGGTGACGTTTGGCCTGGAGAAAGTGCATTTCCTGACTTTACCGAAGAACGTGTGCGCAAATGGTGGGGCGACAAGCATGTTTTTTACACCGATATGGGTGTAGAAGGTATATGGAATGATATGAATGAACCAGCAGTATTTAATGAAACTAAAACAATGGATACAACAGTTATGCATCGAAATGATGGCAAGCCAACAACCCATCGCGAGTTACATAATGTCTACGGGTTATTAATGGGTAAAGCAACGTACGAAGGGCTTAGAAACCAATTAAATGACAAGCGTCCATTTTTACTTACTCGTGCTGGTTATGCCGGGGTACAACGGTATGCAACCTTGTGGACAGGAGATAACCGTAGTTTTTGGGAACATTTGCAAATGAGCTTACCAATGGTCATGAACTTAGGGTTATCTGGTATCGCTTTTGCTGGTCCTGATGTGGGAGGATTTGCCCACGATACGAATCCAGAGCTTTTGGTACGCTGGACACAAGTTGGAGCCTTTACGCCATACTTCCGTAATCATTCAGCCATCGGAACTTTATATCAAGAACCGTGGCAGTTCGGAGAGAACCATGAAGCTATCATAAGAAAATATATTAAAATGCGATACGAATGGATGCCGCAATTATATACGTTATTTTATCAGGCGAGCAAACTGGGTCTTCCGGTTATGCGTCCGTTACTGATGGAGTATCCAGCTGATGAGAAGACATATAATCTAAATGACCAATTTATGCTTGGGGATAATGTCATGGTAGCACCGATCTTAGCGCCAGCAGTGACCGATCGTGCCGTTTACTTCCCAGAAGGAGATTGGGTTGATTTCTTTACCGAAGAAGAATATCATGGGGGAACGGTTCATCTCGTTCACGCTGAACTAGATCAATTGCCAGTCTTTATTAAAAAAGGTACCGCAGTTGTACAAGGTACTTTTGTTTCAAATAAGGAAAAGCAAGGCAAAGATATAAAAATGTCCGTCTATGCAACCCAGTCAGATGCAAAATATACATGTTTATATTATGATGATGATGGAGAAACGTTCGCATATGAAAATGGAGAATATCTTAAACTAGAAATGGAGATTACTTCCACATCTGATCAAGTAGTCATTGATGTTACATGTAAAGAAGGTTCGTATCAACCGGATTATCAAGATATAAAGATTAATGTGGTTGGTCTTGGAGAAGGGCAGCGTGTTATAATAAACGGAGCGGAAAGCTCGAAACAATCGCGTATACGTTTTAATCAAGCAATGTGAACAAACAAAAATAATGAAAATGAAAAAGTAGAGGGTGAGATATGGCAATGGTGACAATTAAAGACGTAGCAAAGGCGACAGGTGTTTCACCTTCTACTGTTTCCAGAGTAATCGCAGACAACCCGCGAATTAGTCTTGACACCAAAAAGAAGGTTAGAAAAGCAATGAAGGAATTAGGATACCATCCTAATGTGAATGCAAGAAACTTAGTAGCTAAATCGACAAAAACAATTGGCGTTGTAATGCCTTCATCTGCAGACAAATCCTTACAGAACCCATTTTTCCCTGAAGTACTGCGTGGGATTGGTACGATCACCCATGATATGCAATATTCGATGATGCTATCGAGCGGGGGAACAGAAGAAGAAATGTTTGCTGAAGTGGAGCGAATGGTCTATGGCAGTTATGTGGATGGAGTCATATTACTTTATTCACGAATGAATGATCGAATAACGGATTTTCTGCGGACAAAAGGTTTTCCATTTGTTATGGTGGGAAAACCATATGATCATGTAAATGAAATCACCCATGTGGATAATGATAACTTTAAAGCTGGGAAAGAAATAACGAATTATTTAATCGAACAAGGTCATGAGCGCATTGCTTTTATCGGTGGGTCAAGAGATCTCATCGTCACCATGGACCGTGAAAACGGTTATGAAGCAGCTTTAAAAGAAGCAGACCTTCCAGTGAGTGATGCTTATAGTATCCATAGTGAATTCCTTAAATCTGGTGGAAGAGAAGCGGTAGAGCAATTACTGCAACTAGAACATCCTCCAACAGGGATTGTGGTGAGTGACGATTTAATGAGCTTAGGTGTATTAAGTACTTTGGAAGAGTTAGGCTATGATGTTCCAAATGATATTTCATTAGTAAGCTTTAACAATGTATATTTATCCGAGCTAACAAGTCCCGCGTTAACAACAGTTGATATTCAAATTTACCAGCTTGGTGCACAATCAGCGAAAGCATTGATTGAAAAAGCGCAATCTGATTTTGCACCTGAAAAACGGATTATTATTCCTCATCAAATTGTTTATAGAGATTCTGTAGCTTCAAAATAACAAAAAACATACTAAGATTAGGAAGACTGGAACATAAGCAAAGAGAAAATAGAAAGAAAGCCAAACAATGAATTTATAATTGTTTGGCTTTCTTTCTATTTTAAAAAGTGGAAGAATAGCAATCTACCTCTATTCTTCCACTTCCATAGGTTTTTTTTATAAGATAAGAAAGTAGAAAATTTGTTATTTTTGGATACCAATAAAACAGAATAGCCACGTCCGGCGCATGAGCCCAGCAACTAGGCGACTTCACAAATCGCCCTACGATAAGTCATCATCGGTTCGTGCCTCACCACATGATTCCTAAAACTCCAGTTGCTTCGCTCCAGTTGCTACGTTGCTAAACGGGCGCTCTGCGCCTTTGTTCATTACCCACCCCGACATTTGACTTAGCGCCCTTTTTTAAAATTCAAGAACTAAAATTAAATTGCGGCAAATAGGCTTTATGCGCTTCAAGTAATTCGTCAAGAATTACTTTTGCTTTTTCATCATCTGTTATTAAAGGATTAATGCATAAAGCTAACAATGCTTTATCATAAGATCCTGTTATAGCTGCTTCAATGGCGGTAAGCTCAAAGGACTTAATTTGCTGGATAAGTCCATTAATAGAGAATGGTAGACTCCCGATAGCTAAGGGGATTGGCCCGTTATTTGTTACTGTACAGTTAACTTCAACTACTGTATCGTTAGGAAGACTGGAGATTGCTCCATTATTCACAACGTTGAGAGTCTGAATATCTCCTTTATTATTATAAATCGAGGATATAAGGTCACATGCTACATTACTATAGTATGCCCCACCTCTTTCCGCAAGCTGAGGTGGTTTGATATTTAGATTTGGATCCTCGTACAGTTCAAATAATTTATTTTCCAGCTCTTTAACTACTTCTGCCCTTGTTTTTCCTTGTTCAAATTCTTTTTGTTCCTTAGTTAATATTTCGCCAGTTTTATAATAATAACGGTGATAAGGAGATGGAATCATGTGTAGTGCTTTAATAAATTCGCTCTCCCAAGGGATAGGCGCTATATTGTTCATAGACAGTTGATTTTCTGGATTTGCCAATAATTCAATGACTCTTGCTAATTTTGATTTACCATCTACGAATACATCGATCCCATAAGACATATGGTTTAATCCTGCAAATTTAATTTGAACTTTTTCTACAGGCACATTTAAAAGGTTGGCAATGGTTATTTTCATATTAATGGGCACATTACAAACACCAACTACCTTTTTATGGTTACTATGCTTGATTACTGCTTCAGTAACCATGCCTGCTGGATTTGTGAAATTAATTAGCCAAGCGTTAGGACAAAGTCTTTGCATGTCTTCAGCAATGTCCATTAGTACAGGTATCGTTCGAAGTGCTTTAAATAATCCGCCGGCTCCATTTGTTTCTTGGCCGATCATTCCGTGTTTAATCGGTATTCTTTCATCTTTAATTCTTGATTCTAAAAGTCCGACTCGAATCTGTGTAGTGACAAAATCGGCATTTTGTAAAGCAGCTTCTCTATCTAAAGTTAAGTGCACATCCATAGGTAAATTTGCTTTTTTAACCATTCTCCTTGCTAAGTTCCCTACAATGTCAAGCTTTTCCTTGCCAGCTTCAATATCGACAAGCCATAGTTCACTTACTGGCAATTCATCATATCGTTTGATGATCCCTTCTACAAATTCCGGTGTATAACTGGAACCTCCACCAATGGTGACAAGTTTAATCCCTCTAGTATCCAAAAATATCTCCTCCAAAAACAAAGATGATTAATGCACTTGATAACAGCCCTATACTAATCGATAGTACAATTCTTTTGTTGAAATATGTTTTTTCAGCAGGCTTACCGTCTACTTTGGTCAAAACGAGTATACTACCAATAGATGAAGAAATTGTACAAGCGATAAAGAAACTAGCCGTTTTAGTAATACCGATTTCCATGAACAGGGCAGGAAGTATCAATAATCCTATAATGGTTATAGACATAAATACAAATACCCCTTTAAAACTAATTCTAGGAATAATTCCTTTGGATCGAATCATATTTTCACCTCATCTAGATTTAAAAAGAAAAGAGAACTTTGCTATTCTCTTTTCTTTTTATAGCTGTAAAGGAACTATAAAAATATACGCTGTAATAAATTTTAATAAGATACAGCTGTAGTTAGCTTCGAATCAAAGCTTTCTTTATAGAATGCTTTTCCTGAAATAACCAAACTACTCCAAAGCTTGGGAGGCTTGTCCACGTTCGTTACATTTTTGTTCCTATTCTTCGCCTTGTTCCATAGCTATCATTTTCTTATCGTACAGTTTTAAGAAAGGCATGTAGATGATTACAGAAATGGTTATATTTATTAGCACTAAAACAACAGCTCGCCAATCACCACCTGTAGATAAGTATGCACCAATCGGAGCTGGCAATGTCCAAGGTGGCATAATATACGTAGGGGTTACTAACCCAACGGATGTTGCAAAATAAGCAAGGGTCGCTGTAACAATTGGCGTTATTATAAACGGAATGATTAACAACGGGTTAAGAACAATTGGTGCCCCGAAAATGACCGGCTCGTTTATATTAAATAAGCTAGGAACAATCGTTGCTCTACCCAAGTTTTTCATGTATTTAGATCTTGCGAAAAGTAACATAGCAATCACTAAACCTAAGGTAGCTCCTGAACCTCCAATCCAAATAAACCATTGAAAAAAAGTTTCAGGAGCAATATGTGGAATGGTAGAAGCTCCATCAGCAACTGCTTCTGAATTGTTCACAAGGTAAACTTCCCAAAGCGGCCTTGCAATGGAGCCTACGACAGAAACTCCATGTATACCAAATGACCAAAAGAAAGTAATGAGAAATACAGGTACTAGTACACCGACTAAGCTATCACCTGCGGTAACTAGTGGTGCAACTAATTTATCAACCAAATGATGTAAGTTTACGCCCATCAAAACAGTAATGGTTGACATTAAGATGATAACGATCGCAACTGGTATAAGTGCTTCAAATGAACGTGAGACCGAAGAAGGTACTGATTCAGGCAATTTAATCGTTATCTTTTTTTGCTTACAAACTCTAAATATTTCTACAGCTAGTATGGAGACGATAATCGTTACAAATAGTCCGTGTCCACCAAGGTACTGCATTGGCAGAACAAAACCTAGTTCATCGAGAGCAGTAGGGGTAAGGGTTAATAGTAGTGCCGCAACGGCTATTTGTGCTCCTGATAATGGATCGACTTTATAAGATTTAGCAAGATTGTATCCAATACCAAATGCTATGTATAATGACATAATGAACATTGTCATTCGATATGGAATTAAAATTTCAGCAGCGTGCTCGGTTGCCCATTGTGTAATTGCCCAATCCTGTGGTAATGGTGGGAAAGCAAAAATTAAAAAGAATGATCCAACAATAATAAAAGGTAGTGCAGAGATAACGCCATCTCTAATGGCTAGTAAATGACGCTGTTCGGACAAACGTGCCATAGGAGCGGAGAGTTTATTCTCCATAAAGTCTACAAATTTACTCAAAACAATCGCTTCCCTTCCCTTTATTTGATGAGTTCATTTAAAGTTTTGAATAGTAAGGGACCACCTAAAGGCGTGTAAGCTTGGGGTGGAATAGCGCCACACGGAATCCCTGCTTCGTCAGCGTGTACTTTGACTTGGTCAAAGCGATGTTTAATTTGTGGAGCAACCATACATACATCCCAATCTTTTTCCATTTCCTGTTCAACTTCACTTGTTCCAATCGCATGAACTTCCATTTCTTGCCCATGCTTTTTCGCTTCCGCTTTTAGCGCTTTAACGACAATTGCACTAGACATACCACCAGAACATACAAATAATACTTTCATTTTTTAGCCTCCTCAATAATAAGTGAATAAAATGTAGAATGTGAAAAGGGTTTCACTAGTTTTGATTATATAGCATCTGAAAAATAAATTCAACATAAAAATAAAAACTTAAAATTTTATTTCAAGTATGGTATGATAAAGTCAAACAGCCTAGGAGGTCAACCAAATGAATTTAGAAATGGAAATTTTTTCTATCATTTCTCATGGCGGGGATGCGAAGGCAACCGCCTATAAAGCTTTAGAGTTAGCTTATGATGGTGCATTTAATGATGCTGAACAAACATTAAAGGAATCACAGGAGCAATTAACGAAAGCGCATAATACGCAAACAAAATTAATCCAAGCAGAAATAAATGACGAACCTGTGAATATATCATTGTTAATGGTTCATGCTCAGGATCATTTAATGACATCGATTAGTGAAATATCTTTAATAGAGCAGATGATAAAAATGTTACAGCGGATTCAGCGATTAGAAGCAAAAATAAATAATTGAGGTGATTAGATGAGGAATTTGGGGATTTCTATATACCCGAACCATTCTAAAATGGAAGAGGATCTAGCGTATATTCAATTAGCACATAAATATGGGTTTACTCGTATTTTTACATGTCTTTTATCAATGGAAGGCGATTTCGAAAAAATTATGGACCATTTTAAACAAACCATTCGTTTCTCTAAGGGATTAGGTATGGAAGTAATTTGTGATATTAATCCACGAGTTTTTTCCGAATTGAATATATCTTATAACGATTTATCATTTTTTAATGAATTAGGTGTCGATGGGATTCGCCTGGATCTCGGTTTTACGGGAAATGAAGAAGCTCAAATGACTTTTAATCCATATGATTTAAATATTGAAATTAACATGAGTAATGCAACAAATTATTTAGACAATATTATGAGTTATCGTCCTAATAAGGAAAAGTTAATTGGCTGCCATAATTTTTATCCACATAGGTATTCAGGTCTTGCATACGATTTTTTCATGCAGTGCAGTAAAAAGTTTAAACACTACGGTTTAAGAACAGCAGCGTTTGTTTCTTCTTCCGAGGCAACCTTTGGTCCTTGGCCTATTATGGAGGGTCTTCCTACTTTGGAAATGCATCGTACATTACCTATCCAAGTACAAGCGAAACATTTATGGGCGACGAATTTAATTGATGATGTAATCATTGGAAATGCCTATGCTTCAGAACAGGAGTTAAAGAAATTAAGTAATCTTCATAAAGAAAAAATGATATTATCAATCAAAGTGGAGGAAGGTATTTCTGATCTCGAAAAAAAGATCATTTTTGAAGAACCGCATTTCTACCGTGGTGATGTATCCGATTATTTAATCCGTTCAACTCAAAGCAGGGTGAAATATCGAGGACATCCATTCCCTGTACATCATACACCAAATATAAAGCGAGGAGATATTATTATTGAAAGTGACTTATATAAGCAATATGCTGGGGAGTTGCAAATCGCATTAAAGGATATGGAGAATTCCGGTAAATCTAATGTGGTTGGTCGAATACTAGAAGAAGAAATAATACTTCTTGATCATTTGCAGCCGTGGGATAAATTTGGTTTTGAAGAAAAATGAACTAATACAGAGCATTATATACGCATAAAATCCATTAAGCATGGATGAAGATTTTGATTAAGGTTTAGCTTCTGGTGTGTATTCTTAGAAATTGCGTCTTTAAGCGTTTTATTAAAAAGTAATCATGTAGTTTAATGTCGAAGAGAGGATCTTTCATATGAATTTAGATCAAATGTCTGTTAAAGAAATTATGGTTCGCATGAATAATGAAGATAAGTCGGTTCCAGTAACTGTAGAAAAAGCTTTTCATCAAATTGAGCCAGTTATTCAAAAGGTAACTGACACAATTAAGAATGGTGGCAAGATTATTTATATGGGGGCGGGAACAAGCGGGAGGTTAGGTGTGTTAGATGCTTCAGAGTGCCCACCGACTTTTGGAGTTAGTCCGGATTTATTTACAGCTTTAATTGCTGGCGGTGAAAATGCAATTAGACAAGCAATAGAAAATGCGGAGGATAGTGTAGAAGCAGGAGGAAAGGATGCTAAGCAGCATTTATCAGATAAGGATTTTTTAATTGCTATTGCTGCCAGTGGGCAGACACCTTATGTTATTGGAGGAATTAATCAAGCAAAAAAGCAGAATATCCCTACTGCTTGTATTGTGTGTAAAGAAAACACGAAGATCAGCCAATTAGTTGATTATCCGATTGAACTAATTGTAGGAGAGGAAATTATTCAAGGCTCTACTCGTTTAAAGGCAGGAACAGCTCAGAAATTAGTGTTAAATATGATATCCACTATTTCCATGATTAAAAACGGGAAAGTGCATGACAATTATATGGTTGACGTTCAAGCAACAAATCAAAAATTAAGAAATAGAGCTATTTCTATCTTGCAAGAAATTGCGGACGTTGGAGAGGAGGAGGCAAGAAGGGCTTTACAAAATTGCGATTTTAACTTAAAGGCAGCTATTCTTACTAGTATGTTTCAAATGAAGTCGGACGATGCTTGTTATATATTAGAGAATAATAACAACTATTTACGCCAAGCGATAGATACTATAAAAAAGGAAAGGAAATAAGGGGGAAAATGGAATATATAATTGGTATTGATGGTGGGGGAACAAAAACGCATGTAGTAATGGTTGACATGGAAGGAAATACAGTGGTTAATTTTGTTACAGGTCCTTCCAATGCAAATGTAGTTTCTAAAAGGGAATTGCAACAAACGTTTACTCTATTATTCCATCATATAAAGGACAAGGTGCCTGCTGCATTTGTTAATGTGGTATGTGTTTATGCAGGAGTTGCTGGATCAGGTAGTAAGAAGACGAAACAGCAGTTAGTAAATACATTGTCGCCATTAGTTCCTGCGAATAGTAAATTGTATTTGGAAATTGATGCGTTGAACGCGTTATATTCAGGTACCTTTGGTGATCCGGGTGTCGTTCATATATCAGGGACCGGTTCTGTAGCTTATGGAGTAAATAAAGATCAGCAAAAAGACCGAGTGGGGGGGTGGGGGCACTTGCTTGGAGATGAGGGGAGTGGATATAGTATAGGGAGACAAGGTATTTCTGCTGCTTTGAAATTTCAAGACGGCAGAGGCAAAAAAACAATGCTATTGGACATGCTTTATGAACATTTTCAAGTTACTAGCGCCCGTTCTTTGATTGACAATATCTATTTTGCAAATGATGTAAAGAAAACGATTGCAAGTGTAGCGGAAATCGTCTTTAGAGCTTATAAACTTAATGATCGTATTGCCAGTCAAGTAATTGATAATACAACGAATGATATAGTAGATCACATAGTAACACTTTATCAGAAATTGTTTACCGAAAAAGAAGAAGTCAAAGTAGTTCTATGTGGTGGAATTTTCAAGAATGAAGATGCAGTTTTACCAATGGTAAAACGAAAATTGGAAAAGTATAAACATTTTCAAATTCTATTACCTTCACTGCCACCAGTTTACGGTTCCGTAATTGGGGGGATGAAACAACTTGGTGTACCGATTACTTCTGATATGATAAAAAGAATGAAGGAAGCAAATAATTAACAATAAAGTGATAGGAGGGGATTTCGTTAAATGAAGGGTGGATTAGTTATTTTAAATGATATGGTGAACAATTTGCCGCCATCAGAGCAAAAAATAGCTAAATATATTTTAGCAAATCCTGAAGAAGCGATTCTTTCTACTGCTGTTATGCTCGGAGAAAAAAGTGAAACAAGTAGTGCTGCCGTCATACGTCTTTGCAAGTCTTTAGGTTTTAGCGGATTTCAAGAATTAAAACTTCGGGTTGCTGGCGATATTAGGTCTGATGGATCAGAAGGATATCGTGATATTCAACCAGATGAAGACTATAAGGCAATCATTGAGAAAGTAAATGCTAACACCATACAAACGCTTAAAGATACTGTAAATATAGTTGATATTCACCAAATTAAGCGAGCTGTAGAAATATTAAGCCGTGCTAAATCAATCATTATTGTTGGTTTTGGAGCATCGTACATAGCTGCTAAAGACGCTGAACAAAAGTTTTTAAGAATTGGGCAACAGGTTAGAGCCTTTTCCGATCTTCATATGGCTGCAACGGTTATTGCAAATAAAGGCCCTGAAGATGTCATTATCGGTATATCTTTTTCGGGAGAGACTTTTGAAGTATACAAGCTTTTGCAAATGGCGGTTGAAAATGATTGTAAGACAATAAGTATTACGAAATACGGAAACTCCTCCGTCGCAGACTCAGCAGATATAAATTTATATTTATCCTCTGCAAAAGAAGCTGCTTTTAGAAGCGGTGCTACTGCATCACGGATTGCTCAACTACACCTAATTGATATTTTATTTATGTGCTATATTTCTGAGTCCTATGATCGAAGTATAGAAAGGTTAGACACTACTAGGCAAGCAATAAGTACAATGAAAGAACAATTTAATAAAAAGAGAAAAAACGAATAGCAAAGTAGCCATAGACCTCCTTTATAATCTGTTTATAGAAGTTCTATGGCTTTATTTTCCTGAAATGAAACTGATAGTGATTAACTCTCAAGCCTGGTTATAAAAATTCAAATTAGGTTAAGTGGAATGAATATTTCATGGTAAGTCAACGTCTAGTTCTTTCTTTTGTAGTACTAATAATTAGAAGGACGAAGAAAGTTTGGATATAAATGAAACAGGGGTTAGTACTGTTAATCCTTCCACGTTCTCCCCAACACACGCACCCAATTTTCGTAGGCTATTTTTCTTGTTTCTTTTTCTGTAAAACCGGCAACCTTTAAGCGATCTATCAATCGTGGTAAGCCTGTAACATCTTTCAAGCTATCGGGTACTCTTGTACCGTCAAAATCGGATCCTAGTGCGACGTGGTCAACTCCGTAATTTTCGGCTATATAAGAAATATGTTCTACGATGGTATCAAGTGGGATGTTCGTATCAAACTGTCCATCTGCTCGTAGCATATTGATGGCATAATTAATGCCCACTACCCCATCACTGTCTTTAATCGCTTGAAGTTGTTCATCCGTTAGGTTACGTGAAATGGGGCAGATAGCGTGAACGTTTGAATGTGTGGCAACAATTGGAGCGTTACTTAAGTAAACAACATCCCAAAATCCTTTTTCATTTAAGTGTGTTGTATCAATCATAATTCCCAGCTGATTACATTCTTTAACTAAACGCTTCCCGGCATCGGTTAAACCGCCACCAATATCCGGAGTGGAAGGGTAGCGGAAAGGAACACCTTCTCCGTATTGGTTTGGCCTGCTCCATACGATACCTAAGGAACGTAAACCAGCCTGATAAAACACATGAAGCGCATGGAAATCGGTGTCGATTGCTTCAGCACCTTCGATATGGAAAATGGCAGCCAAAATTTGTTGGTTTAAACAGTCAGTCAATTCAGCTTTGCTTTTCACTACTTTTAACGCTCCCTTAGAAGCTATTTCAAGCTTGAATAGGATGGCGGCAAGAGCATTGGTATAATTTAATGCATACTGCTGATCAATTGGAGGCGGTAGCGGCATATCATACCCTGTTTTCGTCAAATGTTTTTCGGGTTCAACGTGATAGTTTTCATTTGGTGTAAAAGCAGCAAAAAAACCTCCACCCAGCTTGCCTTTTTTTGCACGTGGCAAATCGATATGTCCAAAGGCGTTTTCATTAAAAAATACCATGTCACTGTCTTGTGATTGATGTAATTTTAATATCGTATCATTATGTCCATCAAATATAGGAATGTTTGTCATGACGTAAACTCCTTTCCGTTGCAAAGTATTTGTATCTTATTCTATCACTTTTTAAAATAGAAAGGACAGTTCCACATCCATAGGTGTGGACTATTACGTTTCGAAGATGTAAGAAAACGCCCAGTTTAATGAAATAGGAATTAAAAAACTTAGGTCGTTGGTTATCGTTCTTTATAAAAATGGAGCTTGGGGATGTTTTTAGCAATAGATAAACGAACCTGAGCATTGGTTATCAAATCTAAAGATATTACTGATCTGTTGTGAAAAAAGCACGCCCAATAACCTGATTTCCACTTGTTATACTAAATGAATTGGTTAAAGTTCGTTTTCACCTATCAAACAAGGAAAATCGCCAAGGGGTGTGACTAATTTAAATTGTTCTGCTAGGGATTGTAAGCCTTGTTCTAATTCATGAATATCCTCTTTCATATTACTTGTTTGAATCTCCAAATTTTTACACTGATGATCTACTTGTCTGCTTTTTTCTCGGATTTCATCTAATTCTTTCAACAAATCATCCATTGTGTTTAATAAATCATTCATCTGCTTTTGATTCAAGACCCTTCCCCCTTTAGCAATAAGATAACCATATAATGCGTATTCAAAAAAGAGATCACAAACTGTTCAAATTCTAAGCGGTGAAGTACGAAGTAGGTGCAGTATAGATACGTTAGTAATGTTAAATTCAATGGATAATTTTAAAAGCACTTATTGAACAACTTCTGTTTGAATGATGTATCATACTATAAACTTGATGGTAATCAGAATACCAAGCCAACTTAGGATGAACAAGTGCATTTGGAAGGATTTATTAAAAAAATATAGGCATAAATGCGCATGTAGTGTTTTATTATAGAGAAAAGAAATTACATGGTTGGCATAGAGTGCGAGCCACCTTCTATCATTAAAACTTTTGCTTTATAATGTTTAGATTCGTAAAATACTGTCTAACATAAATAAATTAGGTAACTGCAAATGTAGTTTTTTCTACAAAAGTATAAAAATTAGGTGCTATAGGATAAACAAATAACGGAATCGCTACGTCCAGTACAAGCACCTAGCAATAGGAAACTACACTCCATTGTCCTGAGATAATAAGTCATCATTGGTTCGTGGTTAGCCTGCTAAAAACGGACTTGCCGCCCGATGTCGTCATACTCCTGTTTTAGTGGCATGATTCTATTCTAGTTGAATTCGCTCCAGTTGCTACGTTGCTAAACGAGGGCTTGCACCTTTATTCCTAATGGATACCTACTGTAGTTTAATCGATAAAATCCAAGCTGAACCCAATACATCAAATAGGTAGGGTTCAGCTTGGGTTTTATTGCAATATAGGAAAACGTAGAATTATTTGTGTCGTATAAGTTAAGCGATTGCGTTATCTTGCTAGCAAAGACTAGGTGATAAGTTCCGTACTTCTAGCACACTATTTTTCGAATTCATGGGTATTTAATTTTAGTATATAAATTGCATAAGGGTGGTTTTAACTGTATGGATAGTTCCTAGCTTTATGTTGAATGCTAATCCATTTAAAGGTAGTAAAGGCATCTAAGCTCCAATCTCCATTTAAACGACCTAAACCAGAATGTTTCACACCACCAAACGCTACATGAGGTTCATCGTTGATTGTACCGTCATTAATATGAACCATTCCGGTATCCATTTGCTTTGCAAGCTCTGCCCCACGTTCAATGTCACTTGTATGAATGGCACCACTTAATCCATATAATGTATCATTTGCATATGCAATAATCTCTTGTTCATTGGCCGCTTTCAAAATAGAGACAACAGGTGCAAACAGCTCCTCTTGCGCAATGGACATATCGGGAGTTACATCCGTGAAAACAACTGGCTCCACTACATTTCCTTCTATTTTACCTTGGAGAATCGGTTTAGCTCCTTCTTGAATGCCTTTAGCGATTAAAGCTTTTGTTGTTTCTACTTGCTGCTCATTAATAAGCGGTCCTATAATGGTGTTGGGGTTTTTTGGATTACCACAAGTTAATGTAGCTACTTTAGCCACATATTTATCAACAAATGCTTCATAGATTTTTTCATGGATAATCAGTCTGTTAGCCGACATACAAATTTGACCTTGATGTGTAAAACGACTAAAGACCGCAGCACTCACGGCCAAATCAAGGTCTGCATCCTCTAAAACGATCAGAGCACTATTTCCTCCTAATTCAAGGTGAGCTTCCTTTAAATGTTTGCCAGCAACTGCACCAATATGCTTACCTACCTTAGTGGATCCGGTAAAGGAAATAGCCCGTGGAACAGGATGTGCAACAAAGTGATCGCCAATTTCCGAAATCTCCGTTGTAATTACGTTAAGTAGCCCCTTTGGCAATCCAGCATTCTCAAAAATAGATGCGATCATAGTTCCACCTGTAATCGGTGTATGCTCATGCGGTTTTAAAACGACTCCATTTCCTGCTGCTAACGCAGTTGCTACAGATTTCATGGATAGGAAGAATGGAAAATTAAACGGACTAATTACCCCTACCACGCCAACAGGAATTCGATAAACTCGATTTTCTTTATCATCAATAGGAGAAGTTAAAATCTTTCCATCCATGCGAAATGGAAATGTTGAAGCTTCTTTTATAATATTTGTGACCAGTCCAATTTCAAACTCTGCTTTTAGCCTTGTACCCCCGATTTCGTCGATAATGATATTAACGATGGACTCATGATTGTCTTTAATAAATTGAACTGCGTTTTCAAAAACTTCCCGTTTTAAAACAGGATTGGTTTTTGCCCAGCTTTTCTGTACAGTAGCTGCAGCTTGATAAGCGTTGTCTACATCGCTTTTACTTGCTGCTTGGTATGTAGCAATAAGCTCCCCATCGTAGGGATTTTTGTTCTCCATAACACGAGAAGACGCCCCCTCCTTCCAAATTCCATTAATATATTGACTTGGTAAATTCTTAAACGACATACATAACCCTCCTAAATAAGTTAATTTTTCAGTTGAATATTTTCTTTGGCAAGCTGAGCTAAAATTTGAATGTTACCATTCACTTCTTGAATCGTTGCTGATAACTCCTCAATAGCTGCTGATTGGCTATCTGATTTACCATTCGCTTCTTGAATGTATTTATCTAAATTAGAAATCACTTCTTTAACGTTATTTGTGATGGTTTGAATTTCAATAACCTGATCTTTAGAATTTGTCGCCATCTTTCTAATTTCATCCGCGACTACAGAAAAACCTCTGCCATGCTCTCCAGCTCTAGCTGATTCAATCGCTGCATTCAGCCCTAACAAATTACTTTGATCCGCAATTCCTTTCACTACATTGGAAACCTCTTCAATCGTATCTACGCGATTCGTAACCTCGGTTGCTTTTTCAGATATAAATGACATATTGTTTGCTAAACCTGTAATGGATTCAGCCATATCCTGTATCGTATTGGTTACCTCCTCAAATACAGTCGATAAATTAGCGGAAATCTCAGAAAGCTGATTTGCTCTTTCCACGCTAAGTCCTACTCCAACACCACCAACAACGTTGCCAATTTCATCGTGAAGAGGTATGGCTCTAGCAATTAAGTTTACACCGAACAACTTGGCTGGAACTATAGCTGCTTGATTTTTGTTTTGACGAATTGCATTGGTAACAATGTCCCCTTCTACTAATGGATCCCCTGGTTTTACATTTAAAGAGAAGGTTGTTGCTGGAAAATTAATGATGAGCTTTTCGGTATCATAAATTCCAATTGTAACATCATCATTTATTAAGTCTTGTAAAAAAGGGGCAACTGTAACAAAAGATTGCAGCATTGGGTGTATATTTACTTGACTATCTGTTGATTCATTCATTTTATCCACACTCCTAGTCATGTTGTAAAGCTATGGTCACTCAAGTTATTCGGAAAGAATCATTGGATAACTATCATGAGGATATCTTTACTAATATCGGTAAGCAGTCAACATTTATTAATTACAAAAACAGATGCTTGTATGAAATTCAATGAAAGATTTTTCTGGAGTATACTTCGGGGAACTATAAATAGATTGTTTCATTCGAAAATAAAAAAACAATACCCTCACTCGCATAAACACTTTATGTTTTACTTGTAAGTACCGATAAAAGATAAGTAGGTTATATCGAGGATAAAACTTACACTTCTAAGGAATATAAGATGCCATAAATCTTCCAATTCAAGCGTGGAAGAGGTTACTAAAAAAGTCTAATGGGGGGATAAAGGCATCTCTAAGTACCCGAGTTGACTAATGGTTTTAGGTCTTATTATTACGGCACTAACATTTATAGGAGATGGAGGAAAATTTCTACTGAATTAAAGTTTCATTGTATTGGATGATTGTGAGTGTTTACGTTTATGCTGTTGGGAGGAATTAGTACAATATCTGAAATTAGATGAGAGGTCTCTTCAAATTAGATAATTGGCGGCTTTACGTAGGCGTCGATAGAATAGGTTAAATAAACTTTGCATTGTAGCGGCCAGCTTACTACAAGTAGGGTTTGAAAAGATAAATAGGTTAACAACATCAAAGGCTATATAACATATAAGGAGGCAGGAACATGCGCAAACTTTTTACATTTAAAAGTATTCGAATGAAGCTTATTTTTGCTTTTTCTATTGTCATTTTATTAGTAATATTATTAGGCATTGTAAATATAGGCAGTATTAATAAAAGCAATCAAGATACAGAAGAAATCATAAGCAAAGATATGCAGGTCTTAGTCGCTCAGGAACAGCTGGCAATTAATATGGCTGAACGAACAAGCTATTTGAGAGGGTATTTATTATATAACGATGAAAGATATAAACAAAATTTTAAAAGTACTATTGAAAAGTCCATCGAATTGGAGGAATTTGTTCTAGCTCACGATAACTCGAAAAAGGTTCAGTTTTTAATGGGGAAGAAAAAAGAGTGGGGAGAGCTTACAGATAAGTTTTTTCATGAAATGGAAAACGGGAATAGTGATAAAGCAAAAGTGATCATGAAAAATGAAATCCAGCCAATTGGAAATCAGTTGATTGAGGGGTTTAAGGATCTCGCCCAGACCAGTGAAAATAATATTACAGAAAAAGGCGAAAATGTCATTCAAATTGGAGAATTTATTTTATGGATGGGTTTAATCGTTACGGTAGTTGTAGTCGTATTAGGAATGGTTACTGCTTACATAACCGCTAATACAATCGCAAAACCACTGCAACGTTTGAAAGATCGAATGAAAAAGATCGCTGACGGGGAACTAAATAGTGAATCGCTTCAAGCCAAAGGGAAAGATGAAGTTGCTGAGTTGATGATGGCGACTAATGAAATGAATGACCAATTGAGGGAATTGTTAATGTCAATAAAAAGTGTGGCTAGTGTGGTTGATGATAAATCACAAGGTTTAAATCAAGCAGCAAATGAGGTGCAACAAGGTACAGAGCAAGTAGCTGCGACCATGGAAGAGCTTGCGTCTGGCGCAGAAAACCAAGCAAATCATGCAGCGAATTTAGCAAGCATGATGAATGACTTAAACAGTACGATTCAAGAAGTGACTCAGAGTAGTGATAATATAGAGGAATCTTCTAAGGGTGTATTAGCTAAAACAAAATCCGGGCATGAAATTATGGGAACAACCAATGATCAAATGATGAAGATAGATCAAATCGTAAAAAATGCAGTTGACCGTGTCCGTGGGCTAGATATGAAGACACAGGAGATATCGAAATTAGTAACCGTAATCGGCGAAGTGGCGGAGCAAACTAATTTACTTGCGTTAAATGCTGCTATTGAAGCTGCAAGAGCGGGAGAGCATGGTAAGGGATTTGCAGTCGTTGCCGACGAGGTAAGAAAGTTGGCAGAGCAAGTCTCTGTCTCATTAAACGATATTAAAAGCGTAGTAAATGAGATTCAAACGGAGTCTGACCAAGTAACTACTTCACTTCAAGATGGTTATAAAGAAGTAGAAAATGGTTCCGCGCAAATGACAAAAACAAAAGACACGTTTGAAGCAATTTACCAATCTGTTACGGAGATGACTGATTCTATCTCGCTAGTTAAAACACATTTTGAGCGTGTTTTTGATAACAGTAAAGAAATGAACGCCTCAGTAGGAGAAATTGCAGCAATTTCAGAAGAATCAGCAGCTGGTATTGAGCAAACCTCTGCTTCAACGCAGCAAGCGAGTAGTTCTATGCAAGAAGTAACGTCAAATGCAGAACGACTTGCTCATTTGGCAGATAATTTAAAGACATTAATGCAGCGATTTACTATATAGACACTTGCCTTATAGTGCTTGATCAAAAAGAAGGTAAAAAGGAGCGAGGTCGGCTATGATCTCAGGCGTCCTAAAAAAAGAAGCATATTTTTTCTAGGAAGATAAGAAAGAAAGTATAAAATGAGGTGCTTGGGGATAATAAATAACCGAATAGCCACGTACGGCTTCATCGTCCAGCAACGATGCGACTTCACGAATCGCCCTCTGATAAGTCATCATTGGTTCGTGGTTAAGAGGAAGGCCGACTAAAAACGGGCTTGCCGCCCGACGTCGGCATACTCCTGTTGCAGGAGCATGATTCCTAAAACTTTAGTGATTCGTTCCAGTCGCTACGTTGCTAAACGGGCGTCCTGCGCATTTGTTCCAAGATAGGAAAGTGAAAGTACAAGATTGGCTCTACCACAGTGATTACAACTGTGGTTTTTTAGTTGGCAAAAATGGGACTAATTGATTAACCATGTTATGAAATTTCTATTGAAGCAATAATAATATAGGGAGATTCGACAAAACATGATAAAACTAGTCAACTATCACTCTTATAAAATAATTGACCCGCAGCGTATAATGCGCTATAATTAACAATCGTATTAAGAAAAATTAATATTTAATTTAAATGAAATTAAAAAAAGCAAAATTTAGATTTTAAACAATTTGAGGTGAAAAAAGTGAAGAAATTAATATCCAGTAAATTAGGATTCTTCGCGGTAGCACTGGTACTTTTTTGGGTGAAAACGTATTTAATATATAAATATGAATTTAGCTTGGGTGTAAGTGGAGCGATGCAAGAATTTCTATTATTCTTTAATCCGCTAAGCTCTGGGTTGATTTTTCTAGGACTAGCGTTGTTTGCGAAAGGAAGAAAAGCGGGAATTTGGATAATCATTATTGATGCGATTCTTTCGTTTATTTTATATGCTAACGTTGTTTTTTATCGTTTTAATAGTGATTTTATTACCATTCCAACTATGCTTCAAACAGATAATTTCGGAAGTATTGGTGGAAGTATCGCAGATTTAGCAAAATGGAGCGACTTACTTTATGCGATCGATATCATTTTCCTGATTGGTTTATTTGTTTTTATTCGGAAAAACTGGTCAGTACAACGAATGCAACTTCGTAAACCTTTTTTAGTTATTGCTGCCGGTGTGTTAGCATTTACTATTAATCTTGGTTTAGCAGAGGCTGATCGTCCACAATTATTAGAGCGGACATTTGATAGAAACTACCTAGTAAAATATTTAGGCGCATTTAATTTTACAGTTTATGACGCCGTTCAAAGTGCAAAAACATCAACGAGACGTGTTTTAGCTGATAGTAACGACATTACAAAAGTTGAGAATTATACAAAGTCCAAATATGCAAAACCAAATGAGAAGTATTTCGGTAAAGGAAAAGAAAAAAATATTATTAAAATTCATTTAGAGTCGTTTCAATCTTTCTTGATCGATTACAAGCTCCACGGGGAAGAAGTAACGCCGTTTCTTAATTCTCTAGTGAATGATCAAGAAAAAGGCTTCACTTATTTTAATAACTTTTTCCAACAAACAGAGCAAGGAAAAACGGCAGATGCAGAATTAATGCTTGACACATCTTTGTACGGCCTTCCACAAGGATCGGCTTTTGTAACGAAAGGTAATAATACGTATCAAGCGTTGCCAGCTATCCTTGATCAAGAACAGAACTATACGAGCTCTGTATTCCATGGTGATGGAAAGTCGTTTTGGAATCGTGATGAAGTGTATAAGCATCTAGGTATTAACGAATTCTATCATGAAGATTTCTATGATATGAGCGAAGAAAATGTTATTAATTATGGGTTAAAGGATAAACCTTTCTTTGAACAATCCATGCCTTATTTAGAAGATATGGAACAACCATTCTATGCGCATATGATGACTTTAACTCATCATCATCCATATTTGATTGATGAGGAAGATGCGACAATTGACCCTGCTGAAACTGGAGACGGCTCTGTAGACCGATATTTCCAAACAGCACGTTATTTGGATGAATCACTAGAACAGTTCTTCGAAGATCTGAAAGAAAAAGGACTTTATGAAGACTCGATTATTATGATTTATGGTGATCACTATGGTATTTCAGACAATCATAACCGTGCAATGGAAGAAATCACTGGTGAAGAAATTACTCCAATGAAAAACGCAGATTTACAGCGTGTTCCATTTATGATTCGTATTCCAGGTGTTGAGAGTGAAGGAACCAAAGAAACGTATGCTGGTCAAATCGATGTAATGCCGACATTGCTTCACATTTTGGGTATTGATGCGAAGGATTATATTCAGTTTGGTACAGATATGTTTTCAGAAGAGCATAAAGAGTATGTTCCATTCCGTAATGGGAATTTCATGGCACCAGAATTTAGTTATGTAGACGGTAAATACTACGATAGTGAAACAAAAGAAGTCATTGAAGAGCCTACGGATGAGATGAAGGAAATGCATGATACAGTTATGAAAGAATTAGAACTCTCGGATGAAGTGCTATACGGCGATCTACTTCGTTTTTACACACCAAACGAAGATTGGAAGCCGGTTGATGAGGATGAATACTTCTATGGTAGTCCTGAAAATGGCCCTAAAACGGATACCAAATCTGAAGAAGAATAATAATGAAAAAGAGATCGGTTGTCAGCCCAATGCTGTCAACCGATTTTTTAAAAGATAAGAAAGCATAAAATGAGGTGCTTGGAGATAAAGAAATAACCGAATAGCCACGTACGGCTTAAGAGCCCAGCAACTAGGCGACTTCACAAATCGCCCTACGATAAGTCGTCATCGGTTCGTGGTTAAGAGGAATGCCGACTAAAAACGGGCTTGCCGCTCAGGCGTCGGCATGCTCCTGTTGCAGGAGCATGGTTCCTAAACCTTAGTTGGGAGTATAAACTATTTTGTGTAAATGGGAATTGCACACAATAAAATATACAGGCTTTACGTGGAGAAGCGGGCGTGATATGCTCGCTTTTTCGTTGGCGATAGCTTTGTCTTTAAAGGTATCTCCATCGCCAATTCATCACGCCCGCAGAGGCTCCATGTCAATCCGGAACCAAACTACAGTTATAATGCAAGTTCGGTTTCTAGACGTTCTCTAAAATGAATGGCTAGCTGTGATATACATTCTTTCCAGCCTTGTACTGGCATAGTCCATTTTTTAGTAATATCCATGGTTGCCAAATATATCATTTTTCTTAATGCATCATCAGA
>NZ_QWLJ01000039.1 GCF_009917385.1 Roseburia sp. 1XD42-34 | reverse complement strand
TGGGATGTTGTAAGTGGTGTAAATAAAGCTCTTGATGATTTTGAAAGAGGAATTGTAGAAAGCATTGCGGGAATGGTCATGGGACTGCTAACCGTTGTGAAGGACGCAGGTGTTGTCACCGTATCTGGTATTATTCCTGATCCTGTTGAACCGTCTTGGTTAAAGGATAGTGCAAGTCAAACAGTTAATGCCTACACACAAGCTGCGTTACAATTTATGCAAGATCCTATGCGCGCAGTGGAATCAACTGCCCAAGCTTTCACCGATACCGTGGAAAGTGAAGGTGTTATGTACGCCACCGGAGCAGCCGTTGCTGCCTTCATACCAGGTATTTGGGCTGTCAAAGGAGCTTCAGGCGTTGCAAAAATAGGTGCAGGCGCAGCAAGAAAAGCGCCGAAGTTATTAGACAAAAAGCCTTTTAGATGAGAATTTAGGGTATTTTTAATAATGTCTTAATTAATGCAACGCTAGTGAAATAATATATTACAAACGGAGGATTAAATTGGAAATAAAAGTAAAATAATTTAAGTGCATACTTACTTCTATCTCTGTGCTCATTTTGGTTTATCATTTGATAAATATGTTTATATTTTGGTCAGAGATTCCAGTACGCATAGCAATTTATTTCACTAAAGGGGGAGCAGATAATTGGGGTTCGAAGTACTTTCTACTAGCCATTCCCTTAATAGGATTATTTGTATGGTGGTTAATCGGTTTATTAACTAAGCGCCTTGAAAAATTAAATTATATTAATTTAACTGAGAAAAATCGAGAGAAACAATATACTATGTCGAAGAGAATAATGATTTTAATGCAGAATTTATTCTTTGTAATCTCTATATTCGCTAATGAGTCTCTTTTGAGATATGCAGAGGGTATGGAAAACGGTGTATTTAATTTCTTGTCTCTATTTTTATTAGCGGTAATTTTGGTATCTCTTTTTTAAAAGCTAATTTGGGCGGCTACATTAAAAGAATAGTATTTTTTCCTTAAGGTGTTATTTTTCATGATAACGTCTAAATTTTTTATTTAGTTTTTTACATAGAACTACAAATTACTATGTATTGAAAGTTACCGAGGTATAAAACAAAACTAGATAGAAGGTTAAACAGATAATAGGGGTTTGAAGTATTTTCTACTAGTCATTCCCTTAATAGGATTATTTTTAAGTAGAAAACCTATTTGATTTTTTGCTGTTTAAAACAGATAGAGAAAAAAACACGAATTATTATTATTTATGACTCAATATGTACAGGATACATTAAAGCAAATGGAATCATCCTATCAAATTATATTCAATGGTAACAGTGTTTATGCAATTAGTTATTATTTATTCCAAAGAAGTTCTGTACGTTGGCAACCTGAAGATATGGAAAGTGCAATCATTAATAAAAGAATTTAAACAGGCAGTAATCCAATCATATCCTAAGCTGTTTCAATATACAGAACGAATGTGATGAAACCACTTCAGTAACTTTATTTGTTGGAGAAGACGAGCAGCGCGAATTAGCGCAGAGGGTCGGTAATTTACTGCCTCGAATTTGTGGTAATTATACAATTATAGATTCAAAAGAATACAAATTAACAGAAATTAGCAATAAATATCGTTGCCGATTATCGTACTTTATTATGCATGCAATAACGCAAAGAATAGATGCACATGTGGAAAAGTTAAATTGCCATCCCCTAGAAATTCGTCGTTATTATCGTCAACTGGATTATTAGGTATAGGTATTTATAAAATCTAACGGTATATTAAACTGCTACTGTCAGTTAGATAAGAGGATAAAAATAGTGCCAGGATTTTATCCTGAGATATTTTTACCCTTATTTTCAAAATATTAATAACATAAATAAAAAAGTTGCATTGGGGACACGGTCTTAACGGGATAGATAGATTACAATATACTGAGAAATAACACAAAAATATGTCGCAAAAAAATCCATTATAATTTTCATTGACATATTAAATAAGTAGGAATATGATGAAGTTGAAATCGATTTCATGTTATTTAACTTGTCTACTCAAGTAATCAAGATATGTTTTCATTTGCATAGATACTTGTCAAAAATAAAATACAGTTGGAGGTTGATTATGTTGGCTATTGATAAGACAAGCTTTATTCCTATTTATTTACAAATTAGCGAAGACGTAAAGTCACAAATATTATCAGGGAAATATCAAAACGGAGATCGTCTTCCTTCTGAAAACGAATTAGTTGAACAATATAAAGTTACTCGTACTACGATCCAGCGATCTCTATCTGAATTAAGCAATGAAGGTATTATCGAAAGAATTCATGGTAAAGGGACATATGTCCGCTTAAGGAAGGTTCGAGAAAACATTTGGAATTTCAGTGGTTTTTCAGCTTATGCAAAGAAAACGAATCAACGGCCCATTACAAAAGTTATAAAGCATGAAATCATCACTAAAAAGCAAAAGAATTACTTAAAGTTAATTCGACTACGTGGTTTTCAAAAGCAAGATAAGCAAGAATGGATGACGTTAGATACGTCTATATTAAATTTAGAAATGTTTCCTGCGCTAGATAAATATGACTTCTCGGAATTATCATTATACGACACATTAGAAAAAAATTTTAATACAAAACCGAATTATGCAAGTCTTCATGTGAAAGCGATTGACGCAAATGAAAAATTAATGAATTATTTTAAAATGACTTCCTCCTTTCCCTTACTAAATGTTCAGGGAACTGTTTTCGACCAACTTGGAAGAGCAATTGAAAAAGTGAATGTTATCTATAGTGATCATGCTGATTTTAATGTAGTTATAAATATTTAAGAATGTTTAAAGAATAAGAGATATCAAGGAGGACAACTATGAAAAATCAAATTTTAGGAACACTTTATGGACTAGCTATTGGAGATGCTATGGGAATGCCGTCTGAACTTTGGAGCCGAAGAAAAGTAAAAGCCTATTTCGGAAAAATTGAAACCTTTTTAGACGGTCCAAAATCAAATGAGGTTGCCAAACACTTTTCAAAAGGTCAGTATACCGATGATACTACTCAAGCACTTATCATTTTAAACGCTTTAATGGAAACTGATTTTGAGCCAAAGGATCAAGTCATTGCTGAAAAGTTGATGGAATGGGCGGAAAAAATCCACGCATTTGATAATGAAATTCTCGGACCAAGCTCCAAAGCCGCTCTCTTAGCAGTTAAAAACGGTAAGAGTGGATCCGAAATCACAGCAAACGCTGTAACAAATGGTGCAGCAATGCGAATTGCGCCGATTGGATGCTTATTTAACTCTAATCAATCTGATGCATTAATTAATTATGTATGGCAAGTTAGCAAAGTAACCCATGCATCCGACGTTGCTATTACAGGAGCTGCAATGATTGCAGGAGCAGTCAGTTCAGCCATGGAGAAAAAAACATGGGCGGAAATTGTAACCGATACGATGAATATCCATGATAAAGCACTTACTTATGGTGCTGAAACCTTCAGTCCGTCGCTGAAGGCACGTTTAGAACTTGGGCTCGAATATGCTCATAAATTCTCAAATGATGAAGAAGCGTTTTCCAATCATATTTATCAGGTTATTGGTGCCGGCGTATCAACAAGTGAATCCGTACCTACTGCTTTAAGCATTGCTTATTATGCAAAAACGGTAGAGCGCTGTGCACTCTTAGCTGCTAATTTAGGAGGAGACACCGATACGATTGGGGCTATGGCAACTGCCATTTGTGGAGCTAAACAAGGAGCCGATGAAATAGACCCAAGCTATCTCCAAATGATTGGTGATAATAATAAGGTTGATTTTACTCCCTATGCACAGGCTTTACTGCACTACCGAAAAAAATGGACCAAGGAGGATATTAAAAATGGCTGAAAACAAGAATAAGATTACCGTTTCTGCAGAAGAAAGAGTTGGCAAACCGAAAGATTTGTTTTTCATTTGGTTTGCTGCAAACATCGGTATCTTAGGTGTTGTATATGGTGCAATGATTGTTGGTTTTCAACTAAGCTTTATTCAATCTACCTTAGCTGCCCTGATTGCCGCACTTTCCTTCATTCTTGTTGGCTATATTAGTGTGATTGGAAAGAAAAATGGTATTACTACGTTTATGTTATCAAGAGCAGCCTTTGGAACAAAAGGAAACTGGATTCCTAATTTTCTAGGATGGTTGAATTTAGTTGGGTGGTTATCCGTTAATGTCGTTACGGGCACCCTAATTTTGCTTTCCTTAGCTACTATTTTTCATATTGACCAAAATAGTACCATCACATTGATTTGCTTGCTTATTTTTGCAACATTCGTTTTACTTTCTGGCTTATTGAATCAACAACAATTAGCTAAATTACAAACATTTTTCACATATGTTTTTGGTGGACTGACCTTGATTATCTTAGTTATTCTTATTCCACAAACTGACTTTCAACAACTTTTTTCTATGCCAAATGGAAGTTGGCTAGAAGGATTCCTTCCAGCTGTGTCTATTATTATGGCGGGAACTGGAATTAGTTGGTCGATTGCTGGGGCAGATTACAGTGCTTATCAGGTCCCAACTAATAAGAATAATGCGATTATGTTTAGTGTGTTATTTGGGGCTTTTATCCCTTTATTTGTCATTATGTTTGTAGGTATATTATTAAGCACATCTTTACCAAATATTGCGACGTCAGCAAATCCAATTGATGTAATTGCTCATGCTCTTCCATCATGGATTTCAATCATTTATTTTATAACTGCAGTAGGTGGATTAATCCCACAGTGTATCATTAGCTTAAAATCAGCAAGAGTAAATTTAGAAACATTAAATATACAAATATCAAATCGAGGATCATTAATAGTTCATGGCACAATCATGATCCTAATTCCTGTTTATGTGCTCTTTATTTCACAAGACTTTCTATATAATTTTCAATTATTTCTTGGGTTACTCGGAATTGGAATCGCTTCCTGGGCAGCTGTTTTTGTAGCTGATTACTACTTCAATCGAAAATCCGGATATGATCTAAAGCTATTAGAACCCAAAGGAACGCATTATTTTAACAAAACCGGAATTATAAGCTGGTTCATTGGTGTAATTATCGGGTTTCTATTTACAAACACCGACTTTTTTAGCGGCCCATTTGCTGTAGGGGTTTTTCGGGACAATAGTTTAGGATTATTACTTGCTTTTATCTCTGGTTATATCGCTTATGTTCTTATCCATCCATTTATGAGTGATCGGAGGGGAAAATGAATGAAACGAGAACAAACAGCAACTAAACATGTCTTAATTATTGGAGCTGCAGTAATCGATATGATCGTTCATGTAAACCAATTACCTAAAACAGGTGAGGACGTTTACGGGGAGCATATAGAAACGATGGTTGGCGGCTGTGCTTATAATGTACAACAAGTAATAAACCACTTTGGTATAAATCATGATTTATTTGTTCCAGTTGGTATTGGTCCACATGCTCATATGATTCGTACCCATTTAGAAAAGCAACAAATACCAATTATTTTAGAGGACACATCCAAGGACAATGGGTGGAATATTTCATTTGTAGAACCCGATGGAGAACGTACTTTTCTTACCATCCCCGGCTTGGAAACAGAGTGGCGACACGAATGGTTTCAACGTATTCATCTGGCTGATTATGATTATATTTATTTGTCAGGATATGAACTAGAGGGTACTTCTGGGGAAGTCTTAGTTCAGGAAATCATGCAAAATAAAGCAAACCATGCCAAAATCATTTTTGATCCTGGTCCACGCATCGCTTATTTAGACAAAGCTGTATTGGAGACCATCTTAACTGCAAATACCATTGTGCACTGTAACTTCAGCGAATTAAAGGAGCTTATGTCTGTTAAGACGGTGGAGGAAGGGGCAACTTTCCTATCTCAAAAAACCAAAGAAGCTGTTGTCATAACGATGGGAGCAGATGGCTGTTTCTACTTAGACAAGGACCGCTCTGGAATCATTCCAGCTAAATCAGTGAAGGTAGTTGATACCATTGGTGCAGGTGATTCCCATACAGGTGCTTTTATTAGCGGTTTAGCTCAAGGGTTAACCCTTGAGGAAGCATGTCAATTAGGTAACCGTACCTCCGAAAAAATCGTTCAGCAATCCGGCTGTAACTTGGCAAATATACTTTAAAAACGAAAGGGGGAAGACACGAAAAATACAAAATCAGGCGGAGGAAAACGACTTGTTTTCCTTCGCCTGATTTATTTTAAGGGCTTTTTGGACAGCCTCTTTAAAATTAATAAAATAATTTGTAGATTGCTATCCATTCCTATAATTACTGGTATCTCTAATTTAAGCAACATCGGCTGATATTTTTCATTATAATATTAATCAAGATTGAAAAAAACGGATGTTTACTTGAATAACAACAAACTAATTTTCTTCTTATTGATTACGCTTTCGCATCAAAGGTAGAATGAGCTCCCATCCCGTTACTTTGGCTCGCATTCGCCTTCATTTCCGCTCTTGCGGATTTATAAGCATGATAATAAATTGCGGTTGTTTCATCGTAGAACTGAGTTTCCGCTCTAGTTTGCCTCTTTCCCCATCCCGTCTCTGAACTATAAGATAATACTTCATCCCCAGTTTTATCATAAAGAAGCATCGATAATCCAGTTGCACCACCATTCATTTGTCCAGTAAAAGGTAGTCCAATAATCTTAAAAAAGAATGGTAAACCATTAGTATATGTTGCATTCATTATCCTAGGAGTCATCAATGCTATGAGTTTAGAACGATCAGGGGATACATGTTTTTCTTTGTAAGAATTGATATAAGATATATAATCTTTTCCCATGTACTCTCCTTTTGCTGCACCATCTTTTGCCATTTCCTTAATCTTATTTACTACCTTCTCTGGTAAGGCTGTGTGCTTCTTTTCGGAACCGATTTTATCAGCTTTCGATAATGGTGTTTTGGCTTGATACGTAGTATGAGAGATTATATTTGAAAAATGTTCCATACCGATAGAGCGCATCAACATAATATCATTCCTTTTTAATCAATTAGTTATTTCTATTATCGGTTATTTTTAGAAAAAATAAATATTTTAAAGTAAACATTAGGAAGTTGATTATTATTTTCTCATTTTTACTATAAATAGGTATTTTGGCGCATTTTAACTTTATTTATAAGTAGCTCTAAAATTCTCGCTTTAGAGGGTTGGATCATTTATGCTGCGTCAAATTTAAGTGATAAATCGAAACAAAATACCCGGTAAAAGATCTTTAAGATTTATATTTAGGCTATAAGACTTTTCATATAGAAACAACATTTTTTTGTATAATCTGAGGTACAATAAAGTTTAGCCATGTTTGTTCTTTGAATGATTGTTACTTTAAGGCAACGGGACAGTGTTCTGGAGTGTCGTTCATGTGGCTCACTATTATAAAAGATGAGATAAAAACGAGGAGACTGCTCATGTTTATAACTGTAAAAGACGTATTAGAAATGGAAAAATTTAAACACGTGGAACTGATAGCAGGAAAAGAAGGGCTAGGACGAAGAGTAGAAAATGTCTATTTTATGGAAGTCCCAGATATTGATGCTTATATCGATGCCAATGGACTCTTATTAACTACACTATATCCAATTGCTGATAATGAAACGCAAATAAATTCGCTTATTCCTAGATTAGCAAAGCAAAAAATTGCTGGAATAGCGATTAAACCAGGAAGGTACATAGAGACTATTCCCGAAACCATGATTAAACAAGCGAGTGAACTTGATTTACCATTGATTAAATTGCCGGATAACGCCAATTTATCAAACTTAACAAACCAGATTTTATCGGAACTTCTTGGTTCTCGAACCTCTGTATTAGAATTCCGTGATCGCTTGCATCAAAAATTACTCCACCTGCTTTTAGAAGGAGCTGATTTAAGTAAGTTTGTTAACTCAATTGCCAATATAGTAGAAACTCCGGTAATTATTTTGGACAACAATCTGCATTGTATAGCTGCTTCCATTGATCAGTCTAATAATGCATTAAGCTTTAGCTTAAACGATAACTCCGCAGGTATGTCTCTCTTTAAAAGGAACTTTAATGTTCAAGTTAATAACGTGGTATATAAAAAAAATGATCTCTTTATTCAACCTATTTTTGCTGGAGAGGATAAGTTTGGCTACTTGGTGGTATTGCTGGATAAAGGAAGAGGAGCGACAGAAAACGTAATTGTTGCTGTTGAGCAGGCTTCTTTTCTTGTAGCGTTTTTATTCCAAACTGAAAAAGCTTTATTGCAAAAAGAACGAAATTATTTATATGGTTTTATTAGAGATATTTTTAATGACCATTATACATCACAAACTGAAGTAATTGAAAAGGCAAAGGTTTTTAAATGGGCGTTCTATTTCCCAACGGTTATTTTGAGTATAAAGACAAACATTACAGATAGTAGAAAAAAGCTATCGATATACTACCGTATGCTTGATTCTGGTTTGATCGAAAGGATATTAGCGGAAGCACTTGATACACCAATCCAAAACTGTAAGGTTGTTTACTACAATGATTCTTTAGTATGCTTTGTCAGTATTGTGTTTGAACAGAGGTTAAAGCAAAAGCTTAACCATGCAAGTGAATTGATTATTTCAAATTTTAAAGATCTTTCTAATATAGGGATTAGTATTTCTGAAACGATCTATAATATGAAACAATTGAAAAACATTTATGAAAATTCATTGCTAATTTTTGATATTTACAAAAAAAGTATTGATCAGCAATCATTTGTCTATTTTTATGAGGATATGGGGTTGTTTCGTCTTTTTCATTATGTCACAGATAAAGATGTGTTGAACGCCTTTGTAAAAGAAAAATTAGGAAAAGTAATTGCCTATGATAAACGAAAAAACGGCAATTTATTAGAAACGTTAAAGTATTACATTAAAAACAACTATAATATACAAAAAACAGCAGATGATATGTATATTCATTACAACACATTGCGGTATCGGATAAATAAATTAAAGGAGCTAGGAGTAGAGGAGGAAGATGGGCTAGAAATGGCGCAAGTTGCTGTTGCTTTCCAATTGTATTTATATTTATCTTCGCAAATGAATGAGTTATAAAACATTGCCATACTAAATATGGCAATGTTTTTAACGTTGGTAAATATTTGATATGTTATTTGTTAAACATTAACAATAAATAAAGTTTTATTCGTCAACATTTGCCAATGATTACTGCTTCTTTCGTTGGTATGATGAAAGTACAAGAAAGGGGGGCGCAGTAAAGGTAGATGTTAGAAGACCTCGGCTTTAACAAGAGAACCCTACTAAGGGAGTGAATCGCCATGGACGGGTCAATTAGACAAATTAAATTGTGGCACCGAGAAGATATTGACGGTTTTTTTGGTTTATTTACCAATAATTTAACAAATTTATTAGTAATGGCAGGCTTACTAAATATTTCAATCGGTATTCCTGCTGCAATCACCTATGGGAAAATCCTTCCTGCGGTAGGCTTATCTATTTTTTCCAGTAGTCTAATCTACAGCTGGATGGCTTATCGATTAGCAAGAAAGGAAGGAAGAGATACGGTCACTGCATTGCCTTCTGGTACAAGCGTTCCCCATATGTTTTTAATTGTGTTTCTTATTATGGGACCAGTGTATTGGAAAACAGGAGATCCTTATATTGCTTGGTTTGCCGGATTAGCTTGGGGATTTGTTGAAGGAATGATTGAATTATCAGGTTCCCTAATTGGAGCAAAAGTACGAAAAGTATTGCCTAGAGCGGCTATGTTAGGTTCACTCGCAGGCGTATCACTTACTTTTATTGTTATGACACCAGCTATGCAGACATTTGAACTTCCATATATTGGTTTTATTTCTTTAGCAATTATCTTTCTTGGATGGTTTGGTAAAGTGAAGTTACCGTTTCGTATTCCAGTTGGATTGTTTGCCATTATCATTGGCACTATTATTGGCTGGATAACTGGAAATATGGACTTTGCTGCTGTTACAGAATCTGCTAAACAAGTTCAACTCAGCGTGCCCACTTTTTCAATCGAACGAATAATCGAAGGTTTTTCTGCAGCAGGACCATTTTTAATCGCTGCAATCCCCTTAGGAATTTATAATTTTTTTGAAACGATTGATAATATTGAAAGTGCGGAAGTAGCAGGTGACAGGTATAATACCAAACAAGCTTTAATTGCAGATGGCTCTACGACCATATTAGCGAGTCTGTTTGGGAGTCCTTTTCCGACCGCCGTATTTATCGGTCATGTCGGATGGAAGGAAACTGGGGCCCGAATTGGCTATACGTGGGCAACTGGACTTTCGATATTAGTCTTAACTTGGCTTGGATTAATTTCATTACTGTTAACGATCATTCCACTGGAAGCAATTGTACCAATATTAATCTATATCGGACTTATTATCGGAGCTCAAGCGTTTCAGCATGTCGATATGAAATACGCACCAGCTGTTATCTTAGCGATGATCCCTTGGATTGCTAACTGGGGGCAAAATATTGTCGATACCGCTTTTACAAGTGCAGGTACCTCAGCACTGGAGGTCGGACTTTCTGCGATAGCAAATGCAGGGTTAGAGTATAGTGGTCTTCTTAGTTTAGGAACAGGTGCCATCATTATTGGCATGATTTGGTCAAGTATTCTCGTGTTTATTATTGACCAAAACTTTAAAAATGGTGCAGTGGTATGTTTAATCGGAATGATATTATCCTATTTTGGAATCATTCACTATAAAGAAATTGGTATAGGTGTCGGCTGGGAAACTGCAATTAGCTATGCGGTGGTAGGACTGATTTTACTAAGTATTTATGTGAAACAAAACACAACTAAACATGGAGGAATTGTAAAATGAGTAAATTATATTCGATGGAAGCAAAACCTTATAATTTTGAATTTAATCTAGATAATACAGCGTTAGTGATTATTGATATGCAACGTGATTTTTGTGCGCCAGGTGGTTTTGGAGAAAAATTGGGAAATGATATTACTTTAACTCGTTCCATTATACCAACCATTAAAAATGTATTGGAAGTAGCCCGAGAAAAAGGATTATTTGTTGTCCATACACGTGAAGGTCACCGTCCAGATTTAACCGATTGCCCGCCAAATAAGTTAGCTCGTGGTAAAAAGCAGGGAGCAGGTATTGGCGATGAAGGCCCGATGGGAAGAATCCTAGTTCGTGGGGAATATGGTCATGATATTGTCGATGAACTGACTCCTGTTGAAGGCGAAGTAATCATTGATAAGCCCGGAAAAGGGGCATTTTTTCAGACTGATTTAGAGATAATTTTACGCAATAAAGGAATTACAAATTTATTAGTTGGCGGAGTTACTACACATGTCTGTGTCCAAACAACGATCCGAGAAGCTAATGATCGCGGGTTTGACTGCTTATTACTTGAAGATTGTTCAGCTGCTTTTGATCCGCGAGATCATGAAGATTCCATTCGTATGATTCATCAACAAGGTGGCATATTCGGTTGGACTGCACCATCAAAAAATTTACTTGAAGCACTCAGAAAATAGCAGAAAGGAGAAGAAAATATGAGTAACTCTAAACAAATTCTTGGAACACCATGGTTTGTAAAAGGAGACATTAATGGATTTTTCGGATTGTTTAGTAATGTGTTAACAAACTTTCTTGCTGCCATTGGACTCCTTGTTGCCATTAACATGCCGAGAGATATTGTATATGGACATATCGTTCCGGCAGCTGCACTTACTATTGGAATTGGTGGAATCTTTTTCGCTATCCAGGCTAGACGTAAGTCATTAAGAGAAAACCGTGATGATGTTACTGCACTGCCATATGGGTTAAGTGTACCACATTATTTTGTAGTATCGTTTGCTGTTATGTTACCGGTATATGCTAATACCCAAGATTGGGTATTAGCTTGGTCAGTAGGTATTGCTTGGAATCTAGTTCAAGGAATTATCATGACATTAGGTGCTTTTGTCGGCCCTTATATTCAAAAATATATTCCACGTAGTGCTTTATTAGGTTCTTTAGCTGGTATCGCCTTAACGTATATTGCGATGAATCCAATGGGCGAAATCTTTACTACTCCTTATATTGGACTGATAACATTAGTCATCGTTCTTGCTGGATGGTTAGCCCATAAAAAATTACCTGGTAATATTCCAGCTGGACTATTAGCGATATTAATTGGGATGATTCTTGCCTGGGTAACTGGGTACATGGATGTAGCCGCTGTGAAAGAGGCTGCTAGTGGCTTCTCTCTTGCATATCCTAGCTTTGCACTCGGACATTTAGCTGAAGGCTTTGCTTATTTATCACCGTTTTTAGCTGCAGCTATACCTTTAGCAATTTATGACTTTCTTGAAAGTTTGGATAATATTGAGAGTGCTGAAGTTGGTGGAGATAAATACCCTACAACTTTATCACTGCTTGTTCCTGGGGTATTAACCCTTTTTGGGGCAGCACTTGGAAGTGTTTTTCCAACCATTATTTATATCGGTCATCCAGGTTGGAAAAAGGCCGGCGCCCGTGTAGGTTATTCAATGGCGACGGGTGTAGGAGTTATCATTATTTCCTTTATCGGGTTACTGCCATTAATGATGTCCATCATTCCGTTAGTTGCTCTACTTCCAATCCTCGTATATATTACGATGACGATTGGTACGCAAGCTTACAGTACAGCAAAAGTGGAACATATGCCCGCAATGTTCTTAGGATTAACCCCATTTGTAGCAAGTTATATTATTCAACAGGTTGACAATGCTTTAGCCGCAGCAGGTACGGATGCAGCGACAATCGGTTTTGATGTACTTGCCAACAACGGTATTAAATATGTCGGCTGGGATACTCTAGGGTCTTCTGATATTCTCGTATCGATGATGTTAATTACAATCGTCATATTTTTAATTGACAAAAAGTATAAGCTTGCTGCTATATATAGCTTTGTAGCTGCAGCTCTATCCTTTGTTGGTTTGATTCATGCTCCCGAAATCGGCTTTGGTGCAGGTCAAACTGGTGCATTAGGTTACCTTGCAATGGGAATCACTTTATTAGCCTTTTACTTCTACCGTGATAAAGATGAATTAAAGGAGCTTAAGTCATAATCAATTGGTGATTGTATGAAAAATAAACTTTGCCTAATTCATGTATTGGATAAGCATTTACTTGATTGGTTCAACCGATTCAAAACGGGTGAACAAATTGGAATAGTTCACAGTATTTTTGACAAGGTGATCAATTTTATTTCCCATGATGACAGCATGCTTTTTTCTCTAGCAAAAGACCGAATCGTTCAATCACCAAAAATGATGAAAACAACAGATGAATTCGGCTTTAATGCTATGTGTTCATCTATAAAACCTAGTAATCCAGTCGTTAAAGTTGGTGAAAAAGCGATACAAATAAAAGACTGGCAATGGAGCTATATGTTTTCAGAACGCTGGGAAAGGGAGCTTTCTCCCCTTTCCCAAGTGAAACCAGCTTTATCAGAGTCACATTTAGCCTATATAGATGCATTTATCGAGGCAAATGGTCGAGACGGTGGACTGTTATCTGCCTGGAAGTATGTGATTGGGCGAGATGAAGGGGTAAGTGAAAGCAGCATCGATACTATTTATTTTCAACCTTTTGTTAAGGGTTTTAAAACCATTACAGAAGAAATAAGAAAACGACAACTAAAAGAATTTATGTATCGTTTTGCGGGATTGGGGGTTGGATTAACGCCATCAGGCGACGATTTTCTTACTGGTTTACTGGCAACATGGCATTACTTCGGTTTTTCTTTATATCAGGATTTTATGAGCCAAGGAAATGTTGAATTTGCCAGTTTAAAAAGAAGAACAACAGATGTTAGTTATTTTATGTTAGAAAATTGCTGTTTCGGTTATGTTAATGATGCTTTACTCGACTTGCTTGAGTGTATCCCCCATCATCCAACCAACTCATTACAGCAAGTTTTATCGATTGGTTCTACTTCTGGTACTGATATGTTAATTGGTGTCAGCTTTGCATACCGACAATTATTAAAACAGCGAAATTTGCTTGCAGATTAGAGGTTAAGTTTGTACCATTTCTGGCTGTAAGGAAAACATGCTTTTCCTTGTAATTTGTAAATGGCAGATCACACTACCATGTAAAAAAACAATAGGAACGAAAATCGTTCATTCAAACCAAATATCGATTAACGGATTTTTCACTTTCATTTATAAAGGAGGAAGTTGGAATGGCTTCAATTGTAAAAGTAGTACCAAATGCGTACCATGATTCTGTTACGCTAATGTCTTTATCTGGAAAAATCAAACAACATGATGGTGTCAAGCAAGCGGTTGTTTCCATGGCTACACAAATGAATAAAGATTTATTAAGTAATATTGGTTTAATAACAGAAGAAGTACAGACTGCAACAGAAAATGACCTCATTATCGCTGTCGCTGTAAAAGCGGATTCCGGGGAACGAGTAAAAGAAGTTATTGGACTCATTGAAACAGAATTAACAGCAAAAAAATCTAAAAAAGAAAAAGGCGGTAACCAACCAGTTAAAACTATTCATGCAGCTTTAAATGCAATGCCAGAAGCGAATATGGCGATTATATCCGTCCCAGGTGAGTATGCTGCGCGAGAGGCTAGACAAGTATTAAAGCAAGGAATGCATGTCATGCTTTTTAGTGACAATGTTTCGATCGAGGATGAAAGATCACTAAAAGAATTAGGCAGAGAAAAAGGTTTATTTGTCATGGGGCCTGACTGTGGAACAGCAATTATTAATCATACTGGTTTATGTTTTGCAAATAAGGTGAGTGATGGAGAAATAGGCCTTGTAGCTGCTTCAGGTACAGGATTACAAGAAGTCACGGTGCAAATAGACAAGCTTGGCTATGGGATTACACAAGCAATTGGAACAGGAGGCCGTGATCTTCATGAGGAGATTGGCGGAATCATGATGCTTCAAGGACTTAAAGCGTTAGAAGCTGATGAAAAAACAAAAGTAATCACATTAATTTCTAAGCCACCAGCTCCAAAAGTTCAGGAAAAAATTCTAGCTGAAGTTAAAAAATGTAAAAAGCCGGTAGTTGTCTGTTTCTTAGATGGTGATGCACATGAAGTGGAAGAGGCTGGGGCTATATTTTCTCCAACTTTAATTGATGCTGCACGTCAAGCGGTTACATGTATTGATCCGGAAAACAAGATCGATTCAGAAGTTGATGAGACAGCTACTAATTGGGCGAAAACAGAACAGAAAAATATAGCAGATTCACAACAATATATTAGAGGGCTTTTCTGTGGTGGTACTTTAACTTCAGAAGCATTATCACTCATGCGTGATGCTGGATTAAAAGTAAAAAGTAATGTTGCCAAAAAACAAGCAGAAAAGTTAGATGATGTTCATACGAGTACAGGTCATACTTTACTTGATTTAGGTGATGATGATTTTACGAAAGGCAAACCACACCCAATGATTGATCCAAGCTTAAGAAATGAGCGAATTGTTGCAGAGGCTAAAGACCCTGAAACAGCCGTATTGTTACTAGACTTTGAATTGGGATTTGGTTCACATGAAGATCCGGTTGGGGTCAGTCTAGATGCACTTCAAGAAGCTAAACAAATTGCTACACAAGCTGGAAGGCATTTACCAGTTGTTGCATATATATGTGGAACTTCCAAGGATAAGCAAGACTATCAACAACAAGAAAAGAAACTCAAAGCTATGGGTGTTTATGTAGCTGACAGTAATGCGATGGCAACTAAAATTGCAACCATGCTTGTTAAGGAGGTAATTTAATATGAGTAATTTTCCAGATCTATTTAACGAAAAGTTGCATGTTATTAATATTGGTACGTCAACATTTAAAGATGATTTGGATTTACAAGGAACAGAAGCAATTCAATTTGATTGGCAACCGCCTGCCGGAGGAAATATAGAATTAATTAACGCATTAGACTGTTTCCAAGACAATGAAAGAATAGATAATGCGAATAAAGAAGCGATCTCTCGAATAAAAGCAGCACATCCATTTTTAGTAGATATTGATCTAGCTAAAAACGTGATTCCAGGAATGCATAGCAACATGATTCTTCATGCTGGCCCTCCAATTGCATGGGAAAATATGGCTGGTCCAGTTCAAGGAGCCATAATCGGAGCACTAATTTACGAAGGATTAGCGAATAATGAGGAAGAGGCAAAGGCTTTAGTTGCAAACGGTGAAATTGAATTTGCTCCATGTCATGAGCATTCAACTGTAGGACCTATGGCAGGTATTGTATCCCCTTCTATGCCAGTCCATGTTGTTGAAAACAGAACTCATGGAAATAAAGCATATTGTACAGTAAACGAAGGTTTAGGAAAAGTGCTACGATTTGGTGCTTTTTCTGAGGATGTTATTCAGCGCTTGAAATGGATTAGAGACGTTTATGCAAAAGCATTGAAAAAAGCATTGGCATTAAGCAATGGAATTGATCTTAAATCCATAACCGCCCAAGCATTGCATATGGGCGATGAATGTCATAATCGTAATAAAGCTTCTACCAGTCTTTTTTATCGTGAAATTGCTGATTACTTTTTACAAACGGATTTAGATACAGAACAATTGCGTGAAGTGATGCAATTTATTAAGGATAATGAACATTACTATTTAAACCTTTCTATGCCGGCTTGTAAAGCTTCTTTAGATGCAGGTCATGGGGTGCCTTATTCTACAGTTGTCACTACGATGGCGAGAAATGGTGTAGAGTTTGGCATTCGCATTAGCGGGCTTGGGGAAAAAGAATGGTTCACTGCACCAGCTAATTTTGTCAAGGGACTATTTTTCCCTGGTTTCTCAGAAGACGATGCTGCACGTGATCTTGGCGATAGTGCCATTACAGAAACGATGGGAATTGGTGGTTTTGCAATGGGTGGATCTCCAGCAATTGTCCAATTTGTTGGTGGTCAAGTAGCAGATGCCATTCATTACAGCGAACAAATGTACGATATTACAGTTAGCGAAAATAGTAATTTTTCCATTCCAACTCTAGATTTTCGTGGTACTGCATTTGGAATAGACGTATTAAAAGTCATCGAGTCAGGAATTTTACCTGTTATTAATACTGGAATGGCTAGTAAAATTGCCGGTGTTGGTCAAATTGGCGCAGGTATTGTTCACCCACCAAAAGCATGTTTTGAAAAAGGATTCATGCGTTTTTATGAAGTATACGGGGAGGGCGGCAACAATGGGTAAAGTGTTAATCGCTCTTGGAGGTAATGCACTTGGTAATAACCCAAAAGAGCAGCTTGAGCTCGTACGAGAATCTGCTAAGCCCATTGCGGATATGATTGAGCAAGGGCATCATGTAATTATTGCTCATGGGAATGGGCCGCAAGTAGGAGCAATTCATATAGCATTTGATTATGCTTCCAAAAAAAATACGAACATTCCAAAAATGCCGTTTGCAGAGTGCGGAGCGATGAGTCAAGGGTATATTGGCTATCATTTACAAAATGCGATACGAGAAGAATTATTTAATCGATCCATTCATAAATCTGTATCCACCATTATTAGCCAAGTGGTAGTCGATAAGGATGATCCGGCTTTTAAAAATCCTACTAAACCAATAGGATCATTTTTATCAAAGCATGAAGCAGAAAAATTAATGAAAGAAACAAATGATGTTTATGTGGAAGATGCTGGGAGAGGATATCGCAAAGTAATTCCTTCTCCTCTGCCAATTAAAGTAGTGGAAAAAGAAGTTATCGCTAATTTAGTAGATGCTGGACATATTGTGATTACCATAGGCGGTGGTGGTATCCCCGTGATGGAGAAGGAAGCAAGTGCTCTAGAAGGAGTAGATGCTGTAATTGACAAAGATTTGGCTAGTCAGTGTCTAGCAAATGAATTAGATGTTGATTTTCTTTTTATTCTTACCGCTGTCGAAAAAATAGCAATCCATTACGGAAAGCCCAATCAACAAGATCTTGAACAAATGACAATTACTGAAGCAAAGAAATATATTGCTGAAGGACAGTTCGCACCTGGCAGTATGCTTCCTAAAGTTCAGGCTGCTATTCAATTTGTGCAGGGGCGCTCAGGAAGAAAAGCAATCATCACCTCATTAAATAAAGCTAAGGAAGCGATTTTAGGTAAAACAGGTACTACGATATATAGCTAATCTGTTAAAAGAACTTAATGGTAAGGGTGTCTGTTTTATGAAGATCTTATTATCACATAGAAGCGAAAGCATTTGACATTGCTTCGTGTCACTAAACGCTGAATGAATCATTGCTTATTGGTAAGTGAATGATGCTTCAAACGTAAATGAAAACCTCGTTTAAATTGAATAACGTGGGCTGGGTAGTGAAATTTTTCCTGATAGCTCTAATCTAAAACCATTATTTCTTGATATACCCTCTAACGTAAGTAATTCTGAATTATAAAACTGGTCATAATGTTAAATCATTATGACCAGTTTTTCACTTGCTTATCTAAAGTAGGAAGATGTTTGGTATACGGTATAAAGAAATATGCTTAGCGATGGATGAAAGCAATAATATTTGCTAGTAACTTTTTCATGGGGATGAAAAATTCCTGTTGTGAATTCTGAATTAAAAGATTCTTATTTTAATTGTATAAAAATTATGTTAATATTATAAAAAACAAAGTAAAGGTGGAAAAATTCCATTTTATTGTAAAGAAAGGAGATAACGTATGGATAATTTTCATAAGAAAATAAAAAAATTACGATTAGAGAAAGAAATGACATTAAAAGACTTAAGTGAAGTAACAGGACTTTCCGTAAGCTTTTTGTCTCAAATTGAACGAGGTTCTTCATCCCTAGCTATTACTTCATTAAAGAAAATATCTGACGCTTTTCAAATAAACATAGCATCATTTTTTCAAGAGATTGAAAATCATAATTATGCGTTACATAAAGAGGAGCAAAAACCGTTCACAATGGAAGGCTCAGGTGTAAAGCATGTCCGCCTAGCGGGGAAATTTCCAGAAAGAAAATTGGAACCGATGCTGGTAACATTACCTCCTAAACAACCATTCATTGAAAAGTATAGTCATCCTGGAGAAGAATTTTATTTTGTTTTAAAAGGAATGGTTATTTTTAGGGTGGAAGGAATGGAATATGTTTTGAGTGAAGGGGATACGATTCACTTTCCTTCAGAAAAAGTACACGAATGGAAAAACCCTACTGAAGAGTCATCAACGTTAATAAGTGTTTTAACACCCGTAATATTCTGAATATAAAAAATACGAGAGAGGGGAAGAAGTATGAGAGTTGCAACTGATATTGGAGGTACCTTTACGGATTTAGTTTACATCGATCAGAATGGACAAATGAAGGTAGCTAAAAGTCATACGACACCTCCAAATTTTGAAAAAGGAGTCATAGATGTACTTGAAAAAAGTGGTATTGATAAAGAAGCAATCTCCACATTTATCCATGGTACAACTGTAATTATTAATGCGCTTACAGAACGAAAAGGAGCAAAAACAGGACTTATCACGACAAAAGGGTTTCGGGATATATTAGAAATTGCTCGAGGGAATCGTCCTGATTTATTTAATATTCGATATGAAAAGCCAGAACCATTTATTGAGCGTTATCTAAGAAAAGAGGTGGATGAGCGGGTTAACTATAAGGGTGAGATAATAACTCCCCTTCATACGGAACAGATAAGGGAAATTGTTGACTTCTTTAAAAGAGAAAAAGTAGAAGCGATTGCTGTCGTGTATTTACACTCTTATGCGAATCCACAGCACGAGAAGTTAACCGTTCAATTGATTAAAGACTTATGGTCTGATGTAGCGGTATCAGCTTCGCATGAAGTAAGTCAAGAATGGCGGGAATATGAGCGGACGAATACAACAGCATTAAATGCATATGTTCAGCCAATAGCAACCACGTATATTAATAAATTATATAATGAGCTAACGGCGCATCATACAAACAGCCAAAATTTCATTATGCAGTCGAATGGCGGGACCACGACATTTCAAGAAGCGAAAAAGGTTCCCATTAATATGGTTGAGTCTGGACCTGTTGCAGGAATTTATGGTGCGGCGGTACTTGGAAAATTAATTGGAGAAGAAAACATAATTGGGTTTGATATCGGTGGGACAACGGCAAAATGTTCCCTAGTTGAAGGGGGAGAAGTGAAGGTTTCCACAGATTACTATATTGAAAGAAATGATCGTAATGCAGGCTATCCTATTAAGACACCAGTAGTAGATATTGTGGAAATAGGTAATGGTGGAGGATCCATTGCTTGGTTAGACGAAGCCGGTGCTTTAAAAGTTGGACCTAAATCTGCGGGAGCTGTACCTGGTCCAGTATCTTACGGGCAAGGTGGAACACATCCGACCACGACAGATGCTAACGTATTAACTGGTAGATTATCGGCAAAAAATTTTGATTATGATGTAGATGTATCGATGGTAAGAGAAGTGATACAAGAAAAGATAGGAAATCCGCTTCAAATGTCTGCGGAAGAAGCAGCATTGGGCATTATTCGAATAGCTAATTCCAATATGCTAAATGCACTAAAATTAATCTCCGTACGAAAAGGCCACCATCCAGAAGAATTTACTTTAGTTGCTTTTGGTGGCGGTGGTTCTATGCATGCGCCTGCGCTTGCCAAGGAATTAGGAGTGAAAAAAGTTGTCATCCCGATTGCATCGCCTGTGTTTTCAGCGTGGGGAATGTTAATGAGTGATTTACGTCATGATTATATAAAAACCTATATTAAACGATTAGAAGATCTTGATTTATCCGCAATAATGACACAGTGGCATGAAATAGAAAAAGAAGCATATGAACAATTTAAGAATGAAGGGATTTCTAAAGCGGATGTTATTTTTAATCGCTTTGTAGATATGCGTTATTTAGGACAAGAACATACGGTAAAAGTTCCTGTTCCTAATGGAGATTGGACCAAGGAACATTTACAAGAAATTATTGAAAGCTTTCATCAGTTACATGAACATAACTATACGTTTAGATTAGATGGAACAGAAACGGAATTTGTCAATATACATGTCACTGCTTTTGGAAAGGTGAAAAAACCAAATATCCAAAAGATACAACGAAATACAACGTTAGAAGATGCAAAATTAGAAACGAGAGATGTTTATTTTGAAAATCCTAAAGGGTGGATTCAAACGGATGTATACCAGCGTGAACTGCTACCAATAAATCAAACTATTCAAGGACCTGCCATTGTAGAGGAAAAAGCAGCAGTTACCGTTATTTATGAAGACCAAACACTTAAAGTGGATGATTATGGGAATTTAATAATCGAAATGGGGGAGAGATAATGGCGATCCAGGAAACAAAAGTTGATCCGTTTACATTAGAAATAGTAAAAGACTCATTGTTAGCTATAGGTGATGAAATGTTCATCGCATTAGCGAAAACATCCATGAGTCCTATCATCTATGAAGTGCTGGATTATGCTAGTGGACTAACTGATTCAAAAGGGCAATTGCTTACACAAGGGAATGGTGTGACTGGATTTATTGGAATGCTTTCCTTTATGGTAAAGCAGTCATTAGAGAAATATGCGAATGAAAATAAATTAAAGCCCGGAGATATCATTATTGTAAATGACCCTTATGGAGGTGGTGGCTCCCATTTATCAGATGTCGGTCTCGTCATGCCGATTTTTTATGAAGAAGAGATCATTGCCTTCTCAGCGAATAAAGCCCACTGGACGGAGGTTGGAGGAAAAGATCCTGGATCGTTTACGAATGATTCTCGAGATATCTTTCAAGAAGGATTGCAATTTCCATCTGTTAAGTTATTTGACGGAGGCGTGTTGAATGAAGGGTTAGTGGAGATTATCCGTGCCAATGTTCGTTTTCCAGATTTGTCATTAGGTGACATGTGGGCACAAGTTGCAGCACTCAAAACAGGGGAAAGACGTGTAAAGGAAATATGTGAAAAGTATGGGAAGGAAGTTATCCTTGCTGCTATCGACAGTCACTTAAATCACGGGGAAATTATCTCAAGACAGGAGCTTGCAAAATTACCAAAAGGAACTTTTTCGGCAGAAGGTTTTGTGGAAACGGATGGCATTGGAAATGGACCTTTTCCAATAAAAGTGGAAGTTACGATAACAGAGAAGAATTTTATATGTGACTTTCGCGGGAGTAGCCCACAGGTTCCTGGTCCTGTTAATTGTTCCTTTACTGGACTTGCATCTGCTGTAAGAACGATTTTTTTGGCAATTACAAATCCCGATCAAGATGTAAACGATGGTGTGTTTCGCCCTTTAAAGATAGTTGTTGATGATGGGTCGATTATGTCAGCACAACGTCCTGCACCTACATCGAATTATTTTGAAACGATGCTAGGTTGTACAGATTTAATCTGGAAGGCGTTGGCTCCATATATTCCACATAGATTGGCGGCAGCACATTTACTATCTGTTTGCTCTGTTACGTTGTCAGGTAAGCATCAAGATACACATGAACCGTTTTTAATTGTAGAACCGTCTGTAGGCGGATGGGGCGGTGCTGATGGGCAAGATGGAGCCAGCGGTCAATTTTGTATCCTAGATGGGGAAACCTATAATGTACCTGTTGAAGTTGCCGAAACACGGTATGGTGTAATGCTGGATGAATATAGCTTGCGTAGGGATGGAACAGGTGCTGGTGAATACATTGGCGGAAAAGGGGTTATCCGATCTTATCGAGCTTTAACTGATGGGCAAGAAGCTACGATTACTTATGGTCGTAACAAATATCGACTATGGGGCATAAATGGGGGAACGGAAGGTTCCGTAAATGAATTTTACATTCATAAAGCAACTGGAGAAATAGATGGTCCTTATGGGGTTTATTCACGGTATGAGCTAAAGAAAAATGATGTTCTTAAATTAATGACAGCTACTGGTGGAGGATATGGAAATCCGTTAGATCGTCCCGCTAAGCAGGTAGCTAAAGACGTGAAAAATGAATATTATACGGTTGAAGAAGCAAAAACTTTATTTGGAGTGGAAGTAGATCCAATAACATTTCATTATAAAGAGCTAGACATACGAAGCTAGGATATAGAGGAGTAAATTATATGGATATCAAGCGACAAGCCTTTCTTTACAAAGGGTTGAATACGCTATTTGAAACTAGTTCAGAGGCAACTAATATGTCTTTTGGAACAGTCACAATTCCACCTGGAGAGCGAGTTCCTAATACAGGAGTATCTCGTCATTTAGAAAATGAATATTCTATTATTTTAAAAGGTGAATTGCAAGGCGAAAGTGGTGGAGCGCGGTTTGAAGTTAGAGCGAATGATGCGACATTTATTCCAGCAGGAGAAAAGCATTGGGCTATAAACACAAGTAAAGAAACGTGTGAAATTGTTTGGGTATTAGTAAAGGAAAAATGATTTTAGATAAATCTAGACTGCAACAAGTCTAAGCCGAAAACAGTAGCACTTGGTCTTTAAGTCACCGTCTTGAGTTGCTAACAATCAGTGGGGATGAATGAACCCCCGCTGATTGAAAATTCGCTTTATTAATAGGGGTTATGTGATTAAAAATAATTCTTAATACATGCTATATAAATAAAGATCCAAAGTTTTTTAGAAAGGATACTGTGGATAAATGAACCAATGCTTCAAAATGGATTAAATTAAAAGTACTTATTGTGCGGTTAGATATGAATTTTCCAATGAAAATAGGCAAGAGAGAAAAGATAAAGAGCTATCTCCTCTCTCATTTTCAAAGCCAATGCAAATAGAAGTCACTTTAGCTCAAAACCACATAATCTATAAGTTTACACATTTAAAACTACACTATTCGGCGAAAGCCAACTAACGATAAACACTGGCTACATTCCGTGCTACTCCTTCTAGGTATTTTTCCCCATTTATGATTGCTTTTTCCAGTTGGCACGGTCCAGGGGTAATGCTAAATGTTGCATCGATACCGTGTTCAAATACCGCTTCGTATCCTTTTCCTAGCGTGCCGCAAAGGGCAATTACCTTTGATACACCGTTTTGCTTAGCAGCTTTTGCTACGCCAATGGGTGTTTTGCCGTAGATCGTTTGGCTATCTATCCTACCTTCTCCAGTTATTACTAGATCAGCATTTTTGACACGATTAGAAAAATCTGTTTCTTTTAGTACAATATCAATACCTGGCGTTAATTTGGCACCAAGCACTGCTAATAACCCTGCGCCCAGACCGCCTGCAGCTCCAGAACCAGGAATATCCTTTACGTCCTTGTTTGTAGCTTTTGAAATGACCTCATGAAAATGTCGTAATGCGTCATCTAATGGAATAATCATTTCCTCTGTTGCTCCTTTTTGTGGTCCATAAACGGCGCTAGCTCCATTAGGACCTAAGAGTGGGTTATCGACATCACAGGCTACCTCTACTTCTACAGATTTTAAACGTGGATCTAAATGGGATAGTTCTATTTCCGCTAACTCGATTAATGCTCCACCACCCCGATTTAGAAGATTATTTTCAGTGTTATATAGGACACCGCCAAGTGCTTCGATCATTCCTGCGCCACCATCGTTTGTGGCACTACCACCGATCCCTAGGATTATTTTAGACACATTTTTATCTAAAGCTGCTTTAATTAACTCTCCGGTACCAAATGTAGTGGTTAAGAATGGATTTCGCTTCTCTTTTGGAACAAGGTGAAGACCAGATGCTTCTGCCATTTCTATGATGGCAGTTGATCCGTCACCAGAAATGGCATAAGTTGCAGTTACTTTTTCACCCAATGGTCCAGTGACCTTTTTTTCATACAGAGTCCCTTGCAATCCATCTGCTAATGATTGGGTGGTACCCTCGCCACCATCTGCCATTGGAATAATATCTATCTCCAAAGCTTCACCGTAAGCGGAGCGAATTCCACGTTCAATAGCATTAGCAGCCTGTTTTGCTGTCATGCTTTCTTTAAATGAATCCGGCGCTATGACAATTTTTGGTTTAGCCATCATTCTTCCTTCCTTTCCCTCTTTAAAGAATCATCTAGTTGCTGTTGATTTGAATGAAGATGCCGTAGAAAACCCTTGAGACAGCCTAATGCTCCAGAATTTATAGAATAATAAACGGCAGCCAAATTTCTGTTTCGGTCCAGAGGTTTTTTAGGTCATTCTTTTGCATTACTAACAATCAGGGGGATAAAAGAAAGCCCCACGGTTAAAAGCTCACTTTATAAAAACCATTGAAAGATACCATAAATCATTGTGGAAACTGCCGCCAATGTTATGCCAACTAATGATTCATATGGAATTAGTTTCAAACGCTCTTGAATTTGCATCCCAACACTACCTGCAGTTGCATGAAAGAAACTACCGTGCGGCATGTGGTCTAGTACGGTAGCACCAGCATGAATCATGGCTGCACCAGCTAAACCAGCGACCCCAGACTCTAGAATCGTGCTTTCAAAGACACTACTGGCAACCGCAGATCCAGCTGTTGTCGAAGCTGTAGCTGCTGACATAAACATTCCTGAGATCGGAGCTAAAGCAAATGCGGGTAAACCTAGGTTTTCCAACACGCCAACTAGAACCGTATCTAATTCTGAGTTAGTAATGATTCCAGCTACTGCACCCGTCCCAATTAGCAAAATTGCAACCGGTGCCATTTTTGCTAATCCGCTTTTTATATACGCATTTGTGCTACGCCATTTTCCCATTGCTATAACTCCAACTAAACCACCTACTGGTAATGCGATCATGGGATCTACGTTAATATTGAATAACGGACGTAATACCAGCAATAGAATGGCAACAATTGGAGCTAGGGCAGCGGTATATATGGAAGGCAAGGCTCCAAAATTGGATTGCTCAATTTCACTTGCTTGAATAGCAGTCCCTTTTTTAGAGACTCTTTTTGCTATGAGATAGGTTACTGTAAGTCCAAAAAATGCTGGGATAACCCCTGCTGCCATGACGGAGGTTAAGGATACATCAAATGCTTCAGAAACAGCAATTGTATTAGGATTAGGGGACATGATATTACCCGCTTTACCTCCACCAATCATTGCTATTAAAATTGCAAATCTGGAAAGCTTTGCTTCTGAAGCTATCACTAAGGCGATCGGTGCTACAGTAATAACCGCTACATCTACAAACACACCTACTGCTGTTAAAAGCATCGTAGCAATAGCTAGAGCAAGTAAGGCTTTGGTATGGCCAAATTTATAAACAATGGTTTGTGCTAACTTAGATGCTGCTCCTGATTCGATGAGCACGCCCGCTAATACACCAGCAGCTAAAATTCTTAATACGGCAGGCATAATATTTTGAGCCCCGCCTATCATTAAACTTACTGTATCTACTAAGCTCGCCCCTCCAATGAGACCTCCTACAATTGCACCGGCAATTAGACCATAGGCAGGCGGTACTTTCTTTAAAATTAAGAAAATAGCTAAGAGTAAACCGATAATTGCTCCTAATGCACTTACTTCAATATCCATCTGTTTTCCTCCTTAACATGATGCTGTTATACACCTATTGTACGTGCACGATACATGCTAGGTCATTGTGCAAATGAATATAAAGAAAGTGCTTCCAATTCTATGTTTTATGCAGATGCACTATGTTGATAGTTTGAAGAGGATCTCTCCAATTTTTAACTCGATCAGATCTTGTAGGTTCTTTGGGTTTTTTCCAGTGATTTCGTAAATTTTATTCAGCCTATATGCTAATGTATTCCGATGAATAAATAACTTATTTGCGGTTTTGGTCATTTCTCCATTTGCTTTAACATATGTCGTGAATGTTTCGTCTAACGTTCTACCATCATTAGCGGCGACTAACTTTTGATATGTGGCACTTATTTCACTCGTTTCTTCTTTTGCTGCATGTAAAAAACGATAACATAGAATAGATATTCCTAAAGTGTCTTGATTCCAAACACCACCTTCTGGATATAATGTTTTTGCGGTATCTCTAACAATTTCCGCTGTTTGAAAGGATTGTCTCCAACCAAGGAATCCACTTGAAAAGGGACCTAATGCGACGGTTATATTTGAAATGGGTGCTAGGGATAGTTTATGTTCTAGCAAATTCTTTACTTTATCATCCGTATCTAAATAAGGCTTTTGCCGCTTTTTTAAGATAACAAATTGATTTGTATACAACCGAACGATTTCATCTTCTGCTGTAACTAATGTATTCGCCCACGTTTCGATTTGTTTCACAGATTGCAAGTTGGATGTATGGTACGGTAAAGAAAGGAGGATAACAGCAAATGTTTCATCTGTGTTAATCTTTAGCGACCGCGCCCTGTCTAATATGTAAGCTTGTTCTTTATCTGAACCTAGTAGTAAATGGGATATAACATCATCTCGCATCCTGGCGTTTCGATCTATTTCTCTTGTCAAAAATGCTTGCTCCAATGTTAGTTCGGCACCCATTTGAACTAATTTGGAAAATCCCCTGATTTTTTCAGGTTCTCCAGTAATACCAATAACTCCAACAATATCATCATGAAACCGAATTGGTAAATTAATTCCTGGTTTTGCTTTTCCTCGCCAATTTTCTTCGTAAGAATGAATCTCTACGGTCATTTTGTGTGCAATTGCTTTACTAGCACCGTGGTGAAGTTGCCCAATCCGATTGGGATCTCCTGAAGCAAGAATGGTTCCTGTTCTATCCATTACATTAACATTTAAATCTAGTATCGACATCGTTCTCTTCACAATCTCTGAGGCAAGTTGCTCTGTTAACATTGGAATCTCCTTCTATGTAAGTGTTTCGTAAGTATGAAAATAAAGAAATACTATCTCATTCTTATATAACGCTCTTATTTAAGGATTGTCAATTTTATCATAGTTGGATAGAAAAAACATGATGATATATCATGTTTCTTAAGTTATTCTGGTTGTTTACCTCTAATGAAAATACAAATAACATTATGTACAGCTCAAACGTGGGCAGAAGGGAAGATTAATCAACATTTTATAGTGTGCTAAAAGTACGTATATATTTATTCTAAAATTGGCGAAAATGGATATATAGTGCTTATCCGTGAAAAAAGCACCCGGAAGATACGGTGCATCATCTTTTATCCCGCATGTAAGGTGCCGTAAGACTCCCACTTCGAAACTTTGAGTTGACACACAAGTGGGAGAAAACGACACCTAAATGCCCGCTTCGTTTAAGGGCCTTTAGGTCATACTCTTCTAGGTATGAACATTCAGTAGGAGATGGAAGAAAACTCCTACTGAATGAAGTTTTACTTTATAAAGAAGCTATTCCATTTTTTGCTTCTTGTTATTGTTTATTTATGAATTAATATAGGTTACAGAGGGGTTAAAATTCACAAGGAGGACGACATCAATGAACATGATACAAGAGACAGAAGCTACGGTAAAAAAAGCGGTACGTGAATCTATTTTACGAGCTGAATTAGTGGAAGAAGAATCTAATATCCCACCAATTATGTTAGAAAAACCGAATAATGATCAGCACGGAGATTATGCTACAAATATTGCTATGAAGCTGACAAAAGTAGCAAAACAGCCTCCAAGAGAAATAGCTCAGGTTATTATAGATCAATTAAATTTAAAAGGTACACATATAAGTAAACTGGAGATTGCCGGACCTGGATTTATCAATATCTTTATGGACAATAATTATTTAACTCCATTGCTTCCCCATGTTTTACAAGCGGGTGAAGACTATGGGAAACATTCCGAAAAAAATATGCGGATTCAGGTAGAGTTTGTTTCAGCTAATCCAACCGGGGATCTACATTTAGGACATGCCCGTGGTGCGAGTTATGGGGATGCGCTCTGTAATGTATTAAAAGCAGCTGGCTATGAAGTAGAGCGGGAGTATTATATTAATGATGCTGGTAATCAAATTCATAATTTAGCCCTCTCTGTGGAAGCGCGTTATATGCAGTCACTGGGATTAAATGCGGAGGTGCCTGAAGATGGATATCATGGGCAGGATATTATTCACATTGGAGAAAAATTGGCTGCAGAAGAAGGCGATACGTGGGTTCATAAATCAAAGGACGAACGTTTAGCCTATTTCCGCCAATATGGACTAGAATATGAATTGAAAAAGATTGAAGAAGATTTAAAACGATTTCGGGTTGCATTTGATCATTGGTTTTCGGAATTGTCATTATATAAAGAGGGGAAAGTTGACCAAGCTTTGGATAAAATGCGTCAGACTGGTAATGTATATCAAAAAGATGGCGCAACATGGTTTCGGACAACAAAATATGGGGATGATAAAGACCGGGTTGTCATTAAGTCAGATGGAAGTTATACGTATTTAGCCTCTGACATCGCGTATCATAATGATAAATTAGAACGGGGCTTCGATAAGCTGATTAATGTTTGGGGAGCTGATCATCACGGGTATGTTCCAAGGATGGAAGCAGCTATTCAAGCATTAGGTTATTCAAAAAACAAGTTAGAAACAGCCATTATCCAAATGGTTAACTTATTTGAAGACGGTGAAAGAGTGAAAATGAGTAAGCGGAGAGGCAAAGCACTAACGCTTCGACAGTTAATGGAAGAAGTTGGTGTTGATGCGATGCGTTATATGATGAATACACGTTCCTGTGATTCTCATTTGGATTTTGACATCAATCTTGCCCGTTCGCAATCGAACGAAAATCCTGTTTATTATGTACAGTATGCACATGCAAGAATTTGTACACTGTTAAAGAAAGCGCAAGCTGAAGGCTATTCCTATGAAGATTATGATGCGTTCTTGTTACAACACAGTAGTGAGGTTGAATTATTAAAGATAATAGGAGAGTTTCCACAACTGGTGTTAGACGCTGCAGAGAAACGAATACCGCATAAAATAACCCAGTATGCCTTTGACTTAGCTTCTGCATTACACAGCTTCTATAATGCTGAAAAAGTGTTGGATGAAACACAATTAGCTTTAACGAAAGCTCGTTTGGCACTATTGGAAGCTGTTAAAATAACGATTAGCAATGCACTACGTCTCATCGGCGTGCATGCTCCGGAACAGATGTAACATGGAAAAGCTTAAGAAGTCGCCTTATGTGCTAAAGAAGCACCAATAAGGCGGTTTTTTTGTGTCTAAATTTGTAAATAGAAGTAATAATTTATGAATAAAAGCGAAAAAGCAGCTGAAAATAATCGTGTAATATTTAGCAAACAGAATATGAAGTTATGAATAGCTGTTTGTTATCTGTTTATACTAACACCAATAAGAACAATGAAGTTTAGAAATTCGTAATGGAAAATAGTTTTTTTATAACAGGAGGAGGTATTTAAGTGAAGCAACCATTATATATTAAGTCGGAAATTGGCGAGCTACAATCCGTGCTGTTGCACCGTCCAGGTAAAGAAGTAGAGAATTTAACCCCTGATTATTTAGGACATTTGTTATTCGACGATATTCCACATTTACCAATGATTCAAAGAGAGCATGATTATTTTGCCTCGACGTTACGAAATAGAGGAATTGAAGTATTATATTTATCGAATTTAATGACCGAAGCGCTTCATACAGAAAAGTTAAAAAATCAATTTGTGATGGATATATTAAAGGAATCCAATATCCAAGGTGCAAGTTCTCAAAAGATAGCTGACTTTTTGCTGTCCTTTGATACAGAAGAGATGGTAAAGAAAGTGATGGCAGGTGTAAGAAAATCAGAAATACCGTTGGAGAAAAAGAAGCATCTTTATGAAATGTTAGATAATCATTATCCATTTTATTTAGATCCAATGCCTAACCTTTATTTCACTCGTGATCCAGCAGCAACCATAGGGACTGGGTTAACCATTAATCCAATGAGGGAAGTTGCCAGGAAGCGAGAATCTCTATTTATGAGTTATATCATCCGACATCATCCAAGATATGCGGAGTCTGATATACCGGTTTGGTTAGATCGAGATTATCCGTGTCCGATAGAAGGTGGCGATGAGTTGGTTTTAAGTAAAGATACAATTGCAGTAGGAATAAGTGCAAGGACAGCAGCAAAGGCAATAGAGCAACTCGCGATTAGTATTTTTAAACGACAGGCAGAAATAAAACGTGTTGTTGCTGTGGAAATTCCAAAATCAAGAGCGTTTATGCATTTAGATACTGTATTTACAATGGTTGATTTCGATAAGTTCACCATCCATCCAGAAATACAGAATAAAGACGGACAAATGGACATCTATATTCTGGAAAAAGGAAAAGAAGAAGATACCGTAAAAATTACGCATAAAACGAATTTGTTGGAAACACTAAAAGAAGTATTAGGGTTAAAGGATGTAGCTTTAATCCCATGTGGAGGTGGAGATGTTATTGCTGCACCTAGAGAACAATGGAATGATGGGTCTAACACATTAGCAATCGCTCCTGGCGTTGTTGTCACATATGACCGCAACTATGTGTCCAATAAAATACTTCGTGAACATGGTATTGAAGTAATTGAAGTCATTAGCTCCGAATTATCCAGAGGTCGTGGCGGTCCTCGCTGTATGAGTATGCCATTGTCAAGAAAAGATATATAAGGATATTCCAAAGGCTGACAATAATGTGCGTCAAGTGACTTTATAGTCTCAGTACACATGGCATACACTGACCTATTTAAAAAATCACGCAACTGCCACAAGGAAGCCACCTAGATCGTTTTTTAAATATAAAACTATGAGCAAATCAATATTCCCTTATTCTAATGAAAAATAAATTTTAGGAGGAAGGAAATGGGAAAAAAACTAACGAATCAATTAACAGGCAGACATTTTTTGACGTTAAAAGATTTTACAGAAGACGAAATAAATTATTTGCTTGATTTAGCTGCCGACTTAAAAGAAAAGAAAAAGGCAGGCATTCCCCATCACTATATGAAAGGGCAGAATATTGCCTTGTTATTTGAAAAACCGTCAACTAGAACGCGATGTGCTTTCACTGTTGCTTGTATTGATTTAGGAGCGCATCCAGAGTATCTCGGAAAAAATGACATTCAGTTCGGTAAGAAAGAGTCCGTTCGTGATACGGCAATTGTATTGGGGAGAATGTTTGATGGTATTGAATTCCGTGGATTTGATCAGGAAACTGTAGATGGTTTAGCTAAACATTCAGGTGTACCAGTTTGGAACGGGTTAACGAATGAATTTCATCCGACCCAAATTCTTGCTGACTTTTTAACTGTTAAAGAACATATTGGACATTTAAAAGGGGTTAAGTTCGTTTATGTTGGGGATGGACGAAATAATATGGGCAACAGCTTACTAATCGGTGGGGCAAAAGTAGGAATGGATATTCGTATTTGTTCTCCAGAAGTATTATTCCCTGATCAAGATGTAGTCAATTATGCGGAGGAAGTGGCTAAAGATTCTGGCGCAAAAATTACGATTACTGCTGATATTGATGAAGCCGTTTCCGGAGCAGAAGTGATCTATACAGATGTTTGGGTTTCTATGGGAGAAGAGGATAAATTTAAAGAACGAATTGATTTACTTTATCCATACCAAGTTAATAAAGAAATGCTTGAGAAAACAGGTAATAAAGATGTCATGTTTCTCCATTGTCTGCCAAGCTTTCATGATTTAGAGACAGAAGTAGGACGAGATGTTTATGAAAAGTTTGGTCTTAAAGAAATGGAAGTTACGGATGAAGTTTTTCAAAGTGACAACTCATTTGTCTTTGATGAGGCAGAAAATCGGTTGCATACAATTAAAGCGGTGATGGCAGCAACCAATGGCAGTGTAAACAGCTAATTATGGAAGGGCTTACCCCCTGCTTTATCAAAAGGAGGTGTATGAAAATTGGGTGAAGAAGAAAAAAAACTGGGTTTAGTCGCACTGATCGCTCTTGTTGTCGGTTCCATGGTTGGTGGAGGAGCGTTTAACTTAGCGGGTGATATTGCACTTGGGTCAAATGCCGGAGCTGCCATTATCGGTTGGATAATTACAGGAATTGGGATTATTGCGCTTGCCTTTGTGTTTCAAAATTTAACGAGCAGAAAACCTGAGTTGGATAGCGGTATATATAGCTATGCTAAGGCCGGATTTGGAACATTTTTAGGATTTAATAGTGCGTGGGGCTATTGGTTATCTGCATTTTTAGGAAATGTTGCTTATGCTACATTAGTATTTTCATCCATTGGCTACTTCATCCCCGTTTTTGAAGGGGGGCAAAATGTCGCTAGTATTATTGGGGCATCTGTCGTCTTATGGTTGGTTCATTACCTTGTGTTACGTGGAGTCAATTCTGCTGCACTTATTAACACAGTAGCAACGATTGCAAAAGTCATTCCGATTTTCCTGTTTATTATTGTAGCGATCATTGCGTTCAAATGGGATACCTTTACATTTGATTTTTGGGGAGGAGAAGGTTTTACTTGGGCATCTGTTGGTGAACAAGTTAGAAGTATGATGCTAGTCACTTTATGGGTATTCATTGGTATTGAAGGCGCGGTAGTTATGTCGGGAAGAGCTAAAAATCGTTCTGATGTCGGGAAAGCTACAATTATAGGCTTAGTTAGTGTGCTTCTAATTTATATTTTAATCTCTTTATTATCTCTAGGAATCATGTCAAGAGAGGAATTGGCTGATCTGCCGAATCCTGCGATGGCCTATGTATTGGAAGCAATTGTCGGGAAATGGGGAGCGATCGTTATTAACTTTGGTCTGATCATCTCGGTTTTAGGAGCATGGCTTGGCTGGACGATGTTTGCTGCAGAGTTACCTTATGTCACAGCAAAAGATAAGGTGTTTCCAAAATGGTTAGCGAAAGAGAATAAGAATAAGGCTCCAGTTAACTCATTATATTTAACCAATGGGTTGATCCAGTTATTTCTAATTACGTTATTATTTTCAGAGGCCGCATATAACTTTATGTTTTCTTTAGCATCCTCAGCTATTTTAATTCCGTATCTGCTCTCTGCGCTATATCAAGTGAAACTAACCATGACAGGAGAAGCGTATCAATCAGGAGAGAAGCGTACGAAGGAAAAAGTAATCGGTCTTATTGCCAGCATTTATGCAATATGGCTTGTATATGCAGCCGGTATTGATTATCTGCTCTTAACCATGCTGTTATATGCGCCCGGGATTATCCTTTATAAATGGGCATTAAAAGAAAACGATATTCAAAGAAAGGATACCGCTATAGAAAAAGCGCTAATGGTTTTGTTTGTTGTCTTAGCAGTAACTGCTATAGGTGGGCTAATTACTGGAAGGATAACCATTTAACAAGAAAGGAAGCGAAAGAATGGGAAATGAACGAATAGTTATTGCTCTAGGGGGAAATGCGATCCAATCTGGTAGTGCTACAGACGAAGCACAACAGCAAGCATTAAACCATACGGCAAAACAATTGATTGAAATTATTAAACAAGGATATCAAGTAGCTATTACGCACGGGAACGGTCCTCAAGTTGGTAATATTTTATTACAGCAAATTCAATCGCATAGTGAACAAACCCCTGCTATGCCTTTAGATACATGTGGAGCGATGAGTCAAGGAATGATTGGTTATTGGTTGGAAAATGCGATCAATGATCAACTGCATAAGGAAAGCTTAGATAAGCAAGTTGCTTCAATTATAACTAGGGTAGAAGTTAACCCAGATGATAAAGCTTTTAATAATCCATCAAAGCCAATCGGTCCTTTCTATTCGGAAAAGGAAGCAAAAGAACAAATGGAGAAAAACGGTGTTACATTCAAGGAAGATGCTGGAAGAGGTTGGAGAAGAGTTGTCCCATCACCGAAGCCGGTAAAAATTCTGGAACATGAAGTTATTAAATCATTAGTAGATAAGGGAATGGTAGTAGTCAGTACTGGTGGCGGTGGAATTCCAGTTTATCGACAGGATAACAAAATTTTGGGCGTAGAAGCTGTGATTGATAAAGATTTTGCCTCTGAAAAACTAGCTGAGCTTATCCAAGCAGACAAGCTTGTTATTTTAACTGAGGTAGAACACGTATATGTTAATTATCAAGCGGCTAACCAAAAAGCACTAGAACAGGTGACTACAGAAGAATTAAGAAATTACGCAGAAGAAGGTCAATTTTCTGCTGGAAGTATGTTGCCAAAAGTAGAGGCTGCAATTGCATTTGTAGAATCGAAACCTGGTAGAAAATGTATTATTACTTCCTTGGATAAAGCTGTGGAGGCTGTTAACGAAAATGCAGGAACAGTGATTAAAAATCATTAAATATAAGGAGTCTTGCATTTAATAAGGAGGGTTCATGTTTTCAAAAATGGATTCTTCTTTTATTTGGACCGGGAGGAATTCTTTATGAGTAAACAGGACCGCCAAGAAAAAATTCGTGAACTTCTACGGATAAATGAAGTCCGTACCCAAAAAGATTTATGGAAATTATTAAAGGATTGCGGGTATAACGTTACCCCAACAACTATTTCTAGAGATATCCAAGAGATGCAAATAAGAAAAGAATATTCACCAGATGGAGTAGAAAGGTACAGTTTATCCAATCATGTAAAGGTGGAAAATCCCGACCTCCCGATTAAACAGCTACAACAGTTTTACTCTGAGGCTATTCAATCCATTGAAGTAACGGGAGTCTTTGTCATTATTAAGACAGAACCTGGGAATGCAAAACCAATCGGTTATTTGATGGAATCTTTGAATTGGAAATCGGTAGTAGGCGTCATTAGTGGCGATGACAACTGTTTATTACTGTGTCGAACTAAATCGGAAGCAGATGAAGTAAAAAAGAAGTGTATGACTATCTGGAATAAAAATACAACTTAAACGCATACTCGAAAGAACCGATCAATGCTAAGGTTTTGTAGAGTTCGTAATTTTTTAATAGCACTGTCTCATTTCTTAATAACTTTTATATGCACTCATTTTTTGTTGTATATACGTTAAAATTTAATTGTGAATGTATATACAAATCTTCATATTTGTACATGTTATAATTAACATTAAAGATCTATATTATATATGATTGAGGTGGGCTTATGAATTCTCGACAGTATGCCATAATAAAGTTGCTTGATAGTGCAGAAGATGAATTCTTAACAAGTGCTCAACTTGCTGCTGAAATCAATGTAAGTTCGAAGACGATAAGAACGAACATAAAGGGATTGAATTCACTGTTACAGGATTACAATATTTATATTGAGCCCGTTCGTGGTAGGGGATATGTTTTAAAGGTGAAAAACAGAGAAGATATTAATCAATTGTTCCATGATTATGCAAATAAAGCTTATTCTATGATTCCAGTTGAATCAGGGGAAAGGATCAACTACATAATAGAAAAGTTATTACTGTGTACGGAATATATAAAAATAGAAGATTTACTTGCAGAATTATTCATCAGTAGATCTACTTTACAAAGTGATTTGAAAATTGTTCGTGAAATTTTACAGCATTATGGTTTATCAATTGAACACAAACCCAATTATGGAATGAAAGTGTCTGGAGAAGAAATATTGATTCGCTTTTGTATTTCGGAATATATTTTTAATCAACAGCCATTGCTCATAAGGGAACAATGGGTGAATATTTTGATGCCGCAAGAGCTGAATTTAATTAGGAATTCTATTCTTAAAAACATAAGAAAAAATAACATCGCGATTTCTGACGTAAGTTTAGAAAATTTAATCATTCATCTTGCTATCGCTTATAGGCGGATACTAGAAAATAAAACAGTAGAATTTGTGCAAAAAGACTTTCACATAATAAAAGGTAAAAAAGAATATGACGTTGCAGCAACCATAATAACGGAAATTGAACACAGTTTGGAAGTCGTTTTTCCAAAAACAGAAATAGCTTATCTAACTATTCACTTAAAAGGGACGAAGTTGACTTCTACTTTAGATAACTCCTTAGATCTTCGGACTGTTGTGGATAAGGAGATTTACCACCTTGCAAAGGAAGTTATACAGCTAGTTGATAAAGAGTATGGTTTAAATTTAACGGAAGACAAAGAGTTTTTGAGAAACCTATGTCTGCACTTAAAACCTGCTATTAGCCGATGGCACTACCAGATGAACATCCGTAATCCAATGTTAGAAGAAATTAAAATGAACTACCCTCTTTCATTTGAAGTAGCACTGTTTGGAGCAAATATAATAAATGATCGATTTGCTATTCAATTCAACGAATGTGAAGTCGGCTACATTGCTCTTCATATCGAAGCAGCTTTAGAGAAAGCAAAGGGCTCTGTCAGTGAAAAGAAACGATGTTTAATCGTTTGTGCTACAGGTTTAGGAAGTTCACAGCTACTTTTACATAAGCTAACGAATATTTTTGGTAAGAAGCTTGATATTGTTGGAACAACGGAGTATTACAACTTAACTCAACATAAGCTGGAGAATTTGGACTTTGTAATTAGTACAATTCCAATTAAAAATAAGCTTCCAGTACCAGTTATACACATAAGTGCTATTCTTGGTAGTATAGATGTTTCAAAAATTGAACAAATGCTAGATTATAAAAATACAGACATAAACGAATATATTTCCCCAGAATATACCTTTTTACAATATAACTTTCAGACACCAGAATCAGCGATTTGTTTTTTAACAAGTCATTTAATAGAAAAAGGGCAAGCGGATACAAGTTATACACAATCTGTATTAGAAAGAGAGCAGCATGCACCTACAAGCTTTGGTAATTTAGTAGCTGTACCTCATCCGCTACAACCGGGAACAAATGCTACATTCTTATCGCTACTTACGTTAGAAAAACCCATTCATTGGGGAGACCAGATAGTTCAGTTAGTAATATTACTAAATGTTAACAAGGACAAGAAAGAAGACCTACAGCCTATGTTTCAATCTCTTGTTCAATTAATGGATGATAAACAAAAAGTTTTTCACATACTAGAATGTAAGACATATGCGCAAATAAAAGAGACGTTAAAAAGATGAGGTCCAAAAATGGGAGCAAAAGATTTGGTAGCTATTCTTTTGCTCCTTTCGCGTTTAATAAGTTTTAATATAGTCTCTGTTTTGTTATTTCTTCCACATCGAATTAAAAGGCGGAACAAATACGTTAAAGTAAGAAATAACAGCTGCTTAACTGCCCGATTATCCCTTCAAACGTTTAGTTAAGAAGGTTAGAAAAAAAATTCTCCTAACTGAAGTTTCGCTTAAACTAGTTGCGAGCGTTAGAAAAATAGAAACTATCGCTTTTTATTCACTAGACAATGAATAATATGTTATGAAGCTTGTGTTTTACTTTTTACCGTTGGTAACGGAAAAAAACAATCTCGTAATGTATGCGGTTACAAAATAAAATAAAAGTTGAAAGTAGATTTGAAGTTAATGTGAGAAAGGATGATGATCAATGGATGGTATAAAAATAACAGTGATTGGAGGGGGATCTTCCTATACACCAGAGTTAATTGAAGGTATTATTCTCAATCAAGAACGCTTGCGCGTAGCAGAAGTTTGGTTAGTAGATATAGAAGAAGGGCAATGGAAGCTATCTATTATAGAAGGGTTAGCCAAACGAATGGTTCAAAAAGCTGAATGTTCGATTAGAATTGTTGCCACTTTAGATAGACAAGAAGCAATAAGAAATTCTGATTTTATTATTACGCAAATAAGAGTTGGACAACTTGCTATGCGACGTCATGATGAATACATTTCTCTTAAACATGGAGTTATAGGTCAAGAGACAACGGGAGCTGGCGGTTTTATGAAAGCTTTACGAACGATACCAGTCATTCTCGATATTTGCAACGATATTGAACAACTGGCTCCAAATGCTTGGTTGTTAAATTTTACGAATCCTGCTGGTGTTATAACAGAGGCGGTATTGAAGCATAGCAATGTAAAAGTGATTGGCTTATGTAATAATCCGATCAATTATTATAAAAAATTTGCTGCCACCTATCATGTCTCGATGAACGATGTAAGTATCAATTTTATAGGTGTAAATCACTTGATTTGGATAACTGATTTATACATTAAGGGAGAGTCTAAAATAGAAGACGTTTTTAATGGTTGGTCCGATAGTTATGAGGCAAAGAATATTCCTGCATTTGGCTGGGACTTGGAGTTTTTGAAACCTTTAGGCGCTATACCTTGTGGTTATCATAAATATTATTATCAGTCCGATCAAATTTTACAAGACCAGTTGGAACAGTTTGAACGAAATGAAACCCGGGCAGACCAAGTCCACAAAATAGAGCAGGACTTATTTGAAATTTATCAAAACCCAGATTTAAAAGAGAAGCCAAAAGCCCTAGAACAAAGAGGAGGTGCATGTTACTCAGAGGCGGATGTCAATTTAATTAAGTCTATTCAATTGAATAAAAAAACATCCATACATTGAATGTTCGTAATAATGGAACGATTAGCTGCTTGCCTCAGGATGCCTGTATAGAAGTAAATTGTGTAGTGGAACGACATCAAGTTACTCCTTTACAAGTTGGAGATGTATCGCCACAAATTAGGGGGCTTTTACAACATGTTAAAGCATACGAAGAACTTACGGTGAAGGCAGCTGTAGATGGAGAAAAAGATATTGCTCATCAAGCATTAACTTTGCATCCACTTGTTCCATCTGCAGAACGGGCAAAAGCTATCTTAGAAGAAATGTTTATCGTGAATAAGAGGTTTTTACCACAATTTGATATTTAAGGGGGAAAACATACATGAAAATAACACTACTCTGCGCATTGGGAATGAGTACAAGCCTTTTAGTGGAAAGAATGAAGAAGGCAGCTGATCGTAGAGGGATTGATGTGAAAATTGAAGCTCATTCGGCAGATGATATCGATAAACAGCTAAAAAGTTCTGATGTTATACTTTTAGGTCCGCAAATTCGCTATAAGAAGCAAGAACTGTTTAAAAAAGCGGCGGAAGAAAAGGTTCCAATTGCCATTATTGATATGCGCGCATATGGATCAACGGATGGTGAAGAAGTGCTGGAGCAAGCACTTCATTTAAAAAAATGACGGTGAGGAGGGTGTATGGTGAATCGTTTTAATGTGTTCATGGAACGTTACTTTATGCCAGTTGCTGGAAAAATGGCTGAACAACGACATTTGAAGGCGGTTCGAGATGGGATTATTGCAACCATGCCATTATTAATTATTGGAAGTATCTTTCTGATTATTTCATCTCCGCCTGTAGAATCTTGGGCCGAATTTATGAAACCTTATACAGCTACATGGAGTATTCCTGTCAATGCCACCTTTGGATTGTTGGGGTTAGTTGCAGTTTTTTCAATCGCGTATAGTCTGGCGAAGAGCTATGGTATGGATGAGCTATCGGCTGGGGTACTTAGTGTAGCTACTTTTTTTGTAGCTACTCCACTTACAGAAGATGGAAATATTCCTTTGAATTTAATGGGAAGTGAAGGTTTATTTATTGCGATTGTATTGGCAATTTTTACAGTAGAAGTATTTCGTTTTTTTGAAAATAGAAATTTGATTATCCGTATGCCTGAGGGAGTTCCTCCATCTGTATGGCGTGCATTTACAGCGCTTATTCCTGGAGCAGTCATTATTTTCATTGTCTGGGGAGTAGACTTATTACTGCGTAACGCTTTTGACTTGTCCCTGCATGGGGTTGTTGCAGCAATATTAAGGCAACCTTTAGAGGCTATGGGAGCAAGCTTGTGGGGTGCAATTATTGCCATTATTCTCATCCATTTATTGTGGTCTTTTGGAATTCACGGGATTTCAGTTGTAGCGAGCGTAATGGCTCCAATCTGGTATAGCTTGACGGAACAAAACGTAGCCGCACAGCAAGCGGGTGAAAAACTACCATATATTATCGGTCAGCCGTTTATGGCAATTTGGGTAACAGTTGGTGGTTCGGGGATGGCACTTGCATTAACCATATTATTTGTTTGGAGGGCGCGTTCGAGGCATTTGAAGGGTTTGGGGCGAGGATCTATTTGGGCCAGCTTTTTTAATATAAGTGAACCAATTGTATTTGGGGCACCCATTGTAATGAACCCATTATTATTTATCCCTTTTATACTCGCTCCATTAGCAGTAGGGCTGATCACTTATTTTTCTATGTCACTAGGTTTAGTAGGAAAACCGTATGTTATTGTACCATGGACTACTCCGCCACCATTTTCGGGAATATTAACCACAGGTGATTGGCGCGGTGGTGTATTAATGACAATAAATATAATCGTAGCCATGTTTATTTATTATCCATTTTTTCGTTTGTACGATAAAAAACTCTTGGAAGAAGAACAGGCAAATGAGTCAGTAGCCGCTACGAAGGAAGATTAAAAGGTACTTTTATGGCTGATAATACAAGACAAGTCATAACCCATGCAGATGATTTTGGTTTACACCTGGATAACACATGGAATTACATTTATGTTCATCCATATGGTGTAGTATCAAGTACGCCTGCAATGGTTAATCTACGGAATAATTTAGAAGAAGTAAAAATACCCTAATTTGGGAATAGGCTTGCATCTATTATTTGATGCAGGCCGACCTGTTTTTTCATCTCAAAGCAGTTTAACGGATTGTTCTGGATATTCTTTGAAAGGAGACACATGCATGAAATCTGCAGCGGACTTTCGGTCATACTATGGGACAATTAATACTCAGCGGGTGATAAATAAAAACCCCCACTGGCTGAAGATTCACTTTATCGATTCTTGTTTATATAAAACTAGTAACTATATCAGTAGAAGAATGAAGGAAATAATGTATTAGCTAATAAAAAGATTAGGCTAGAGAATTAATTCATTATGGAGGAATAGCAGATGGACATTGAACATGTATCCATGAATATCATTTTACGTGCAAGTAATGCAAAAAAACATTTATATGAGGCGTTAAACCTTGCTCGGGAGACAGAATTTGGTCAAATTGAAGCTACAATGAAACATGTTTCTGATGAGTTATTAGAGGCGCACAAATTACAGACTAAACTTATTCAAGAAGACACTCAAAGGGGATTAGAAAATTTACCTGTCTTACTCATTCATGCACAGGATCATCTGATGTCCGTTATATCAGAAAAAAGCCTAGTAGAAGAGATGATAGAAATATATTGTAAACAGAGTGAGATAAGTAAAAAAGTAGACTATTTAATGGCCTGGATGATGAATCGGTAGTTGAAGCTAGAAAAATAGTGTAAAGATGTTTATGTAAGAACATTAAAAAGTCTTAATAATGATGGTATTTTTTGTTCTGCATTTACACCATTAGTTACTATATCTAATGGAAAATATGGAAGATAAGGGGGAATAAAAAAGTGATGCCAGGTATAGAGGTTCTCTTAGATGATCCTTTAAAGTGGGTTCAGGATAAACGAGTTGGATTGATTACGAATCATACAGGTATTTCAAGTGATTTGGAGAGCAGCATTGATCTATTGTATAACCATCCTGAAGTGAAGTTAACAGCATTGTATGGTCCGGAACATGGCATACGCGGGGATCGTAAAGCAGGAGAATATGTGGAATCGTATTTGGATGAAAAAACGGGTTTGCCTGTATATAGCTTATATGGACCTACTTGGAAACCTACGGAAGAAATGCTCGAGGATGTAGATGTTTTATTATTTGATATTCAGGATATAGGATCCAATGTTTATACCTATATTTACACGCTTGGTTTTGCCATGGAGGCAGGAGCTGAACATGATAAGCAGCTGATCGTTCTAGATAGACCAAATCCTATTGGCGGTACAAAGGTCGAGGGTCCGGTACGTTCGAAAGATGCGGTTAGTTTTATGGGCAGATTTTTGCTTCCTGTCAGACATGGCATGACAATTGGTGAATTGGCTGTAATGTGGAACCATGAATATAGTATGGGAGTAGACCTGAAAATAGCTAAATTAAAGGGTTGGAAGAGAAATATGTATTTTTCGGATACTGGACTTCCATGGGTGATGACATCTCCAAATATACCGACTGAAAAGACAGCTTATTTATATACGGGAACAGAATTATTGGATGACACGTCATTATCTACAGGACTTGGTACCACTAGACCGTTTGAATTGGTTGGTGCTCCATGGATTGATAGTGAAGCTTTAGTAGAAGAAATGGGAAATCGCGGTATTCTTGGCGTGAAATTTAGGCCGGCTTATTTTACACCCATGTTTGGAAAATATGAAGGTGAGCTGGTAACTGGTGTACAAGTCCATCTGAATGATCCCGAAAAAGTTGATCTTGTTGCTTTAGGATTAAATTTAGTTGATTCGATGAGAGACCAGAGTCCTGATAAGTTTGAGATGACAGGAAGTTACACCAATTTAATAGGGAATACAGACGTCCCTGAGATGATCAAGAAGAACATGCCGATTGACAGAATTATTGCCTCATGGAAAGAAGGATTGGATGAGTGGATAAAGAACGTTCGAAATAAGTATTTAATGTATCCGCCCTTTCCAGCTGAAACTAAACCATACAGACCAAAAGGAATATTGGGAATTTCACCATTAGATTTGGCAGTTTCCCCAGGTCAAACTATTGCATTAGCTGTAAAAGGATATGATAAACATGGGAAAGGATTAGAAATTGATCCTCATTTAATTGATTGGACTGTTTCTAACGATATTGGTTATGTGGAAAATAGTACATTTCATGCTGTGAAAAAAGGAAATGCTCAAATAACCGCAACCTATGGCAAATACAAAGCCAACAGAAAAGCAATAGTTTCCTAGATATATATAAATGATATTAGATTCGGCGTCTATTCCAACTATACAAGAATTGTATTTGATTTGAACATAGGGATTGATGACTACAAAATAGTTGAAGAAACAAACGTATTAAAAATACAAATCCCTTATGGCAATATTTGTGGGGAGTTAAGACAAGAAGGCGGCACAATTGAAGTTAACAATAGCCCTGTATTATCATTTATTGAGTACTTGAAACAAGATGATGAAACCTTGGTTGCAGACTTTCATTTAAAAAAGGTAAGCATTAATTATGAAATACAAGAGTATTCGACTCGGTTAGTTATGGATATACAACATTAAAGTATTCTTAGCAACAGAACGAGGTATACGTTTTTACAGCAGATTGTTGATAACGTAATAACCTAGTTTAGAAGAAGAGTTTTTTAATAAAAAGATAGTAAAGGTGTAGGGCTACTAGAGAGATTCGGACCGTATTCTTATTGGGGTGTGGTCTGTTTCGTCTTTCATTCGAATGCTTTTACTTTTTAAATGTTGAAAGTGAAAGGGTTTTAATCTCATGTTACTGTAATTTATTTGAAAGTTATTGTGTTTATTCTATACATTTTTATACAAATTGTACAATTTACGTTGTTTTATTGAATATTTTTCAATAGCTTGTTTGAGGATATACGAGGATGTTTGAAAATTGTAGAAAAGGAGGTATAAAGTATAGCTTATTGAATTTTTTAAGGAACTAGGTATTACAAGCGGTTATTCAGATTTATATTCTTTGTTGCATATTAAGTTGAGTAGAGTTAGAGATGTATAGTTGCTTGATAAATCATTATATAATGCGAAGATATTAGATTTTTCATTAGTATTTTCTGTAGCAATGAAAATACGTTATTATCCATAAATATACATATTTTCTTTATCTTTTAGTATCATACGTTCATTCCATCATATAGATGGAATGTAAACAAAATATTCTTATAAAAATGGCAAATTGTGTTCGGTCATTCTGTTGGAGGGCTATTCGCTTTATATACTTTTTAGCAATAACGAAATAACCGAATAGCCACGTCCGGCGCAAGCGTCCAGCAACTAGGCGACTTCACGAATCGCCCTACGATAAGTCATCATCGGTTCGTTATCTTACCGTGCTTCCTTTATCTCAGTTGCTTCGTTCCATTCGCTACGTTGCTAAACGGGCGCTCTGCGCCTTTGTTCTTTATTTTACCCACAATTATTAAACAACTATTATTTCACAAGTTCAAACGTGCAAAAAAACCGAACATATGTTAGTATTTATGTATAATAAATTTTAAGAAAATTTAAAAATAGTGAGGTGAAATGGAAAGTTTTATTGTTCTAAACCATTATTAGGATGACTGGTAGAGATAGAACTAAAAAGGAGAATGAACATATCTAAATGGTAATTAGTAGGGGCAAACTTAAATGGAAACAATAATCATTATGGAGGGAAGTAAAATGGGATTAAGTTGTTTATCGAGGTGTTCAGTTTCTTTTGAGGCGCCGATAGTAAACGAAGGGAAGGGGTTCTATGAAAATTTTTATATAAATCAAGCAGAAGAAATTCTTTACGATGAAAAAGAAGAATATGCGTTTATGAACGAAGCTGAAACGGATAAGCCTGAAACCAATATTTTACGGAAAGCATTTAACAACATTATTTTTATCGAGCGAATACATCAAGTTGCTTATAATAAAGCTTTAAAAAAATCAAACTTAAAATCAGAAGAAGACCATGTCGAAAAGGTTTTTAAGCAGTTGCAAGCTGAATTAAACACACCGGAACAAAAGCGCTTGCTTACCGAGCTAGAAGCAGCATGGAATAGTATGTATGCAGTTTTTCTCGAGTATAGCTATTGTCAGGGAATAGCGGATAGCCGTGTGATCCATAGAGAGCTTGAGGAGTATGGAATATGTATTTTAAAAGAATGTGCATAAAAAGAGCGAGTTCAAACTTTATTTGACCTCAGAGTAAGGGAAAAATATATATAAGATCAAAGTAAACTCATATACTTTGACCTGCGCCCTGTCAAGTAGACAGTGAAAAAATAAAAAATTATGCCACAGCCTGGTGCCGGTATTCTAATGGTGCTAGGCTGTTTAATCTCTTTTATTATCGTTCCTCATTATAAAATGTAATGTACTTATCAATATCTTTTTCTAGCTCCTCAAAGTTCTTGTAATTCTTTAAGTCATAGCTTTCACATTTAAAATGACCAAAGAAGCTTTCAATCGGTTCGTTATCAATACAATTGCCTACACGTGACATACTGCATTTCATCCCAGCTTCCGTCGTAAGATAAAGATATTCCTTTGATGTGTATTGTGAACCACGATCGCTGTGAATTAAAGGGGTTGCGTCAGGATTTGCCTCTATCGCTTCTTTTAGCGTGTTCATAACCAAAGGATTGTCGTTATAGCGCCCAACCTGATAGGCGACAATCGAACTATCATAAAGCCCCTTAATGGCACTGAAATAAGCCTTGTTACCAAAGCCATACACCATTTGCGTGATATCCGTTATCCACTTCTCATTCGGCTTCTCCGCAGTAAATTCACGATTCAAAATTTTTTCTTCCATATGGATATAGCTTGTCTTCGTGGAATAGCCATTAGAGCGAAAAATATGCGATCTTAAGCTCATTTGAATCATTAAGCGTCGAATTTTTTCTCGTCATATAGCTTCTTATATTTGCGATTGATCGCTATGGTTATCCGACGATAGCCGAAGTTACCGTTGTCATGGTTTCTCTTCCTTTACTAGTAGATTTTATCTCTTTCCACTAGTATACCGGTTTATCCATTGACGTAAAACTGAATTAGATGAAATATTAAACTTCTCACAAGTCATTCTCAGACTGCCTTCTCCATTTAGATAGAATTCAACAGCTTCCCTTTTGAGTTGGCTGGAGTACTTCTTCCATGTCCTCGCTGCCTTTAAACCATCTACATCATCTGCTTTATATTTACGCACCCATAAGTTAATCGTAGTACGGTCAACAGAGTATGATTTAGCAATCGTACTACCCTCAATTACACGTAATACTGCCTCGATTCTTTCATCTAACATATATTTACTTTGGATAGGTTACACTTGACTAGACAAAAAAATTAAGGTGAAGTAGACTAAACAGAACATAAAATGGTTCCTATTATAAAAATAAGTTTGTTCAACAAAGTG
>NZ_QWLJ01000038.1 GCF_009917385.1 Roseburia sp. 1XD42-34 | reverse complement strand
ATCCCTTTAAAGATGATTTTACTGCCATTCGGAAAGCGTATTTGCATAGGGGAACTGACACAACGTATTTTATCAGCTAAACCCATATCCTCAATAATTTCTTCAAATAGAGAAAATGTAGAATCTCTGTGTGTATCATATACTTCCCGTACCACAAGCGCTGTTCTTTTTTCCTGCAATAGCTTTAATATAATCTTTAAAGCGACATGGTAACTTTTACTCGAACCATAACCGCCCACAAGAACTTGAAACTTATGTTTCCAATCAAAGAGAAAGTTTTCGAAGTGAGGATTCACTTCTTTTTCTATCATGATGTATCACCTTTTCGTTTTATCATGATTTCAATTGGATCACTGTCATTGTTGTCTGTTATTTTTTCAACCTCGGCTTTTGTTTTATCAATAACAGCTCTCATTCTTTCAACTTCCAGCAGCCTATCATCGTCATAATTGGCCAATTCATAAAACTGCTTAAGCATGCTTCTTAATTCGCCCATTGACCTGCTAAGGGAATTCATAAATGTTGCTTGGCGATCCCAGGCGAACTGGAATTCATATTCAACCTCTTCGCTTTTCATTTTGTCTCCACTTGACTGTTTTAACTTCTTAAGCTCTTTAATCATCTCGGTTTTACCTTCGACATACATAATTTGTTGCGCCCGCATAATGGATGCAAACTGCATTTTTATATTCATCCAAAGAATGTCTAAAGGTGAAATGTCGTCAATATCGTTAACAATGTTTAGCGTCTCTTGAGGCAAATATTTAGCGAATAACCCGTGCGTAACAGCATTGCTATTCTTTTTTGGAGCTCCGCCCTTGTTACCTAAAGCATTTTTGTTTCCTGGTTGCCCACCTTTTTTTGTGTGCACACTTTTTTCTTTGGGTGCACCCTTGTTACGTTCCCATCCATGCCGGCGTTTCCAGGACTTTACCGTATTAATTGAAACGCCGTATTTCTCAGCTATATCTTTATATTTCATTCCTTTGTTGTAATCTATTTCGGCCTTCTTATGTCTAGCTTCCATTTACATCAACACCCACCCCCGTATGTAATCGAGTTGTTTTGAACGAAAGAAAAAGACACCCCATGTTTGAGATGTCTACAGATACTTTTATTTTCTTTTTCGATAGTTCAACACATCTTCTTTCAAGAATAATCGTTCTCGTGGCGTTTGCTTGATCGGCATTAGTGTACCATGGTCAACCAATTGCTTTATATTCTGCCTGCTGCAACCTATTAGTTCTACAGCTTCTGTAGTTGTCACCACTTCATTTTCCAAAAAACTGCGTAGCTGGTCCACATTATCAAAGCAGTATTTACTCTTTGTCATGCTTCTTAAACCTCCACTTGATTATTATATCTATTGTTGTGATAATTAACCAAATTACAGCTATTACAGAAGCAATAATATCCAATGTATGCAGATCGTTATAATCCATGAATGTGAAGTGGTAAATAAACAGACCTAACAGCACTATATTGAACCAGTCGTAAGTTTTCATTTTGTTTGTGAACATGGTATACTTTGTATTGAGAAGGGGAATTTCTTCCCCCTCGGGCTTACTTGCGACGTTTCTTCTTGGTGGGAGAGCGTCGCTTTTTCTCTTTTTTCCTGTCTTTCATTTCACCCAGATTTTTTATTGTGGTTACTATAGCCGCTATGCTAGCTGTAGACCAAGTTATTAATCTAAGTATTCTTTCGACATCTTCCATGTTCACCTTTTTCCCTCCTTCCTTACTTATATTATAGCATTTATATTTACGTACGTCAATATAAATTTGTTGTTTTATGTATTTATTTTGCAAACAAAAAACACCCAACACACAACATTGGATGCTTTTTGCTATATTATAACCCTTAAAGGAGTTTGTAAGATATTTTTCTTACGGTATCATCTTAACACATAAATAGTTGCAATGTGGTTGCAGATTTTTTGCAGACTCACTTTTCAAACTGGATGGCTTCGATTCCAAAAAAAATGACTGGTAAATCTTCTATTGCTTTATTCAAGTATCTGTATACTGTTACCTTATCAATACATTCTCGTTCTGCTATTTCTCGTATTGTGTATTTTTTAGGCGTGATATACTTCATCTCAAGAACACGAAAATATTTTAATTCATCCTCGCTGCAAGAACGTTTGTAAGCTTCCATTTTCCCTCTGACAAAATACACCATGGCAATGGACTTCGTTTTACTCTGTTTAATTGATTCAATGCTTTCAAGGTTAATCTCATCAATATCCAAGTCCTGGATAGATGTATTCTCAAACTTAACCAAATCATCTTCTAGTTTTTCGCAATGAAGTACAAGCGCCCTGTAATGTTTCAACAGCAGTTTAATATTACGTAAACGCCTGTCATGCTTTTCTTGGTTGCGTTTATTCTCATCTTCTTTATATGCTTTAATTGCTTCTCTTGAAGCTGTTTCTGTAATTAGCTTTAGCTGTTTCTCTGTAATGTGCATCAGGCACCCTCCTTCACTTTCAACTATTCATCATCGCCAAACAGTGACTTCATTTCTTGTAGTAGCTGTTCATCTGTATATTTCTGAAATACAGATTCGTTAACTCCTTCAGCTAATGCCAATTGAGCTATGATAGATTCTCTTTCGTTATGATCCACGATTATTCATCCTCTCATAGATTTCTTTTAACCAATCTACTAGCATAATCATTTGCTTTTTAACCAAGTCATTATTTCCATACTTATTGCTCATTTCACCAGTAGACCGCATAACCCAACTCCAAAACTCGTTGCTATGCATACCGAACGCCATCGCTTTGTTATTACACTCATTTATCCAATTAGCAACTTCAGTATAAAAAGCTTGATAGTCCATCAAATCTCCTCGATTCGAATATAAATACCTGGTAGCTCCGCCCAAAACTTTTCAGCTACCAAACTAACGATCAATGAATCATCCTTCCAAAATCCTAAATCCGTCATGCAATCAAATAATAGCTTCTGGCTGTTATCAATATCCGGCTTTGTATATTTATATTTACCATTCGTGTGTTTCCCGGTAATCGGGAATAACCACTTCACATATAACCGAATCGGATTGTTAAACTTCTTTTCTGGAGCATGTTTTCCAAGGTGAGCCATCAACTTAGTACGTGCAGCCTTTAATTGTTCTGGTTCATAGAAAACGGGCTTCCCCTTCACTACCGTTACCTGTTTCTGTTGATGAGTTACAGTTGGTACTTTTTTCATTGGCATAAAGAATTCAGTTGTCATTCTTCATCCTCCTCGTAATCCACACCCTGCCATTTGCCTGTTTCGGGATTATAAAAAATGTCTTTTGAATTTGATACATCTGTAAATACGTGTTCAATTAACGCCGGTCTTTCAGATAACCATTTCAAAACTTCGCTTTTCCTATGGCTGTATTTTTCACCTGGTAACGTATGGTAAAGAGGCGGCATATTTCTGGCAACTCTTAGCTTTGGATGTTTTTTCCTTTTAGTCAATTTTATCCACCTTCCATTTTTTTACTTTTTGCTGACTGAAATTTTTCATTGTCGTAGGAAGAGAAAATGGTGTGGCGGGCTGCGCTTGAGCCCACCACTTTTTTCTCTACGACCTACGGGAGGGAAACGGAAATGTTATATTATTAATATAAGGTTTTCCCTTCCCTGTGAAATTCTCGATATTTCTCGACTTTTTCCCTCTCAGTGAAGGGAAGGAAAAGTACCGATATTTTCCCTGCTTAGGGAAAGGAAAATATTCGAGTTTTTCCCTAATGAAGGAAAAGAAATAGTTCGAGAATTTCCTTGTTTCCCTAAAAAGGGAAAGAAAGAAAAATATCGACTTTTTCCCTTTTTATTTATCTGGTTTTCTTCCCACTTCGCCATTCGTAATCCAAAAACCACCATGATTTTTAATTCTGTTTCTTACAGTTTTTGGAGTGACTCCCATAAATTCTGATAATGAATCTAATGTGACAGTGCCATCTATCGTACAAGACTCGTAAGCTATTTCTAATGATTCGTTCTGTTCCTTCTTCTTCTCAGCTGAACTCTTTTTCTTTTGAAAGTTTTTCTTCCAAGTTGGCTGTTCGTTTTCAGGCTGTATATCCTTTAAAACTCCTACTTCATCCACTTGATGGACAGGATACTGGAACCACATATTCACTGGTTCAAACTTCGGATATTCACGTAATGTTCCTTCGATGCGCCATGCAGAACGTACACGCACACGCTTTACAGCTTGATTTATTTCTTCTTCCACCTTTTCTAAAACTTCTGGAGGTAGCACCCGTTTGGCATGCGTATTCATTTGCGCTACGCTCTGCTGATCATCTATACCAACATTCTCGTCAAAGTAATCAAAGTTAGCTTGTTGAATCGCCTTAGCGTATATAGCAGTAGCTGCAGCACCTTCTTGTTGCTTGTTCAATTCCTCTGTTACTTCTAGTTCTACTAAGTCAAGAAGTGCATCAGGATCCCTTGCAAACACGCCTGAACCACTAGCCCTATCCATAGATTTTTTACCACCCTGTGTACCTTTTGAATGATGGTGACAGTAAATAACGCTAGAACCCAGCTCAGTGGCTATTTTGTCAAATTGATTGGTGAAATGCGCCATTTGATCAGCACTGTTTTCATCACCCGTCAACACCTTATAGATAGGGTCAATAATAACCGCAATGTAACTTTTCTTTTGCGCACGTCTAATTAGCTTTGGAGCCAACTTGTCCATAGGAACAGACTTCCCACGCAAGTTCCAAATATCGATATTATTAATGTTATTAGGTTGTAACCCTAATGATTGATATACATCTTTAAATCGATGCAAAGCACTGGCTCTATCTAATTCAAGGTTGACGTATAACACCTTTCCTTGTGTACATGGCCATCCAATCCACTTAGACCCTTCCGCAATTGCTATGGATAATTCAATTAAGGCAAATGACTTTCCTGCTTTTGATGGTCCGGCCATTAACATCTTATGACCTTGTCTAAGTACTCCTTCAATTAACGGTGGAGCAAGTTCTGGCATATGATCCCAAAACTCTGTTAAGCTTTCAGGATCCGGCAGATCGTCGTTCACATCTTCAATCCAATCATGCCACTCTTCCCAATTTGGTTTACCAATGTTCGTATCGATGATGAATTGCTTTTTACCATTTCTTACGACACCTGGCATGCGCGAGAGTCTGGAAGGATTTCTGTTTTGATTGTCAATGTTCAAGCCGTTCTTTTTGCATACGTTATACAGGTAATCAACACGTTTTCTATATTCGTCATAATTAGCAGCATCTATTTTTACGATGGCATGAATACTCTTTTTGCCACTATAAACAAGCGCTGCAATTGGTAACTCTAACTCTCGTAAAATAGCGTTTTGCTTTTCTAAGTCCATCGTGTCTGATTCTACCAATGCATATTTATATTCTGTGACATTGTCATTTTTCACGCCTTTTCCGTCTAAAGGATTGAAACGAATCCAAGCGCCAGCTTCGGGGTTATAATCACCTAAAACTGCCCCAACGTCTCCATTCGATTCATTTAATGCTTGTATTAGCTCGCCAGCTGTACGATCCCAATTACCTTTAGTAGGCAAGTGTTTCCCTTCATCGTTTTGCCAGGTGGATACGACATAACCAACATTCTCCGATGCTTCAAACAATGTTTCTAAATAGGTGGTCAGCTCACGAACCGGATTCCACATTGTTGGCTCTCTTATTTCCTGACCTTCAATCCAGTTTTTATCAATAACAACGTAATCATCATTACCAGCTATTTCATCGTTCCAATCTAGTTCACGATCATCACCTGATCGGTGTGGTTGCCATCCGTAGTCTTTGGCCATTTGAGTAATTGTCGCACCCGTAATGCCATTCCCTTCAAATGTAGTCCATTTTTTAAAACATTCTCCTGGATGGTAACGGGCGTTATCTCGTCTGCTCCAATCTTCCCAATCGCTTGCGGTATAGCCCTCATGTTTGAGAGCCATACCTATATTTAGCCATTCTTGATAATCAAGCATAGACGGATCTATATAATCTAATAGGGCGAGTAAATCTAGTTTGTGTTCCAAACATTTCACCAACTTTCCATAGTGACTTTTTACTAGATCTATTTTTTGAATACAAAGTCATAATTGCCTTTGACATCCTCAAGCTTCAAATACGAATATATTTCACTCAACATGTCTTTAATTTCTTTCTTTTGACGTAGAACATAGTTCTTATAAATTTCTGGGTCAAGTAACCCTTCTTTAACCATAGCTGAAGTTAGTTCTACTTTTCCGGTAAGATCTGCTATTTCATTTCCCATAGTTTTCACTTTATTTCTTGCATAACCAGTAAAATGTATTTCTTCATTTATTTTTTGCACTTCTTGTCTATTCAATGATATCTCTCCCTCTTACTCACCTTTATATTCTTTTGGATTTATACCTTTCGGTATTCGCCAACCGTTACCAGCAATTCGATCTATTAATCGTTTTGCATTATCAAACGACCATTTCCCTACATGCTGAAAACCACGTTGTTCTAAGAAACGAATCTGTTTAGGAGTCGTTAACCCTTGCTCTCTTCGCTTATCTAAACGATCAAGAATTTTGCTGGCCTTTCCTGCATTATCAATTTGATCTGGCATAATACCTAGCTTCTCAAGTTTCTTCACTTGTTGCTCACTAGGTGGACCCATTTCCCATCCGAATGAAGGAACATAGCCAGATAAATCTTCTGCTTGGATACTCATTTCAAATTGAAGTGGATCCACTAACTTTCGCTTCCTACGTTTCATTTCTTGTAATTGCTTAGCCAGTGCTTCCTCTCGTTGAGCCACTACATCCTCTGCTGCTGTTTGTTCCACTAATTCTAAATCAAGTGGTACCCCAGCCTCTTCAATTTGTTTTGTCATCGCTTTGGCCACTTCATCATTTTCAGCAATTAAGTGAGCTGGATGACATAGCTCATGGCGCTCTGTATGCCACAAGAAATCCAATAATAATAATTCAGTTTTACCATGATGAAGTCGGGTACCGCGCCCAACCATCTGGCTGTATAAGCTACGTACCTTTGTTGGCCTTAATACGACAATGCAATCAACTGAGGGGCAATCCCATCCTTCCGTTAGTAACATGGAGTTACAAAGTATGTTATATTTACCTTTATCGAAATCTTCCAATATTTCAGCTCGGTCTTTACTTTCCCCGTTTACTTCAGTTGCCTTAAACCCTTTTTCGTTTAATATTTCCGTGAACTTTTGGCTTGTTTTAACGAGTGGCAGAAAGACAACGATTTTTCTATCCTTAGCTACTTTCCACATTTCTTCAGCTATTTGATTTAAATAAGGATCCAAAGCTGAACCTAAATCGCTCGTTTTAAAATCTCCTGCTTGTTGACTTACTTGGGATAGATCTAACTTCAAAGGAATTGTTAATGCTTTAATTGGACTTAAATATCCCTCTTTAATGGCTTGGGGCAAAGTATATTCAAAAGCTAAGCTTTCAAAATAAGATCCCAAGTTCTTCATATCTCCCCTATCTGGTGTAGCTGTTACCCCTAAAACATTAGCTGATTCAAAATGGTTTAAGACTCGCTGATAACTATCAGATATACAATGATGCGCTTCGTCAATGATGATCGTATCGAAAAAATCACTATCAAATTTTGCTAGTCGTTTTTCCCTCATTAATGTTTGAACGCTTCCTACTACTACACGAAACCAACTACCTAATGATGTATGTTCAGCTTTTTCGGTAGCGCATTTTAACCCTGTTGCCTTCTCCAATTTATCTGCAGCTTGTTCTAACAATTCACCCCGATGGGCAAGGACGAGAACACGCTCGCCCTTTTTGACTCTGTCCTCAATAACTTTACTAAAGACAATGGTCTTGCCACATCCGGTAGGTAGAACAAGTAATGTTTTTTTAATGCCTTTATCCCATTCCGATTGAATTGAATCCCTGGCATCTTGTTGATAATCTCTTAATTGCATAATCTTGCCTACCTCCTAAAATTGACCTGGTGTAAATCCGCCTTGCCCCTGTTGAGGGGTATTATTAGTTGGAAATGGCGCTTGTTGATTCATTGGTTGGCCTTGTGGCATACCTTGTTGCATTGGTGCACCTTGTTGTTGTGGAAAAGCTTCCTCGTATGGGTAAAACTTTTTTACTTGATTATTGGTACGTTCTTGGCCGTCGTTCCCAATAAACTTATTAATTTCTAGCTGCAGCTTTCCTTTAGCACCAATAACGCTATTCCAATCCATACGTAACTTTTCACCTTTTTTCTTTTGCCCAATACCAGTGAAGAAATTTGATAACAGTCCTTCTGTTTTGGTGTGAAGTAACAAGTTATGAAAGACGACAACATTCCCATGTTCTTGCGAATGTACTGTTAACTCCAACTTAGCTTGGTTACAAGGAGGCATTTTCGCACTACCTTGAAAACGACCACGTTCAAATTTGGTTACAGTAAAATGGTAGTCTCCAGCTGGTAGCAATATAAATTCGCCACCATCACGTTCTATCTCGTCATCCCAGCCTAATTCTCTTTCTTCAGTACTCATTCCTAATTCCTCCAATTAAATAGTCTTTTAAAATGGTAGATTCTTTCTAAATTCCTCTATCATTCCATACACTTGCTGCCAAGCTCCTACAAGTACGCCTTCGATGAAGCTAGGATCATAATTTGTAATTGGCGTATCTTGTGGATAGTAACCTTTTTGACTAACTGCTATTTGTATCTCACCTTCTGAAACATTATGGGCTATCATTAAATCTCTTAAAGCCTTTGGTATATTTTGATCTAAAGTATCTTGAATCGGCTCTTCTATATTTCCTGCATTACTTTGCTGCATCGGTTCTGGTTGTGTTACTGGCTGTTCAACCGGACTTGGTTGTGTTTGTTGTATAGGCTCTGGTTGATTCACAGGTTGAGATTTCTTCTGAAAAATATGAGCAATGCTTGAAAAATTAAGTGGTAATTCTTCAGGTAACCCATGCCTGTTTTTGGCATCCCATGCCGGATGATGTGTAGTGTACATAATCCTTGTACCCCCTTGAGCTTTATGCTTCCGACCTTTATCATCTGCAGCTACACTGAACGTTTTATAATTTATAAACAAAACCATGTCCGCCCACTCTTTGACTAATGGAGCTGTCTGTGAGCTCGTCTTTTTTCCAAGTTTCAATTGATAACGATCATAAGCGCCCATTTCGTCTGGTTGTTCAAACTTTACAATTTGACTATGTGCAGTAAGAACAACATGTATACCTGCTTCAATAACGTCACTCAGCTTATTCAGAAAGCGCCCGAGTTCTTCTTTTGCATAAATATAACCCTGTCCATAACCGAAGTCCTCAATACCTTTTTTATTGTGTTGAGCACAAACATAGTTCGTGCATTGCATTTCAGCCCAATCAATGGTGTCAATTACAAGCGTTTCAAAGCGCCCCGCCTGCTGTTTAACCCAATCGACTTGTTGTTGCAACATTGTCCAACTTGTTGGTGCTGGTAAACGATCTACTTCTAATTCCGTTGTGGAACCCTCTGTGTCGATGAAAATAGGTTTCGGAAATTGAGATGCTAGAGAGGACTTTCCTATCCCCTCTGGACCATACAAAACAACTTTCTTTGCCTTTTCGATTTTTCCACTGATTACTTCCATGGATTAAAATTCACCCGCTTTCCAAGTTTTTGCCTGTGGTTGCTTTATTTCCTGGGCTTGCTCTACAATGCTTTGACCGACAACATAACCATCCTCAATAATGATCGAACATTCTTCTCCCGTGCCAACTCGTGTAGCTATGGCCTGCAAACCTTCTCCTTCTAACCATTCACCAAACTCCGTAAGTGTTTCGTTATCCATTTGTTCCAATTTGTCTAAGAGGATAAAGCCACAATCAGGTTTTAGTTTACGAACAATAGCTGTAGATACGCGTAACTGATCAGCGCCACTCATGTTATCCCACTTTTGACCGTTGTAAATTAAATCCCCATCTTCAACAGATAAACCTGGCAATGGTAAATCGGCATTCCCTAACAACTCCGACTTTTCCTTTCTAACATCTTCAATGGAAGCTGATAGTTTATCGTACTGTGCTCTATAATCAGCCGCATCTGTTTCTGCCTTATCTTTATCTAGATTTGCACGTACTTTGCGGTTGATTTCGTCAATTTGTTGAATATTAGCTTGCAATTCTTCTGTTGACTCATCTACGAGATCCAATGCATCTTTTTGCGCAATTTCTAAATCATTACCTAATGCAGCATAAGCAGCTTCTGCTTCTTGCAATTGTTGTTTTATGCGTTCAATTTCTTGTCCTTTAGCTTCATACTGTGATTTTATTTGTGCAAGCTGTTGGCGTTTACGCTGATTCTCTCCGTTTTTTGCTAGAATAGCTTGTTGTTGTTCGATAAGTTCGGAGGCAGAAACAAGCTCTTTCGGTGCATCAGGGTAATAAGTTTGTTCCTTCGCAAACTTTGCTTTTTGAGTAGCAATTTGCCCTATAGTGCGCCGCTGGTTATAGAGTTCCTGCTCCTTTGTTTCTAAATCATGAAGCTTGTCTCCTACACCTATAATGCGCAATAAAATATTCGCTTTTTCTTTGCTGGTAGAATTCATGAATTTCGGTAGATCAATAGCCAATTGTTCTACAAAACTATCTAATAATTGTTGGCCTGCTTTTTGACCGTTAGGATCGATAACTTTTAAATCGCTATTTTTACCTTTACGCTCCACAACTAATCCATTGGATAGAGTTAGTTGTAGATAAGGAGGAACTACAGAACCATCCCTATTAGCTTGACTAGGGCGGAATTTATTTCCCCCTAACCCCCAAGCAATAGCATCTAGTACACTCGTTTTACCTTGCCTGTTTTTCCCACCAACTATTGTTAACCCGTTGGCAGTAGGCTCTATTTTGACAGCTTTCACCCGTTTGACATTTTCTATTTCAAGCTTGTTAATTTTAATCAATGTACGTTCTCCTCTCCTTAAGCAATAATAGTAATTCTTCCAGTTTCCATTTCTTTAGCTAACTCTGCTTTTAAGTATTCGCGTACATTAATAATTGCTTGATTTCTCCAAGCACCCCCATCAGCTTCAAAAATGGCACCAGTTGGACCATCTTTCATCCTGAAAATAAAATTACTCTCTGGCTGTTCAACTTCTAAAAATGTACGATATGGTGCTAAAGTAACTGGATTTGGAACAATTACATCATCTGCTGAAGCAATACCTGTTTTAATAGTCACTGCTTGAGAAACACCATTGTCTCCTGTTTGGCGAACATTTTCTTCTTTCACGTTGCCAACTACTTTTAGAATCAAATCACGATCCTTTGTTTTAGTGAATTTGGATTGAAAAGCAATAATAAGTTCTTCAGCATCAAGAAAGTCCCCGTAAGCAAATCTTGGTACAATCGCATTGGCAACCACTAGAGTTTCTCGGCCACCATCTGACTCAAGCAATCCACTCAACGTTACTTTTTTTTCGTTCACTACTTGTAAGAAAAACTGTTGATCTTTACGTTCAAGATTCGATTGAATATAACTAACTAATCCTGTTAGAGTGTTTAACTCAAGTTCATATTGCGCTCGACCATTTGTCGGTTGTACTTCCCTTGCCGTTCCGTTATCGTCAATAAAAAACATACGATCTTTATTATCGGAATCTATTATTTCCACAACTCTTTCATCTGGCTTAATTCCCAACTCTGTTAAATATTTAATAGCTTCTTTAATCATGGTAATTACCCTCTCTCTTTTTGTAGATTAATCACATTTTTTCTGTTCTGTTCTTGTTCAATAACATCAACTGGAACACCAACATCTGTTTTTTGATTGAGATCATCGTCAAAATAAGTCTGTCCTGGTACTTTTGATTTGAGCTCTTTCGCTTCAATGTTTCCATCCGTTAAATCCTTGTCAGTAAGTACCGTAATAGATGTATCTACTACATTTGCTAACTTAATGGCTATGTTGCTGTTTAACTTCACGATTTGACGATTCTCATCCGGAACGAATTCTAACTTTATAGTGACAATACGCTTATCCTGTGCTTTCGTATTTGGATCATGAATGTTGTCGAATACCTTTTTTAACTCTAAGTCCAACTTTTCTTGGATAGCACCCTCCGCTAAACCAGAAAGTGGTAAATCAATTTTTCTCTGAACCATTTCTCTAAATCCCCTTTCTGTGGTATAATCACCACAAGTTATTGTTTTACTATTGGTAGTCAGTTGCAGCTGACTGCCTTTTTATTTTCCGCCAGTAACTTTCCGTCAAGTGTCCAGTATTGATGTATTTCTTCACCAGTTGAATTACTACTTACTGTAAGTATTACTGGTACAACTTCAGCTTTACTTGGAGTTGTAACCACATTTCTCACCTCTTTTCCTAAAGTTGCAAAGCGTTTTTGATTAAATTCATCATGAGCTTGTTTTGCTTTCACACTTGTTTTGGTCATGTCAGCTTTAACTGTTAGTACATCATCACGTCTTAATTGGGATATTTTATATGTCACTGATTGATAAGGACGGTTTAACGCTCGAGCAAGCTCTTTGGTGTTAGTTGTATAACCATTTTCATCAAACTGAATGTTATTAATGAGATAATGGACATCACTTGAGTTCCACATTTTTTTAGATGTAGTTTTTATAACCCCTTTCCTCCGTAATCTGCCTATCACGCTATAAATAGATGACTCTGTTCTACCTAGCGATTCTGCAATTTCTTTAGCAGTAGAGCCTTTTTTTACCATGAATTTTATCCTTTTTATGTCTTCATCCGAATAAGGTTTTCCAGCTGTGTCAATTGCTTTTCCTTTATCAATTTCAGGAAAGTCACCCTCTTGTCTTAGTAACCAAATACGCTTTGAAACAGCACTAACACTACGATTTAAATGCTTTGCCATTTGTTCTAGATTAACAACGTCATTGGTACTATCTAAGAGAGCAGCACGTTTAATGTATCCAACCTCTTTAGTAGTCCATTGTCTTCTCAAATTTACGTCACCTCCTGTCAAATGATCATTAGCACAATAACAATACCTATTACTAAAGCACCCATTAGGCTACCTTTAGCCAATTAAACTCACCTACCTTTTTAGTGGTATAACTTGCTTTCTATAGTCTCGAAAAACTTTTGCTAAATCTGAGTTCAAAGGTGACCCGATTTTGATGTAACAGTCCGTACAGCAAAACAAGTCTGTTTCAGCATGGTAAGTTCCTTCATCCATTCTCACGTAATCGTTTGGACTCATCTCGTTAAAATTGGCTTGCTCAATATATTCAGGGATATCTCTCGGCGCCCTTTTGCAAAATGGACAATGCATTGCTTCACCTCCTTTCATATTGTGGTTACTTTTATTTTTCCAACAGAACGAAACCCTGCATAAACATAGCCGATACCATAATTGATCACGAAATGTATATCCGATGAAACAAGATGCGGAAACACCATGCTTAAAAGGTTATTGAAATTCACTACCTCCATATCTTCCGTAACAGTCACATTGTTTCTTCCTAAATCAGTAATTTTAACTCGGAACATTGGCTTCACCTCCTTTCAAGAGCTTCTTCTAACTCACCCTCCAATGCTTCATCAGCTAATTCAGCTTCATAGTTTCTTTTCACATTCTCCAACCGTTCTTTATCTCCCACTTAATCCTCTCCTTCAATAATTAACAATTAGCAGCCAATTACCAACGACCACAATCCCAAAAGCGACAGGATAAAACACATCAGGATCCAGTAGCTTATTCAAAACCAATTCCTCCTGATTGATTCTTGCTTATCTATTTGATTCAATAGCGATCGTGCTTCATCAGTCGTATCCTTGCTGTTTTTCATACGCTGTAACTCTTCTAGCGCATTAGCTACATTACGATGGTGCACTGCAGCTTTTTCAAACTCTCCTTGTGCGACATAACGGGCAGCATGCATAAAGTTGTAATCATAAACAGCTAACTGCTTGTCGGCTTTTTCTTGGTCTTTTAGTAGAAACATAGAAAGATTTGCCATAATGATCTCCTTTCTTTCCCTCACTTTTGGTAGAATAAATGTGAAGGAGGGTATAGATTTGAAATTTATAATATGGTTGAAACATTTTAAAGAAATCAACAGACCAGTAGGTGACTTAGCGTACGATATTCTTAGGGATAGAAAATTTCCAAACTCTAACAGCTATGCTGATATGAGTTCCTATTTAGAACGAAAACTTGACCGGAACCAATTTAAAATGTTTGAAAAACTCTACGAGCTATATAAATCGGATATTAATTAGTACTTTTCATATCTTTTTCTTCCGGTTATCGGGTCGGCGGTTGCATCCCTGGAATAAGGTCCCACGCTTTTTCTTCGATTTGCTTCTTTTACAACTAGCTTCATCAGTTCAGAACGGCGCAGATCTATTTCTTGCGGGATGCCGTTTTCCAAAACAGTATCTACTGCCTGTTCAAAGGCGCTTCTTAGATTAGATAACTTATCAAACATCTATCTCCCTCCCTCAAAATCTCTTGCATAACTAACTTGTCTATAAAGCTTCATTACTTCCGGGTTGTTGAATGTATACGCTGCTGAATACAACAACGGAATGTTATATGTCCTTGCCATATCCTCCATCAAAGTAACTAACCGTTTGTTACGTATCCGTTTAGGTGCTTGCATGATGTTGTTGTATCTATCACGGAACGATTGCAGTTCTTGGGTCATTTTGCTTCCTCCTTACGTATTTCTGTATTCCAACGTCTACCCACGACTATTTTTTTTATTACCATTCAGATACAATTTCTTCTATTGCTTTAAAAGTTGGTTCGGCAATCCACCAACGTTTCCGGTTTTTCCTTCTTTCATGAACCTTAATTCTTGGATCAGATAAAATCTCTTTTTCCAAATATCGAACTGACATACAAGTTAATTCTGCAAGTTTGTTAATATCGACCAGTAATAAACGTTGATTTATTTGTTCTTGCAATTTACTTTCAATGAATTCTTTTACTGCTTTCTCGTTGATATTCACTTGCACATTTGCAGGGATCAAACCAACAACTCCTTTACTAAATACCTAATATCTTTTTGATATGCTTAGCATGTTCTTGCGCTTTTGGCCCTGTTTTTCTACCGTTAATAATGTCACTTAAATACACAGTAGATATCCCCAGAATTTCGGCTAATTGTTTTTGGCTCATTTTACGTTTGAACAACTCAGAACGAACTTCTAATGCTAAAGTTTCAGGCATAAAAAACACCTCTTTTCACGAATGTTAATTTATAAGCTAAAATGTTAGCTAATTTTATTGACCCAAATTAGCTTATATGATATTATCAATTCATAGCTAAATAAGACTTTAAAAAAAGCCTGTATTACACATTTTGTTACGCCCCCCAGCGAAAAAAATGTATTTTAATAGGTCATATTTTTTATTGTCTTTTCAGCTAACAAATTAGCTTATGAACACAGTTTAATATCAAATAAACTAATTGTCAATAGAAATATTAATTTATTTGATAATTTCCGTTTTTTATAAGCTTGGGAAAGGTTGACGGTAATGGGTTTAGTAGAAAAAATAAAAAATTTATGTAAAGAGAAAAAAATAACTGTTGCAGAACTGGAGAGACAGACCGGAATATCCAATGGACAAATTAGAAAATGGGATGATTCTACTCCTGGAGTAGATAAACTTAAGAAAGTAGCCGATTACTTTGACGTATCTGTGGATTACCTTCTGGGTCGCACAGAAAAGAAACGATACTATGATTTAACAGAAAAGGACGAACAAAGTATTCAAAAAGAACTTGAAAGAATGATTAATAACATGGACAACGAGTCTGGATTTGCTGCGTTTGACGGAAGCACTATAGATGAATTGGATGAGGAAGATAGAGAAATGTTGATCGCTTCTTTGGAAACCTCATTACGCATCGCTAAGAGGATAGCTAAAAAGAAATTCACCCCTTATAAATATAGAGATTAGGAGTGAGTCAGTGTGGATATTAAACATAAAGTTGATTCTCTCATCAAAAAATACGATACTAATAATCCTTTTAAAATAGCCGAAGCAATGGACATAGTTGTTAGAACAATACCCCTGGGGAAGATATTGGGGTTTCATACTAGGCATGCCCGTGTGTCTATTATCCACATCAACGAAAACGCATCTACAGAACAACAAATCTTTACCTGTGCTCACGAACTTGCTCATGCCATACTGCATCCTGAAATTAATACACCTTTTTTGAAATTTAATACATATTATTCGACTAGCAAAATAGAGGTAGAAGCTAATACATTTGCAATTAAATTGGTTTTTAGAAAAGATATGACCTCCACTATTACTATAAAAGATGCTGTAGAAAATTACGGCATACCTGAGCAACTGCTCATTAAAAATTTTTACGATTAAAACAGAACAAACGTTTCTTTAGAGGGGGTGATGCAAACATTTCTATCCAACAACGTCTACCCACGTTGAAAAGGGATGAGAAAAATGAAATTAAATAAAACAAAAACTGATGACGAAATTTATTACTATGTATTGAAGTCAGGTGAAAAGCGTTATATGTATCGCCATAAATACTACGATACTTTAGGGAATAGGAGAGAGAAGAAAAAGAGTGGTTTTAAAACAGAGAAAGAAGCTCTTAAATCTCTTTTGGGAGTAAAGGCTGCATTTTTAAATGGAAACGCTAAGCAAGTAGAACACGATCAAATAACCGTATCGCATTGGCTAGATATATGGTATGCAATGAATGAAAAATCTTGGGGAGTAAAGACAAAAAAAGATAGAAAAGCGCTCATTGACAACTATTACAAACCATTATTAGGTAAATACAAATTGCTTCAAGTTGATAAAAACACTTATGTAAGGCAATTTATTAATCGGCTACACGATATGGAACTTTCGCCAAACACAATTGACCTTTACCATAATATTTTTAAGATTGCTATTAATGCTGCTGTGGATGACGAAATAATTGACAAAAACAGGGTTAAAAAAGTTGTAGTTAACCGAGAAAAGAAAAAGGACAACTTTCTAAAACCAGAGGAATTAACATTATTTTTAACCAACGTAAAAAAGCATGGCAATATTACAAACTACACTCTAGTACAACTTTTAGCTTATACGGGATTAAGAAGTGGGGAAGCCGCAGCATTAAAATGGTTAAATATTGACTTCAAAAATGAAACTGTTACAGTAGAACATACTAGGGATAAGCTGGGTATTAGGCCTCCCAAAACAAAAAACAGTTACAGGACTATCAAAGTTGACAAAGAGGTGATCGGCCAATTAAAAAAATATCGAAAATGGTGTGCTGAGGTAAAGTTATCTTTAGGAAAGAAACTTAAAGAAAACGACTTAGTTTTTATTACGCACCACGGAAGAGAAATAGGTCACTATTATCTCGGTCAATTTCTCAGTGACTTTTATAAAAAAGTTGATTCTGATGATATTTCTTTAAAAAAGATAACTCCTCATGGATTGCGCCATACTCACGCAACCACCCTTATAAGTTTAGGGGTACCACCTAACGCAATAGCTGAACGTTTAGGTAACACAATAGAGATGGTTAATAAAACATATGCTCATTTCTTTGAAGATCTAGACATACAATCAGCTATAGTATTCGGTGAATTTTTAGCAAGTGGGGCTAAAATTGGGGCTAGGTAAAATTGAATACAAATTAACCCTTATATGCAAAGGTTTAGCAAGAAACACAGGGCTTACGTTGTCTAAGTTAGAGGACACCCAGTGGAAAGATTACCGCGGTTATAAATGAAATTCGAATAAATATGAAAATGTATTAATGAAGTAACAATTAATTTGGTCTGGGAACCACACTCCATGGAGATTAAGCTTATTAGTATATTGTGCTAATTGGATAGCGATTTTTTTAACATCTCTGCTGCTATTCAAAAGCGTTTGAAGAAAAAAGATGGATTTCTCACTCGATGAATGTCGAGGAATAATATGACTTATGTGTTACTTTGCAGTATAAGGGGTACTCTAAGATGGGTACCCCTTTTCCAATACATAGAAAGAAGGAATTTACAAAGATGAATCAATTAACTGGAACTATTCAAACCATGACTGTGGAGCGAATCATTAACACGGGTTATGTGTTAAGCTATGGGCAACACGAAATTTTACTACATCATCGAGAAGCAAATAGCGAGTTAAAACCTGATCTAGAAATAGATGTATTTCTATATACGGATAAAAAAGGAAAGGTAGTAGCAACTACACAGCTTCCGCAAATAGAAATGGATGTATATGGTTGGAGCACCGTTAAAGAAGTAATCCCAAACCTTGGCGTTTTTGTTGATATAGGTACATCCAAAGATATACTTGTTTCAAAGGACGACCTTCCACTGTACGTAAAAGTGTGGCCGCAAATCGGTGACCAACTATATGTTACTTTGGGAAGAGACAAAAAAGGCAGATTGCTTGCTATTCCTGCAACAGAGCAAGTCATTTCAAGAGAAATTGAATTCGCTCCGGAAGATTTGTGGAACACCTCTATTTCCGGAACAGTGTATTTCACAAGTAAAGAAGGGGCTGCAATTATTACGCCAGATGATTATCGTGGTTTTATCCATTATACGGAACGAAAGCAAGAACCTCGTCTAGGAGAGTATGTCGAAGGAAGAGTCATTGAAGTAAAAGATGATGGGACGCTGAATATCTCCTTGCGTAAGAGAAAACAAGACAGCCTACATGAAGACGCAGCGGAAATCCTGGAACACCTCCGAGCAAATGATGGGGTTTCCCCTTTTAGTGATAAAAGCGACCCGGAAGAGATACGGGCTACGTTTCAGATTAGTAAAGCTGCTTTTAAGCGAGCTATCGGCAAATTGATGAAAGAGGGAAAGATCGAACAACGAGACGGGTATACGTATTTGTGTAAATGATTGAAAACAATATTATCCATTTGCACAAACGATATTAGTTGCTCAATAATCTTGATTAACAATATTCTGTTGCTACGTTAAAGCTGTTCATGCACAGTATAAATAACCTAGTCACGTAGAAAAAAATCCTCGGGAGTTTTTCTGTAAAGCTGATCCGTGTCTAGGCAAATCTCTAAGCCTAGCTAAAGACCTGTTTCATAAAATGGGAACTATCAAGAAATGATCGTGATACTATAATCGCTCAAGAAATGTAATTTGCTTTCCGTGATCGACTGGTGTGTGTACTACGCTCATCGCACTATGAGAGTCTCATTAACGTCTCTCCCCGAGCAAAAGTTTACGTATATTGTCCAGGCTAATTTAGAGCAGCATTCGCCTTTAATGTGAATACTTTAGTTATCCAGCTTCACCGTTTATAATTTTATTTTGATAGAACAAAGGCGCAAGCGCCCGTTTAGCAACGTAGCGACTGGAACGAAACAACTAAAGTTTTAGGAATCATGGTGAGGCACGAACCAATGATGACTTATCGTAGGGTGATTCATGAAGTTGCCTAGTTGCTGGGCTCATGTGCCGGACGTGGCTCTTCTGTTAAGTCCGTATCCCAAAAGCAACAATTTTTATACGTTCTTATCTTTCAAAAAAGAGCGGGTTTCCCCGCTCTTTTTTGTTATGCTTTTGCATGTGCAAAAGTGTCTGTCAACGCTGTAATAATGAGGCCAATCGCTGCAGCAAATAATGATGCAATGCCCCATCCCCCTAAACCAGCGCCCATAATCTCTACTTTATCGATTGCGGCAGCTAACATAAGAAATACTAAACCCGCAAGCCCTACAATAATTCCAGGAAAGTAACCTGTATAGCTGTCCTTTGATGTCGCCTTTAGCAGTATCAGACTAAGTACTACTACTGCTACTACTAATATTGCACCAATTGTAAGCACCGATTGAAACATTTCTCTCACCTCATACATAAATAGCTGCTGAATATAGTCTACAATTGAACAGATATAAAGTCAATAAGTCCAGCTATTTTTCGAAGGCGTTTTCATGAAGTACCTTTAAAATATTCTTTTCCCTGTTTTATTTCCATATACAGGGTGGAGCTTCCAGCAGTGGAAGATGTCCTTCATCCCTACTGAATGGTAGTACCATAGTGGTATGACCTAAGACCGCTTACGAAAATAGTGCATTTAAGCTGTTATCACTCACTTAGAATTGTTGCAGTACAGATGATCTAACTCTTGAAGCAGAAGCCTTACATCGCCTCGTATACGAGTTAAAATATTTTGTCCATAGTTATCCCTTCCTATCCTATGGAAAAAAGAAAACTAGTCATTACCATATGTTATATCTCTGCTTAATAATCATCCTTTAAGAAAATCGGTATAGAGAAGTTAAAAACGCTCCCCTTTCCTTTTTCACCTCAGCCCATATCTTCCCATTATGTTGTTGAATAATTTCCTTAGTGATGGCTAGTCCTAACCCATGCGCCTGTTGCTTCTGCTGGTTATTTTCTTTGTAAAAACGGTCGAATATATAATTGATTTCTGATTTTGAGATTCCTGCCCCATCATCTGCCACGCTAAAAATCACCCGATCTGCTTCTAATGCTAATCCTATCGAGATACTTCCTTCACTCGTATGTTTGATCGCATTAGATATCAAACTCGCCATAACCTGTTCCATTCTTTGTACATCAACCTCAACTAACCATTCACCAGTATCCAAATGTCTATCCATCGCCCATTGATAATCCAGTTCCGCATTTTCTACATCTAGTTTAAACTGATTACAAAGATGGACAAACAACTTTTTTAAAGAAACAATTTCCTGGGAAAATGAAACATTACCCGATTCTAATTGAGCAAGGTCAAACAAATCCTGAACGAATCAATATAATGCTAGTAACCTCGTTTAAATCACTTGTAAATAAGCGGTTTGGTCTCGTCTATCTAACACTAAACCGTCCAGTATTACATCGACATACCCCCTCTTATACGGCAGTGCTTGAATTGGTTGACAAATACTAAATTCGTTTCGATAATAGATGGGATGAGGTCTTTAAAAACCCATAAAGGAGAAATCTGCTTATCATGACTTACAAAACACTATTCTTGGATATTGACGGAACCATTTTAACACCGGATCATACGTATACCCCCTCTACAAAAGATGCCATCCAGCAAGTCCAGAGGCAAGGTATACTTGTTTTTATTTGCACTGGAAGACCATTACATGAAGTGACAGAGCTAGGGGAAGATTTAGGCGTAGAAGGGTTCATAGGCTATAATGGAGCATATGCGCAATATGAAAACAACATTCTTGTCGATAAACCAATGGATCAAGCTACATTCGAACAATTTCTAGCTCTAGCTAAACAAAGTGACCACGAATTAGTTTGTTATACGAAAAATAAAAACTATTTCACTTCACTTTCAAGCCCTGTAACCCGAGAATTTGCTGAAGTGTTTCAGCTAAAAAACAATTATCTCTTAACAGAAACCGTTCATAATCAAATCCTCGGCTCATCCATCATCAATGTTCAACCTAGCCAAGTACAAGCTTATGAAAACTTAAATCCAGACTTTCATTTATCGGAAGTAATCGTAAATGGGATTTCTAACTGCTATGACATCATTCGTCAGCAAGTTAATAAAGGAGAAGCAATCAAAAAAGTACTCCAATATTTGGATATTCAACCTGAACAAGCGATTGCTTTCGGTGATGGAATGAATGATAAAGAAATGCTACAAGTGGTAGGAGATGGCTTTGCAATGGGGAACAGTAACCCAGACTTGTTTGCTTATGCCAAACACCGAACTACTTCTGTAGAAGACGCTGGCATTTATAACGGACTTAAACAACTTGGGCTCGTAAAATAAAATGAGATACATTCTGTGGAAGACGATATAACCACAGAATGTGTTTTTGTATAGATACCGTTAAAGTGGTAATTGCCTGTAAGAATGGGAGTGCTTAACTTTTTCCCTTCTAATTTCAATAACTCACAACGCACCTATCTGTATGAGTTCATGCCACTTTGTGTACACAGCATTTTTACTTGGACAATAATATAAAGAGCCTTCTAGAGCAGAAAGCCTCCATAAATTAATGCACCACTAATGACAAACGCAGGGTGTAATTTGAACTTTTCCATCAATAAATAGCTGACAACAGTTAAAAATGCTGTTTGGAAGAATCCTATATTCGCATAGGATTCACCAAAAAAGCGCCAGGCCATAATACCTAGCAGAACCCCGATTACTGGTCTGACATATAGTGTCATCCGTTTTACTTTTGGCGAGTCTTTGTATTTATATAATACGCTTAGTAAAATAAGAATCAAAAGTAAGGAGGGCGCTACAGTCGCAAACACACCGACGAATGCTCCTAGCGGTCCACCGACCTCATAGCCGATATACCCTGCCATTTTTGTAGCAATCGGTCCAGGCAAGGAATTACCAAGCGCTAAAACTTCACTAAATTGTTGTACATCCATCCATCCATAACGAGAGACGACTTCATTTTCTACTAGTGGGATAGAAGCAGGACCTCCGCCATAGCCTAATATTCCAGGAATAAAAAAAGCGAGAAATATTTCCCAATAAATCATGAAGAATCACCATCTCTTTCAGAAGGAGGTGCTTCATCTTCTTTACCACCTATCTTTACAAGTGCCAAAATTAATAATGCTCCGATGAGAATTCCCGGGTGAAGATGCAATATTTCCAACAAAATGAAGACGGCGATTAACATGATTATTGTTGAAAACCACCCCATACCTTGGCCAGCTTTTTGAATAAATTGCCACGTCAAGACCGCAAGCATGACCCCGACAACTGGAATAACTGCAGCTGTCATTCCATGCACCCAATCATATCCCTTCATAGATGAAAGCGAAGATAACAACAAAATCATCAAAAAAATAGTAGGTAAAGTTGTCGCTAACACCGCATTAAGCATCCCCAGAACCCCAGAAACACGATAACCAATGTAACCAGCAAGTTTTGTAGCAATAGGTCCGGGCAATGTATTTCCAAGTGCTAACAAATCACCAAATTCTTCATCACCCATCCATTTATATTTATCGACTACTTCTTTATGAACGAGTGGAATAGAGCTAGGACCACCGCCATAGCCCAATATACCAACTCGAAAAAAAGCTATAAAAATATTCCAATGTAATTTCATATTTCACGTACCTTTTTTTAAAATTGTGTACCTAAACAAACGTAGTAAATTAACCGACGTGGTCGAAGAAAATAAGTACTTTTAGATATAGTTAAACTTTAATCAAATGGAGTGTTCTTGATCTCTTCACTGATGGTTAATTAGTGCTGCAAAAGCATAACCGTTCTAATAGCAAGTAAAAGAATTAGATATTTGACTTGCAGTAGGACCTTTCCGCTTATCCTCTTGGAGTTGCCACGTAGCATGAAGAGACCGCAACATTTCCCGTTACTTGAGGGGAAAAAGGGCTATATACATCTGAATTCGCTCATCCCTCGCATTGTCTTGCTCGCTACACAGACATAGGCTCTTTGTACTCAGCAAATCATGCTCGATACAACGATGTAGGCAATCGCCACTCGCATAACCTCGCCCGATACTCCAACATAGGCGCTCACTACTCGGCAAAATCGCGCTCGTTTCAACACCTAAGACGCTCATTTCAAACGAAAAGTCACCCACTCAGACCATCAAAATCACTCCCCCCTAGCCTTAAATAATGGCTATTTTAATACAAAATCTCTATAATAAGAACCAAACTACTCAACCCACACGATAAAGATCAATAGGCCCATAAAGCATCCTAACGCTCCAATATCCGTTCTATAATTAACTTCAACTAACCGACATTATTAATGGGAATAGCTGGCAATATCTATATTCCACTGTTTGTAGTTAAACAGAATCATTGCTTTAAATACATAGCTTAAGCATTCTATTTTCCGATTACCATGCTGCAATCGTGCCATCTGTTCTCGACTCTGTTCCACCAACTAATACACCAGTATCTGGGTTCCTCCAAATAATTTGCCCTCTTCCGAAGTTGTTCGGCTCTAGTTGAACCTGAACCTCGTGCCCTTTTTCAGCTAATTCCAAAGCGATATGATGCGGAAAGCGGCCTTCCACTTCTATTCGCTTATCCTTCATCCATTGCCAGCGCGGGGCATCTAATGCAGCTTGTGGATTCAATTGAAAGTCAAGCGAATTCATGATAACTTGGACATGTCCTTGAGGCTGCATAAATCCTCCCATCACCCCAAATGGACCAATTGGCTGATTTTTTTTAGTCATGAAGCCCGGAATAATCGTGTGGTACGTCTGTTTACCTCCAGCAAGTGCATTTACATGAGAGCTATCCATGGAAAAATTATGCCCTCGATTTTGCAATGCAATACCTGTTCCCGGTACCACCAAACCAGAGCCAAATCCCATATAATTACTTTGTATAAATGATACCATATTCCCTTCTCGATCAGCCGTAGCTAAATAAACCGTACCACTAAGTGCAGGCTCCCCAGCTTGTGGTTGCATTGCGTGGTCTTTTATTAATTCCCTACGAATGGCACCGTATTCCTCGCTTAGCATTTCATTCACAGAATATCTCATGAATGCAGGTTCAGTTATATGCTTTTGACCGTCTGCAAATGCAAGTTTCATAGCTTCAATCTGCTTATGATACGTTTCTACACAATCCTTTTCAACAAATTGAAATCCCTTTAAAATATGGAGTGCCTGAAGTGCAATAATCCCTTGACCGTTTGGAGGTATTTCCCAAATATCGTAGTCCCGGTAATTAACATGTATTGGATCCACCCATTCTACATGATAATTAGCTAAATCATGCCCATTTAAAAATCCACCACTTTGTTCAGAAAATTGCGCTATATGCTCTGCTAATTCTCCATGATAAAAAGATTCACCATAACTATTGGCAATTTTTTGTAACGTATTAGCGTGATTCGGTGAATGCCATAATTCACCAGCTACAGGTGCCCTCCCTTTAGGAGCAAACGTTGCAAACCATTCTCGGTATATGTTGTCAGTAAAATGTTGCTTATAAGCTTGATAAGCTCTTTTCCAGAACCTGCTTAATATCGGCGATACCGGAAAACCCTCTCTAGCATAGGTAATAGCAGGCTGTAACACTTCTTGAAATGACAGCTTACCAAACCTTTTCGATAATTCAGCCCATGCTCCCGGAGCACCAGGCACCGTAACCGGAACCCAGCCATATTTTGGCATCTCCTCATACCCTAATGCTTTTACGGCTTCAATGGAGATACTTTCAGGTGATTTTCCGCTAGCATTTAAGCCATGCAGCTTCCCTTTTGTCCAAACTAATGCAAAAGCGTCGCCTCCTATCCCATTCGATGTTGGTTCCACCACAGTCAGACAAGCTGCCGTTGCAATTGCAGCATCAATGGCATTTCCGCCTCTTTTTAATATTTCGAGTCCTACCTGTGAAGCCAATGGCTGAGAAGTTGCCACCATCCCCTTCTGTGCATACGTAGCTTGTCGTGGGACAGCATATGGGTATGTTTGGTTTTGAAAAAAATCCATAGCTAATGAGCTCCTTTTCTACGATAGTTAGAGACTTTCATACTTACTATTTTTAAAAACAGACCCATCATTTTTAACGTTCATTTTCCAGAATGGTATGTGTGAAAATTATATATGTATTATAATTTCAAATCGAAATCCATTTAGAAGCTAAAACTCTGTATTTTCTTTAAATTAAATAAATGATAATAAACATTTACACAGTTGTCAATACTAATCAATAACAAAAATAAACTTTTAACAGCGAAATTTAATCTATATACAACAATATGAAATAAATGACTTTCATTTTGTTATTACATTTTATTGTGAATAGTACTGTTTATAAAATCCCCTCTCTAAATACTAGACATAAAACAGGAGTACTCTTACTAAACATCTTCTACAAGATAATTTTCTTAGATAACCGTTTTTGTTAAACTAGATACAGATACAAAATAAAAGAGTAGGAGTATCTTATATGAAATTGGATCATATTGACAAGAAATTATTAGCAGCTTTAACTGAAGATGGAAGGTTATCATACGTAGAGCTTGCAGAAAAAGTTGGGTTATCCCGGGTAGCGGTAAAAGACAGGATTCAAAATTTAAAAGATAAAGGCGTTATTGAAAAATTTTCTGTTGTGATTAACTCTGAAAAATTTGGCAAGCAAGTTTCGGCTTTTTTTGAAGTAGATGTGGAACCTATGCAATTACAGGAGGTTGCGCAAAACTTAGCAGATAACCCTCAAGTAGCAAGCATTTATCAAATGACAGGTCCCAGTACATTGCATATGCATGTTCTCGTTGAAGACTTTCAAAAATTAGAAGTTTTTATCAATAAAGAATTATACTCGGTGAGTGGTATTACTCGTGTAGAGAGTTCGATTATTTTAAAACGTTTTAAAAGCAGGACTGGCTTCAAACTGTAGGTTCTTCAATGGATTACTAGCTAATCTGACTAGAGAGCGTTGCAGCGACAAAGGTGCAAGCGCACGTTTAGCAACGTAGCCAATGGAACAACTCAGCGAAGATAAAAGCACTTTGGTGAGAGAATGAACAAATGATGACTTATCGTCGGGCGCATTTCTAAACTCGTCTAGTTGCTAGGCGATGGAGTCGGACGTGATTAGTCGGTTATTTCGTTACCCACAAGCACACTTTCTTATCTTCTTAAAAAAGACATTTCATTTTCTACCAAATGCCTACCAATCGTTCAGCGTCTTGGAGAGTTGTTATAATACGCTCCTTCACCCTGTCTAAATTATTTTAGTCACCGTTTTAAATTTCTTGTGATTTTTCTAACAACCTTTAATTAGATGGAAAGAGGCTATCTTATGTTTGATCTTCTTGTCATGATGCTAGAGCGACTCGGCATTATCGTGATGATTGCATTTTTACTAACGCGATTACAATTTTTTCGCAATATGATTTCCAAACACTCCTTAAGCCAAAGCCAACAATATAAGGCGATGCTATTTTTTGGGTTGTTTGGAATAATTGGTACGTATACAGGACTTATTTTTAATACTGGCACTTCCGAAATCGAGCGTTGGCGCATTGGTATTGAACCAGATGAAGCCATTGCAAACTTTAGAGTAATTGGAGTAGTAGTAGCAGGACTTCTAGGTGGATATAAGATTGGTTTGGGAGCAGGAATTATTGCTGGTGTCCACCGCCTCTTGCTTGGGGGCTATACTGCACTTAGCTGTGGTATAGCTACGATCATAGCAGGTATCTTCTCGGGGTATTTTCACAACAAACAACGCTATCATTCGTTACCTAAAGTATTTACAATTACAGCAACCGCAGAAATTATTCAGATGTTGCTTATCCTCTTGTTATCAAGACCATTTGTGAAGAACGTCTCACTAGTAGAAGTTATTGGGCTGCCTATGGTTATTGCAAATGGGCTTGGTGGAGCACTATTTATGCTTATTATTCAAGTAGTCGTTAAAGAGGAAGAAAAGGTTGGAGCTAGCCAGGCCCAATTAACCTTACGTGTTGCTGATAAGACATTAGTTCACCTAAGAAAAGGACTTCATGAAAGAACAGCTCAGGCAGCCTGTGACATATTATACCAAGAGATGGATGCTATTGCTGTATCCATGACGAATGATAAGGTAATTTTAGCGCATGTTGGTTTAGGTGATGACCACCATAAACAAGGTAATCAAATTCAAACACAAATAACGAGAGATACGATTCAATCAGGTAAACTAATCGTTGCTTCGGATCAACAAATTCATTGTAGTCAAGATAATTGTCCTTTAAAGGCAGTTGTTGTGGCCCCCTTAAAGCAACGCGGAAAAACCATTGGTACATTAAAATTTTACTATCGTTCCAAGGAAGATATTAATCGCTTGGTAAAGGAAATGGTAAGCGGGCTTGCCAAATTGCTAAGCAACCAATTGGAAATTGCTCGAGCGGAAGAAGCGTTGCAATTAGCAAGAGAGTCAGAAATAAATGCACTACAAGCACAGATCAGACCACATTTTCTATTTAATACATTAAACACAATTACTTCGCTTGTGCGAATTGATCCAATGAAAGCAAGAAAATTGCTTGTATCTCTATCCCATTTTTTAAGACAAAACTTAACCGTAACGACCGAGAAGGAAATTACGATTGAGCAAGAATTAAAGCATGTCCAGGCTTATTTGGATATTGAGCAAACACGTTTCCATGATCGACTGCACGTTACCTATCACATTGATGAAAGCTGCTTACAGGAAACCGTTCCTCCATTAATCCTGCAACCTATTGTGGAGAATGCTATGAAACACGGGTTAAAAGATAAAAAAGAAGCTGCACATATTCATATACACATTTCAAAAGAAGGGCAGTCTATCCAGATAGCTGTAACAGATAACGGAAAGGGAATACAAGAAGAACAAATCCAACTTATTGGAAAAAGAGTTGTTTCATCCAACATTGGAACAGGGATGGCATTATACAATATTAATCGCCGACTTACTATGAAGTTCGGCGAACAAGCTCAATTAGTTATTACTAGCAAAATAAACGAAGGAACTAGTGTTCAATTTTTAATTCCAGCTAGAGAATACCATATGGAGGAAGAGTCATGAAACGTATAATAAAAGCATTAGTCGTTGATGATGAAAAATTAAACCGGGAAGAGCTAATTTACTTATTGGCTGCTTATCCTAAAGTAGAAATTGTTGGTCAAGCAAACTCTGGAGAGTCTTGTATTATAGAAGCGATGAAAAAGAAACCTGACCTTGTTTTTCTAGATGTAGAAATGCCTGGAATGGATGGGATGGAAGCAGCAGCTTCACTCATGGAATTGAGGCATCCGCCTTTATTAGTATTTGCTACGGCATATCCTCAATTTGCTGTTCAAGCCTTCCGATATGAAGCGGTCAATTATTTATTAAAACCATATGACGAAAATCAGTTAGAGCAAACAATTTCTAGAATTGAAAAAATGTTATTTGGTCCGGAAGAAAGAGAGCAGGAAGCTGCTAATAAATTAGGCATCGAAAATGAAGATGGCGTCTTTTATGTGGATCCAACTGAAATCCTCTACGTGCAAAGCATAGAGAAACAACTAAAAATCGTTACCAAATCCAATGCATTTTATACCAAAAAAACATTAAAGGGTTTGGAGCAGCGATTAAATGCCTTTCATTTTTTTCGTATTCATAAAAGTTATTTAGTTAACCTAAATTACGTTAGTCAACTTACTCCATGGTTTAATGGTGCCTATAATTTACATATAGCTGGAAGAGATGAACCTTTACCAGTTAGTAGAAATTACGTAAAAGAATTACGTGACCAGTTGGAGCTTTAATTTTTAAAATTACAATACGCAATCGCCCTCTCTTGGGAGAGGGCTGTTTAACTTCGTTTAAAAGAGATCGAACTACAGAGAAATCCTTACAATAATTTAATTTATATAATGATCCATAAAGCTGGATTGTTTATGCTTAAAAACGACGTTCACAAGGAAATAGCCGATGTTTACAATTATTCTGGTAGGGTAATCTACGCTTATTCATATGTATAACACTTAGCGAAAAATTCTCGATGTATATCGCGAGTTCTTTCTAGCTTCGATGAGTTACATACCAACCGCGACGAGCGACTTTCTCGATTACTCGGACACCTGTCTGCTTCGCAGGGCGAACCTACTACTTCGATGAGCAACATGTGTGCTCCGCAGGGTGAATCTACTACTTCGATGAGCAACATGTGTGCTTCGCAGGGCGAATCTACTACTCCGACGTGCAGCCTGCCTTCTTCGGCGGGCTAGCCCCCAACTATGGCGGATGTCTCCTCTATCGGGTGAGCCCTTTCCCCTAATTCAAATGGCGTTATTTCTGCTTCTAAAGGTAGCCTGTTTGAGTGAAAATTGAAAAAACATTTATCCTTGTATTTTTTTCCCTATCCCATGTTTAGTCTAAATATAAACATGTTAGCATAACAAATAGACATGTTATCAAAAAAAACCCTTATTCAAGCGTTTTCATATTACATTATTAATGTAAACGAATTCACCACAAAAGGGAGGACTTGGAATGTTTACATTTCTAGGAGGAATTATACTATTAATTGTAGGTTATTTCACATATGGGAAGTTTATTGAAAAGGTTTTCGGAGTACGACCAGATCGCCCGACACCAGCTATTACGAAGCAGGATGGCGTCGATTACCTGCCACTCAAAAGGAATAAAAATGCCATGATTGAGTTGATTAGTATCGCAGGGGTGGGGCCAATTTTCGGACCAATTATGGGAGCATTATATGGTCCTGTAGCTTTTCTCTGGATCGTCTTAGGATGTATATTTGCAGGTGCTGTTCACGACTACTTAACAGGGATGATCTCGATTCGTAATGGAGGAGCACATCTTCCGCAGCTAGCCGGTAAATTTTTAGGCAAATACATGAAACACATAGTGAACATATTTTCTGTACTTCTTTTATTATTGGTAGGAACCGTTTTTGTCAGCTCTTCCGCTGGTCTAATTTTTGATTTAGTAAATGAAACTATTGCACTCACTGCACTTGTAGTTATCATATTTGGTTACTATATTCTGTCTACTATGTTACCAATAGACAAACTGATAGGTAAGCTATTTCCTATATTTGGTGCGTTTTTGCTTGTTGGAACATTAGCGTTAGGAATTAGCCTTATTATCAACCAAGCACCTATTCCAGAAGTATCATTAACCAATTTGCATCCGGAAAAAACGCCTATCTTTCCATTATTATTTTTAGTTATATCCTGTGGTGCTTTATCTGGCTTTCATGCAACACAATCGCCAATTATTGCCCGAACAACGAAAAATGAAAAAGAAGCAAGAAGTGTTTTTTATGGCATGATGATTGTAGAAGGTATTATTGCTATGGTATGGGCTGCTGCAGCAATGAGCTTATTTGGCGAGACAGTTACGCTAAATGAATTAATTAATACCATCGGGACAGGGGGTATTGTAAGTGAAGTAGGTACAATGATGCTCGGTTCCATCTTAGGATCTGTCCTTGTATTATCCATCATTTTTCTCCCGCTTTCATCTGGGGACACAGCATTTCGCAGTGCACGCATGATTATAGCTGATTACTTTCATGTATCGCAAAAGAAAATTACTAAACGATTGATCATCGCTTTACCATTATTCGCTATCTCTGTTATTCTAACTAATATGGATTTCACTTTGCTTTGGAGGTATTTCTCCTGGGCCAATCAATCTCTAGCAGTTATCGCATTATGGGTAGCATCGATGTACTTATTTATTGCAAAAAAGAATTATTGGGTGGCCATGGTACCAGGTATTTTTATGACCTATGTTACGACAGCATATATTCTTAATGCGCCAATTGGATTTAGAATACCAATGAACATTACTTATATACTAAGCGCAGTGATAACAATTGGTATTATTGCCTTGTTCTACAAATATGCACGGCAAAATGTGAAAAATAACATGGAGATTGAAGAAACCATTTCAGTCTCTACCTCTAAAGTGGCTTAACAGGGAATGGAATGAAATAAAGGTACAAAAACCAAAAAATAAATTGTGCGTAGTTTGATAGCAGAACAAAAATATTGATAACAATCGTTATTTGTACGACCTAACTTCAAGCCATATATGGCTATTTTAGGAAATAAATCCATATAAAAATTGAAAAGAACTCGTATCAATTTCACAGGTGATACGAGTTCTTTTCAGCGACTTTTTCTCGTAATGTGCTACACCATCATCTTAGCAAGCTGTGAAAGATCTACATTACCTCCTGAAATGACGCATACGATATTTTTTTCGCAAGCACCGATTTTATCGTAGATTGCCGCAGCTACTGTAACTGCACTGGAAGGCTCAATTAATTGTTTCATTCTTTCTAACACAAATCTTACTGCATCCTTTATTTGTTCCTCGCTTACTAGAACAATATCGTCTACATAGTGTTGCACAATTGGTAACTTCAAGTTACCGGGTTGAGTTGCTCTTAAGCCATCAGCAACAGTCGCTGTTTGGGAAATACTCGTGATGGCTCCGTTTTGCAATGAAATACATGTATCATTAGCTGTTTCAGGCTCAACCCCAATTACCTTGACGGATGGTTTTATTTCTTTTATCGCAGTTAAGATACCAGAAATTAATCCCCCACCGCCAATTGGCACAACAACGATATCAATTTCGTCCAACTGGTCCAGTAGTTCCAGACCGATGGTTCCTTGTCCCGCTATAATAAGTGGATCATCATAAGGTGGTATCACAGCCCCACCTCCTTCGGAAGCTAATTGTTCGGCACGTCGTAACCGTTCAGAAGGGGTTCGACCACACTTTTCGATACCACCATGATACGCTTGGATTGCAGCAAGCTTATTTTGAATGACATCATCCGGTACGACAATCGTTGCACGTATGCCTAGTTTCTTGGCAATGTAGGCAACTGCTTGCCCATGATTACCGGAGGAAGCTGCCGTTACAAAGGTAGCGCCCTTTCCCACAACCTGTTTTACTTTATTTGCTGCCCCACGAATTTTAAAAGCCCCTGTCTTTTGAAGATGCTCCGCTTTCAAAAAAACGCGATTACCGCATCTGTTGGATAATTGTGCAGATTGAAGAATTGGAGTCGCCTTTACCACTTGAAAAACATTCTCTCTTGCCACCCTCACATCAGATAAAGAAATCATTGCATCTCCCCCATGCTTGTTAAAGTGAAACTTCGCCAGTGAATATTATTTTCTTCTACGTTGATCGTTAGTACCGCTAAGGATATGATCTAAAGCCCCTTGAAAGAATCCAGAATTTAGGTGCTATTATCCCTACTTAGATTGTTGCAGTACAGATTATCCTGCTCCTTAAGCCAGGGTCTTACATTTATAACGGGTAAACGAAAGCCCCCTTACACTACCTAAGAGGGCTGCTTGCGTTTTTGGAACTTATTTTTCAGGGAAGGAACTACGTACAGCTTCATAGACATCGTTTATGTTTTTCCCCATACCCGACTCCACTGCGGCAACATATGACCCTTCTACAATGGGTGCTTCGACTAGTTTTGCATCTTCACGATCAGCCATTTCGATCGCCATTTCTGCATTCATTTTTGCACTACCAAGATCATAAAATAAGAGTACACCCTTTCCCTTATTCGCTTGCTCCAACGCTGCATTAATTTTTTCTATGCTTGTGCCAATCTCGTTCTCCTCTGTTCCTCCAGCAGCTACAATGGGGACATTCTTCATTACCTGCTGAATTAATTCTTTTGTTCCCTCTGCGATTTTATGGCTATGAGAAATTAATACAATACCCACGTAGCTCATCTTTCGCTGTCTCCTTTCCATACTTCTGCTAAAGCTTCAAAAATAAGATAAGTAGATGCCGCACCTGGGTCTTGGTGTCCGACTGTTTTGTCTTTAAAATAGGCGGCTCGTCCTTTGGTTGCAGTCATTTCTTTAATGTTTGCTAAAGCTGATTCAGCCTTAGAGAGTAACCCATCAGCTGTTACATTGGAATCTCCTAAAAAAAATTGCGCAATTGGGGCCCACATATCTACCATTGTCTTTTCGCCCTCTTCTGCTTTTCCACGCTGCTTTAAACCACTTACCGCTTCAGTTAATGCTGTTCCAAATATATCTTGTTTTACAGCCTCTTCACCTTTTAACTTGGTGGATAATTTGAGAAAGGCAGTTCCAAATAAAGGTCCTGATGCTCCGCCAACTTTAGACATTAAAGTCATTGCTACATCTTTTAATACATCAGATATGTTCGTATACGTGCCTTCATTTAATTTGGAAGCGACTTCTTGGAAACCTCTAGCCATATTAATTCCATGATCGCCATCCCCAATTGGTTGATCCAAAGTCGTTAAATAATCTTTGTTTGCTTGCATCTTCTCATTCGTTAGTTGCATCCATTGAATCGTTTTGTTCACATCTAATTGCATGTTTCAATTCCTCCTAAATTCGAAATGCAGGTGCTTCGGATGGAGCAGCAAGTAATGATTTTAATTCATCGTCAAGTTTTAACAATGTTACAGAGCAACCGGCCATCTCTAAAGATGTCATATATTCTCCTACAAACGTTTGAAATACGTAAATTCCTCTATCTTTTAAAATGCTTTGTACCTTTTTATTTACAATAAATAGCTCCATTTCAGGAGTAGCACCTAAACCGTTTATCATTACTGCTACTTCACTTTCTTTTGGTATTTCCATATCATTCATAATTCGCTCCACTAATTCCGCAGCAATATCATCCGCAGAAGCAATTGGTTTACGTTCAATTCCTGGCTCCCCATGAATCCCGATGCCGATTTCCATTTCGTTTTCTTCTAATTGAAAGCTTGGCTTTCCAGCAGCCGGCACCGTTCCAGAGGTTAAAGCCATTCCCATCGAGCGAATGTTAGCAATCACTTTTTCAGCTACCCGCTTCACTTCTTGCAACGAGGCTCCATTTTCTGCCATCGCACCTGCTATTTTATGAACCAGTACAGTACCAGCAATTCCTCTTCTACCAGTAGTAAACGAGCTATCTTCTACGGCAACATCATCGTTAACAATAACTTTTTCCACTTGAATGCCTTCTGCTTCAGCAAGTTCGGCAGCCATTTCAAAATTTAGCACATCACCAGTATAGTTTTTAATTACGAGGAAGACGCCCTCTCCCCCATCTGCTGCTTTTATTCCTTCTAACACTTGATCAGGTGTTGGAGAAGTAAAAACTTCACCAGCAACCGCACAATCTAACATACCTTTGCCAATGTATCCAGCATGGGCTGGCTCATGTCCGCTTCCTCCCCCACTGACTAGCCCTACTTTACCTTGAACAGGAGCATCTTCACGAGCAATTACAAGTGTATCCGGAACTACTTTTAATTTGGTTGGATACGCAGTAACTAATCCGTGCACCATATCTTGAACAACTTCATTTGGATCGTTAATGATTTTTTTCATTGCTTCATTCCTCCTCAACTCTATTGTAGTAGAATCTTACTTCACATAGAAGGCATATGACCCTCTTCATTTCCAACAATCATGTGTCCAGCATACAGTCCATCCTTAATGAACAGGGAGCTTCGTCCCATTAATGGTTAATATCAAATGGATATGACTGGGACTCTCAAGCAGGATATTCGTTTGCAATTAAATTCTCTACTTATCCTCCTCCTCTTCACCTCATAGCATGGAAGTGAAGGAGGTCTTACCCAGTTACATATGGGATTAATAAGTTACAGCTTAGAAAAACTTGGCTTGTCGCCAAGTCTTATGGCGGAAGCCTTTGTTTTTCTTATACTATAAACCAAAAAAATCTTATCCTTTCCTATAGTGGAACAAAGGCGCAGGCGCCCGGTTAGCAACGTAGCAACTGGAACGAAGCAACTAAAGTTTTAGGAATCATGGTGAGGCACGAAGCGATGATGACTTATCGTAGGGCGATTTCGCTCCAGTCGCCTAGTTGCTGGGCGCTTAAGCCAGACGTGACTATTCCGTTATATCGTTATCCCAATGCCAAAATTTTTATACTCTCTTATCTCTTAAAAAATAGAAATTGCAAAAGCTTTGAACCTGAGAAAAAGAAGGTCATGCTTACCTTTAAGATAATCGCGACCTCCTTTTTTATACATTCTTTCTTACTTAAATACCCTTGTTGCTTCTACCGCTTTTTTCCAGCCGGCGTATAAAGCTTCTCGCTCCTGGTGATCCATGGTTCCATTAAATGTCTTTTCTACCTCCCACTGTCGGGCAATTTCTTCTTTGTCTTTCCAATATCCTAATGCCAAGCCTGCCAAATACGCAGAACCTAATGCGGTAGTTTCCTGAATAACCGGACGTTCCACAGGCACTTTCCCAAGGATATCACTTTGAAATTGCATTAAAAAATCGTTTTTAACTGCACCCCCATCCACACGTAACGTTTTCATTTCTAATTGGGAATCATTTATCATCGCATTAATAACATCTTTCGTTTGATATGCTAAAGATTCCAATGTGGCACGAATGAAATGGCTTTTCGTCGTGCCCCTAGTTAGCCCGAAGACTGCACCTCTTGCCTCACTATCCCAATAAGGTGTACCTAAGCCTACGAAAGCCGGAACCATATATACGCCTTCTGCGCTATCCACATTTGTTGCAAATACCTCACTTTCCGGCGAATCTTCAATAAGCCTCAAACCATCACGAAGCCATTGAATGGCAGAACCAGCAACAAAAATACTTCCTTCTAACGCATATTCTATTTTTCCGTCTACTACACACGCTAGCGTCGTTAACAAACCATGCTCTGAAGTAACACCTTCATCGCCAGTATGCATTAGCATAAAACAACCTGTGCCATAAGTGTTTTTAATCATTCCTTTTTCAAAGCAAGCCTGACCAAATAGAGCTGCTTGCTGATCACCTGCAATTCCAGCAATTGGAACTTCTTCTCCAAAGAAATGGTACGATATCGTATGTGCATAAATCTCCGAAGATTGTTTAACTTCAGGCAACATACTTTTTGGAATAGTTAGTATGTCTAGTAGTTCATCATCCCATTGCAAATCATAAATATTAAACATGAGTGTACGAGACGCATTGGTATAATCTGTTATATGCGTTGTTCCAGCAGAAAACTTATAAACGAGCCAGCTATCAATCGTTCCAAATAGTAAGTCTCCCTTCTCAGCTTTTTCTCTTGCGCCTTCTACATTATCTAAAATCCATTTAACTTTTGTGCCAGAAAAATAAGGATCAAGTAGCAAACCTGTCTTTTTTCTAAAAATTTCATTGTAGCCAGCTTCTCTTAATTCCTTACAAATGTCTTCGGTTTGACGAGATTGCCAAACAATAGCACGATAAATTGGTTTTCCGGTATTTTTATCCCAAACGACTGCAGTTTCACGCTGATTCGTTATACCAATTCCGGCAATTTGATTAGCAGCTAAGTCTGCTCTTCGCAGTACATCTGCAATACATGCTAGTACAGATGTCCATATTTCATTCGCATCATGCTCCACCCAGCCTGGGTGAGGAAAAAATTGTTCAAACTCCCTTTGTGCTGTCTCAACAATTTCTCCTTGTTGATTAAAAATAATAGCCCGAGAACTTGTTGTACCTTGATCAATTGATAAAATATATTTATTTTCCATTTTTATCCCCCTATGCGTTATGATTATTTATTTTAGCAGAACGTTCTCCCTTCGTCTCCATCCTAACTGCCCCGATAATAAGTATTGCTATAAGTATACTTAATGCCCAGAAAACAACTGTAAATTCACCAATAAACAGCGCATCATAAAAGAATGCTCCATATACCCCTCCTATAATTGGCCCTATGATTGGAACCCACGCATACCCCCAATCCGAAGATCCTTTACCTGGAATGGGAAGCAATGCATGGGCAATACGTGGTCCTAGATCACGGGCAGGATTAATAGCATAACCTGTTGCGCCACCTAATGACATACCTATTGCTATTATCAATACCCCAACAATAATTGGATTTAAACCTTCTGTAAACTCATTTGCCCCAATAAACAAAAGCCCTAATACAAGAACAAACGTGCCAACAATTTCACTAAGCAAGTTCGCAAGCGGACTACGAATTGCTGGTCCTGTAGCAAATACCCCCAGTTTCGTAGTTTGATCTTTTGTCTTTCGCCAATGCGGTAAATAATTTACAAAAACGACAGCAGCACCAATAATAGCCCCAATCACTTGTGCTGTTACATACATTGGTACTTTAGCCCACGGAAACTCGCCAATAGAGGCAAATCCTATCGTTACAGCTGGATTAATATGTGCAGGAGAATAATTACCAACTGCATAAACCCCAAATGCAACTGCCAATCCCCAAGCAATCGTAATAACCACCCAGCCAGACCCTTCAGCCTTTGATGATTTTAAAGTGACACCGCCAACTACTCCACTACCAAGAATAATCAAGATCATTGTCCCAATTAATTCTGCTAAAAATTCGGATTCAGCCACCATATAACACCCCTTTGTTCTAGACTATATTAATTATGGGCAACCAAGTAATCTATTGGAATGAAAGCCACCATTTCTCCTTTCATGGAAATGGAACAAAATAAACTGTTATAATTTTCCACCCATAAAAAAAGACCTACACTTTTTATATATACTCTACCTAGAAATATACAATAAAAAGTGTGGGTCTCCTACTCTCCGCCACATAATTAACTTGTGTTTTTATCATACTTGAATCTGTAAGCGTTGTCAACAGTAAATTTACCATTCGATTTATATGAAACATATATGAAAATCGCCCAACTTAATTTTATTGAAGCTTCTATTTTGAAAAAGCTTGTATGTGCGTGTATTTGTTCTTCCAATCGTTGCTATTTATTACCCGGGCAATATTTATTCATCTAAGGACGCAGTATCAATTGGTCTCCTGTTTTTCTATCCAAATATGTTTCATGATATTCTCCCTTCACCCAATCATCCAATTGATCATGGTACCATTGACTTTTAAAATGACCAGATTGACCTGGTGCAACGAGATGATACCCTTTACCTGCCTCTTCCATATCAATAACAAACCGCCAAGAAGCGCCGTGATCAACAACACCAGTCTCTGTTTCATAACTAGCGGCCATTGGTGTTATCCTGCTTCCATCCACAGGAAGCGGATCTTCTTTGTTGAAAAAATATTTCAAAACAGGATGAACACTTGAAAGCGGATGTTCAAAGTATACACGATGATAGTCTCCCCATTCCCATTCTGATATATCTTCGCCGTATTTTTCCTCTAACTCTGCGAGTGATTCATGTAATGATGTAATTAAAACTTGATGCAACCCTCCATAATCCTCCAACCAGGCAGAATTTTCTCCGTCTATCTCTTTTCGCAATAATGCATCTGTCGTTTGCCCTTTCACTTTAAATAAATCAAGCATTGAATCTGGTATGTCTTGATAAATGGTTGTCTCTATTTTTTCATACCAATGGTGAAAAATTAATGGCTCGCTTGCTGAAGCAGTATCTTCATAATCCCATTCTTTTAGGATCTCAAGCGCATGCTCAGCTTGATCTGATAATTCCTCTCCTTTTAGTTGTTCTAAAAACGCAGGGACAAATTCTTTTGCTTGCATATTAAAGCTATCCATTTGCAGCTTTTGCATATTCTCGACAGTGATCTTTTCACTATTTTCCAGCACTTCTGCAATGCGCTCATACCGGTATGGTTGCGCCCATACATTACTAATATGATATGGATAATCATCCGTCGTTATTTTATTGTTCGCGGTTGCGATATACCCTTTCTCTGGATTGATCACCTTCGGAAGTTCATCAAATGGAATGTATTGCTTCCATTCGCTTGCTTCTTCCCAACCTGGTAAAGGAAGTAAGGCATCTTTTCCATTCTTATAAACTGGAATATTCCCATTTGCTTTATAAGCAATTGTTCCATCTTTAGAGGCAAACACAAAGTTTTGCGCAGGAACCAAGAATTTCTCCAACCCTTTTTCAAATGATTCCCAATCGGTAGCTTGATTGATTTGTAATATAGCCTCCAACTCCGTTGTAGGCTATAAGGCAGTCCATCTCAATGATAAAACATTTTCCTCACCACTGTCCTCAGCAAACTCTGAAATAACCGGACCATGTCTTGTTTCTACTACTTCATAATCAATTGTTTCTCCATCTTTCACGGCAATCGGTTCTTTAATAACAGTTGCTTCTTCCCACTTCCCAGCAAATAAAAACTCCGCTTTGGAATCTGGCTTCCTTTTTTCTAAATATAATTGTTGTACATCTGGTCCTGTGTTCGTTACTCCCCAAGCAACTTGATCGTTATGACCTAATATAATTCCTGGCACCCCTGCAAAGATAACACCACTTACCTGTTGTTGATCTGTTTTCAATTGCATTTGAATCCAAATCGATGGCGTTGCTAAACCTAAATGTGGGTCATCTGCTAACATCGGAAATCCTGACGCCGTTTTATCACCGGATACGACCCAATTGTTACTTCCATTAAATGTATGCGGAATCATGACCTTAGAAAATGTGTCTTGTATAGAAACATACTCTTCTTCCATAATAACCGGCTTGTCACGAGGATAGGATGGAAAAAGTTCGTAGGCTTTTTCTTCATCAAATTGCTGTAGCAAATAATAATTGAATGCTTGTTGCTCCCAGTGACCACCTAGATCAAATGCCATGTACTTTCCAATGGTTAATGAGTCTAACGGTGTCCATTCTTCTGGTTCAAAGCCCATAAGCTTAAATTCAACCGGCAAACTGTTACTTTGCTTTGCTTGTTCGATGTACGCATTAACCCCTTTTGCAAAAGCTTCCAACACTCGTTTTGCTTCGCCACTGTATAAAGCGTAAGATTCGTCAGCCGCTCTGCGTAACCCTAGTGTTCGAAAGTATTTATCCTGATCAATTGCTGCTTCTCCAGCTACTTCACTTAACGTACCAGATGCCTGCCTTCGTGACATTTCCATTTGAAACAGTCGATATTGTGCTTGTACATATCCTTGAGCTGCATATAAATCATGCTCATTTGCCGCCTCTATTTGCGGCACCCCATTAGCGTCCGTTATCACCTGTACCTCCTGTTTTAAAATCTGCAGCTCTATACTTCCCTCTGTTTTTTCAATAGACCGATTTAAGTAAGCGTTCACAAAGATGATAGTGATGATTAGAACCATTAATAAAATACCAACACCAATGAAGGCTATTTTTGATTTGGAAATTTTTCCCTTCTTTTCTATTGAACTGTTATCGATCCTCTCTTCCATTTGCCCCCTCCTACTTCTTTAATAATTTATCGTAATATTTTATATTTTAACAAAAAACCAAAAATGAAGGAACCTATTTTATTTCCCTGCTATTATAACGAAATTACGGTACATGAAAGTAGCATATATGTTGGGAACTCAAAATGCCATCTGTCTTCTAGATCCTGAAAGTAAAATGAAGAACTTAACCTAAATAGGAAACTTCATATAATGAAATACGTATACATAATGTCTATTAATCAGTACAATAAGCTTGTTTATAAAACAACGTTTAGGTAAAATCATTCTATTTCAACTGGAGGTGTTTTGCTTGGCGGTAGTACTGGAGTTGCTTTTAGAATTATGGATGTTTTTTCAGAATGACAGACGCATCGCTGAAGAAGATATTGAAAAAAACATTCGCTACTTAAGGCAACAATCTTGGTTTCATAACTATTTAGATAATCCACTGTTTCGTAAAATAATCATTTATGATACAGAAGTGCGTCAACTAATCGGTAAGCAAAAATATAAAAAGTTACATCGTCCACTTTATACAGAAAGATTCCATAAAAAATTTGCTGCGATGATGCATGAAAAAGTGAAATCGTGATTACTTCATAGATTATGGAATACTTATTTATCATACGGATAAAGAGGAGTTTCCTCACTTTACTGTAGTAAAATGACATGCCGTGGAAATTTCATCTACCACGGCATGCCCAGGGGAATACCATTCCATTTTGGACCCTTATAAAAGGTGTCTAGCACATTGCTAGTGGTAAAACCATTTTCATTCCACTACTTGGACGTCATAAGCTCTTAGCCAATAATCTATTTGACAAAGATGAGCAATCAGTTGTGGACCTTTCATTAATTGTCCATACCAAGGATCTTTAAATTCCTTACCCTCAGTCTCTAAAATAGCTTCTACCTTTTCCCTATTTAAAAATTCAAATATTCTTGCCTCTTTATCATCTAATATTTCGCGCATCCACTTTGTTACCGCAATCGTGTAGGCAGGCTGAAAAGTTTTAGGAAACGGGCTTTTTTTACGATAGAGAATGGTTTCAGGTAAAATTCCTTCCATTGCTTTTCGTAAGATGCCTTTTTCTCTTCCGTCAAGCATCTTCATCTCCCACGGAATATTCCACACATACTCCACTAGTCGATGATCTGCGTATGGTACACGCACCTCTAAGCTAGCGCCCATACTCATTCGGTCTTTCCGATCAAGTAGCTGTGCCATAAACCAGTGCATATTTAAATAAAATAATTCTCTTCTACGTGCATTCTCTGCACTTTCCCCTTCCAGACGAGGTGTTTCCTTAATCGTCTCCTGATAACGATCATAAACATAATCATGAAGTTTTAATTTTTTCTGCCATTGCGAGTGAAGTAAGCCCATACGTGATGTTAATGACCTCATCCATGGAAATCCTGTTCCTTCCTCCGTTGAAGGGTTATGAAACCACGGGTAACCTCCAAATATTTCGTCCGCACATTCTCCTGAAAGGCTAACAGTAGCTTGCTTTTTAATCTGTTTGCAAAACCATAATAACGATGAATCAATATCTGCCATCCCAGGTTGATCGCGCAGCTCTACTGCCCTTTTTAGATGACTGGCCAATTCTTCACCAGTGATAACCTCATTACGATGGTTGGTTGCAAAAGCTTCCGCCATTTCTTCAATATATGGTTGATCCATGGATGGTTGGAATTTACTTGCTTTAAAATGAGCAGCATTACCTTCATAATCAACTGAAAAAGTAGTAAGTGCTTCTTTTCCTTGCGCTTTAAAATAATTGGCAGCGATAGCTGTAATAGCGCTTGAATCTAATCCTCCAGATAGAAAAGTGGATACAGGAACATCAGCTACAAGCTGGCGCTGTACTGCATCGATAAATAGCTCTCTTACCTTACTTACCGTCTCTGATACTGAATCCGTATGTGGGCGACTCTTTACATTCCAATAGCGCCATTTTTTCACGCCATGTTTTGAGAAAGTCAGCGCATGCCCTGCACGAAGTTCTTGCATATTTTTAAATAAACCATGTCCAGGCGTACGTGCTGGACCAAGTCCGAACACTTCAGCTAATCCAAACCGATCAACTTCTGCTTTAACAGCCTCATGGGCAAGAATTGCTTTTAATTCCGAACCAAAAATAAACTGACCAGCTTTTTCTTGAAAAAATAACGGCTTTACCCCTAAACGGTCTCTAGCTATAAAAAGCTGCTCCTTCAGTCCATCCCACACCGCAAAAGCAAATATGCCATTTAAATGATCCACGCATTGTTCCTTCCACTCCAAATATGCTGTAAGTAGTACTTCTGTATCTGATGTTGTATCAAATGTATAGCCTTTACGATATAATTCATTACGCAATTCCTCTGTATTATATAGCTCCCCATTATATACCAGCGTATACCTATCACCGTTCTTGACCTTTTGCATTGGTTGCTTTCCGCCTTCAATATCAATGACCGACAGACGCTTATGACCAAAAGCAACATGTTGATTCAACCATGTATTCGTTTCATCAGGTCCCCGATGTGACAACGTCTCCGTCATCTTCTCGAGCATTTGTCGATCTGCTCGCACATCTTTATTCCAATTCACATGTCCAGTTATTCCGCACAAATTGCGTCACCCTCCCTAGAAGCATAGCAAACCTACAGAACAGTTTATGAAAAAAACAGAGGGGATATGACTAAATGTCTCTAGTATTGTTGTAAGAGAGCTGTATCCAATGCAGGGAAAAGCCTTTCAGTTCACAATGACATTTTAACTCCCTTCGCAAACCGCTTGAAAGATAAGGAATAAAACTGGTGCAATATACAGTCTTAAAAATTGCTTTTGCCATGCTTACAAAGAACAAACCATTTAAATGAGATAATCCAACATATAATTACAAAACAGAAGTCTTAAAAAGCTAACTTTACCGTTAGTTTTGCGTAAATGAATACAAATAAATAGGCCCCACTCTCTTGGTTCGAGTGGAGATCGGATCTAATTTCCTGAGGCAGATTTGCCCTCGATGTTTAGACTTATGTCACTCGACCTGTAAATGCGAACTAGTACGGTATTTATCTATTTTGTACTCCATGCCAGATTGCATCAATGCAGAAAGAATCGAGCGAAAACCCCTTTCTGAATCAAGAAGATAGGGCTTTTTTCATAAAAGACTCAGTAGGTGTGTTAGAGGTTACTCAAAAACTTGAAAAAAGCTCTTGACATTGTATGCTATACAATAAAAAACAGACAGCCTGCTAGATAAATTCATCGCAGGCTGCCCATTTCCAAAATTATTCCGCTTTTATCGGTTTTTCTTCCGTTACAGCAATTTCATAATAATTTGCCCAGTTATTTTCGATCGTATAATTCAACACACGCTTATTTACTGGAACTATTTTCGCACGATAGTTAGTTGGAATGACAGGAACTTCTTTAACCATTAACTGTTGCCAATCCTTATATACTTTCTGACGGTACTTTAAATCCATAGCATCTTTAGAGACACCTTGCTTTAGCAGCTTATCATTCTCTTCACTTGCATAGCGTGTGAAATTAAATAACGCATCACGTCCATATAGTCCTGCTGGGTTCACATCCGTTGCGACACCCCAGCCAGCTGCATAAACATCAATCTTCGGATCATCATCACCGCTTTGTCCAATACGATCATAGAATGAATTGAACTCTTGTAGACGACCATCTAATAATTTAACATTTAAACCAACATTTTTCCAAGCTTGAATATAATAATTAGCAATTGGCTCAGCAGTTTCTTGACCTGACATCGACGCAAAATTAATAACTAACTCTTCGCCGTCTGGATTTTCCCGCATACCGTCTCCATTGGTATCCTTATAACCAGCATCATCTAAAATTTTCTTCGCTTTTTCTGGATCATAAGCTATACCAGGATTGTCTTTATCGTGAAAATTCGGATGTGATGGTGGTATTAATGTTGTCGCATTCCAACGTAATCCATTGTAAAACTGCTTTCCTACAGTATCATTATCAATTGCATGTCCCATTGCTTTACGCAAATTAACGTCTGCCATTTTTTTATTGGGATCCGGTTTTACTACTTTTTTCTCTTTATCCCACGTACCTAATTTAAAGCCAATGTATGAGTATGCCATGTCTATATTTCCTAAAAACTCTACGTTAGACATATCGGCATTATCTGGATATTGATCCGCTGGGAATTCATGTACAGTATCTACTTCACCTGTTTTTAAAGCTTGGACAACAGTTTTAGGATTTACGACTTTAACCGTAACCTTATCTAGCTTTGGCTCCCCTTGCCAGTAATCTTCATTTTTCGTAAGGACAACCGCTTCTCCTGGTGTAATGCTGTCTACTTTATATGGACCCATACCAATTGGATTTTTCCGGACCGCATCAGACTCCGCCATTTTAGCTACAGGAATATCTTTAAAGATATGCTTCGGTAAGGCATACGGCCAAATACCTCCACTTAGTAAAGAAGGAGACGCCTCTTTATACGTTATTTTTAATGTTTTTTCATCTACCACTTCAATCCCTGAAATCGAATCTGCCTTACCATTATGGTACTCTTCCATACCTTCAATAACTGTAAAATCATCACCATAACGAACCCCAGGATAATCAGGGTGCCCAATGACTTCATAAGCAAATGCCCAGTCCTCCGCTGTAACTGGCTTGCCATCATGCCAATTTACATTATCGCGAATCTTAAAGGTAAATACTTTTCCACTGTCATCTACTTCAAATGTTGCAGCACCATCTTGATTAAAATTATGTGTTTCATCAGCATTTAATAAAGATTCATCAAACCATTTAATAAATTCAACATCATAAGCCCCTGAATAAAAATTAAAATTTAACAAACCTTCAATGGCCGTATCTGTAACGACACCAAACTTCAAGTGACCTCCGTCGATTGCTTTCCCTTCATTTTTTGTTTCTACATTAAAATCATCAATGGAATAAATCTGCTCGCCATCTTTTCCTGACTTCTTATCAGCCGATTTATCCGATTTGCTTTCCTCATCTCCGCCACATGCAGCTAGCATAAGTATGAAACCTAGCATGATCGCAGATAAAACGATACGCCAACGGCTTTCTCTCATATTACTTGACCTCCCTATTTTTTTGTATACGTCATATGACGTTATCTATACTTAACATCTTTAGATGTAAGCAACTCATTTACGGTTTAACCTCTTCGCTGTCTTGCATCTGTTGCACGCTTAAGTGCCTCTCCTACATTTCGGACAGCTAACATCAATAAGAACACCATAATAGCTGCAGGTACCCAAATCCACCATCTTAGTTCCAATGTTTGTGGATTTCTTGCGTATCCAAGCAGTGTACCTAGACTTGGGGTATCTTCGGGAAACCCAAACCCTAAAAAGGATAACCCAGATTCCAAGCCTATATTAGCAGCCAAATTCAATGTCATCGTTACGATAATTAATGAACTCAAATTCGGCAAAACTTGTAAAAACATGATCTTCCAATGCGGGGTCCCTAGCGTTTTTGACGCTTGCGCATAATCCAGCTCTCGCTCCTGTAACGCCTTCGAACGAATTAAACGGGCAATCCCCATCCAGAGAAAAGCTGTCATAATCAGTGAAAATGTCCATACGCTATACTCCGGTACAATCGCCACAAATACAATAACAATCATTAAAAATGGTAAAATCAAAAAGAAATCAACAATCCGCATCATGATATTATCTACCGTACCACCAAAATAACCTGATGCTAATCCATACGTAACCCCAATGACACCAGTCATAAATGTCACTAAAAAGCCAATCGATAATGAGTTACGTGTTCCGATAATTAACTGACCAAATATATCTCTGCCTCCATAATCGGTGCCTAGCCAAAACTCGCTAGACGGTGGCTGATTAATCGCAAATAAATCTACTTTTACAATTTCTGTTTGATCTAAAAATAAAGAAATTCCATAAACAAACCCGGTAATGGTAATAAGAAAAATAAATGATATTAGCGCAACTTTATCTCGAACCATTTCTCGCCAAATGATTCTCCCCATTGAAGGGACTTTATCCTTATCTATCTCAACTGCTTCCACATTTGTATATTCCAATTGTATGTCACCTCCATGATAGTAACTGTTTATTTAATTCGAATCCGCGGGTCTACGAGACTTAAAATAATATCTGAGAGTAAAGCCCCTAGAATCGATGCAATTCCGAATAACAAGACAACAGATGTTACTACACTGTAATCTCGTTGCAACACAGATTCCATAAATAACAGTCCCATTCCCGGATAGCTAAAAATAGTTTCGATAAATACGGTTCCGCCAATCAGACCGGTTATTTCAAACCCAAAATAGGCTGCAATCGGTAATAATGAATTGCGGAATATATGACGGCGATAAACGCGTGACTCGGAAGCCCCTTTAGCTCTTGCGGTAAGTACAAAATCCTTCTGTTTCGTATCAATTATTTCACTTCGCAAATACTGCACCGTATTTACGGTAGTTATCAATGCCATCGATATGGCAGGCAATAATAAATGATTGATTTTGCTCATGATATACGCAAATGATCCTGGTTCTAATCCTGGCTCTACGCTTCCTCCAGTTGGAAACCAGCCTAGGCCATAGCCAAAGGCCCATAACATAACTAAAGCAAAGATAAATAATGGAGTGGCAAAACCAATATACGTATAGCCATTGATCATTTGATCACGTAATGTATCATTATAACGCCCACTCGTAATCCCTAAAGGAATAGCAATAAGATATGTAATGATCAATGTTACTAGCGATAACCAAAATGTGTTTACAAGTCTTTGTCCAATTAATTCAGATACCGGCATCTTAAAGCGAAAAGATTGTCCCAAATCGCCTTGGATAGCTGAAGTAACCCAATCTGTATATTGGACATACCAAGGATCGTTTAAGCCTAATTTTTCCCGCTGTTCTTCTATTGCTGCTGGATCAATATTCGGATCAATTAAACCAGATAGTGCGTCTCCTGGCATAAGCTGTGCCATAATAAATACTAAAATACTTAGTAAAACAATTTGTGGCATAGTAATTAACAGCCGTCTAACAATAAATTTCCACATGCTATCAACCTTTCTGCGGTAAAGCAACTAAATGTGAATCCGATATGTGGCGTAATTGGTACGCTAACCCTTCACCATCAAAATAATCATTATAATTACTGTGATACTCTTTTTCTACTTCTTCTCGGTATACTTTCTTCTGTTGACGGTTAACCGGATCAATATCTGGTATTGCCGCAACAAGACGCTTCGTATATATGTGCTGGGGATGGTTAAAAATATCTTCTTTCGTCCCTTCTTCGACAAAACGCCCTTTATACATAATTCCTATTTCGTCACACATATGCTTTACAATCCCTAAATCATGGCTTATAAATAAATACGTTAAGTTCAAATCCTTCTGAATATCTTGCATAAAATTAAGTACTTGCGCCTGCACAGACACATCCAGTGCGGAAACTGGTTCATCTGCGAT
>NZ_QWLJ01000037.1 GCF_009917385.1 Roseburia sp. 1XD42-34 | reverse complement strand
AAAGAAAAAACAAAATGAAATTCTAAGAAAAACAAAGAAAACAAGAGAAAACGTTAGTAAATAGAGGGAGTATAAAAATTGTTGCCTTGGGATACGGAATTAACGGAATAGCCACGTCCGGCTCCATCGCCCAGCAACTAGGCAACTTCGCGAATCGCCCTACGATAAGTCATCATTGGTTCGTATCCTTACTATGATTCCTTTATCTCAGTTGCTTCGTTCCAGTTGCTACGTTGCTAAACGGGCGCTCTGCGCCTTTGTTCATTGCGAAACGATCTTGTTAAACATTTATGTGTAACCGCTTTATTTTAGTACGATTTTAACTCAAAATATTTTGAATGTAAAATTATTTAAAACAATTGATTTAAATTATGGAAAATTAAGCGACACCATATATGTCTTCTCGCATTAAACAAAAAAATTAATTCAAGGCACTGTAAATACAGTGCCTTGAAGTGGGATACATATGGAAAAGCTTTATCAGCTGTGCTTATTTACTCGGGATTGATGAAAACAATGTAAGTACATTTTTTCTAGATCCGTAGTGAAGCTAAACTTTCTTCAGTTATTTTTAACTGTTATAATACAGTTAGATCTTCCATCTACTCATAGACGTATCATAGTAACCATACTGCGATTGATGTTGCTACCAAAAGGCCAGCTATAACTGGGATGAAATTTTTCCTAACAAGCTCCATAACGGATACACCGCAAAATCCTGCTATTGCCACAAGTGAAGACCAGGCAACGAGTGTACCTCCTCCTGTCCAGATAGTTCCCATCTGTCCAATTGCAGCAAGGGTTTCCACATCCATACTATTTGACGACAATGAAGCTGCTAATGCACCTGTTAAAGGGAGTCCTGAAAAACCAGAACCATCTAATCCAGTAATGATCCCGATTATTAAAATACTAACCGCTGCTAACCATTGATTTTCAGGTAAATATGACTGTGTAGACTGAACTAAATCAAATAAAAATGCCGGGGCGCCCTCTTCGATGCCTACTATCGCTCCTGCAAAGTCTGAACTGCCTAAAAAGAAAAACCCTGCTATCGGAATTACTGGTCCCATCGCTTTAAAAGCAAACACAAAACCATCTGTAATATGCTTCGTAATGTAATCCAGAGCTTGCTGCTTTCGAAGAGCGACCGTTGATAATAATAGAAGAATAACAGCAACACCACCAATAAATGCCGCTCCATCTCCCCCTTCAAAACCACTCATTCTTCCAGAATTTAGTTTTTCATAAACCATGTAAATGACAACTGTAGCTAGTGTTAAAGGAACGAAAATAGCAAATACTTTACTCCATTTGGTACGTATTTCCTTTTGCGGATCAACAATGGGGTCTTCTTGAGAAGTCTGCATATTAGCTAACTCTTGTACATTTATTGGATCATCGGCACGACGTATCTTTTTACGAGTGAGTATATACGCTAAGCTAATTGCAATAGCCCCCGTTATAAGTGATAAAATCAGGGCTTGGTCTGCGACTGCCGTTGTTGATACACCAGCCGAAGATGCAGATAAACTTGGCGCTACCTGCACAACATAGTCTGAGGATAAAGCCATCCCTTGACCAGCTATGGCGATAGCAACTGCTGCTGTAATTGCTGGTAAGCCAGCACGAATAGCAGCTGGTACTAATAAGGCACAAATAAGTGGAACTGCAGGTGTTGGCCAAAAGAATAGCGATATGATGTACGTTACCACGGTCAGGATAAAAAATGAAATATGTCCATTAACCATGATTCGCTGTATTGGCTGAATCATTCGCTTATCAGCCCCTAGATCCCTAAGAGAATTTAATAATGCAAGCATGAACGTAATGATTAAAAAAATGCTAAATAGTTCCTTTGCAGCAACCAAGTTAGCTTGAAAGATTGCCTTAAATCCGTCAATAATACTCCCTTTGTATAACCATGCTACTAAAAATGTTCCTAATAAAGTTGGTAAAACAACCCCTTTTCGCATAATCATCGTACCTATAATGAGCAACGTAAAAAGACCGTATAGATAGTGAGATAAAAAAAGATCCACCAGTTAACCTTCCTCTCCGAAAGTAGTGTTCTTTAGCCTATGCAAGCTACTTGGATTTCGTTCAGTTTGGTGGATGAAGCAATTAAGCGGAGCTTCGTAAAATATAGTCACATTATTTCTTTAATAAATAATTAGCGTTTTAATTCTGACGGAATAGTACATTAAACACTAATATGATGAAGTTCCATTTCAATTAGTCGTTGTTTTCTTTCATTCCTCGCTTTCCTATTACTGCTTGAATTAAAATCAAGCTTTGGAAGTAATAGTTTTACGAACTTCTTACATTTGAAATGAAAGATCAACCAATACGATATGGTAAAATATAAAAGCAATAGGGGGAGAAATATATCAACCCATAAATAGGGAAGTATCAAGAAATACTGAAAGCAGATATTCCAATTATTGTGAAATGATTTAACAAAAAAGTTAATTAAAAAGAGGTGTGGTAATTGATTATTTGGATTAATGGGGCTTTTGGTTCTGGAAAAACTCAAACTTCTTACGAATTACATCGAAGAATCCCTGATTCATTTGTTTATGATCCAGAAAACATGGGTTTTTTTATAGATAAAAATATACCGGCGGAAATCCACAAGCAAAATTTCCAAGATTATTGTAGCTGGCGTGAGTTAAATTATACCCTTTTAAAAAATATGGAAAGGGAATATAACGGAATTATCATGGTGCCAATGAGCATAGTCAATCCTCATTACTTTGAGGAAATCATTGGTAGACTTAGAAATGACAAGGTTATAGTTAAACATTTTGTACTATGGGCTTCGAAGGAAACTTTACTAAAAAGATTACGTAGCAGGGGGGAGAGCAAGAATTCATGGGGGGCAAAACAAATAGATAGGTGTATGCAAGGGTTATCAAATCATATATTTCAACATCGAATAGATACGGAGAATATGACTATGGAACATGTAGCGGAATCGATTGCCTCTATTTCTAATATACATTTACTCCCTGACAACAGAAATAAACTTAGAAAAAGATTGGATAGATTTAAAATACAGCTAAAACAAATGCGATTTTTAAAATAGCAACTAATATTTCTTTACAAGCAATCGGCTTGATGAAGAAAAGTATAAAAGAGAAATTCCTTTTTGAATCACGTATTGTATAGATGTTTTGAAATTGTATTAGCTGAATCTCCCATTCCATAAAATGAATGTTTTCCAACTACTAATTCTTCCTATCATAAATGTAACGATATTTTTTCCACATAGAAAAAGGTTAAGCTAAATATTTGCCCAACCTTTTTCTCCCAAATGTGCTACATTAATTGCACTATCATACTCCCAATTAATACGACCGCACCGTTCCTTGCAGCAACGTTCTCGGTTGTTTATGAAATAATAAAAAGATTAATAGCGTGCTTAAGATAAACGCTGGTACCATAACGGAATCATATCCAATAACAAAGCAAAAGACGCAAAAATAGCAACCTCTACTAAAAATAGTGTTCGATTTTGTTTCAAAACCCATCCCCCCTTTGCTCATGCAACTGCTATTTACTCTTACAGATTCAAGCTTGTAGGCTAGTCGTTTACAAGTTTCCTGGACATTTTTAAAAAGCAATGTCAATAGGGAAAACTTGTTTGTCAAGGAATCCTTATCGGCACTGCTTTTATTGTTTGCTAAAAAGTCTTATCCCTACACTAGAATTAACTAATAGGTTCAAAGGGTCTGAACAACGTCACTTTCAGCAGTGGGCTCCCCATAACGCCTTTAGATACTTATTCTATCGTAACAGCTTTCTTGCATGGGGTACCAACCAGAAATTTAAAAAAGCAACTTTTTCTATACTAAAGCCATGTATTCATCTACATCTTTAATGCATTCTTGAATAGCCTTTTCCCAAAATGCTGTTTGGCTTAAATCTGCTCCTAAATGTTTCATAGCTAATTCTTCTACCGTCATTCGTCCTGTATCGCGTAACAATGAAATATAAGCATCCTCAAAGCTTCCCCCTCCACTTTTAGCTTTTGCATAAAGCCCATTACTAAATAAATAACCGAATGTGTAAGGGAAATTATAAAACGGCACACCTGTAATATGAAAATGAAGTTTAGACGCCCAAAAGGTTGGATCATATTCTGAAAGTGTATCACAATAAGCTTCTTTTTGGGCTTCTACCATAATATGATTTAATCGTTCAGTAGAAACTACTCCTTGCTTACGCTCTTCATAAAAACGTGTTTCAAATAAAAAGCGGGCATGAATATTCATAAAAAACGCCACACTACGTTGAATTTTATCCTCCAATAAGGCTTTCTTCTCTTCCTTTGATGCTGCTGTTTGTAAAGAGGCTTCCGCTACAATCATTTCTGCAAAAGTAGAGGCAGTTTCTGCCACATTCATCGCATATCTTTGGTTTAAGCCATTCACATCATTCATCACATATTGATGGTACGCATGCCCTAATTCATGTGCCAACGTAGCAATATTACTAGCCGTTCCAGAATATGTCATAAAAATACGTGTTTGCTCGCTATACGGAAAACTCGTGCAAAAACCACCAGGGCGTTTACCTGGGCGGTCCTCTGCTTCAATCCAACGCTTTTCAAAAGCCATCTCCGCAAAATCAGCCATTTTGGGACTGAATTTACGGAATTGATCTACTATAAAATGAGCTCCTTCATTATATGTATATGTTTGAACCGTTTTGCTAACTGGAGCTGTCACATCATAAATTCCTAACGTGTCCACACCGAGAAGATCGGCCTTTTTATTTAAATAACGAACGAAATGATCCTTGTGCTTGGTAATCGTCGACCACATCGCCTGTAATGTTTCCTGTTTCATTCGATTGATCAGTAATGGTTCCATGAGCACATCATTCCAGCCTCTATGCTTATACGTCTCTAAACGAAAACCAGCTAAATGATTTAACGTTTGACTAAATAGCTCGGCCTGCGACTTCCATGCCTCAGAAAGCTTGGTGAATACGTGTTTGCGAAAATTACGATCCGGATGTGTAAGTTTATTCGTTGCTTGACCTATGGAATAATGGTGAACACCATCCTCTTCCTCTAATGCAACCTCCATTTTACCTACAATAACATCATACATTTGCCCCCACGCATGGTACCCATCCTTAGCTAAATCATTTATGATTGCCTCCTGCTCGACAGGCAACATTTGTTGCGCCTGTTCACGATATTCCTGTAGTACAAATTTTATTTCTTGCAAGGATGCATTTCTTTCAAAAATATTCCAGTCCGACTCTGTTATCTCTCCTAGCTTTTGCTTTAAGCTTGATTGTATCCCACTAAATTTCGCATTCAATTGAGACCGCTCACCTAATAAAAGTTGCACATGCTTATCATTTGTATCTTGTGCATGTAAACAACTAATAAACGCAAAAGCTTCTCTCATCATCTTCATTGTCCGTTCCAATTGCTTACATACTCGTAAAAGTGCTTCTATATTTTCTGTTGTGGCTTTGGTATCAAACTGAAGAACATCAGAATCAAGTTTATTCATTTCTTGCTCTACCGTTTGCAAATAGGTGCGAAACTCTGTAGATTTACTTCCACCAGGGAAAATAATTTCTAAATCCCATGTTTGTTGATTGTTTAATTGTTCCAATATAAGCCCTCCTATTGTTAGAAATTTCACTACATAAGTAAGTATACCAAACATTGGCTTGATTTTTCACAAAATGAAGTTCAATCAGGATGATTTTTTTCAGTCCACTGCTTTCTGGCATTGCATTAACCAATTTAGCTTTATCCTGCTAAGTTTCACTTCACCGTATACAAAGTGGGGGCTTATCTCCTGTTACAAAGTGAAGCTTTAATCAGTGAGAATCTTACGGCACCTCATATGCGGGATAAATGACACTTTAAATAATTACTTGACAACGTATACTTTCTATTTTACACTAAGTTACATAAAGTAATTATTAATGGAGGGAATGTACATGGCAAAAGCAGTTTGGAATGTAGACACGATTCATAGTGAAATTGGGTTTTCAATCAAACATATGATGATTTCAAAAGCCAAAGGGAGATTTAATTCATTCAAAGGTAAAATAGAAGCTGATTTAGAACAATTTACGGATGCAAATGTCCAATTTACCATTGATGTAAACAGTATTGATACACGTAATAAAGACCGCGATGATCACTTACGTTCCACAGACTTTTTCGATACGGAAAATTACCCAACAGCAACTTTTATCTCCACAAATATTCGGAAAAAATCTGACAACCAATATGAGTTGATTGGCGATTTAACGCTTCGTGGAACAACCAAAACGGTGACTCTTGACGTAATAGTTGCAGGTCAAAGTAAAGATCCAATGAGCGGAAATATGGTTGCTGGGTTTAGCGGCGAAACTACCATTAGCCGCAAAGATTTTGGTCTAACATGGAATACAGCCATTGAAACAGGTGGCGTTCTGCTTGGAGATGACGTAAAAATTAGTTTCGAAATTGAAGCACATAAAGAAACTTAATTCAATATCCAAAACAATCCCCGTACATTTCCCGTACGGGGATTGTTTACTTTTGTACATCTTTCTCAAAATGTTCTACGATGTCTGATGAATAAACACGGACAACCAATTGCCCATTCTTTGCATGTGCACGTAATAAAAGCGGTTGATTGTATCTATTTTTAAAACTGAAGTCTGGCCCCCACCAACTGACTGTTGCATCTTTTCCTGGTGGCACATAAGGGACACGTTTGCTATGTGCATATCTTTCTACAATTTCAATTCCCTTTAAATTAACAGCGTTAAACAAAGTTGATGAGACTTGGCAAATACCCCCACCAATATCCTCAGCTAGTTCACCCTTTACAATAACTGGCGCCCGTTTATACCCTTTTTTCTCTGTCCTTTCTCCAACTACTTCATTAAATGAGAATAACTCACCCGGAAATATAACATGACTATCGATTGCTCGGGCGGCAAGCTCAATATTTGTGGTTCTCTCCTCATTGTTTTTCTTAAAATGGGTGACGTAACTACCTAATTGCTTTTGACTAATTTCTGTTAATAGCCCTTTATCTACACGAGGATATACGGGCTGCACCGGAACTTTAAACCCTTGGATATTTGGATTATAATATGCTTCCCGAAATTCAACTTGAAACTGATCCGTATCAATAGTAACTCCTGGTTTTCCAGGAGTAATTTTTCCCACACGGTCTATCTTGGCATTTATAGGATCTTGGTAAACCTTTTGTTTTATTTGTTTCATTAGCGTCTGCAATTTAGCATCATTAATAAATAGGTTATCGACGTTGTCTAAAGCATATTGGTTTATTTCTATGCGCTTTATCATAATCTCAGTTGACCTATCTTTGCTTGCTTCAATACTATGGATTGGTAACAAGATAAATCCGAATAAGATCAAACAGATAATAACTCGTTTCATGGTAACAACCTCCTGCTCTTAGTATAAGTAAAATAAGCAATGAACATTCAGGAAAGGAAAAATTCCAGTTAGCGGATAACGCTTTCATTAAGTAAGAACAAAGGCGCAAGCGCCCGTTTAGCAACGTAGCGAGTGGAACGAATTAACGATAAAGTGAACCTTCCAGCAGCGGGGTTTTCTGCATCCCCGCTGCTTGTTAGTATCGCCAGGGTATGACCTAAAGGCCCTTGAACGAATTGGGGATTTAGGTGCTGTTACCTCCCCGCTTGCTCACATCTTCTTTCCTTGAAGTGGGAGTCTACAACGCATTTTTACGGGAAAAAGGAATCATGCCACTAAAAACAGGGTATGCCGGCGTCTCGGCGGCAAGCCCGTTTTTAGTCGGCCTTCCTCTTTGTGACGAGCCAATGAGGCCTTATTGGAGGGCACATTTCTAAAGTCACATCGTTGCTGGGCTCATGCGCCGGAGGTGACTATTATTTCGCTATCCACTAGCACCTGATTATGCTTTCTTATCTTATAAAAAGACCATCTCACCTAATAGGATGAGATGGTCTGCTGTAACTACCTAAAGTCTCTGGTTTCTTCCACATAATCACTTAACAGTCGATACCCAATTAATGAAGCAATAACTAAGAAAATTCCACACAACGTTTTATTTTTCATATTCGTAAGCCTCCCTATAAATTTTAACTCATCTTAGGCTGTGAACATCTTAAAATGGACGAAATTTCCCTTTTTTAAGTACTAATTTTGGTCCACCCATAAGGAATAGAGAACGATTATCTACTACCTTTTTCATTGCTGCAGCTGCTTTTCCTTTAAGTTTGTAATCGTTAAAAACATTCCCAATCCCATCCGAATGTCCAAGCGAAGCGACTGTTCCTTTGCTGTTAAAGACAAAATCAGTTAACGGTTCATTGTTCAATAAAGCCACAAAGTTTGCTGCTACCACATCTGCCTCTTGCATAGCTAACTGAGCAGTTGGCGGATACGGACGATCTGCTTCATGATCCCATACCCATGAACAATCTCCCATGACGAAGATATTCTCTTCACCTGGCACGCGTAAATCGCCGTTGACGTTGACTTTACCTTTCGTTAATTCAAAGCCAGAATCTCCTAAAACAGAGCTTCCCTTCACCCCGCCTGTCCAAACAATGGTGCCGGCTTTAATTAACTCTTTATCTTCACCAACGATAAATCCTTCTTCGGTACATTCTGAAATAGGAGCGCCGATTTTGATTTCAACACCACGATCTTCCAATGATTTTTTCGCATAGGCAACTAATTCCTTGTCAAACATTGGCAGGATGGAGGGAGCAGCCTCCACGTTAATAATTCTTACTTTATTACGATCAATATCATATTTCTTACATAATTGCGGTACACGATCTGCGAGTTCACCAACAAACTCAATACCTGTAAATCCAGCTCCACCAACTAGAATATTTAAGCTATGCTCATCTACGTCTTCACCTGATCTGTATTTTGCAAATTGGTATTCTATGTGTTCACTAATCAAGCGGCTGGAATCAATATCTTCAATTGCAAATGCATGTTCCGCCATTCCTTTAATACCGAAATCATTAGACTCAAATCCAAGGGCAACAACAAGGTAATCATATTCCAGTTCACTGTTTTCTAAAATAACGCGTTGGTTATCTTTATCAATTTTAGTTACAGAGTCAAATACAAGTCGCACTTTATTTGGATTAATAACATCACTTATGATAACTCGTGCTTGGTTTGGATTAATCGTACCTGCAGCTACTTCATGTAACCAGGTAGATTCATAATGGTAGTTATGCTTGTTTACTAAGACGATTTCTGCTTGTTCAGGAGACAGCTTTTGCATTAAGCGTTTTGTTGTCGTTAGCCCAGCGTACCCTGCCCCCAACACCACTATCTTTGGTTTATTTAGACTCATAAAAACTTCCACCTTCCTATACTTACTTATATATTGCAGGAAAAGCGCTCTTCTTATTAAATATAAATGAAAATAAAATATATATACGCCATCCTTTATTTACAATATAATTATCATAACAAAAATTTCATATTTAGGCTATAAACAAGAAGATTCTTTTCCTGTTCCACTTTAAACCGTCTTTCATAATGATAGATTTCTAACCCCTGATCGACAATAATTCGCCCTCCGTTGTTGTATGTTACAACCAAAACGTTAACTTATATGGAGCAGAGTGCTGTAACCTTATCCTCTTAAGTCCCTCCTTTTTTATCTATATCCAGCTTCACCCTCCAGTTAAACGTATTTTTAAACGCTTTCAATAATTTATGTTATAATTTTATAATAACGTATATAAAGAAAAAACGGAACAAGGTGGGGTGTTTTAATGCAACAAACAGAAGTCCGTGTCATTAACCATAAAGGGGAAGATGTAACACCAAACGGCATGGAAATTGGCGATATTATAGTAAAGGGGAATGGTGCATTACAGCATGCGGAACACCAGCAAACGCTGAGGGATGGTTGGATTTTCACGGGAGATAAAGGAACTGTAGATGAACATGGTCGTATTCATGTACAAGAAGCTCGAAAAGATATTCCGCAGGCAACGGGTGCCATTTCTACAGCTTATTTGGAACAAATCTTATTGCAGCATCCTTCTATACAAGAAGCTGCAGTAATCCCTGTGCCGCATAAAGAAAAGGGAGAAATTGCGCACGCTTTTATTGTCCTTAAGGAAAAAAAAGCTGCGATCTCCGAAGAAGCACTTATTTCATTCTGCAAACAACATTCAGAAGATTCTACCTATCCATCCAGAATTTCAATTGTAGATGATTTGCCGAAAACATCGAGTGGGAAAATATTAAAAGTAGAATTAAGAAACAGACTCTAACTCATCATGAAAATACTTTATCCTATTAGCACTCTTATGAAAAATAAAAGCCGACTTCAAAAATGGCTCCATACTATTGACAAATTCCATTTAAATTGGGATAATACAAAAGATAAATTGATACGGTTACCTTTAATTCAGTCCCGTGAGGCTGCCAAGGTGAAACAGATAAAATTCTGTTATAAAAGGAATAAGTAGGCAACTTTTTCTTTTATGGAAGCACCCTGCACCAACACGGCAGGGTGCTTTTTTCTTATGCAGCGTGGTAACCGTTAAGCAAATAGGAGGAATACATCTTGACACAACATAAAGAAATTCAAGTAGATGAGCGTTTGCCTTTATTAACGAGCTTACCACTCAGTATTCAACATTTATTCGCCATGTTTGGTTCAACAGTGCTTGTCCCGATATTGTTTGGAGTAAATCCAGCAACGATCTTGATGATGAATGGGATCGGTACGTTACTTTATTTGTTTATTACAAAAGGAAAAATCCCCGCCTATTTAGGCTCTAGTTTCGCATTCATCTCCCCTGTTTCCGCAGTTTTGGCAAATTATGCTGGGGGAGAAGGTTATGGCTATGTTTTAGGTGGGTTTTTAGCAGTGGGGGTGATTCTTTGTCTCGTTGCTTTTGTAGTTAAACTCGGTGGAACAAACTGGATTGATGTGATATTTCCACCAGCAGCTATGGGCGCAATTGTTTCTGTTATTGGATTAGAACTTGTCCCTACTGCTGCGGAAATGGCTGGCTGGATTGCTCCAGCTGGTGCAGATGATACATGGACGATCCACACAGATACAGCGATCGTAGCATTGCTCACCTTATTAATAACGATCATTTGCTGGGTTACACTACGCGGATTTTTAAAAATCATCCCCATATTAATTGGGATTATAGCAGGCTATATCATTGCCTATTTTTTTGGACTTGTCGATTTTACAGCTGTACGTGAAGCAAGCTGGTTTTCCATGCCAGAATTCTATCAGATGAAATTCGATTGGAGCGCTATTTTAACAATCTTACCAGCTGCCATCGTTCTTGTTCCTGAACATATCGGCCACCTTTTCGTAACAGGAAACATCGTAAAAAAGGACTTGACCAAAAATCCAGGGCTTGACCTTTCCCTAGCTGGGAATGGAATTTCTACGATTATTTCCAGCTTTTTCGGTTCAACACCAAACACAACATACGGCGAAAACATCGGGGTCTTGGCTATTACAAAAGTATATTCCACATGGATTATCGGTATGGCTGCAGTAATCGCAATCATTTTATCGTTTGTCGGCAAACTTGCAGCACTAATTTCCTCCATCCCTACAGCGGTTATGGGAGGTATATCCTTACTGCTATTTGGTATCATCGCAGCAAGTGGATTACGCATGTTAGTAGAGGCAAATGTCGATTATAATCGTTCACAAAATTTGATTCTATCTAGCGTTGTGCTTGTAATTGGTGTTAGTGGTACGACTGTGGAAATCGGTTCCGTTTCATTAGCAGGCATGGGACTTGCTACGATAGTGGCTATTTTATTGAGCATCTTCTTTAAAGTATTGGATATTGTCAACTTATCAAATGAAAGTTAGACAAATATAATACGCTAAGTGAATCTTCCATCAGTGGGTGCTTATTCCCTATCGATGGTTGTAGCGTATGAACAAAGATCCTTTTCCGGAACAGGGTATTAGGTACTGTAGTCTCCCATCAGATTTTCTAACTTCTGAAGCGAGATTTTTGCAGCACCTTGTATACGAAGATAAACCTATCCCCTCGTTTAAAATTAAAACAAGGGGTTTTTTTTATCAAGCAAAGTTATTTCTATGGTTTGGAAGACACTCCTTTTTTATTTAATTTCTTCATGATTGGATAGATCCCGACACTTTGAACAACAAAGGATAATATAATTACCACAAAAGTTAAGGAGACAATAAAATGGTTTGCTCCCCATGTTGCTTCCAAACCAAGTACTAGAGCAACAGACATCGTTCCTTTAATGCCGGCCCATGTAATCACTCCACTATCTTTAACCTTAATCATTTTCCTCCATGCAGGATGCAACTGCGTCATTCCGGTTATAACTATAAATCTTACTAACAATGTACCTACAAAGACGAAAAAAGCAAGCGCCCATGCAGAAAACTCCAGATATTCTGTTGCCTGAATACCAATTAGTAAAAAGATAATGGATAATAAAGTTGGTTCAACAATTTCCCAAAAACCATCAAGTGATTCACGAAAATGTGCCTCTTTTATATTTTTCCCAAATTCATAAGAAAGCATCATTCCTGCCGTGACCGTTGCCAACACTCCAGAAACATGCAATGCTTCTCCTAAATAAAAACTTCCGTAAGCTACAATGATACTAAGCATAACTTGATATTGACGACGATGAGTAAAGTGAACAGCCTTACTCATCAGCCAGCCAAAAGCAATACCAACCACTACTCCACCAAAAGAAACGAGAATAAACTCTTGCGTAAAATCTAGCCAATGAAAACTCGCTTGCTGTTTATACATCTGTAATAAAACGGTAAACACAACAATGCTTGTACCATCATTTAACATGGATTCACCTTCTACTATATCAGCTACATCCTCTTTATCACTTGAAGCTTGTTTTAATATATTTACAACAGAAACAGGATCGGTTGGTGTTAATAGCGATGCTATTAATAAAGCGGCTATAAAAGAGATGGGGAGAAACCCATTTCCAATAACATAAATGAATAAACCAAGTATAATAACTTGCAAAAATAATCCAATAGAGCTTAAGCTGCTAATAATAAACTTATTTTTTCTCCAAGCTTGCGTTGAAAATTGATAAGCAGAAATAAACAATAAAGCCGGAAGAAAGAAGGTAAAGAGCATTTCTTTCGTTATGGTAATCCCCTGAAAAAAAGGAACTGCAGACAAGCCAACTCCTAGTAACACAAGTACAACAGGAACAGGAAAATAATTCTGTTTTTTATCCATTGAAAAAACAAAATAGCCGATAATCAACAATAGCAGAAGATGATATTCCGTCAATCCATTCGCTCCCTTACATGTTTATCTTTTGCCAAAATATAGCAAGCCTACTAAAGCACCGATGAGACTCATGATCATAGCAAAAATTAAAAATGGTATCGCGCCAAACTGATAAATAAGTGGGATTGAAAGAGCTGTTACCAGTCCACCTCCAAGGAATGGCTCATACACAAGCTGTTTATAACCAAACCCCTCAAATGCTGGTGTCTCACTTCTAGGATCCACAATTCGCATTAATAATAAACCAGTTGCAGTGATCCCCATAGACTGTCCAAAATCTCCAATTGCTCGTTCAAACCAATAGGAAGGAATAATTCTTGGTGCTAACACTAAAAGACCAAAAACGTTCCATAAAATACCGGCTGTCGCTAATAAAAGAAACGGAACAATATAATCACTAATGACATCAATTGATACTGTACCGATGGCTGTTAAAATAAGTATATCCAACGCAAAGCCTTGAATACGGTTAATCATATTCCGATCTATAATTTGTGCATTGTCCACTTTATTGAAAAATAGTTGAACCAAAATCCCGCCAATCATGGCTAATGGGAATAATGGAATATAGGTCATAAAGGTTGTATCTGTAAATGAACCGATGATGATAGATTCCAGCCATATTAACGTTTGTAGAAGTAAATACCCCACCAGTACAGATAAGCCCACCAATGCAAAATGTAAAGATAGCGGTTCAATTGATTCTGGTCGTACCGTCATTTTGGCTGCAGGATCTCGATTTTCAAATTCCATAATTCCTTGCTTCCGTAAATCAGAGAAACCTTGTACATCTTTAATCACATTTGTTTTTCCTTTTCTAACCGCCCAATTAATTAAAATGATTCCTACAATTACTCCTGACAATATCCCTATCGTAGCTAGACCGACAGACAAATCATAACCTTCTGCAAATCCTATTTCTTCAAACGTTCCGGCTAAGCCAGCTGCAGTCCCGTGTCCACCTTCAAACGCCACTTCAATGAGCGCACCAGTTAATGGAGGTAAGCCAAACACAGGGCTTAACACAAGGACGGCTAATAAAATACCGATAACGTACTGTCCCCAACCAATGGTCCAGCCAAAAGCTAATTGCGGACCGCCATAGTTCCAGATTTTTCGCAGTCCAGGGATGGACGCTCCAAGAAATAACGAAGCAAATACAACGTTTATTAATAACCCCGGTAAATCATTCCATACAGCAGTTACGGACTCTGGAAATATTCCGTTCACCCAAAAAGAACCTTCTGAAACAAACATGCCTACTAGCTTTCCAAGAACTTGTGGACCAAGGATTAAAGCTAAAAAACCTCCAATAATAGAAGCTGGTAAAAATAAATTTTGTAACCATGAAACACGGACGCGTACCCATTTTCCTAATAGCAAAAAAGCCGCTATATACAAAAAGGCAAAGCCAACTTGGTTTGCTGTCATTTTGAAAACCCCTTTTTTTAACTTTTATTGCTATTGCTTTTCCCGTGACAATGGTTTTCAAAACGTGTTGCCCAATAAAGTCAAACTTCATTCAGTGACGTTTTCCCATCTCCTACTGAATGTTAGTAACCGCCAGGGTATGACCTTAAGGCCCTTGAACGAGTCGGACACTTAGGTACCGTTTTCTCCCACTTAGACCTTTTGTATCCACTCAAAATTTTGAAGTGGGAGTCTTACGGCACCTTTCATGCGAGGTAAAACTGATATATGTCTACTGCCATTGAAACTTTACTTTGATATACACGAAAATTCACACATCTTCATTAGCTATCATATTCAAAATACGATCTTCAATTTCTTTTCCTTCCTCTTCATCAATTAAATGGTCTATTAAAATAGAAAAAATCAACTGTTTTCCATTCCTTTTTTGCATATACCCTGCTAAAGTGCTTACACCATGAATTGTCCCTGTTTTAGCTCTTATGTTAAGGTGAGGCATACGTTCCTGCAATGTACCGCCAATCCATGGGGCGTAAGCTCCTGTAACCGGTAGCGCATGTATATATATATCGAACCAATTAGCTGCTTGAATCGTATATAGCAGCTTTGTTAGTTGGTTAGCAGGGATACCATTTATATGTGATATACCTGAACCATCACGAATAACCATTGTTTCAAGCTCCATCCCCATCTCACCCATTTCCCTTTCTAACACTCGTAAACCGTTTTCCCAGCTTCCTTCTCCATATACGAGCTTTCCCATTTCTTTGATAATTATTTCTGCAATCGTATTGTTACTATTTTTCATAAGCGGAATAACCAGCTTGTTTAGCGGAATAGAATGGTGTTTATACAAGCATGTTAATCGCCGCGGAGCTTGTCCTCGATACACAGTTCCTTCCCATACGATACTCTGATGCTTTAGTGCAGTTTGAAAAATATGTAACGCATAATCTGTTGGTTCCCATACTGCTATCCATTCCTCCACTTCCCCACCGTTCTCTGATATTTCTCCAGATAAATGTATTTTATTTCCTCCATACTCTCTTTCAATCACAATATTTTCTTCTTCGCCTGTCTTTATCTTATTGACAAGCGTAACATAATCCGTTTTTGGAAATATGGTTACATTTGCTGGCTCCCCATGTTTTCGAGGGCTTATTTTTACATAAACACTACCCGCGTCATATTGTTTATCTGGTGAAACTGTTAATGCTGCGATTTGTGCTGCATAATGATAGGTCTCATCACTCCAAATGATATCCTGCGAAAGTCGAACGGCATCATACCATGTATCGTCGCCAATAATGTCTCCTGCAATATATCCAATTCCTAGTTGGTTTAACCGGCGAGCAAATAGATGGTAGGTTTCTGGTAATAAAGTCGGGTCACCTTTACCAACAATATACAGATTTCCTTTTAGAATTCCATTTTCTATTACTCCGTCGGTATTTAATTCAGTGGTGAAGCGATACTTCTCTCCTAAAACGTTTAAACCTGCAACAGCTGTTAGTAGCTTCATATTGGAAGCCGGATGAAACCTGATATCACCCATATGTTCGTAAACAACTTTTCCGGTATCCGCTTCTCTTATGCTAATACCTATCAACGCTCCTCGTAATCTCGGTTCTTTGGTTATATACGTTTCTATTATCTCTTTCATCCAGCACGCCTCCTCGAGCCTTTTTACTCCCATTCAGGATAGTTGTATCATGCTTATCGTTATAAACTAATTCCATATAGTTAAGTAATAATCCTTTTTATGCAGAAGTTTTACGGTTTTTTCATAGGAAAACCTAAACACCAGTAGCAAATTATCTCTAAATACTAAAGTAGCATATCACCAAAGGAATCTGTATGCCTTTTAAGATATGTACCAGACTCACGAATAAAGGCGCAAGCGCCCGTTTAACAACATATCGAATGAAACGAATCAACGAAGGATAAGGTGAACCTTCCATCAGCAGGGATAAAGAAACCCCCGCTGATGGTTAGTACCATAATGGTATGACCTAAAGGCCTCTTACGAAATAGGGAATTGAGTTGCTATTACCTCCCGCTTCGACTTGTTCCGCTCACATCTTCCATTCTTAGACCGTGGGAGTCTACAACGCCTTTTTACGGGATAAAGGAATCATGCCACTAAAACAGGGGGATGCCGACGTTTGGACGGCAGGCCCGTTTTTAGTCGACCTTCCTCTTAGAGACGAACCGATGAGGCCTTATCGTAGGGCGATTTCTAAAGTCGCGTCGTTGCTGGGCTGGACGTGAGGCTTCGGTTATTTCGCTATCCATAAGCACGCCATTTTATACTTTCTTATCCTTGAACACCTTCGTATCTTTAGGAAGAAAATGGCACTAGTAAAATAATTGCGATCTGCATATAATAAGAACGTACGTTCTTTTGATGAGGAGGTTGAATGATGGATTGTTCCCTCTATCCACGTAATGATATTCTATGTATCGATATGCGCTCTTTTTATGCCAGTGTGGAGGCAGTTAAATTGCATTTAGATCCAATGAAAGCATTGCTTGCCGTTGTAGGAGATCCAAGCAGATCCGGTAGTATCGTACTTGCTGCTTCTCCTGCGCTAAAGAAAAAATACGGGATTAGCAATGTGAGTCGTTTCTTTGAACTGCCGAATGATCCAAACCTGCATATTGTTCCTGCACATATGGCTGACTATTTAAAAGTATCCACTGAAATAACCAAGTTACTTTATCAATACGTCCCTAAAGAAGCCATCCATCCATATTCCGTAGATGAAGTTTGGGTCACCGTTAACGGACTCAAAAGAAGGTTTGGAAACCGGCTAGAAATAGCTGAACGTATAAAAAACGATATTCTCGAATGCTTTGGGATAACATGTTCCATTGGTATTGGTGATAATAAATTCCTCGCCAAAGTCGTGATGGATCTGCATGCAAAAAAACAAGGGGTTGCTGAATGCACCTATGAAGATGTACCACAAAAACTGTGGCCTTTTCCAGTAGAAATGATTTGGGGAGTTGGAAACAGGATGAAAAAAAACCTCCAGCGAATGGGAATTATAACACTTGGTCAGCTCGCTTGCTTTGACTTGCAACACCTGCGAAAACGATTTGGCGTCATGGGAGAGCAACTATACTGGCATGCATGGGGAATCGATTTAAGCCCTGTAATCGGAAATTTTATCAAAACGGAGCAAAAAGGGTTTGGTCATGGTATTTTATTATTGCGTGACTATTCAAAAGAAGAAGTCCATGTTTGTATACTGGATCTTTGTGAGGAAGTGTGCCGGAGGGCAAGAACCGCTCATATGGCTGGAAAAACCATTCAGCTTGGTATCAGCTATTCCAAAGAAACTGGTGGTGGATTCTCCCGCTCTGCCTCTGTTTCTATTCCCACCAATGTTACGATGGATATGTATCATGTTTGTATGGATTTATTTTTTCGCTTTTACGATGGCATTAGCAGTATTCGCCGCGTGTACGTGACATTAACTCATTTATACGGAAAACAAACAACGCAATTGAGTTTATTTGAAGATCGTGCCAAAAAAGATGATATTGGTTACACGATGGATGCCATCCGTGCGAAATATGGCGCTACTTCGCTTCTCCGTGCGAGCAGCTATACAGATGCAGGTATTACGATCGAAAGAAGCAAAAAAATCGGTGGGCACTATGCGTAGAAGGGGGTCCATTTAGAGAATATGCAAACAACAAGCTGTTCCGTGAGGTTTTACGTCTCACGGAACAAATACAAACTTAGGCAAAAATATCGTTAATCAGCTGCATATCTTCTTCTGCAAGAATAATCGCAGCAGCCCGTTTGTTGCTAACTACCTGTTCTGCCAGCTTGGCTCCAGGAATAAGCACATCGACAGAAGGACGAGTAAAATACCAAGCTAAAACAAGATGAGCAATTTCCTCGTTATATTTCTCAGCTATTGGCTTTAATTTTGCTACTTTTGCAAGATTTTCGTGGAATTTTTCACCTTGAAAATTCGGGTTTTCAGCCCGTAAATCCGTAAATGTTTGATGCTTATCATATTTTCCAGCAAGTAATCCTGATTCCAGTGGAAAGTAAGGAATAAACGTAATTTTTTCTTTTTTCGTATAAGGGAAAAAACTAGTTTCTGCTTCACGCTTTAGTAAATTATATTCTGTTTGCAGTACGTCAACATATCCATCCTTATTCGCTTCTTTCAATTGTTCCAATGTGAAATTCGACACACCGATAGAACGAATTTTCCCTTCATCCTTTAATTCTTTTAATGCACCAACAGCTTCATCTTTTGGTGTATCTTTATCCGGAAAATGAATATAGTATAGATCGATATAGTCTGTTTGTAAGCGACGAAGACTATCTTCTACGGACTGCTTCAAAAAAGCAGGAGAATTATCTATTACTACTTCGTCACCAACAAATTTATGCGCGCCTTTGGTCGCAAGCACGATATCTTCACGCTGATATTCTTTCATCACTTCTCCGATTAATTCTTCGGACCGCTCCGGCCCATAAATAAACGCTGTGTCCAACAGATTAATTCCTTGTTCCAATGCAGTACGAACGACATTCTTTCCTTGTTCTTCATCGAGCATATTAGGATAAATATTATGACCACCGACGGCGTTCGTTCCTAATCCGATTGGATAGACAGAGATATCTGATTTTCCTAAACTCACCTTGGGCATGATTAAAAACATCTCCTTTTAAAATAAAATTCCCCTGATGAATTAGACTTGCTTCTCTTCATCTATAAAGTAATGTACCACAAAATAACCCTGTAAAACATGAGAACAAAGGCGCAGAGCGCCCGTTTAGCAACGTAGCACTGGAACGAAGCAACTAAAGTTTTAGGAATCATGCTCCTGCAACAGGAGTATGACGACGCCTGAGCGGCAAGCCCGTTTTTAGTCGGCCTTCCTCTTAGCTACAACCAATGAGGACTTATCGGAAGCAGTTCGTGAAGTCGCCTAGTTGCTGGGTGCTGGAGCCGGACGTGGCTATCCGGTTACTTCCTTATACTCAAGTCCTAATGTTATACTTAATTACATTATAAATAACCAAAAAACCCCTTACATCAAACAATAAGATCGCTCATCCATCCTACTACATTAGCTCCAACAACAGAATATTTAGTCGTTTTTATTTAATAAGAAAACGTATTCTCTTAAAATGCCAACGGAAGGACACTAACTCTTACCTATTCATTTAAAATGTCTGCTAAAAAACTTTTCCCCTCTGCTGTGGAAGGTAAGTGAAAAAAATCACATATAGTGGCCCCGACATCAGCCATTGTTTCACGAAGGCCTATATTTATGCTATTTACTTTTTCACCCAAAATTAAAATAGGTACATATTCTCTCGTATGATTAGCATGACCTATCGTTGGATCATTTCCATGATCAGCCATAACGATTAATATATCCTCCTTAGCCATCATGGGTAAGAAAATATTAGACAGCCACCGGTCAACTTCATTTAATAATTGGCAATACCAGTCTACATTTTGAGAATGTCCAGCTAAATCTGTTTCTTGAATATTAATTAAAAAAGCTGCCTCACCTTGTTCTGTTACGTAGTTGTCGCTTACGCTTTCCAGTAACTTCGACGTATTCACAATTGGATTAGCAGGACCTTCTCCATGTAAAACATCGGCTGTTTTTCCTAAACGATAAACCTTCAAGCCATGCTTAGCAGCAATCATAGGAAATTGCTTGTCCATTTCTACACCATATCCCATATGATAAACATTATAACCCTTACCATAAACTTTTGCTTTTGGTGTATCAACGCCCCATTGACCAATTTGTTTTTCTATTACACAAGATAAAATATGCTCTATGGAAGTATACGGTCCACCGAATGCTATAACCCTAGAAGTATCCACATGTTGTCTAACTACTCGTCCTAATTGCTTTACCATAGGAAACGGCATTTTTTTCAAATCCGCTGTCACATTAATGATGTTACCATAAACAGATTCTAAATTGTCGGCCACTACAGCTGCCTCATTAATTAATAAAACTGGACAACCGACAATTGGATACGTAACCGTATACCCAGCTGCTTCTAAAGCCAGCTTTAAACCAACATGAATGTCCTTTATTAAACGTTTATTGGATTTTTTGGGACAGCTTCCTACTATTTCTTGGTGTCCTAAATACGTATCTGCACCATGATGCGCAAGCTTCGCACAGCCATAAGCGTTGGAAGGGATTTTGATTCCATCCACTAACGTACCTAACCCTGCGTTATACATCAATGGAATTTGTAATTCCGCTTGCTTTACATCTCGGATATGCTTGTACGTATTAGCAGAACAATCAGCAATATTATACTCTGCACAATCGTCCATTGCTCCAATGCCAAAACTATCAATGACAAACAATGTTAATTTTGCCATTTATTCACCACTTCCTTTCAAGATGCACAAGCCTCGGTAATCCGGATTGAATTCCTTCTACTAGTGCCACATGTGCTCTTGTTACAAATATTTGCGTTCGAAATGCAAAAATGGCTGTATCTCCTATCTGTATTTTGAATTGCTTTGGCTTTTTAATTGCACCGTAATAATCAATAACCTCAGGACTATTCGGTTTTGTAGCTACATATTTTTGCAAAATGGTGACAGAATCATGACCGACAATGCAGCTTTTCATATTAGATCTGCCGTAAAATCCACCTGCAATCACGTGATAATGTTTGCTTGTCTCGTGAGACACTTCCGTGACATAGACCATTGCCGGCAATTCAGATAAAGACTGATACGCCTGCAGCGGTGTCGTGCCTGTCAATCCATGACCAGGCTCGCCATGAGTGACACCTTGCTTTACTAAATAAGGGATTGTTTCACTGCTCGTCCCACCTGGTCCATTTACTTGTAAGACATTTACACCTTTTGTTTCCAGCATTTGTTTGCCTTTTAAAAGAGTAGTTAAGTTTTCCGTCGGCACCATCTGTTTTCTATCATCAGCCAATTTCAAAATTGGAAACGTAGTAACTCCAACGACACGAACTCCTGGTAAACGAAGAATTAAATCCAATTCACGGTTTAGTAGAGATAGCTCAATTCCTCCTTCTTGTGCCTCATGAATATAATCATGAGGACCAACTACTTTTAATAGAATGTCTTGTTTTCTATTTATTTTTTGAGCTGCATCAGATACTTGTTTCGCACGAAGATATGAAAAAACAGTAACGACCTCCGGCTTCCAACTAAGAACCTCTTGCCACTGATGCTTTCCAGGCTGCACTAAATGCCCGATGTTTCCAATCCGAACCCCATGGTCTGCCAACAGTTTTCCTTCATCAAAATCAACGGCTACTGCCTTATCTATCCCATTCGCTACCATATATCTGGCCAATTTTGGTAACCTTCCTAGCTGCTTACTCATAAAGTACAATTCCATTCCATGAGCTTTAGCCGTACGAGATAACTGTATCGTATTTCCTATTAGCGCATCTACATCGATCACATACGTATTTGGAGGGATTTCTCCAGTTTGATGAAGCGTAACACTCGTTGCAATTAACTTTGGGTTTCTTTCTATTGTCCTCTGCAAAAACATAGCTGCCTCCCCCCTTTAATAGTGGCTAGTTATTTGATTGTATGGCTTGATTAAGAATTTGAACAACAGTAGCTGCACTAGATTTCATCGGATTAATTCGTAATCCATACTGCTTTAAATATGGCTGGGCTTCAAGGAAGCTTCCCGAAACGCGATAAATCATTGGAAGAATTTCATATTTCGATTCTGCACCAACAGGGTGTGTCGCAGCCCCAAGTGCATTGCTTCGCTGGATCACCTCAAGCGCAATTGGAGAATCTAGTTCAACAATAACGTTCTTCGATTGTGCATTTGTCATATACGCAGACGCTACCCCTTTAACAGTTCCTTCGTTTAATTGCTTACACAGTTCTTCTACTTGCTCATTTTGAATAGCAAGTGAGACTGGAGCAAATGTCATCATACGCAGCAGTTCCATCGCTTCATAACCTTGTATTTGACCGCCTCCAGAATAATTGCGTTCCTGCAAGGTTGTAATAGCTTCTTTTTTACCAACTATAACTCCGATTCCTTCGGGTCCAAGTAATTTAAAACCTGAGAATGTAGAATAATCGGCCCCAAATTCAATACCAATTCCTGCTGTTTTCATGGCACAATAATTATCATCTACAACTATCGTGATATCAGGTCTTACTCGCTTTACATTCTGAATAAGTTCTTTTAAGTTGTAAGTGTCTGTCGGCTGCTGGCGTGCATGCTGAATATAAAACAATTTGTTTGTTAAATCAGCTATTACTGTCTCCCGAACTGCGTCAAGATCGTTATAGTCTACAGCTTTTGTCTGAATTCCTAAAAGACGAACCGTTTCTTTAGTTGTTGTATAGACAGGAGCTGTATGAATAAACATAGAATCGCCTGTTTTAAGTAAAGTACTTAATATTGTCCGAATTGCTCCTGTGCCAGCTCCTCTTACAAGAGCTGTTTTATCAGCATGAAAGAAGTTAGCGATAACCTGTTCTACCCTTTTTGTTTGTTCAGGTCTTTTACAATTAGGGGTTATACCCAAATCGCCCAATGATAAAAACTGTTGACCTGTGAACACTTTGCTCATGTGATCAGTAAGTTTAAATTGTAATTGTTTCGCCTCTTCTACAGTTAATACAGGAAGTACAGAAGAAGCATATTTTAACGAAGAGGGATTATAAATCATCTGTTTTGCTCCTTTATAGAGAATGCGCTAGCAGGATTTGTTACTAGCAAATCATGAATTATTTCATTAGAAACTCTTCTGGTACGTAATGTAGGAATAAAATGATGGAGCACTAAATCATAACCAGGACCTCCGTATTTCTTCCAATGGGACTTCCTTGTCAAATCAGCCGATAACAATATTTGCCTATGATATCCTCGTTCTATAAAATCAAGTAAAAATTCAATCCTCTCTTCATCAGGGCGATAATTATTTTTTCCGATCGTATCAAAACCGATATAAACGCCTGACTGAAGTACATCAAGAACTTCTGCTTTATTCGAATTTAAATCCTGGTGCCCAATAATGATTTGATCCGTATCTACTCCACTCCCAATCAGCATATCTACTTGCTCACTTCCTAAAGTGCCTAGAGATGTATGCGTTGAAATAGGTAAACCAGTCTCGACAGCAGCAATCGCTGCACCCATGATTAATTCCTTTTCAATCGGCTTTATCTCATCAACACTTGTACCTATCTCTCCAATAACTCCTGGAAGAATCTTGGTATTATCTACCCCCTCCTGACTTTCCTTTACGAAATGCTCTGCAAACTGTTCTCTATCCCATTCCGCCGCAAATTCAGGTATAAATGGATCTTTATAAAATCCCGTACATGTAACGATATGCACAGAAGTCTTTCCACTTAAGCGCACCAATCTCTCAACGTTTCTACCCATTCCTTCATTCGTAAGCTCAATTAAGGCACAGCCCCCAGCTTTATAAAAATGAGTTAATTCATCTATCATTCCTTGCTCATCATCTAAAATGGTATCCGGATCCCCTTTAATTCGTGATAAATCAATAGATAGATGCTCATGAGCTGCACAAATCCCGAATTCCTCCGGTTTTACTTTCCCTCTTACTGTCTGTATCATTGCAGAATGACCTCCTATGGACTATTGAGGGATAGACATAACCCCCAGTAGAACTAAAATATTAGCTATAACACCTACAGCAATCGCCCCTACTGGTCCCACTGCCATCCGGACAATTGGCCGCCCAGCTGCTTCATTTAATAAGTAAAATCCTGCAATAAAGAAGAAGCCAAATCCAGGAGCAATCATATTTGAAGCGTTTGCTCCACCAATCAAAAGTGCTACTTCTAATAATTTAGTCATAGCACTGCGTATATTCTCTCCTGAATTTCTAACCCCAGGATATTTATCAAGAAACTTTGCAATAGAATTGAGTAACATTACTTCCAAAAAGATAACAATAGCACCAACGAGAACTGCTATCCAAACATTCGGAGAAAATAGACCTGCTACAAAAATTAACGTAAAACCAACTGGACTATAAACGCCAGTAGCTATTGCTGTTGAAGCGACAAGTGGAATAAACCCAATTGCTCTAGCGGCAGCTGCTATTCCAGCGTCTGTTTGTTTTCCTTCAGCTAATAAATTTAACGAAATAGGGTCACCCGCCATTAATAACAGATTAGTAGCGCCAGCAATTAGGGCACCAATTAGCATAAAGAAAACAACATTTTTCTTTATAGAGCTTACTTTATCGCTAAAGATAGATACTAAATCCACTGTAGCAGCTTCACTTTCCTTCTTCTTCATTGCAAAGCTGAATAAGAAAATCATTCCAGCAATTAATGCCATCCCTTCTTGGTTAAGCGTTATCACATTTTCACCTATAACAAATAAACCGCTTTCATTTAAAAATACAGCTAATTGCCTCACTAAGGCTGCTACTAGAAACGTGAGAATACCTTTTTTTAAACTAAATTGAAGTGCAACAGCTAATGCGGGAAAAGCCATAAATGTAACTACGACAGGTGTACCTACTTCTCCCATCGGTTCAAGGAAGTTTACCGGTAGATGTTCAAACAATTTCACAAAACCTTCTAAACCTATTAAAAGTCCCCAACCATATAATCCACCAATAACAGCCGCAACAGGAGTACCCCATTTACTTTTTGGAGTAATTAGACCGATAATATCTGTACCTAGTAAAATACTATGAATTAAAATAATACTTGCAGTTATGGTGAATGGTATTCCAAATCCAACTACTAAACCAAAGCTCATCGCAAATGCCGTTAGCCCAAGCTCCCTGCGCTTTAAGCGACCTTCTAAATGTTCAGAAACAATAGGACGTAGGCCATCATTAAATACAGCTATATTCATATTTGCCAATACTGCTGCTAAAGCCCCAATTAAAATAACAAATATCATTTCCATTTCACATACTCCCCCCTACTAAATAACTTTTAACTTTTATTTTTCAGTGCGTGAATAATCATAGGGATTGCTGCTTCCAAATGATCTCCTGTAAATCCAAAAGCTACTTTTCCGTTTTGAACAGCCGCTTCTACTGCTTGTTTATTCGGCTTTCTACCCGGCATGGAAACCGTTTCACATTTATCTCGACCTATCATGGCGATTGCCATCGCAAGTGCACCACCTCCTCCAGTATGACAAGCTCCTAAATAGTAATCTGCCTGCTGTGTTTTCATTGCCATTGCTGCATCTAAATCCGATTTCACTACTGTCTCAATCGAGCTATCAATCTCCTTGATTAAAGCCTCTATAGCTTGTTTTTCCACTTGTCCACCAATTACAATTTTCACGCTTTATTTCCTCCCTTATTTAATGAAATAACATTGGTAAAATGTATGTATAGAAAATCTTTTTCCTTTTGCGGTAAAGTTCCCCCCCACTCTTCTTCTAATAAACTAACCTGTTGCTTTGCTAATAAATAGTATGAGGAGTTCTTTACCTCGTCCATCTCATCAACTACTGGTAAATCTAATTCTTCTCCTTCCTTCATTCGCTCTAATGCTGAAGGAAGATGGGTAAATAACATCTCTGCTTGTTCAAGATTTTTCATACGTAATTCTTTTAATAAACGTTCAAAAGCATTCAAAGTGAGATAAAAAGTATCTTTGGATATGACCTTTCCTAGTAATAAAATTTGTAGTCTATCCTGCAGATTATTTATATTCAATAGATGATACCCCCCTATATATAATATACTGTATTTTGTATATTGATGATAAAAAGAATTACCTATTTAATAATGAGGCAATTTCTCTTTATTTATTACTTTTTGTTGGATTTCTAGTATCCTATCTTTATCTAATCCTTTGATAGCAGAATGAACAGCTTCCCTGTCTTTTTCAACTAAAATAACAGCTGTAGACGCCTTTAAAGCTAATGCAGAAGCTTTACTAGATTGAAACTCTCCTGTCGTAAAGGTTTGTTTCGATCTATTTTCATCGGCATTCCATACAGCAGCATCTATATGTTCATTTAAAAGCATATCAAACAACTGCATATAATTAACTGGAACAAAAGAAACTGTATATCCTGCACATTCCAATAATGTCAATTGAGATTGATCGACAGACGTGTAATCTATTCCTATACGCATCCCATCCTCTATTTTGGTATGTTGCTTGTTGGAAAAGAATACCTGGTGGGTAGAAACATACGTATTAGCCCCAAAATTCAAGATTATTTCAAGGTTGTCTTCCTGTTCCATCTCTGTTTCTGCAGCTAGTTGTGACATAACTACAAAATCAGATCTTCTCGCTTTTAAAGACTCTAAGCGCTGTTTTGATCCTCTCATATAAACTAAATCAATATTGTTAACGATTGTGTCAGATACCTCAATGATTCCCGTTGCCAATCCTTCATACATGGCTGAATAGGGTAATGGCATTGCACCGACCAACTTCCCTACACCAGCTATCTCTTTAAGTAAAATAGTATCTTTTTTTCTTAAAAAAGTTCCAAGATGACCACGTGCTTCTAGTTTAATAGCATGCAGTTTCTCTAATACCTTTAAAGCACCTTGGACCGTTCCATTACCAATCCCAAGCTCTTGAGCCAAGTCACTTACCTTTGGGATGCGTCCTCCTTCTTCTAATAACAATAATTTTTTTGCAATCTCTCGTGCTGCTAATCCGTTTTTAGAAAATAAACTTTCCCAAATCCTGCTCATACTTATCCCTTTCAAAATACGAAATTTTGTATATTGTTATTATAGCGTTTTCATAATCAATAATCAATAGCTTATTCATCAATACGAGTATGTTTTGAACATATACTGGAATAATTATCTTTTTTTATCATACAATGGATACAGTGGATGCAATTTATTGTAAAATAAATTAGGGCCTTTCTATACTAATATGGTTTATCTAATAGCCTCCTATATACCTTCTACAAAAAGGAGACCATCATATGAACATGCGTCATATACTCATTATCGGCGGCGACGCCAGATATTTACATGTAATAGAATTATTGGCTAATACGGGTAATCAGCTTTATTTAATCGGCTTCCAGCACCTGTCATTTAAAAAACACAATGTTAAACATACCGAATTAGCGCATACCAATCTTTCTATGATGGATGCGATCATATTGCCAGTTGCAGGGACAGATGAAAAAGGAAAGGTAGAAATCACCTATGCGGATGAGTCGCTTTTTCTTACAGAACAAATCCTTTCCTGCACACCGAATCACTGCACGATCTATACGGGTAATGCGAACGATTATTTACGAGAAATATGCACAGCTGCAAATCGAAAAATAGTGCGGTTATTTGATCGTGACGACGTCGCCATTTATAATTCGATTCCAACTGCAGAAGGAGCATTGAAGTTAGCGATTGAAGCAACAGAGGAGACCATCCATAACAGTAATGTATGTGTTTTAGGTTTTGGAAGAGTAGGAAAAACAGTAGCGCGACTTTTTCATGCTGTTGGCGCTCATGTACATGTAGCAGCCAGAAATAACGCCGACCTTGCTAGGATTACCGAAATGGGACTAACTCCAATCAAAACCGACCAACTCATTACGGTTATTGGTGACATAGCAATTTGTATAAATACGATTCCAAAACTAATAATCGATGAGAACCTAATTGGTAATATGTCCCCTTCTACTGTAGTTATTGACCTTGCCTCAAAACCTGGAGGCGTAGACATTGCTTGTGCGAAACAGCATAATATAAAAGCTATTCATGCACTCGGTTTACCAGGAAAAACAGCTCCAAAGACAGCTGGAAAAATCCTTGCCAAAATGCTGATTGATAGCTTTAATAATGAGTAAGAGCACCAGAATAGGATGACTTATACCAACAGATAAAATCCAAAGACAAATGCTACTTGTTTTCATCTATAAAATACAGATAACATTCTTCAAAGTAGACAGCTCATTTCTTATCGATCTGTCTACTTTGAAAATCATTGAAATAATTAGTATACCAAGTAAAACTCCACCCCAAACAGTTATTTATTCTCTTCTGACAAGCCGCTGAATAGAACCTGACAACTTCACTTGTCCTACTTAGAATCACCCCGCAGGACGAAAGACTGTTCTTATCTCCTTTTTCCAAGGGAGCACTTCTTCGACCAAAAAGACTAGGATAACATTATTTAATGATAAATTTCGTTCTGCTCGATCCATCTTTGGACTTGGACACTTCCAGGACAGCTGGAAAAATAGTCTTTAATTCCTGAACATGAGAAATGACCCCGATCATTCTACCAGATCGTTGTAGATCAACTAACGTATCAATTGCTTTATTTAATGCTTCCTCATCCAACGTACCAAATCCTTCATCAATAAACATCGTGTCAATGGAAATTGCCCCTTGAAAGCTTTGAATAACATCTGACATTCCAAGCGCTAAACTAAGGGAGGCATTAAACTTCTCTCCGCCCGATAAAGTTTTCACATCCCTTGTTTGTCCTGTATAGGCATCGTATACGTCAAGGGCAAGACCACTCTGTTTACCGTGTGACTCCTGACGATCACTACGTATAAAGACATATTGACCATTGGACAGCTCTTTTAATCGTTCATTCCCCGCAGCAATAATTTGTTCTAAGTATTCAATCTGCAAGTAGCGTTCAAACGATACTTTCTGATTATTTTGCCCGCGTACGGTATCGTATAAACCAGCTATCCGTTGAAGCGTACGTTCACGTTCCGTTATTTTTTCAGTCCCTTGTTGAATATATTGCTTTAGTGCTTGTGCTTCCTGCTCATAATGCTGAGACTTATTCAACCTATCTAAAGCCGTTTCATATTTTTCTTTCCAATGATTTAATTCGGCTTGAATGACCGTTAAATCAATTTGGTGTTTATCTGTTAACACATTCTTTAATTCCAGTACCTGTTCACGTAACGTGGATTTCGTTTGATCATATTGTTCGAGTTCTTCTTTTAAAGCTAACCGTTCAGATTTAGGCATTTTTGCTTTTTGGTAACTCTCTTCTGAGTTAAAACGTTCCTTTTCCAATGCCTGGATAAACTGAGTCACTGCCTTATCACGTTTTTGTATCGCCTCTTCTAGCTGCATTTTCGCATGAGTGACCTCTGAACTAGCTTTCATTTGCTCTTCTTTGGATTTTTGCTGCTGCTTTTGCACCTCTTCCCATACTTGTTCTAACTTTTTTAGATTGCTTTGTGTGTTAGTTAATTGTTCCTTTAATTCGGATAATACACGCATATTTTCAGGAACAAACTGAATTCTTTCCTGATAGAGCGTTTGTTCTTGAGCTAATTTTAATTTTAGCTGATGATCACGTTGTTGCTGTTCTTTGTACTTTGCTTCTAATTCTTTATAGCTAAAGCGTAGCTTTTCCAATTCGCGCTTTCTTTCTACCATCTGGTTACGTTGTTGCTTTAATTGCTCTACCTCAGCACTAAGCTGTTTACCAGCAGAGGCCAGCTGATCTTCTGTTTGTTTTGCACTAGTTATGACAATGTGGTGCATTTCTAATTCAGTCGTTTTCGCACGAACATCATCTTGGTTAGCTTTTAATTTACCAAGTACGTCACGATACTCCCCATCTAGCCTTTCGAATTCCCTTCTAGCTTTTTCTAATTGTTCTTTTGCAACAGCTTCCCTCTGCTGTGTGGCTTTATTTGGATGATCTACACTGCCGCAAACAGGACAAGCCTCTCCATCATGTAAATGAGCAGCTAGATAAACCGCTTGATTATCCATCCAGGCTTGTTCCAGTTTGTTATAATTTTCTTTCATCTGTATAGCTATGTTTTGTTTTTGCTTTGTCTCATTTATCAACCATATTTGCTGTTCCATTAGTTTACGATAGTCACGCACCAGCCTATATTGGTCGCGCATCGTAATTAATTCTTCCTGCATATCGGGTAGCTTTGCTACCAATTGGTCAAGCTGGTTTATTTCTTTTTCCGCTGTCTCTAGCTGGTTGTTTTTTTTCATAAGGCTTTGTTCAGTAGTATACAGTGCTTCAGAAGCCTGGTTGGTTTGTTTTTCCAAATCCATTAAGTTTCGGTTCATTTTATCTATCTGCTGTACAATCGGCAAATATTCCTTTAGTTTATCCAGTTGTTTACGCAGGGATTCACGTTCAGGTTCACGCTTTTCCTCTGTTTCAAAATTTATATTCGCCTGGGTTACTTGTTCATCAATAAGCTGTTTATTTTTTTTTGCTTCAGTTAACTGTCTTTTCTTTTTTTCTGCTTCTTGAAGCCAATCATTTCGCTGCTGTTCCAAAAGAATAATCACCTGGGCGCGTTCCGCTTGCTCTAGTTTACTCTTTTTTTGGGTATTTGCTGTTTCCTGTAGTTCAAGCTCTTTTAAACGTGCTTGTTTCTGATTTAACTCAGCAAAACGCTCATTAATTGCTTTTGCTTCGTGAAATTCTTGTTGCTTTTTATCGTGCATCTGATACGCATGTTCATATGTTTTTTTATCTGTGATGATTTTCCCTTCGTAATAACGACATTCTTCCTGAAGACCTTGTAATATTTGATTCATATTGTAATTTTCTTGCTCTAATGTTTGAAAAAGTACCCCTTCTTCCCGAATTGGAAGCGTAGCATGAATTTGAGCAATATATTGCTTTAGTTCCTGGTCTGCTTGCCTGTAAGCTTCTTCTATCGCCGATTTTTTTTGCTTCAGTCGCTCCGTAATGGCTTGGTACGTTTCTGTTTTAAATAATCGCCGTAAAATTTCTTCTTTGTTTTCTGTTTGTGACGTTAACAATTTACGAAATTCGCCTTGTGGCAGCATCACAATTTGTTTAAATTGATCCTGTGTTAAACCGATAAGTTGTTCCATTTTATCATTAATCTCCGATACAATTTGCCTATCTACACAAGGTATTTCACCGTCGCTTGTCACTTCAAAAAATTCATATCGTTCGCCTGTTTTCGTTTTATTGCCTTTTTTCACATGCCCAAGCTGTCGCAAAATCCGATACTGTTTACCTCTTAAAGCAAACAAGAGCTCTACAGCTGTATGAACGTGGTCTTCTGCAAAATCACTTCGAAGCATTGCATTACTCTCTCTGTCTTGTCCACTGGCAGCACCATATAGAGCAAAACAAATGGCATCAAAAATCGTTGTCTTGCCTGCTCCAGTATTCCCTGCTATTACGAATAGACGATTATCTCTAAGATCATCAAAATGGATTACTTCTTTATCCTTATATGGGCCAAACGCCGTCATGGTTAACTTTATCGGCTTCAACTTTTTTCATCCTTCCCCATCTTATCAGCTTGACATTCATATCTAGTTGCTTATACGAGCAATACCTTTTGTTTCGTTTTGTTCCGTTAAAAGATCATCGAGGGTTTCTTGGAAAAGCATCACGGTTTCTTCTTCTGGTTCATATCCCTTTACTTCCTTGTAAAAGGCTGTAAACAGTTCCAGATCGGACATCTTCGTCCGCTCCATCGGCTTTTCTTGATGGCCAGCTTCTGGCTTTATAAAGAAACTTTTTCTCTCCACATGCATCGCATTTGGATAAACCGAGCGCACTTTTTCCATCGGCGAAAGGATAGGTGTTTCATCTGTCAACTTAATAAATACATAATCTTCATTAATAGGTTGTTGTAAAAGTTCGCTTAATGAACCTACTACTGTTCGCATGTCCCTTTTTGGTATGAGCAACTGTTTTTCGATCTCAACGTTACCCTCTCCATCCATTTCTACAATAAAAAAACCTTTACGGTGATTTTCCTCCGAAATCGAGTATTTTAATAGGGAACCACCATAGCGGATTTTTTGATCTTTTACATAATGTGCTTGATGAAGATGTCCTAACGCAGTATAGTGAAAACGTTGAAAGAGCTTAGCTTCCACGTATTCAGATCCCCCTATTGCTAACGGACGTTCTGATTCACTTGTGTTTTCCTTTTTTTCCCCATAAGGTGTCACAAATGCATGTCCTACAAACACATGCCTTGCATTCGGATCCATCGTAGCTTCGATATGTTTAATTATTGTCTGCATCGCATCGTTGTGATTACGTATTTCCTTCTCACCAAAAACGTTACGAACGATGCTCGGGTCACAATATGGAATAAGATAAACATGGACTTCTCCATACGCATCGTGCAATACGACTGGTTGTATAGTACTAGAAAGATTCCCAATAATATGCAGCCCATTTTCACGCAAAATCTTGCTTCCAAAATCCAGCCTGCTCGGGCTATCATGGTTACCAGCAATCGCAAGCACAGGGATTTTAAGTTGCAGTACGATTTTGCCAAGTGTTTCATCCAATAAATGGACAGCTTCTGTAGGTGGAACGGCACGGTCATAAAGATCTCCTGAAATAATAACAGCATCGGGTTGCTCATTCTCGACAGCTTGAATGAATTGATCTAAAATATATCGTTGATCATTCGTCATATACACTCCTTGTACAAGCTTACCAAGATGCCAATCTGCAGTATGAAAAAATTTCATCTATGAAACTACCTCCCCAAATATATAAACCAACATTTTATATAAAGTAAATCTGCAATCCGTAGGGCTTGTCCTCCCCCCTAAAATAGTAGATCAAAACTTAGGTTTTCAGGCGTCCTTGAAAAAAGAACAGCACTCTTTGATGTAGCGCTGACGTAGCTTTCCTTGTCCTTGAAAAACAAAAACACTTTTTCTGGGCGATACACATCTAATAATCACCATCTTATCTGCCCCGAATGAGTTGGAATTTCATTCAAGTACCATTATCTCTAACTTGGACTTCTATAAATCTTCCCTCCACGCTTGAAGCGAAAGACTTGCAAGTCTACATTTGGGATAAAATTTGTATAAGTATGTCTATGTATCAATGGTTTGTCCTACTTTCTAGTATAAATCAATTTCTATTATCTAACCAGTTGTCATTTTGTAACTTCTATCAAAGCGGAAGCTTTTGCAAATGTTGACCCTATGCGCTGATCTGTTCACGTTTCCTGTCCTGCAACGTGATATCATGCTTCCATTGCATGGAAGATGCCAGCCTGCTTTGATTTCTTTTTAAACGTATAACGTTCTCAGAGGTTGGACACTTTACCATCTTAGAAAAACTTGGCTATTGCCAAAGTTATTTTGTCGATAGCCGCAGTTTTTCTTATACTTTAAACCCTAAAAAAATTTATACATTCCTATAGTGGAACAAAGACGCCCGTTTAGCAACATAGTGAATGGAACGAATTCAACGAAGGATAAAGTGAACCTTCCATCAGCGGGGTTTTCTTCATCCACGCTGATGGTTAGTACCACCAGGGTATGACCTAAAGACCCTGGAACGAATAGGGGATTTAGGTGCTATTACATCCCGCTTCGACTCGTTCAGCTCACATCTTCCATTCTTAAAGTGGGAGTCTACAACGCTTTTTGCGAGAAAAGGAATCATGCCACTACAACAGGGGTATGTCGACGTCTGGACGGCAAGCCCATTTTTAGTCGGTCTTCCTCTTTGTGACGAACCGATGAGGCCTTATCGTAGGACGCAGTCACATCGTGGCTGGGCTCATGCGCCGGACGTGACTATTCGGTTATTCGTTACATAAGCACATCATTTTATGCTTTCTTATCTTATAAAAAAACTTGGGTCGAGTTCATCTGAATTGATATATTTTAATGAAGAAATGTTTCTAGAGCCACGATAAAATACATTTTATAATTAACTTTTGTGAGGCAATTTTAAAATTTAGCATCATACATTCCTTACATAAGTCTGTTGTTCCTATAAGTAAATTATAGTTCTAATCTTAGGAGTTACCAAACACGGATTTTTTTATAGCAAGTTCCTATTGTCATGCAACACTTGTTCCAGTGTGTTTATGATATACATTAACTCATCCTCGCTAATGGTTAAAGGCGGACATAACGTGAGAACATTATTATATCCAGCAACTGTTTCTCCGTTCCTTCCAATTATCAAGCCTTTTTCTTTGCACTCATTCATTATTGTCGCAATTACATTAGAACGTATTGGCTTTTTCGTTGTTTTGTCTTCAACTAATTCAATCCCAACTAATAATCCTAATCCGCGAATATCACCAACATATGGATGATCTCTAAACTTTTCTAGCTTTTCCAATAATTCCTTACCCATTAAAGCAGCGCGCTCGACCAATTCTTCCTGCTCCATAATCTCTATATTCTTTAATGCAACTGCACATGCTGCCGGATTTCCCCCAAAAGTATTCACATGCCGTAAATGAGAGTGATCAGCTTGCTTTTGAAATGCATCATAAATACCCTTTTTCACTGCTGTTACTGATAAAGGTAAATATCCGCTTGTCAGTCCTTTTGCCATGGTTATCATATCAGGCCGAATTCCGTAATGCATATGCCCAAACATTTTCCCCGTTCTCGCAAACCCACAGATCACTTCATCAATAATGAGCAATACACCATGACGTTTACATATCTTCTCCATTTCTTGAACATATATCGGATGCGGGATTAGTATACCTCCTCCAGTTATTAATGGCTCCATCATAACCGCAGCAACCGTTTCTTTTTGTTCCCAAATAATAACTTCTTCTATCTCTCTTGCTTTTTGTAAATTATATTCCTTTTCACTCATACCTTGAGGCTTTCGATAATTATCAGGCGGTGCTACATGTAAAAAACCGGTGCTGAGTGGCTCATATTTATATTTTCTTAGCGCCTGACCAGTAGCGGATAAAGCTCCCATGGAACTACCGTGGTATGCTCTATAGCGTGAAATAATTTTATATCTAGGTTCGCCATTTTTTTGCTGGTGATATTGACGAGCGATTTTTATCGCTACCTCATTTGCGTCTGAACCACTATTGGAATAAAAAAACACATAATCATCATCTAGCAAATGATTTAGTTTTACCGCTAACTCGATTGCAGGTGGATGGCTTTGGGTCATGGACATATACGCCATTTTCTTTATTTGGTCATATGCTGCTTGAGCAAGCACTTCACGTCCATAGCCAACATTTACACACCAAAGTCCTGCCATCCCATCCAAATATTGTTTTCCATCATGCCCTGTAATCCATGCTCCACTTGCCTCCTTCACAATTAACGGATGGATATGATCATTGTATTTAGAAATGTGGTGCCAAACATTTTCTTTGTCTTTATGGAGTAATTCTTTTACCTGTGTGTCTAATTGATTCAATCAAAATTCCCCTTTCTTTATCATGTAGCGAATTACTTAACTTCGCATATAAGGTGCTGAAAATGACTCTCACTCCCGAGTAGGATAATCTGTACTAGAACAAGTCTAAGCGGGAGATAACAGCACGTAAAAGCCCTATTTCATAAGCAGCCTTTAGATCGTACCACTACGGTACTGACAATCATTTAGGGACAAATGAAAATCCCCACTGATGAAAAACTCACTTTACCTTAAAACAACTTTCCTAACCTTATTTGACAGTCTCTCATTCATCATTCATAATATTATTTTACAAACTATTTTTAAAATTATCATTTTACAGTTTGTTAACTCTTTTTCAGCCAACTTTTAACTTTGGGGGGATTTATGTTGAGAAACAATTTGCATCTAACTGTAAAAGAAGTTTTATCACGAAAGCAGTTTAGAAAAGCAATCGTACTTGCAGGAGAAAATGGACTAAACAGAAAGATAACATGGACGCATATCATAGAGAGCCATGATTTTGAAGCGCTAATAAATGGAAACGAATTAATTCTGACAACAGGTAGCAATATAGATCTTCAAACCCGAGCATCTTCCATCACCTATCACCGGCTAATTAATAAAAATGTTGCTGGACTTTGTATAGAAAAGGGAAAATATTTTCGTACACTGTCTCCTGAAATTAAAAAAATAGCTGATAGCTACAACTTTCCAATTATTGTCTTTAATGAAATGGTAAAGTTTGTCGATATCACCCAAGATTTACATACTTTACTCGTTAATCAGCAACATCAAATGATGCATCAATTAAATCAGCTTTCTCATCAATTTAACAAATATTCCCTTGCCCCTAATGGGATTTCGAAAGTACTGCAAGAATTATATAACCATGTGGGACAAAAGGTAATGTGCCTAATTGATCAAAAAAACACCTATTATTACCCCCCTAGTTTAAAAATAGAAGCGCCACAGATACTTGCTTATTTTCTTAAAACACTAACCAATGTTGACCACTCTAAAATCATTCCTTATAGAGATACACCCTTTGCAATTGTTCCTATTTCTGTTCTTGGTAGCACTTGGGGTCATTTATGCATACAAGTGAACAGCCAGTTGAACGATGAGTTATTATTTTCTCTAATGGATAGAGCCTCGATGGCTATAGCCCAAATTCTATTAAGAAATCGCACCGTAGAGGAAAGAAGGGTAAACTCAGAAGATGAACTCGTCAAGAATTTATTACAAGGAAGAAAGTATGATGAAGTGGAGTTACAATTCTTTTTGCCAACACACCATTCTAAATTAAGTTATCGGGTAATTGTAATAAAAACTTTTCCATATGAAGTCGAGTTAGGGCAAGAAAAGTGGGATGGACATAAAATCCAGCGAACCATTTCCATTCGTTCTTTGTTCCAGCAATATGGTTGTTTACCTATCATATCCACTAGAAAAAATGAAATTGCCATTGTTTGCTTTTTCATGGACGAAGACCAAGCTAAGAAAAATTATTTGTACATGCAAAAAATAATCGATCAAATGTTAATATCAGGTGCGAATAATATTCTTCACGATGTTGTTTCGCAAATTGGTGTAAGTAGTGTCCAATCTGATATAAAACATGCTTTTTCCAGCTATAATGAAGCTATTCAAGTGATTAAATTAAGAAAGAAGGCACTTTGTAATACGTATTTTTTTGAAGATATTGGTATTTTCCAGCTCTTGCTCATGCAAAATAACACTGATTTGAAAGCGTTCTCAAATAGATATATAGGAAAATTGATAGACTATGATCAAAAAATGGGTACTGAACTGCTAAAAACCTTAGAAATTTACTTGGAATGTCAAGGAGCAAAAAAAGAGGCAGCTCGACGATTATTTATTGTCAGACAAACACTTTATCATCGTTTAAATAAAATTGAGCAACTATTGAATGTTGAATTAATAAGACCTATTCACCGACTTTCTTTAGAAACTGCGATTAAATCTTATTATCTCCTAATGGATGAAAAAGTAGACACACAGTAAAACTTTTGCCTCTCAATTTTAACATTCTGATTAATGAATAAATTAAACCTTTCATCTACACTATATAATAAAAAAACATAGATGAAATGGAGTGATTAAATGAAATTGACATGCAAACTCCCTAGGACAAAGAAAAGCTGGTTTAGCTTCGGACTTATTTTATTTGTTATTGCACTTGGTAATTGGCCTTTTATACCACTGTTTAATAAACCTTCCATCATTTTAGGAATGCCAATCTTGATGGTATGGTCCATCTTCATTATCATTTTTACAACCGGTACCTTGTGGTTTGTAAGTAAAATAAAAGGATTTAGCTAATGAATATGTATGTGCCGCTTTTAATCACATTATCTTATATGATTATTGCTATTCTTTTAGGTTTAAGAGCAAGTAAAGGGATAAATATGAATGATACTGAAAATTGGGGTGTAGGAAGTCGCAGTATGGGTCCAGTAATGATGTATTTGTTAATTGGCGCTGGTGGGGTGAGCGCTTACACGTTTATGGGTTCGCCCGGTTGGGCATACGCAAAAGGTGTGCCAGCTCTCTACGTCGTTGTATACCTAACTTATATGGGGATCGTTGCTTGGTATTTTGGTCCAAAAGTATGGGAATTAGGTTATAAGTATAAACATGTCACGCAACCTTCAGCTATTTCTGACCGTTATGAAAGTAAAGCATTAGGGGCTTTATCGTCTATAGTAACTTCAATTGGCATATTAGCTTATGCTGTATTACAAACAACAGGAGCAGCTTATATTTTACATGTTATGAGCTATGAATTAATCCCCAAATGGGTCGGTGTTTTCTTATCCTTAGGTGTCATTTCCATCTACTTATATCGAAGTGGTTTAAAAGCAATTGGAGTTACGAATGCCTTTCAAGGAGGTTTAATGTTAGTTGTCTCTTGGTTTGTTGGGTTATGGGCAACAAGATAATTTACTGGCGGATATTCCTTTCGAGCCATTTTTGAACGTGTTCAAGCTGATATACCTTCCTTTCTGACATTGCCTGGAGGGGTGAGCGACATGAATGTAACCTTTTGGTCGACGTCCATTTTAATCTCTGTCTTTTCTATTTGGCAAACGCATTGGATTCAATGGATGGGGGCTTCTTCTAAACAATCCATTAGACGTGCAGCAACGTTGCTACCTACTTTCTATATTGTTTTAATCCCCATGATCATCGTTGGTTTTATCGGAATTTTCATATATCCTAATCTAACGAATCCAGATACCATAGCTATCCAATTGGCTATTGATCATATGCCAGCTGTTGTAGCAGGTTTACTTGGTGCTGGTACTTTGGCCGCAGCAATGTCATCAAGTGAACCTTGTATCCATGCAACTGCTCTTAGTTACAGTAAAGATATTTTACAGCCACTATTAAGGTGGAACGATACAACATCAGGTAAATGGACGCGACGATTAATATTTCCTATTATGGTATGTATGATTGCTCCAATTTCTATTATGGAACCAGCAAGTCTTGTTTACATTTTATTAATTGGCTACGGGTTTATCGGTCAAGCTTTTCCAGCAATTATTGGTATGTTTTTTTGGCCTAGGGCAACAAAACATGGAGCTTTTTGGGGCTTATTTGCCGGTTTTATCGTAACTGTCCTATTCTCTTTCCTTGTTCCCCACCCTCTTGGTATTCATGCTGGAATTTGGGGGTTATCTATTAATATAACTGTATTTATCATTGTATCATTAGTCACAAAGCCTGCTTCCCGAGTAACTATTGAACGTTTCTTTCCTGATATGGCTGAGGAACTTTTTACAGAAAACCGCAATGAGTTATCCGGTGCAAAATTATCTAAACTTTAACAAATCTAATACTGGAGGGATACTATTGAATAAACAAACCATTTTTATAAATGGAGAAATTATGACCGTTAATATGAATAATGATATTTGTCAGGCACTAGCTATAAGAGGTAATCAAATAATAGCTACAGGAAGTAATAAAAAGGTTTTAGAGCTACAAGATAGCAAGACGGAGGTAGTCAACTTACATGGTCAAACTTTATTACCAGGATTTATCGACTCCCATCTGCACATAACTATGTATGGAATTAACAGACTTTCTATTCATTGTAAACAGGATAAGCTACATTCCATTTCTTCTCTGTTAGAAGCGCTTAAAACAAAGGTTGCAAAAACACCAAAAGGAGAGTGGATTCGCGCATTCGGCTACAACGAAAATCACATGACCGATAAACGCTTACCGACAAAACAAGAATTAAATACAGTATCGAAAGATCATCCCATTATCGTTGGTCGGGTATGTGGTCATACTTCTGTTGTAAATAGCAAAGCCTTCCAATTAGCTGGTATAAATAAACACACTCCAGATCCTATGGGTGGGAAATATGAAAAGAACGAAGCGGGAGAACTGAACGGTACTTTAATAGAAAATGCGCATATGAATATGTTTGCTAAAGCCGCCTTTTCAGAATCAGAATTAAGCGAAGCCCATAAAATCGCTTCTCGGGAGTTTGCAGCAAAAGGGATAACTTCTATTCATGATGCCACAGGATATGGACTGGATAATCTTCGTAAATTACAACAAGATGCCCGGTCGGGTACAATACAACAGCGAGTTTATGCAATGGTTGGTGCACTAAACAATGCACAAGACGTTGTAAAACACATGGTTTTATCTGGCGTTTCCACTGGCGTTGGAGATACGAAATTTAGAGTTGGCCCTGTTAAGCTATTTTTAGATGGTAGTAGTAGTGGTCCAGCTGCTTGGACAAGAGATCCTTATACAAGTGATCATAACAATTATGGCATCCACTATTTTTCGCAAGAGGAAGTAGATGAGCTATTCATCCCCGCACATGAAAAAGGATGGCAAATAACTGCACATGCTCAGGGTGATGCTGCAATAGATATGTTACTGACCACCATCGAAACAGCAAACAGACTCTATCCACGAGCGCACTCTCGTCATCGCATCGAGCATGCAGGGATAGCAACGCCTGACTTAGTAAAAAGAATGAAACAACAACATGTAGTCCCTACACCAAACCCAGCATTTCATTTCGAGTATGGCGATGGTTACGTAAAAGATTACGGAGAGCGTTCCAGTTATATGTACCCTTTAAACGATTATTTAAAAGCCGGTATACCAGCAGCAATTGCTTCTGATTGCCCTGTTACTGATGTTGATCCGTTCCGCGGGCTATATGGCGCGATTACAAGAGTGTCTGACTCCGGACAAATCATTGGTGAAGATCAACAAATTCCTTTATTAGCAGCCGTACGAATGTATACCTATAATGGGGCATATGCATCATTTGAAGAAAAAATCAAAGGAAGTATTGAACCCGGGAAATTAGCAGACCTTGTATTAATGAATTGCTCCTTACTGAACGGTCATGCAAATGATTTACTGGAGGCTAAAGTAGAATGGACAATGATTGATGGGAAGATCGTTTATCAAAACAAAGGAGAAGCGATACATGTCCCCGAGAGCTAACCAAATTAAAAAACATACATTAGCTGGATCGCCTTACGACATTGGTTATGAGCATGGAAAGCTGGCAGAAGAACAGATAAAAAACAGCCTACAAACGTACGAAAAAATGTTTAGAGATTATGCTGAAACGTCTTGGGATGAAGCATGCGACCTAGCTTTACTGCATGTGAATTATGTAAAAGAACATTACCCTTCGTTTTTGGAAGAAATGAAGGCAATAGCTATGGGTGCAAAGGTGGAGTTTGAAGATATTTTAGTATTAAATTGCCGAAGTGAGATAGTACTTACTTCTCCTGATGGTTGCTCTTCATTCGCGCTGACGCAACCCAAAACAGAAAAGACATGGCTCGCCCAAAATTGGGACTGGAAAAGAGAACAAGTAAATTCAATACTTCATCTTGAGCTAGTACAAAACAATCTTCCAACTATTCAAATGGTAACAGAAGCAGGTATCATTGGAAAAATAGGCTATAACAGTCATGGGATAGGCGTCTGTTTAAACGCTTTAAGAACCAATCAGTGGCACGCGAAGTTGCCAATTCATCTAGGGCTAAGGGCAATCCTTGAATCACACACTTTTGAAGAAGCTATCAGCAGAATAGACCAAAATCAAATTGCATCAGCAGCGCATTTTCTTATTGGATCTAAATCAAAAGACATAATTAGTGTGGAAGTCTCTCCAGTATATACCGAGAAAATACTTCCTAAACACGGATCCCTTCAACATACGAACCACATTTGCTCGTCAAAAATGAAACAAGCAATGGATGAGTTTGCAAAACCCGACTCGTTTGACCGGCTGTCCATGCTTTCAAATTTAATTGACTCCCAAATAGACAAATCTATCAATCACGAATTCCTTTTCCAATTGCTAGCTAATCATGACAATTATCCAAATTCGATCTGCCGTCATCATAATCCTGCGTTATCAGAACAAGAGCAGACAGAAACGGTTTTTAGTATAGCCATGAATCTAAATGATGCCGGATTTTATTGGTTTTTAGGTAAACCTTGTCAATATGTTTAAAAAATACTTTAGTTAAAAGGATTGCTTACAATCTCTATAACATCCATTTTAACGTAAGGATCATTTAATTAGGTCTTCTTTACGTTATTGGATATGGGTGGAACGTATAATCACCATTTATCCAGCACCCTCTCTATGCTTCAGATCCTGGCTTCTGATTGTTCTTGGATGTGAGAACGTTTAGCACTAGATTAAAAACCTCTCATCCTGCAACTTTTGGCAGCGGATAGGTATAGCGATGTAACCATTTTGCGCTTTCTTTTTTCTATCTACTATAATGAGGATCATAGCAATTATAATGAGGATCATAGCAATCAGTGAGGGATATTTATTCCTCACTGATTGTTCGTACCGGATGTATGGCCTAAAGAACTTTTACTTAATAGGTCATTTAAGTTATCTCCTACTTAAACTTATTGTATTACAGATCTACTCGGATAGCGGCAAGTCTTACAACAGGTTATATGCCACTAATTACTATATATTATAGAATAGTGTGAAAAAAACCTTAAACGACCACATGCTAAAGCAGGTGGATTTAGACATAAATGTCGGTGACTAAAGTCGTTTCTCAGGCTAAAGTCCTGCTCAAAGATCTTAGCTGAAGCACCCTCAAAGCTAGACTAAACTCATTCTTCTATCCTAAATATTTCGTCCTTACCTACTTACCTTCATTTATATAATTTCTTATTATTTCTTCCGTTACCGTTCCTAAAAATATCCTCTTGCCCACAGGTGCCTAATATTTCTTTTTGAGTTCTGGAAACTGGAGGTAAAAGCCCCTCCTACACTGATTTAAAATTCACTTTACTGCGTACAGCGAAATACACCATATCGAAGATCCTCTTGATACATTTCGGTGAGTTCTTGATGCTGATGCAGTATTTCGATCGCTTCATCTATTTGTGACGCCGAGAACTGAAAATCTTGAGCTTCATCTACCTCCACTTTTAGTAGATCTATAACTGGCTGTTCCAGATCAATTTGTGTAAATCCTGCCTGAAGCAATTTTTCTCGCCATTCTGTTTCAGTTAATAGCTCGCGAAACCCATAAAACGAAGAAATCACATTCCTGTCTCTCTCTGACATGCTTGCATCTATCATTATTTCAATAGCTAATAACCTTCCACCGGGATGTAAAGCTTTCATAATAGAAGGTAGCGATTTAGAAAAATCCGTAAAAGCGAGTACCGATTCCGAAAGTATTATGTCAAATCGTTCCTTCAAACACATATGCTCTACATTATCCTGAAAAACTGTAATTGGCACATTACAAGTATTAAACCTTTGCCTAGCTTTTTCCACCATTATTGGATCTATATCCATCGCTGTTACTGAACATGGATATTGTTCAGCGATAAAAGCTGCTGTCTGTCCGGTTCCGCAGCCTATATCCAGTAAGCTCGTTATATCATCCATAGCTTCATTTACTAATATTTTTTTCGTTAACTTTAGTCCTCCAGGGTGTGCACCACCTACTCCAAGTTTGGCTAAACTATCCAAATAATTCATGCTTTCACCTCCAATAATTAACATATGTACCCATTGGTGGATGAGATACGAAAGGTCAATATTTTTTTCCACTATGCATATGATATCGCAATGAAGCTGAAGCTTTCGAAAAGGAGATGAAACAATGAAAGGAGTTATTCGAACAGATGAATGGTTGCTGGAAGACTATAAACATCCGATCCAGTTAGCTGAACGAGTGAAGGATTACTTTCCAAATGCTGAAGCAGAAGAAATATTTGCTCATCTAACAAAATTTGGTATGACTCGTTCGGCGATACCCAAAAAACGGGTCCAGCAAATGCAAGCAGCAAAACTTTGGAACATCACTTCAGAGGATTATAAAGAATTACAGCATCAATGGAATGGACCTGAAGTACCAATTTTTATTTTCCCATCTGATGAAACCAATTACAGGTTACGCAAGGAATTTAATGGAAAAGCAGGACTTACCTTTAAGGATAAGGCTTTCTTATTCCTATCTGAATCGAATACACAAATGGAAATCAAAGCACTGTTAACGCATGAATACAACCACGTTTGCCGTCTGGAAAAATTTAATAAACCAGAAAAACAGTATACCTTATTAGACACAATGATTTTGGAAGGCCTGGCAGAGTATGCTGTTTTCAAACGGCTAGGAGAAGAGCATACAGCCAGTTACATTGGTAAATATCAGGATGAAGTGCTGCACCGTTTTTGGACGAAATATCTTTCGTCTGAAAAAGATCTCCGTGCAAATACAAAAAAGTACTATCGTTTACTATATGGATCCCATTTTTATCCAAAAATGTTGGGATATTGTGTTGGGGAATATCTTGTCCGAACCTTTGCAAACAAGCATGGCTTGGCTTTGAAAGAGCTTTTTGCAGTTAAAAGTGAGGAAATAGCAGAAACAACATTAGTGACTCCAAGGGATTAAATACTATTTTCATTTTTTAGCTGTCTTATAGTATCCGCGGGAGTGTCCTTCCGCGGATACGTCTATGCTGGCTTAATGACTATGACTCTTTTTTCTTAATTGATCTATTACATATAAAATTGTACAAATGATCAGCATAATAATTGCCGTGAAAACAAACGGTATTCCCCACCATTCAGCAATAACTCCAGACACAGAGGATCCAGCTACAACTCCCAATGAAAAGAAAGCATAAAATATGCCATATGCTTTTCCGCGATCTATTTTAGAAGAGCTTTCTGCTACCATTCGATTCATGGAAGGAAACACGAATGCAAAGCCTATCCCATACACGATCATTGTCAGGATGCCTGTCCAGAACATAGTAACATAACTCAAAAGCAGCATTGCACTACCAATGATAAAAATCCCCGTACCAACTAATGTCAATGGCTTCATATGGTCATAAATTTTGTTAATTGGTGTTAAAAAGACTATGATTGCTATCACTCCAAAAGTACTAAGCAATGCACCGGTTGCACTCGCATCAAGCCCAATCTCCTCTATTTTTAATGGTAGAGCAAAAGCTAGCGTCCCGTTACTAATCATCAATCCAAACGCAGCTAACGAAGCTTGCAATAATAAGGGGTTTTTTAATAATGGGATAAAATGCTTTACATGGACCTTGGACCTGTCCCTAGAAACAAAGGATTCCTCTATATAACGAAGTACAAGAAAAGATGTGAATAAAAACAAACCTGCTACTAATAAAAATACATACTCTATTTGTCCGCGAGCTGCCAATGCCCCACCAATTGCCGGTCCAACAATAGCAGCAATACCAATAGCAGCACCTGTGAAGGCCATTGCCTTTCCTCTAGAACCAGCTCTTGTCTGATCTCCAACATATGCAAACGCAGATGGAATTAAAAACCCTCCAGCCAGACCATGTAATAATCGAATAATAAATAATTGAAATCCTGTTGCAGCTAATGGATATAATAGTAAAATAAACGTTACTGAAATCATTCCGATAAATAACATGCGCTTTCTTCCATACTTGTCAATCCAGTGTCCCCCGAGAATATTTCCAAACATATTGGTTAGTGAATATACCGCTACAATTGCTCCTGTTAACATATGAGAAGCGCCAAGGCTTTGTGCATAAGGGGTTATAATCGGTAATTGAATAAATGTATCGATAAATGAAACAACAATAATAAAATATAAAAGCTTTCTCACTCATCTATCCCTCACTTTCCAACCTATTATACCTAAATTTAACTGAAAAGCGATGATAAAAGCAGCAAAATATTCATTCGTCACAGTTTCTACATAAAATGCCTCATTTCAACTATATATTGGTAACTATCTTACTAGTTTATACATTATTTCTTTTGGCTAAAAACGGTACGGTTAGCTACGTATTCGTAATCCAGAAAACGATGCGATTTGACTTTTAGCTAAGTGGATATATTACGGTTATCCTCCATCTAATCAATTTCATTATACATTACCAATCATTTATTATTCTTAAGTGATAATAAGTGTCTCCCTTCTTCTTTTTTGGTACGATAGAAAATATAAAAGAACTCTTCAATTTAGTGTGGGTTATCATTCATCCCCAATGGATGCTTAGTGCCGTAATAGCATAACCTAAAGGCCCCTATAACAAATTGGGCATTCGTTGCTGTTATCTTCCACTGAGACTTGTTCCATACACGCTCTCCAGCCCCTTGAAGTAGGAGTCTTACAGCACCTTATATGGGAGATAAAATTAACGATAAAGAAGGCGATTTAACAATATGAATATATGGAAAAAATATAAACGAACTTCCTTTGTAATAAAAATGACTGTTGCATTTGTTCTAGGAATCATAGTTGGAGTAATCTTTCAAAATCAAACAAACGTGTTAGAGCCATTAGGTACATTGCTTATTCATTTACTTAGTTTAATTGCTATTCCCGTCATTTTTCTGACTGTTGTACTTGCAGTGAACCAAATGAAACTTACACAACTTGGACGAATGGGCGGAAAGCTAATCCTTTACTATATGGCAACAACTGCAGCTGCTGTGTTAATTGGTCTCGCATTAGCTCTTTGGATTAACCCGGGTACAAGCCTAACATTACCGGACACGCAAGTGGAACAACCTGAAACACCAAGCGTTTCCGATGTATTGTTACAAATTGTACCTAAAAACATATTCGCAGCCTTTACGTCTGGAGATCTAATGGCAATCTTATTTATTGCAGTTATTATGGGAGTTGCTATTTCCGCCATGCGCTACTCCGAAGACAAAAAAATGAAAGAATACGGCAACTTATTAAATACTCTTTTTACAGCATTAAATGAAATGTTTTACAAGATTTTGCAAGGTGTGCTGTTATATGCACCTATAGGTATATTTGCCATTAGTGCAACAGCATTCGGCAGTCAAGGTTGGGAAACATTCCAGTCGTTATTACAGTTTACCGCAGTTTTTTATGCTGGTATTGTGTTATTATGGTTATTGGTTTATACAGGATTTCTAAAATTATCCAGAACACCGGTTATTCCCTTTTTTAAGCAAACGAAAGAAGCTTATATGACTGCATTCTTTACATCGAGCAGCATTGCTTCTCTTCCTATTGCAATCCGCTCTGCTAAAAAAGCAGGTATTTCAGAGACCACAGCCAACTTTGCACTCCCACTAGGTGCTGTTTTCAATTCAGATGGCGGAGCATTACGGATGGGAGTTTCACTGGTTTTTGCTGCAAACATTATGAATTTAAACCTTTCCCCTATCGATTTTTTGGTAATTGTAATCATTGGAACACTGCTCTCTATTGGAACCGCCGGTGTTCCTGCAGCAGGATTGGTAACTTTATCCGCGGTACTTAGCATGTTTGGCTTACCACTTGAAATTGTAGCATTAATTGCAGGTGTTGATGCACTGATTGGGATGGCCGGTACTGCCTCTAACGTAATCGGAGACATCGTTGGAGCTTGCGTTGTTGATAAATCTGAACGGAAGCGTGCTGCCTAAACAAAACAGCTTGCGAAACGAGACTGGAACAAAAATGATCTATTATATATACGCAAGTTTTAAGCGTAGTAAAAATGTGTAGACTCTAGGAACAGCACGAGCTGAAGATCTCCCAGGAAAGCGAGGTATTTTGACGTAGTGATGGTAGGAATTTTTAATACAAACAAGCCGGACAATTCATTTATAGTTGTTCGGCTCTTGCTATGCTATATAGTATTTTTTGTCTACTTTTTAGTGTAAATGGGCAGGATCAGGTAGGCTAGACGACTTTACTAAAACGCACGCCCAAGGCCCCTCTTAAAGCAAAAGACACTTAAAAATATAAAACAAAAAAATAGTTAACAAATACTACTACATACCGTGGTGATTGAAGCTCATTTTTCTTTATACTGCATATGTTAGGAGCACCTTCTTATAAAGAGCTATCACGCTTCTTCCTCTCTTACTGAACAAAGGCGCAAGCGCCGTTTTAGCAACGTAGCAACTGGAACGGAATCAACTGGGATAAAGGTGAACCGATGGTAACTTATCATAGAGCGATTCGTGAAGTCGTCTAGTTGCTGGTCGCTTGCGCCAGACGTGACTTATTCGCTTATGTTGTAATACTCAAGCTCCTAATTTTATACTCCCTCTATATACTAACGTTTTCTCTTGTTTTCTTTGTTTTTCTTAGAATTTCATTTTGTTTTTT
>NZ_QWLJ01000036.1 GCF_009917385.1 Roseburia sp. 1XD42-34 | reverse complement strand
AGATTTTTTTGGTTTATAGTATAAGAAAAACAAAGGCTTCCGCCATAAGACTTGGCGACAAGCCAAGTTTTTCTAATTATACAGGAAACAATAAATTATAAATTGGGGTTGAAGCCTTCGTACTTGACTAGACGTTTCACTTTATCTTCTTTTAAGCAGCAGGAAAGGACATATTAATGCATTTGGTAAATGAAGGTTTTTTAACAATCTGTTTTTAAGGCTTGACTATTAATGAAAACACTTAATAATAGGACAAGAAGAAATATAGATGGATGGGGGAATGGACGCATGAAAAATATAATCGCACTAATACTAGTTTGTTTTGGATTATTTGCTTGGGTACCAACATTTGCACAAGCGGAAGATAAAGGAATTCAAGAAGAAGTTTTTTACCGTATCCTTGTAGATCGCTATAGTAATGCAGATCCTAAGATCGATAAACAAATGGATTTGGATAATCCAATGGCATACCATGGTGGTGATTTGGAAGGGATTACAGAAAGGTTAGATACGTTTGAAGAAGCTGGGTATACTGCGATCGTACTCTCACCAATTATGGAAAATGCACCAGATGGTTATCATGGTTATTGGATAGAAGATTTTTACAACGTGGAAAAGCAATATGGAGACATGGAAAGCTTGAAAAAACTTATTGATGAAGCCCATCAAAGAGATATAAAGGTAGTATTAGAGCTTGTTACAAACTATGCTGCCAAGAGCTATCCAATTGCGAAGGACAATTCAAAGCAATCTTGGATTGAACCTACAAATAATATAGACACAGCTTGGAGTGAAAATGTCGTTAAGCTGAATCAAGAGAATGAAGAGGTACAAAATTACTTAGTCGACGTAGCAATGTATTGGATGGATGAAACCAATATTGATGGTTTTCAATTACATGCAGCAGATCAATCATCGAAAACATTTTTAAATCTTCTTACGAGTAAGATAAAAGATAAGGATGAAACTTTCTATTTGTTAGCAGACGTATTAGACTCAAATTCCGATGTAACCTCATTACAGGAGAATGATCATATTGATGCAGTGGATAATCATCAAGCACAACAAACTATGAGTAGTGTTTTTTCTAAACCAGGAGTTTCACCGGAAAAAATTTATGAAGAAACAATGGACGACAATGCATTAAGCATGTTATTTATGGATGATGAATCAATGGAACGATTTACCCAAACCTTAGCGGAGAATGGCAGAAATCCACTGACAGCATGGTCGTTAGCTTTAACGTATTTGTATTCTATGCCAGACGTTCCGGTTATATACCAAGGTACGGAACTTCCCATGTATGGAAAAACGTTAGAAGAAGTACAGCGAATGGTAGAATTTAACAGTGGTGGAAAGGAAATAAAGGAATTCTTTAACCGCATCTCTTCTTTACGTAATCAGTTTGCTGCTCTGCGTCGTGGAAGCTATGAATTAGTTGGTACGGATGGAGCAATGATCTTGTTTAAACGAACTTACAATGAGGAAACGATGTATATTGCCATTAATAACGATGTAAAAACACGCTCTGTTACGATTACAGACTTGGAAAAAGGGAAAGAGCTGCGGGGGTACTTAGGCGACCATACGTTTCGAGCAAATGATAAAGGAGAATATCGAATTGGATTAGACCGTGAGTCAGCTGAAGTATTTTCTGTAAAAGAAGATACAGGCTTTAACTGGTGGTTTATTGGTTTTATCGTTGGAGTATTTCTATTATTCATGATCGCAATAGTGGTATTATCGAAAAAGCAAAAAGCAAATAATCGATAATAATATCATTTTCAATCTGATGAGGGACATAAACCAATAAAGAGACTGGGACATAAGCAAATAGTATATAGCAAAAGTCGAATAAGCCATCTTATCCCCAATATAAAGTGCTGTAAGACTCCAAACTTCAAAACCAGGGGATAAACAAGTCCAAGTGGATATAACAGCACCTAAAACGCCGAGGCCTTTAGGTTATACCATTACGGTACTACCAATTAGTGAAGGAAGTGCCCACTGATTGAAGATTCACTTTATGGTCCATTTTTATAATCAGCTGTTTTAGTTATGTTCCAGTCTCTTTATAAAATAAATAAATAATTTCTCATCATGAAATATTTGTTATAACTAATGAAAAAAGTGCTTATTCTTCTTGAACAGGTTGTTGGAAATTAGTATTCTTTAAAAAGAAAAGTGCAATAGTTCCTGGTCCAGAATGGGAGCCAATAGCCGATCCAACCATACCAATAATAACTTCTTTAACATGAAATTTTTCCTTGATCATCGAAGCAAGTTGTTCAGCTCTTTCAGTGTCATCCCCATGAGATATCGCAATGGTTTGATTGGATAAGTCGTCTCCACGTTTTTCCATAATTTCCAACATTCGCTGGAACAGTTTTTTTGAACCGCGGATTTTTTCTAATGGGATCAACTTTCCATCTTCTACATGAAGAATGGGCTTGATTTTAAGAAGGGAACCAACAAATGCTGCTGTCCTACTTACACGTCCGCCTCGGTAAAGGTATTCTAGATCATCTACGGTAAAAATATGCTCCATATTTAATGCACAAGCTCGACTAGAGGCAATAATTGTATCTAAGTCTGCTCCTTGTTTTGCAAGTTTAGCTGCGTGGAGAACTACAAGTCCGCAACCTAAAGAAGCACATTTCGTATCGATTACATGAATAGGCGCTTCGGGATAAGTTTCCTTCACTTCTTGCTCGATCATTTTTGCTGTTTGATATGTACCTGATAATTGTGAAGAAAAAGCAAGATAAACTAAAGGTTGATTAGCCTCAGCAAAAGACGTAAATATAGCTTTAAAGTGTTGAGGCGAAACTTGCGACGTTTTTGGGGTTTTCCCATTCCGCATAGCGTGATAAACTGTTTTAGGATCAATTGACTTTCCGTCTTCATAATCTTTATCATCAAGATGGACAGTTAACGGTGCCATCTCTATATCAAATTCGTTATAATAGTGCATTGATAAATCACAAGCGGAATCTGCAAGTATTTTTATATTCATTGTTTCACCTACATTTCTTTAAGTAATCTTTCTTTTAGTTTATAGTTGTTCACGTAGATAGTCAAAAAAAAGGGATGTATAATTTTGATAATATTCTTGCAAGTATGATAAAAATGGTATGCAGAATGCTTTTATAAGTTGATACTCAAAAATAACCAATTGATAGAAATAAGCTTAAAGGTTGAGATAAATGGTTGGGGTGGAAATTATTGAAAAATATTCGATGTTTGAACAAACGCAAATATAATTTGATGTTAGCTGGCGTGTAAAATGAACTGTTTATCTTATTGCTAGCTTTAAGAGATAACGAACTTAAAAATTTGCTACTTGGTCCGCATAGGTTTTGGTGTGGAAGTTGATCTTCATAAGCGAGCTTCTGTTCTCACTACGAATTCTTCTGCTGACCAAACTTAATTTTCTATGCCAAGAGAAGGAGGCAGTTATGTTCATATTTGAAGCAAAACGTATTGTAGTAGTTATTTTTGGGGCTTTGCTGAATGCGATATCCTTAAACTTTTTCTTAATTGGAGCAAATGTCTATGCGAGTGGTTTTACAGGTGCTGCCCAGTTATTATCCAGCGTCTTTAATGATTTTATTGGCATAGGGATTAGTACAGGAATCTTATTAGCTTTATTTAATATTCCTGTTGCTATCTTAGGCTGGTTTAAGGTTGGAAAAGGGTTTACAGTGTATAGTGTTATATCTGTATTATGCACAACGCTTTTTTTAGAATTTATTCCTATGATTGAAATATCGGAAGACATTATTTTAAATGCTGTTTTTGGTGGGGTTATTGGCGGAACCGGGATTGGTATCACCCTTAAGGTCGGTGCTTCTACTGGTGGAATGGACATTGTAGCTATGGTCCTTTCAAGAATGAAGGACAAGCCAATAGGTACGTATTTTTTAATGTTAAACGCTGTTATTATAGCATTCGCTGGGATACTTTATGAACCAGAAAATGCATTATATACATTGCTAACATTATATGTAACTACACGCGTGATAGATGCTATTCATACACGTCATGAGAAGGTTACAGCTATGATTATTACTCGAAAAGCAGATGAGCTTCAAGCTTCTATCCACAAAAAAATGGTACGTGGAATTACGATTCTTCCTGCCAAAGGAGCTTATACTAAAACAGATAAGGACATGCTGTATTTAGTTATCACACGTTATGAGTTATATGATTTAGAACGTATTATTAAAGAGGTAGACCCTCATGCATTTACAAATATTGTCCAAACGACAGGTATTTTTGGGTTTTTCCGCAGAGATTAAAGAAAAGAAGGGGAAGGGACCATGTGGAAGAAAAATTTTGTTTTCATACTTACAGCAGTACTGTTAATTGGATGTAGCGGAGAGGAAGCTAAGGAGGCTTCAACACGAGAAGAAAATTCATCAGTAAGGGAACAACAGCCGAGCGCCGTTAGCTTCCGTAATGTAGATATGGAAGTAATAGATGGAATTGTGATTTTACAAGGCGAAGCAATGGCAACAGATACAAATGTTTATTATAGGCTGGATCATGAAGGAGAACCGCTAAATAAAGAGGCGAAATTATCTCTCAAGGAAAATGCAAGCAGGTGGAAGAAGTTCACTTTAGAAATAGATTTGCCAAAGCAAACACTGACTGCAAAGGAACCACCTGTTCTCGCTCTATATGGAAAGAATGATAAAGATGAACCAATTAATACGAATTACTTTCCGGTGGATGTGGAGAACAAATAATTAATCACTGTGCGGTTTATTGGTTTATTTTTGATCTGGTATAGAACTATTTACTGGGTAAAGGTGAAACTTTAATAGTTGGGCTTTTCTTTATTCCTTGATAATTGTTAGTACCGTAGGGATATAACCTAAAAGTCTCTAACAGTATGAAGCATTTAAATTGCCGCTGAAATTTTATCTCCTTCATACTTTCCTGAGTATCTCCTTACAAGATGGAAGGGCAGTTCTATTGCAAGTTGCACGTAAGAGATAAACTATTTTTATCTCATATATAAGTTGGTGTACGACTACCACTTCAGGAGTTGGATCATTTGTACAGCAATAAGGCTAAGTGGGAGATAGCAGTACCCAAATGCCAAATGCCTTGTTTCGTAAGAAGTTATTTATCCGTTACCCTTGGGTTACTAACATGCCGTGGGGATGGATAAAAACCCACGGATTGTTATGATCCCATTACAGTAGACAGAAAAAAGAGAGCACATTATTCCTTCTACTACAGGGAGGAATTTTCCATGGGAAAAGGCCAGCTATAATGATTTGCTGGCCTTCTTTTATAAGATGAAAATGTATAAAATGAGGTGCTTAAGGATAAAGAAATAACCGAATAGCCGCATCGGCGCATAAACCCAGCAACGTTGCGACTTCACGAATCGCCCTACGATAAGTCATCATTGGTTCGTACCTCACCGTGATTCCTTTATCTCAGTTGTTCGTTCCATTCGCTACGTTGCTAAACGGGCGCTCTGCGCCTTTGTTCTATTCTATGGATTTAGTGCTTAAAACCCGTGTTTTTCAATAACTTCTGTAACCCTTGGAATTAGATGATCCCATTCAGTATCAAATTGCTTGTTCACAGTAATAAAGTTTTGATAGCCGAACACATTGTCTACACCTTCTACTTGCATCAGATCATTTAAAATTGCGTATTCGCTCGTATCACCAGGCATTACGGATATACTGTTCGTACCTTCGAAAATTATTTTATCCGTTGTAAATTTCATAGCATTTGGATTTGGGGTGGCTTCAGCTCGAATTCCCATACGTCATCCCTCCTACATCATCATACTTAATTTCAATATTAGCAGATATAAGTAGGATTAAAAAGTATTTTGTCGTTTTGTATATTTAATTGAAAAAAGATAAAGCAGGTTATGATGCTCTTTGCGAATGTAAGGAAGAAATAGATAAAGGTTTTCAGCTTGTCAGGGTAGGGGTAAGGGGTAATTTCCCAAAATGTAATTGGTTTAAATTGACAGAAAGCCCCAATCAACGGATAGGGGCTTTCTTGTCTTAAAAAAACCAATACAGCATGGCATGCAGAGGTTACTGTATTTGATTTTGTTGTCTTAATTGGTTCTCCAATTGCTGTAATTGCTGCTTTTCTTCAGGAGTCGCGTCCTGATAAGCAGCTTGGATCGCATTTTGTGCTGCTTGCTTATCTTGAGCATTAGAAGCACTATTTTGTTGATTCATAAAATTCATTACAGCGTTTCTTGCTTGTTGAAACAAATTGTTATTATTGTTATTGTTGTTATTGTTTTCCAACCTAAAACCCTCCTACTGTATGGTTATCGGCTTCAGCTTGCTTTCTTTGTGCCTCAGAGAATCTGCTTCGGTATGGGAAGCGTTCATCATGCTTTTTTACAGCATCTACACTTTGTTGGGTGAAACGCTTTGATTTACTTGCTTTACTCACGATATTTCCTCCTTCGTGCATAGGGATATACACTTTATCTCGAAAAATCATGATCCAAGACATAGCTTTTCTCTAGCGTTCATAAGTGATGGCCATCAAAATGATACAGCTATACTCGGGAAGTAAAAAGCTGAGCACATTTATTGCACTCACCATTAGTATGGTCTTATTCAAAGTATGTTATAGAAGGAAATAATTGGATATTAATGAGCGATTTCATCAAGCTTTAAATAGGTTTGAAGGAAGTTCGCAATCCCATCTGCTTCATTGGAATCTGTAACATATTTACTCACTGCCTTTAGTTCATCAATGGCATTGTCCATAGCAACACCAACTCCAGCATAGTCGATCATCTCAAGATCATTGTCTTCATCACCAAAAGCAATGATTCGCTCTTGTGGAATGTGAAAATAATGCGCAATTTTCTGTAAACCTACTGCTTTATTCATTCCTTTTCGGACAATTTCAATGATATTCCAAGGAGCACCCCATTTTCGGTGTTCAATGAGATCAGCATGGAAATCATCGAGATGTTGTCGTAAATTAGAAATATGTTCATCTTTTGGATGAATCAAAATGGAAGTAGGATCTTCCGTTAATTTATTTCTAAGGCTCCCTATTGTGAAAGGGGGATCATTTGCTGTCATATGAAATATATCGATAATTGCTTGGTCATATTGATCTAAATACACTTCATCCATAACCTCAGCTAATATATTGCGAACGTTAAGGTCATAACAGGCTCCTATAATTTTATGGGCTGTTCGGATCGGCATCGGGCTATGTAATGCGTCCCATTTTTTATCTCTTGGGTGGTGAATTAAAGCACCGTTAAAGTTGACCATTGGAGTAGTCAAACCTAAATTTTCATAATATCCAATACTGGCGCGATGTGGTCTTCCAGTAGCAATTACCACAATATGTCCTTCTGCCATTGCTTTTAAAACAACTTGTTTCGTTTTGGGGCTGATTTCTTTTTTATCCGTTAACAGTGTTCCATCAAGATCTAAAGCTATTAAATGTCTGTTTGTCTGCATATTTTCAATCACCTCATCTGTCCATAGTTTATAGTTGATACGTTCTTGAGCATACTGATAACAGTGGGTTTCAAGGTGATTTTTGAAAAACCTCCCCCAAAACCTCCCCCAATTATTGAATTGCACTTGAGTTTACACTTTCACTAAAAGCTTGTACGGATTCATTTTCTATCCTATCGAATGAATGACCGCAAACATTGTAAATCATTTAGGGAGTGTTCCCTTAAGAGTTGAGCTATTTCAATGACGGGGATCCGATTTTTAATTAATATGGTCGCATGAGTATGCCTCAATCCATGCGGCGTAATCCTTTTTATCTCTAGTCCATCAAATAAGCTTTCAAATGCTTTATTTAATGTTGAATCGTTGCATGGAGAACCAGTATTCCTTATAAACACTAAGTCATTTTCTTGTAAATGTAAACCCAGAGATACTTTTATCTTTTTACACGATAAGTAATAAGACTTTAATTGCGTTATTAGAATGTCGTCAATTTTAATTGTTTCGATAACTCTTTTCACTTTTATGAGCTCGTGTTCCGTATTTATCTCGAGTACGGTTTACTGTTATTATATTGGTTTTTACCTCCAAAAGAGCCATGTAAGCTTCATTTTCTTTCTTATAACCACGTTTTGTTTTTTCTCTACGTTTATCTAGAGAATCGTAATATCTATGTCTAAACACCAAAGTTTTTCCCCTTTAGCATTAAAATAAAAGAATAGCTCTGAATCTTTGTTCGACTTCTGCATTTCCATTTATATCCTATCCCTTCTTTCGCACGGACAGGCGCTATTTGAAGAGAATAGAATTTTACTTTAAGCAATACCTCCTTAAAAATAGTATGTAATTAAAAGCTGTTTTAAGGCTTTGTGTGATGTTATATATATAATGTGTTATTTCTTTAAAAAGCAATAAAAATGCATAGAAGATTACTTGTGTTAAGAATATGCATGTGCGTGTTTGTATTTTAGTCAGTGGTTTTAATTTCTGCACTTGTGGCAGAAAGAAATTTTATAGTTGCAATTATACTAATTTCGATCAGAGAAAAGAGCTTCTAAATATGACTTTATAAGTTCCTTTTCTTTGGTTGTTATAAAATGATTTTTATATTTTAAATTAGGTTCTTCTAGTAGAGCGTTTAAATCTATTGCCGATAATTCTTTTGCACGTTTTTTACTCAAACGTTTGTTCTTTTTCTTTTCCGAAATTTGCTTTCTCTTTTCTTCTATTGGTTCCAGAAGGTCATCTTCGTCGTAATATCCAGCAATTGCCCATATATCATGAGAACTTTCATCTAAACCTTTAGCTAATTTGTCTAACACTTGTGGTGTAGGGTTGGTGCGTTTTCCATTTTCAATCTGTGAAATATAGGCGTGAGATAATCCCCCTTTTTAGTATAGTATATAATTTCAGGTTATCTCTGGAAAATTTTTAAAAAGTTTGTTGCGAAAATTGTTGCTAAAGATAATCTGTTGAATGAAACGGAGGGGTGAATTAATTGTCATTCGCTAATATCAATATTGATATAAACCACAAGGAAATTAAGGATTATGTAAATGCAAAGCTTGATGAAGCATTAGAAAATGAATTGATCAAAAGAACTTGCATGAGCAAATCTTTTCTTGAAAATGAAATACTCTCCGATCAACGCATGAGGTTGTTGGAAAGGAGAAAAGAAAAGGGGAAACGCTTTTGGCTCTATAAAGAGAGTTTAGAAGTTATTATGTAAATCATGAACGAATGGTAAATAAAATATCGCACGGACAGGCGCTATATGAAGAGAAAACAAATAATTTTTCAGTTACTACCAAGTTGGTAGGTACCGATGGAAAGGAGGGTAATAGAATTGATCTGTTCCAATTGTTCTTGTTAGCCAAAAGCATTTATAACTTTTGCCTGTACCCGCTTCCTAGAAAACGTACAACACGCGAAAAAGATGAACCGTCAGACGATAGAGAAGCTCCATGCTTTTGACCGCCACAATACAGCTAAGCTAGACCCCATAGAACAAGATTTAAAAACGATGAAGAATTATATGACTCAAATCCGTGAGTTAGGCAACAATGGAAAGTTACGTATTGACAGTTACCAAGCCAGACAACTAGATGATCAAAAGTTTCATCAAGAACTTGTGGCTGGTATTGAGAATAAGGCTATTAGAAACGCAATTGGGCTAGAGGCAGTGCTCGGCGAAGCAGGTAAGCTTCTACTTTATAGCTATAGTCGATTTGCAGCTATTCCGGTTCCGTATTTACAGAAACACTTTGGGTTGAAAACAATGGATTATAGTTACCGATCGATGCATCTACAGCAGCATCAGGCGACTATTTAACTACACAGCAGTTCTCCACCATTGAACACCAAGTCATTTCCGCAGTAGAGGTCTCGGACTATAAAAAGGTACGTCAGGGAACTTACTATATCTTGACGGATAGTAGAATCGTAAGGAAGTTCCAATCCGAATCTGGAAGTGTAGAATATGAATTAGTGGATACGATTCCTGCCGATCGACACAAGCCAAAAGAGCCGGAAAAGAGCTGGGTGGAAAAAGCTACTGATGGGGTAGTCAAAGCAGGTCTACATGTAGGATTAGCAGGATATAAGACCGGTAAAGCGGGCTTAAAACTTTCCAAAGAGGCTTTAGACTTCGTTGTATTGGATGATGTGAATACGGTTCTTGATTCAGAAGCCTCTGTGGGTGAAAGAATATGGGCGGGAGCTTCTATTCTTCCAGTGGGGAAACCTTTAAAACTGATTAAAGCTGGCGGAGTTATTAAATTTGCGGATAAGGGTAAGCATACAGCGAAGAAAGTTAAGGATACGGAGAATAGAGTACCTTCTTATGAAAAGAAATCAGTACCTGTAGGACCTTATCGTGAAGTAAATGGATTTCCAGTTAAAGTAAAGTCAGGTGCTCAGGAGAAGCATATTCCTAATACTCCAAACTATAAACAAAAATTAGCAAATGGGAAAAACAAGAGTATATTCTATGGGGATAATAAAACAGCACAGGAACTGCTCGATAAGTTTGCAGGGAAGGGAACTTCGATTAACAAAAATAAAGAAAGAGTAGAATTTGATCAAGTAATAGGTAAGTATTATGATATGGATACTGGCAAATACACAAATACTACTAGAGGAATGATACATTATAGTAAGAGTGGCGCTCATATTGTACCTTCAGAACCACTTAGAAAGTAAAAAGGAGGATATGTATGGGATATGATCCTTTAATAGATGCATTAAAAAATAATGGTGGTGAACTAATAATAGAATGGGAGAGTAGATTGAAAATTCTTGGTGAACCAGATACACTTTTCGAGACAGATAATGGTCTAGATGATGATGATGAGAATTATACAGAGTATCATGCGGTTGCATTTCAAGTTAATCGCATTTTATCGCATCCTCCTACTAATGAAGGTAGTGTATATAATTGGTTAAGACAAGAGAAAAGTTCATTGGTTGAAATCTCTCTCTACGGATGACCCACCAAGTGCAGTTTATTTAACTAACGGGCAATGTGTGTGGAAAAGGGATAGCTAAAAATAAGAACATAGTTAACATAAAACCTTGATCGGGCAAGCCTTTCAAGGTTTTTCTTTTTTTATAAAGTCTATTTATAAGTATAGGAACTTTTGTTTGTACCCTAATTAGAGTATACCTTAACTGTACCCTACGTAGAGTACAGTAAAAATTTTTCCCTCATTATATATAAAAGTATTAAAGAAAATATTAAAGAAACACCTCTTAAAGATTTTATTATCTAATAGGTGGTGAAATAAGGGGATAGCTATAAAGGAAGGGAGGCGATTTCTAGTTGGGATTTGAAACCAAATACTTATTAAGGTACGGAATTCCTGGATGGACATTAATTATAGGTGTGATAACATCACTGGTATTTTCTAAACAAGAAATTCTGTTAGAACTGATTAACAAAAATACTTTGACAACTGTTGGTTTAGGAGCAATATTAGCTCTGACTTGCTAATAGATTTGCTGAATAACAAGCTTGATATAGGAACGCATTTTGTTACGTATTTTAGATGAAAAATTGCTTATCAAGCTGATATATGATCGTAGAAATTTTACTGACGGAGGATATTTAAATTTTAAAATAAAAAATCGTTAACCGTAACTACAGCATAGCTTAAAAAGTTGATAGCAATTCTATTGGATAGTAGAATGAAAAGCATACAAATACGTACATAAGGGGACTGTAGCATGATAGGAGTTTATGAAGCTGAAATCAACACCATTCCAAGTTTAATCGTAGTTGATACAAAAAAGGAAGGAATTGCTTTACCCGTAATTACCTATTTTCATGGTTTTACAAGTGCAAAGGAACATAATTTGCCGTTAGCCTACTTGCTTGCCCAACATGGATATCGCGTTATTCTGCCTGATAGTAAATATCATGGTGCCAGAGAAAATGGGATTTCGGCTAATAAGAGGCAGCTGTCTTTTTGGGATATTGTCATGCAAAATGTTATTGAATTGCAATACGTAAAAGATTATGTTGATGAATCTGGGTTACTATTAGATAATCGTTTTGGTGTAGCTGGAACAAGTATGGGAGGAATAACTACCTCTGCCGCAATGACACAATATAATTGGATTAAAGCAGCAGCGATATTAATGGGTACACCTAAAATTACAACATTTGCTAATGCTATTTTGAATGAATTTAAGAAAAAAGGCGATCTACCGTTCAAACAAGAAGTAATATCAGATTTATTGGATCAATTAGCTAACTATGACTTGTCAAAACAGCCAGAAAAACTAAACCAGCGTCCACTGTTTTTTTGGCATGGAGAAGAGGATGAAATTGTACCGTTCCATCATGCTTATACTTTTTATGAGCAAGTCGCTCCAAGTTATTTTAATCCGGATGATATTGTTTTTATAAGAGAAGCTAATCGGGGACATAAAGTAGGAAGGTATGCTACATTGGAGACAGTAAAGTGGTTTGCAAATCATTTATAACGGAGGGTAAGTAATGTAGAGAAGAATTTTGTCCGAGCCATGTGTTAATAGAGAAACTAAAAATATATTCCTAGTCTGTATTTCAATCGCCAAGCTCTTTGGTACGTATGCTGAATATAATATTTTAGCTAAAGAAGAGAGGAACTCGACGTATTAAAAATGTGAAGCGACAAGGAAAGGACAGCTAAGCAAACACTGTGATTGTTTACTTGGAACAAGCCAAATTCTCTTTAATTCTAATCAAAAATATGTTTAAATAGTAGTAACTAAGTTGGAGGAGGAAAAGTATATGGATGAAGCTCTAAAAGAAAACCTATGGGGCGCATTAGAGAATGTTATTGATCCTGAATTAGGCATTGATATCGTCAATTTAGGTTTAATATATGATGTAGAATTAGATGAAGAAGGTCTATGCAAAGTTACCATGACACTTACTGCTATGGGCTGTCCACTTGCTGGACATATCGAGCAGGATGTTAAGCATGCATTGTCAGATATTCCAGAGGTTAAAGAGACAGAAGTTAACATTGTTTGGAATCCCCCGTGGGGAAAGGAAAGAATGTCACGTTACGCAAAAATTGCGTTAGGCATCCCAGATTAAGCATACCAAAAAGCTTACTGCTCGTTTCAATGAATAAACTTTTTTATCAGTTAAGAAAGCATACAATTAGTGGCTTATGTATAACAAAATAACCGAATAAGCCACGTCCGGCGTAAGCGCCCAGCAACGAGGCGACTTCACGAATCGCCCTCCGATAAGTCATCATCGGTTCGTTACAAAGGGGAGGGCCGACTAAAAACGGGCTTGCCGCCCCACGTCGGCATACCCCAGTTTTTAGTGGCATGATTCCTAAAACTTTAGTTGCTTCGCTCCGGTCGCTACGTTGCTAACCGGGATCCCCGCGCCTTTGTTCACATAACACAGTCAGTCAACGCAAATGAAAAAGCAGCTGTCCCAACTAGGAGGGGATGGCTGCTTTTTCATTGTTTATGAAATAATCCAACTGTGGGTCATTTTTTGCACATTACGTTGTAGTTAACTCCGAGGTTTTCCCTCTGATAAGTAATCACTAGCTCTTCTTGTCACTTATATCTTTAAACTATCCGGTGTGTACGTTTTTTTGCTGTATTTTTATTTATTTGTTTTAAACATGCACTATAAAAAATAGATGATCGCCAGTATTCCGACTATAAAACAATAAAAACTAAAATATTTCAGATTTCCTTTCGCCATAATATTAGCAAACCATTTAAGTGCGAAGTAGGAAGCAATTATGGATGCTAAAAACGCAATGGCATAAGGAATTAATAGTGCACTAAATTTATCATCATTTACGATATCACTAACTCCTAAAATAGTAACCCCAAGGCTAACTGGAATATAAAGTAAAAATGAAAAGCGGAAAGCTGTTTCTCGCTTCATACCGACAAGCATTGCAGCAACAATGGTTGCACCAGAACGGCTAATACCAGGAATTAAAGAAACAGCCTGGGCAGCACCGACAATAAGGGCATCCTTAATCGTTAAGTCACCATCGTTTTTCTTTCCATGAAGATTACGAATCACCCATAGAGCCGCCCCAGTAATCAGCAGTGTATAGCCGACAATGATAGGTTTACTTAGTTTTTCACTGATATAATCCTCTAATAAAAACCCTAAGATTCCAGTAGGGATTGTTGCTATAATCAAGAATAAAATAAACTGGAAGTCTGCCGTTGCTTCAGAGTCTCTATCGCTTTGGAAAATATAGCGCAAACCATTTCTTGTCAGACGAAATAAATCTTTACGAAAAATGACTAAAACTGCAATGAGTGAGCCGAAATTTACTAGAATTTCAAATGACAATCCAGCTAATTCGACTTGAAGGTTCAGTATATCTCGAAGCATAACTAAATGACCGCTTGATGATATAGGAATTGGTTCCGTGAACCCTTGAAATAAGCCAAGTAGTAAATATTTTAAAATGATGCTCAGATCAGCTATTGCATCCATTGAAAAAATCCTCTCCCTATGTTTGTTCTATTGTCAGTTTAATGTCGAGTGGAAAATACAGGTATTGAATTTCCTTTCAGTAAGCTTACAGTTTTGTAAGCATTGATTCAATACCTTCCTAGTTGGATCTTGATTGATATTTACGCTGCATATAAGGTGCTGTAAGACTCTGGCTTCAAGAACTGGAGAAACATGCTGCAACAAATCTAATTGGATGGTAACAGCACCTAAATGCACTTGTTTCATAAGAGACCTCTAGATCCTTCGGCTACTAATCATCAGTGGGGATGAAAAAAACCCACTGATGAAGACTTTATTCGATTAAATGATTGAAATATTCGATAGTTTACACCATGTTATTTATTTTGTCTTTGCAAGTAGAGATCCATCATGATACAAGTCACCAACCCATGGGCAAATGAATAGGCTGAGTGGTGAGGAGGCAGATAATATGAATCACAGTCATCAACATATATACGACGTTTGTAAAGATCATATGCATGCTTATGTGCTTATTGAGTTAGTAGATGGATCAAGTATTGACGGTATTATAACTGGCTTGGATCACGAATCAGTTTATTTGGCAGTACCCTTAGAAGCACATGAACAACATCATTCGCATATGCAACAAGGGGAAAACCCTCACCACAGACAATTCGGTTATGGATATCCAGGTTATGGCGGTCCAGGTTATGGTTATGGAGGATTTGGGTATCCCCCTTCCCGATTTAGACGTTTAATCTTACCACTTACAGCTTTAGCTACATTAAGTATCTTACCATGGTATTGAATAGATCTTACCAAAACGAAACCCTTGCCTAAAAACGTAAAAGGAGGCAAGGGCTTTACTTACATTAGGTACATCATAAGTTGCCAAAAGTTAGATGTGGGCTTTATTTCTATATAGCATGATTACAAGCTAAACAAATAGTTTATGTATGAAAAAGCATGCATTCATATGGAAAGCAAACAAAGCAAGGGTGTAATTTCCCAGTCCTGCAGATAGTAAATCCCATGTAAAAAAATGGTTCGTTTTATTTTCAAGGAAAAGGAAAGTTACGTCGGCGATGCTACACGCGCAGAAAAAGTATTTTTCTTTTTCAAGAACGCCAGTTTTGATCCTTTGGACTTCTTCAATCAGTGGGAGATAAGAAAACCCCCATTGATTGAAGGTTCACTTTATAGAACTTTCGTCACTTTAGATATCTTCTTTCAAAATACCGTCGCCTAATACAGAGATCGTAATAAAAAAGACGACCGCTAAACCTATCGTTGCTGTTAAATTGAACGGTTCACTTCCCATACTTGACAGAACATAGGATACAGCAGCCCCTATTAAACATGACCAGATAAGTGTAACAATGTATCGCATGATAACACCTCATTTTTTTACAATAACTTTGATTACAAGTATTCTTCTTCTAGTTTACCAAAACACGTATGAAAAAAAAAGTATAAATTGCATTTATCCTATATATAAGATGCTGTAAGGCTCCCCCTCCAAGGAGTTGAATAGTCTGTACTGCAACTAAATCAACACCACCTAAATGCCCAATTCGTTTAGAGGTCTTTAGGTCATACCATTGCGGTACTAGCAATCAGTGGGGGCTAAATGAAAACCCCGAAGGTTCATTTTATCAAAAGGCGCTATCCTGAGTGTTGAAAACAGAGGCGTGGAGTATATTGGTGCGTGCACTGTTAATAAAGGATAGCAGTTATCTTAAAATTTTTAATAAAGATTTATTTTTAATATAGACACAAAGGAGTGATTGGTTTGGCTACTTTAGTTGTTAATTGTAATCATTGGATTGGCTTTCATATTGTTAATGGATTACTGGAACAAGGATTGAAAGTAGAAGGTTTGGTAAACGATAAGAAAGATGATGGACTAACTCTTTTTTTTGGTAGAAACAGCAATTTCTCATTCTTTATAGATAAAAAAAATAATACGTATGATCAAATCATTCAGGTGGGACCAATGAACATAGATGTTACCCTTTCATCAGAGCTTTTTATCACCCTTGCACATCCAATAACGGTAAATGATCTTACAAGTTCAAACGAATTATATATTGAATTACCACTTCTATTTGGTGAATGGATGCCAATGACAGAAAGCGGCATGTATTTTCAAGAAGAATTTATTTCCTTTTCATCCGATAATTTTAATCAACATGCAACTTATATTCAGGATTTTGTCGCACGTTTTATTACTTGGTTAAGTACAACGGATTTACATCATATCAAGGGCACTGTAAAAAAAATAAACCTTGATAAATTTGTGAAAATTCAGGACAATAGACCTAAAGAAGATAAGGTGAAACAGGTCATCCAGCACTATCGGAATTATCGGTTACGTAATGATTAAAGTTACTATTAGTGAGACCATCAGGCACCTAAGCGAGTGTTTATTTTGCTATTTTTTATTGAACGTGCTATGCACATTTTAACTAACCTGAAAATGGCTTTGATTTTCCGCATATGTGATCAATTACTTCGTTTAACCACCGTTAAATAGACAGGAGTGCTTCAAATTGCGAATTTTTCTTGCGTTTGTCAGCGTTTTGATGATGCTAAGTATATTAAGTAGTTGCAGTTCTTCCCCAGCTCAGAAACAATTACAGAATGTAGGTATGCTATTAAGTGAAAATATCTCTGATCAAGTATGGAATGAAAAAGGTTACCAAGGTCTTGTTTCATTAGGGAAAAAGTTTGGTATTAATGTGTTCTATAAAGAAAATATTGTAACAGAAAAAGAGATTATCGAAGCAGTAGAGGAATTTTCAAATAAAGGAGTAAACCTTATTTTTGGGCACAATTCGCATTATGGAAAATACTTTGCAGATATTGCTGCAAATTATACGCATATTCACTTTGTTTATTTTAATGGATCTTATGCAGCAGAAAATGTAACTAGTTTTACATTCGATATGCATGCAGCTGGTTATTTCGCAGGTATGTTATCTGGAAAAATGACTGCTACAAATAAAGTAGGAATTGTTGCAGCTTATGAATGGCAACCAGAAATTGAGGGCTTTTTTGAAGGGGTTAAAAACGTAAATCCAGAAGCAGAAGTGGAATTGGCTTTTTTAAATGATTGGAATGATACACAAACAGCCAACGACGTCTATCAGCAAATGAAGCTTGGTGGTGCAGATGTGTTTTACCCCATAGGTGATGCCTTCAGTAAAGAAATAATTAAACAAGCAGAAAAAGATGATATTTACGCAATTGGATATATGACAGATCAATCTGAATTAGCAGAGAATGTTGTTCTAACTTCGACTGTTCAACATGTAGACGGGCTTTATCATGATGTAGCTGAACAAATGAATGAAGGCAATTTAACAGGAAAATTGAAAACTGTCGATTTTCAGGATGGGGCGGTTTCTCTAGCGCCTTTCAATGATGAAGTACCTGTTTCTTATCAATATGAAATAAATCAGGCAATTGAACATTATATAGAGACTGACTTATTCCCACAGTTGTAGTCTAATTGCAAAGCTTCAGCTTGCAAAAAGGAAAGTGATACATTAAAATTAGTACCAAGTAATAATAATAGATAATAACTTAGGTATGTTAAGGAGATGGAAAAATGGATGTTGGTGTTTTGGGTTTAGGACATTACGTGCCTGAAAAAGTCGTTACAAATCATGACTTAGAAAAGATCGTTGATACAAATGATGAATGGATTCGCACGAGAACAGGTATAGAAGAACGAAGAATAGCAGAAGAAGATATGGATACCTCAGATATGGCATATTTAGCAGCAGAAAAAGCCATAAAAAAAGCGAATCTGGCCCCTGAAGATATAGATCTTATTTTAGTCGCAACAGTAACCCCTGATACACCGTTTCCTTCTGTTGCCTGTATCATTCAGGACCGTTTAGGTGCGAAGAATGCAGCAGCTATGGATATAAGCGCTGCGTGTTCCGGATTTATGTATGGAATGGTAACGGCAAAGCAATTTATTGAAACAAACACATATAAACATATATTAGTCGTCGGGGTAGAAAAATTGTCAAAAATCACCGATTGGTCTGATCGCAGTACATGTGTGTTATTTGGTGATGGAGCGGGTGCTGCCGTTATAGGGCAGGTATCTGCTGGGAAAGGGATTCTTGCGTTTGAATTAGGAGCTAACGGAGCAGGGGGAAAAGAGTTAAAGCAAGAAAAAGACACTGGCTATTTATACATGAATGGACGTGAAGTGTTTAAATTTGCAGTCAGACAAATGCCAGAATCGTCCGTAAATGTTATTAAAGCTGCGGGATACGATGAAGATGATGTCGATTACTTAGTTCCACATCAAGCAAATATTCGTATTATGGATGCTGCTCGTCAGCGTTTGGGAATTTCCGAAGATAAGATGGCTAAAACCATTAAAAAATATGGAAATAACTCTGCAGCCTCTATCCCAATAGCTTTGTCTGAATCTGTCTTAGATGGTAAAATAAAAGACGGTGACTTGATCGTTTTAGTTGGCTTTGGCGGCGGTTTAACATGGGGAGCCTTGGCAATACGATGGGGAAGATAACTGTATGGAACTAGGAGGAAAACCATATGAAACAAAGAAGAGTAGTAATTACAGGACTTGGTGCAGTTACACCAGTTGGAAATAACGTTAACGACATGTGGGCAAGTCTGATTTCTGGGAAATCAGGTATTGACTTTGTGACAAAAGTAGATAAAGAACAATTTCCTGCTAAAGTAGCTGCAGAAGTGAAAGATTTTGACCCAAGCCCATTTATTGATAAAAAAGATGTTCGTAAAATGGATTTATTTACACAATATGCTGTTGTAGCATCGAAAATGGCGGTTGAAGATGCGGCACTATCTATTGATGATAGCAATCGAAATCGAGTGGGGGTTTGGATTGGTTGTGGTATCGGTGGTATGCAAACATGGGAAGATCAACATCGAAAGCTATTGGAAAAAGGCCCTAAACGGGTCAGCCCCTTCTTTGTTCCAATGATGATTCCGGATATGGCTGCAGGTCAAGTATCTATTCACTTGGGAGCAAAAGGAATAAATTCTTGTACCGTGACGGCTTGTGCTTCTGGAGCAAGCTCTATTGGGGATGCATTTAAAGCTGTTCAACGTGGCGATGCCGATGCGATTATTACTGGGGGAACGGAAGCGCCTATATCGAACATGGCATTTGCCGGATTCTCCTCTGCCAGAGCACTTTCCATAAATGAAAATCCTAATAAAGCAAGCCGCCCATTTGACAAAAATCGCGATGGATTTGTGATGGGGGAAGGCTGTGGTATCTTAGTGTTGGAGGATTTAGAAACAGCATTGGCTCGCGGAGCTCATATTTATGCTGAAATTGTCGGTTATGGGGCTACTGGTGATGCTTATCACATTACTGCACCAGCTGAAAACGGGGAGGGGGCAGCACGTGCTATGGAAATGGCTTTAAATGATGCAGCCGTTGACCCAACTGAAGTGGATTATATTAATGCACATGGAACTAGCACAGAGCTTAATGATAAATTTGAAACAGCCGCTATTAAGGCAGTGTTAGGTGACCACGCAAATGATGTTGCTATTTCTTCAACAAAATCAATGACCGGTCATTTATTGGGTGCTGCTGGAGGCGTAGAGTCTGTGATTTCTATAAAAGCGATTGTGGAAGATATAATTCCGCCAACTATTAATTATGAAGTTCCCGATCTTGACTGTGATTTAGATTATGTTCCAAATAAGGCAAGAAAGCAGGAGGTCAATACTGTACTAACTAACTCTCTTGGATTTGGCGGGCATAACGTTGCATTAGTTTTTAAAAAATATCAAGCTTAAAAAAGTGAAACTTCAATCAGTGAAGGTCTTCTTTGGCATACTAAATTAAAGGCTAGATCGCAGACGTGATTATTCACACACTCTTTCTGCACACAGTAGGTCGCTACCTTGTCTTTCTTATCATTGAAAGAGAAGAACGCTTTTTTCGGAGCCATGTTTTCTGCGGGCAACATCCTATTGAACCGAACGAATCGTGAATTTAGGTGCTGTTATTTCTCGCTTAAACTTATTTTATGGTGTCCGACGCTTGAATTAAGAGTCTACTGTATTTTTACATTTTAAAAAAAGTCGATCTTTTTGATCGGCTTTTTTTCATGTATGGAATAGGACAAGCATAGTCTATATAAAAAGAGACAAGGTAGGAGAGACGAAAATGGGATACATGTTCTTATTTTTAATAGGCTTTGGCTTTTCTATTATGGGCGGAGTAACCATCATTGCATATATGAATTTCCTTCCAGCGGGTTTATCTTGGGGAGAATATATGAGCTTTATTACAAGTAGAGTAGAATGTTATTTTTTACCAATAGGTCTGTTGTTCATGCATATTGCTTTAAAACGTTATCCGAATCATTAATAGTAAATACAAACGTAATAGAATCCTTAGTTCTGAAGTTCCTTACGTTACGATCCTTCAAATAATCTAGCCCTTTAACCTGTATGTTAAAGCATAAAATTATAAATTAACACGTTACATATAGAATATTTTGTTCCATTGATGGTCATAATGTATGTTAAGTTCAGATGAAAAGTGAGGGTTGTTTTATGCTATACATGCATGACGTTTGGGTAAATTGGTTTGAGGGAGAAGAAAATGGCTATAACGTCTGTTATTTTCACGAATGGCGTAAAGAAGACGGCATCGAACTACTAGATCAGGTACCGTTATTATACATAACAGAAGAACTGTTTTTTTATATTGAAAATGACATGCAAGAGCTCCCAAAACCATTATTAGACGCTATTTATAAGCGTGCTTATATGCGTAAAGGACAGGAAAGGACTGTTCTAGAATATGCTAGCATTATAACAGATGGGAATAATACCCTTGTATTTGACACGATTGGATACCGAATACCTGTGAGGAAAAGTAGATTGATTCCTAGACAGGAACAACTTGTCTATGACATGATTAAAAACGCAAAAGCACAGTCTTACAAATATGTCGCTAGAAATTATAAGAAAGAATATCACATGCTCTCTATGCCACCGGAGCTTATTTTTGGGTTAACTAGAAGAGAGCGTCAGTTGAAACAGTTACTTATGATGGGGTTAGATCAGTTGCGAACAACGAATCATTTAGAAGAATTACGTTATTGGTTAACTGAATGGGACCCAAAGCGCTACCCGTATATTCGGTTTATGGACGAAGATGCAGTGTGGAATGCATTATATGAAGGTGTAAAAAAAGGCTGGAGTTATCGACATGAGGATTTATGTCGTAAGCTTATTAAGGGACAACCTTTCTTGGAGAAAATGTGGGAAATAGAAAATGGGCAAGAACAAAATGCCTCACAGTAAGGGCACATGAAAAAGCGGGTGAACTGTTTTATATAGCTTCGCCCGCTTTTTTGATTTCTAATCCATGTAATGGACGGCATTAAGATAATCTTCCACTCTAGATGGTAAAGCCGTGGATAAACAAGGGATGCAACCACAAGTCATATTTCTGAGTCTGTTCCATACCTTTAGGTTGGGGTACTAACCATCAGTGGATATTTTTATCCCGTATATAAGGTGCTGTAAGGCTCCCACTTTAGAAGTTGGGTAATCTGTATTGTGCAACAAGTCTATGTAGGAGATAACAACACCTACACGCCTTATTTCGTAGGATGTCTTTAGGTTATATTAACAATCAGTAGGGGATGAATGAAAAACCCCACTGATTCAAGATTTCCTTTATCTATCACTGATTTATAGTTCTTACTTTATGCCAATTACGAAGTCTATGTGGTACTTTCCGAAATGAATAGTTAGTACGCTTCAAAACAGTTGGATTGTGTAGCTTACCGGAACTAGCTATTTTTTCTTTTTTACTCTTCCTAAGCCCATCGCTTTTTTTGCTTTCACAACAGTGTGATTAGCAATAATGGAAGCTTTTTCGGCCCCAGCATCTAAAATGTTGTCCAATTGGTCTGATTCCAATAAGGAATAGTATTTGTCTTGGATTGGTTTTAACACATCAATTATTGCATTAGCTGTTCCTTGTTTAAATTCGCCATAACCTTTTCCTGCATATTTTTCCTCTAGTGCTTCGATCGTTTCGCCGGAGCAAATAGAATGGATGGACAACAGATTAGATACTCCTGGCTTGTTTTCTTTATCGTATTTCACGATTCCTTCTGAATCAGTTACTGCACTCTTTATTTTCTTTTCAATCCGTTTTGGTTCATCGAGCATAGATATGAATCCTTTTTGATTTTCGTCTGACTTACTCATTTTCTTTATCGGATTTTGCAAGGACATAATCCGAGCGCCAACCTTTGGAATACTCGCTTCAGGCACCGTAAAGATATCGTTATATTTATTGTTGAATCGTTGTGCCAAATTTCTCGTTAATTCTAAATGTTGCTTTTGATCTTCTCCAACAGGAACGATATCGGTTTGATATAACAAAATGTCAGCCGCCATTAAGGTAGGGTAGGTGAGTAGGTTTGACGGAATAGCAGTTTCTCTATTTGCTGATTTATCTTTGTATTGAGTCATACGTTCCAACTCACCCATATAACTGATTGATTGTAGCATCCATCCTAATTGCGTGTGTGCAGGTACTTCTGATTGAATAAATAAAATTGATTTTTTTGGATCAATACCAGCTGCTAAATATAAGGCTGCAAGCGATCGAATGTTATTTCGAAGTTTTAATCGATCTTGCGGAACGGTAATAGCATGTTCGTCAACAATACAAAAATAACATGTGTTGTCATCTTGAAGCTCTGTAAAATGTTTCAGTGCCCCAAGGTAATTTCCCAGTGTTAATGTGCCACTAGGTTGAATTCCTGAAAAAATCGTTGCCATCTTGTTCACTCCTATGTTAATTTGTTCCATACAAAAAAGTTCAATCACTCCCTATAATAGGGACGATTGAACCGCGGTGCCACCCTTAATTATTCTACATTTTATGTAGAATCACTTAATAGCTCATTAGCTCGAAAGCCCAATTCCAATTCACCTTGATGCTTATTTCCACCAACCATAAGCTCTCTAAAAATCAGCGGGCAATTGTACTTTATCTTTGTCATCGCTAGTAATATTGATTTTCTAATATTATATATAGTCTTTTGGGGAAATGCAAGTAGCACGAATTAGATTTGGGCGTGCTTCACTTCATGATGTTCAGCTATATCAATACTGTTGATAGACTGCAGACACAGTCTCCTGTAAACTTGAAATAGTTTTCATGAAAGTCAAAGTTAGATGGTATGCGACGCGATAACTTCGTCTATCTGCTCTCTTAGTAAGAGATAGGCCTCGGTGATATCCTTTGCTTTAATTATAATTTTTTTCTCATCGGGTATTTGTTTTGTTGTATAGTCGTATAAAGGATCATAATAATATTTGAGCAATAGCATGACTGCGATTTCGTATTGTCCTGTTTTTAATTCCGCTTCGATTTGTTTAGCAACGGGTGTATGGATGCGCTTTTTAATCCGTTTAAATGCTTCTAAACATGAATCTTTATGCTTCCAAGGTTCGTATTCTTTTATAATTTCTGCGGTTCGTTCTTCGATGGGAAGTTCAATGATGAATTGTGTGCCTTCCGCCTTCTTTGTTAAAAGGAAATTTGGTAAAACCACTCTACCTACTCGCTTGCTTTCACCTTCAATAAGCATAAAAGGTGCTTGTTTTATCCTGTCTATTTGTTCGATGAGTAACGCGTCAAAAGTTTTTTGGTTATGTGGTTGTAAGCCTATTTGACCGAATATGGACCCGCGATGATTTGCCATTCCTTCTAAGTCAAGAACTGGGTAATTTAGCTTTGCTAATCTTCTAAGTATAGTTGTTTTTCCTGATCCAGTATGACCATTTAGCACCAGTGCTTTCGCATTCCAATTTAAGTTTTCTAGCTTGTTCACAACCCAGTTTCGATAACTGCGATAACCACCATCTAATCGATAAACGTCAATCCCCATTAAGTCTAAAACAGTCGCTGTCGTTTTACTGCGCATGCCACCACGCCAACAGAACACAACCTTTTCTCCATCTATATTTGAAAAGCTTTTCACAAAGTCAGGCAGTTTTGCAGATATTATTTTCAAGCCTTGTTCTCTAGCTATTTTAGGGCTCTTTTGTTTGTGCAATGTACCCACTTTTGCTCTCTCTTCATCATTAAAAAAAGGAATATTGATACTGCTTGGAATAGTGGCGGTGTTGAATTCAGAAGGAGATCTTACGTCAATAAGCGTAAGTTTCTTTTTTTCCTTCATCGATTTAAGTTCTTCAATTGTAATATCTTGCAAATGCTTTGCCACCTCTTCCTAGATTATTCCTGTACGTAAATGTGTGATTTTGTATCTTCCGTAGCCTCCCCAATAATAGCTGCATGTATACCTTTTGCTTGTAGTTCAGATAGCAGTTGCGCAGCTTCTGCATCCTTTACAGCCATTAACAGTCCACCTGAAGTAACGGCATCACATAAAATCCACCGCTCTATTTGGTCCATACTACTAGGAAAAGTTACATTCCCTTCTACATGTTGAAAATTATTCTTTGTACCGCCAGGAACAGCACCTAGTTCTGCTAGTTCCTTAACCCTAGGTAGTTTAGGGACTTTATGGTCGTAAATAGTAAGACTGACTCCACTACCTATTGCCATTTCGGTAGCATGACCTAACAATCCAAAACCAGTGACGTCTGTGCAAGCATGTACTTCATAATGCTGCATGATATCAGCGGCTGTTTTATTTAAAGTAGCCATTACTTCAGTGACATGCTTGGTTTCAGCTTCTGTAAGTAAATTTCGCTTAATCGATGTCGTTAAGACACCTACACCAATTGGTTTTGTCAGAATTAGTTTGTCATTTGGCTGTACCCCGCTGTTTGTTCGCACTTTGTCAGGGTGTACGATCCCGGTTACGGCGAGACCGAACTTTGGTTCCTTGTCATCAATGGAATGTCCGCCTACTAACGCAACCCCTGCTTCTGTCAATTTATCACCAGCACCACGTAGGATATCGGTTAAAATTTGCTTATCTAAGGTGGAGACTGGGAAAGCAACAATGTTCAATGCCGTTATCGGTGTACCACCCATAGCATAAATATCACTAATAGCGTTAGCTGCAGCAATTTGTCCAAATGAATATGGATCATCTACAATGGGTGTAAAGAAATCTACCGTTTGCACGATGGCCGTATCTTTATTAATTTGATATACTCCTGCATCGTCACTCGTATCTAAGCCGACAAGGACGTTTGGGTTAGGGATGGGTGAGGGGAGCTGTTTTAAGATGTCTGCTAAATCAGCAGGACCGATTTTACAGCCACACCCTCCTTTGGTAGTAAGTGTGGTAAGCTTCACGTTTTTCTTCGTCATAAAGAAGACTTCCTTTCTTCATATATCTATCCCATATTATAGAACAAACTTTTTGATTTTGCATATAGGGGCGGTTATGTAATTAAATACGCGACAAAAGAGCACATGTTTTCTATAATGAGTTAGCGATTAATGAAGAGAAAAATTCCTTTTACTGTTAATTATTTCTAACTAACCAGTAATATAGGTAATGGTGATCATTTTCAACACAAAATGATATTTTTCATTCAAAATTGACATATTTTCCTTTATACTAGAATCATATTATTAAAATGGAGATTGATATGTATGAAAAAAACTCGGAATCTACTAATCTCAGCGATTAGCATTGCAATACTAAGTGCTCCTGTAATTGCACATGGGGAAGGAGCTACAACTGCTAGTTTACATCAAGAGCGTGAATTTAGTCTAAAGCCGTTAGACGATAAAATGAAACGGTTTGTACATACGTCAGATTATCAGTTTGAATATCCAGATGCAGTACGTGGCATATATGTTACTGGAAATTCTGCAGGAGGAAGTAAATTCAACTCCCTTGTTAATCTTATTGACAAAACCGAATTAAACACAATGGTTATTGATGTGAAAGAAGATAATGGTCATTTAACCTTTACACCTGAGGAAGGATCACCATATAAAGATATGGCACAAAATTATATTAAGGAACCAGAGAAAATGATGGAGGTGCTTGAGGAAAAAGGGATCTACCCGATTGCTAGAATCGTTGTCTTTAAAGACTCTGTTCTTGCAAAGAAACGTCCTGAACTTTCATTCAAGAAAAACGGGCAAGTGTGGGTTAATGGTAAAGGTGAAGCGTTTGTTAATCCTTTCCAAAAAGAAGTGTGGGAATATAACGTAGAAGTAGCCAAAATGGCGGCAAAGATGGGATTTCAAGAAATACAATTCGACTATGTTCGTTTTCCAGAAGGATTTGAAACGAGAGATAAGGAATTGGATTATAGCTTAGGAGATTATAAGGACAGTGATTTAGATGATGTTCAAAAGCGCGTTCAAGCAGTTACTGATTTTGTGAAATACGCTCGAGAAGAATTATCCAATTATGATGTTGATGTCTCCGTAGACATTTTTGGCTATGCGGCTACAATTGAAGAGGCGCCAGGAATTGGGCAAAATTTCTCCAAAATATCTGAGAACGTAGATATTATTTCATCGATGATTTATCCGAGTCATTGGACTTCCTATTTTGGTATTGAAAATCCAGATGCAGAGCCATACAAATTAGTGAAAGAATATGCGAAAGTAGAAAATAAAGTATTGGGAGCATTAGAAGAGCCTCCAGTATCAAGGCCTTGGCTACAGGACTTTGAAGCACCGTGGTTATATTCAGGTGCAACGAAACAATACGGAAAAGCTGAAGTGGAAGCACAAATTAAGGCATTGTATGAGAATGGAATAAACGAATTCCTGCTTTGGAATGCTGGTAATACGTATACAGAAAATGTTGATTATACAATTGGATTAAAAGAGTAGTAAAGATGATGGGAAAGCTTGCTTTTTTCTTAGGAAAAGTAAAGCTTTTCTATTTTTTTTAAAAGATAAGAAAGCATAAAAATGGTTGCTTTGGGATAACGATATAATGGAATAGCCACTTCCGGCTTAAGCGCCCAGCAATTAGGCGACTTCACTTTATTGACCTACGATAAGTCATCATCGGTCCTCCTACAAGAGGAGGACCGGCTAAAAACGGGCTTGCCCTCGGACGTCGACATACCCCTATTTTAGTAGTATGACTCCTTTATCCCGTAAAAAGGCGTTGTAGACTCCCGCGGTCTAAGAATGGAAGATATGAGCTGAACAAGTCGAAGCGGGAGGTAACAGCACCTAAAATCCTCGATTCGTTCAAAGACCTTTAGGTCATACCTTTGTGTAACCATCAGCGGGGATGAAGAAAAACCCCACTGATGGAAGGTTCGTTTTATCTTTCGTTGATTTGTTCCATTCGCTATGTTGCTAAAACCTTTGTTACTTCTTGCCAGTATTCTTTTTTTCATTTCTTTGCATGAGCTCCTATCCGTATGTGAAATCTAAAATACGTGTAGTGGCAATTTAACAAATATTCTATTTTTCGTTATACTTATAAGGACTACGAAAAACAAGGGAGTAGATCAATGAATTGGTACGTGAAGTTAAATAAGTATTTTCCAGTAGAAGAGATGAAGTCAAAGGAACATATGGAAAGGCTATTGGAAGAAAAAGCTGATGTCTACTATAAGGATGAAAGTGATTTGCATGTATTGATGTATGCGGAATTTGCTACGTTCATCTTTATTGATTATTTATGGGTGTCAGCTAAAGCAAGAGGGAAAGGAATTGGGCATTCTTTAATTAAGAAACTAAAAGAAAAGAATAAACCGATTATCTTAGAGGTAGAGCCAGTGGATTATGAAGATACGGATACAGCAAAACGTTTGCACTTTTACCGGAGAGAAGGTTTTACACACGCACAATCCATTGGATACAGCAGACGTTCACTTGCTACCGATAAAGATACACAAATGGAAATACTATATTGGTCGCCAAATGATGAATCAGAGGATTTTATATATGAACAGATGAAGCAAATGTATAAGGATATCCATACGTATAAGGATAAAGAAGTTTATGGTCAGTCTTACCAGCATGTAGATGAAGTTTTAACATATGATGAGAATCGAGGTATGAATAATATTTTTGATGATTTGGAAGTTGATAAGTAAAAGGAATAGAAAAGAGGTAGGAGCATAACGAAAGCAGCTGATTGAAAAACAAACCATAAATCGTCAATGGTGTACACGCAAGTTTTAGCGTTGTCAAAATAGGGAGTGCGGGAACAGCGCGAGTTTGAAGATCCTGCAGGAAAGCCAAGGAAGCTGAGACCGTGCCCGCAGAAAGCTAAGTATTTTGACACAGCGGTGATAGAAATTTTTAAAATGCAAATAAGCCGAACAATTATGATTTATTGTTCGGCTTTTGCTAGTATTTGCTTATGTTCAGCCGCTTTTCTACGATTTACAAGCATCTTGTAGACGGATGTAGCAATATTGGCAGAATGCGTGCAATGTAAATCTTCTATAAAAATTATTTAAGAGAAGGGGACGTTAGCCAACTTCTTCCGTTTTAGACAAATGATTCAGTTTAACAGCTAGCTCAAGTTCGGGGATTATAGATGCTTTGTCACTGGAGATAACAACCTCTTTAAATGCATAAGCATTTGAACCGTGTTCGCTAAAATCCAGCCCGGCTATTTCTTCTTTTGAAACCCGTGATGAAGTTACTTGCTTAATGGCCCATAGAAGAAATGCTTAAACAGGCCATAGTCCAAAAGCCAACTGCCATAACACCAACACTTTGAATGCCAAGTTGTGTTAAACCATTTCCATAAAATAAGCCAGAAGAAGTTGAAAAAAAGACCGACTGCCAGTGTCCCCCAAATACCGCAAAGTCCGTGAACTGCAATTGCGCCAACTGGATCATCCATTTTTAGTTTTGTACCTAATAAATGAATTCCTTCAACTAGTATGAACCCAGATATCGCATCTACCATAATGGTACCAGTGGTATTTCAGCACAACCAGCGGTGATTCCAACTAAACCACCTAAGATGCTGTTGAAGGACAAAGAGGCATCTACCCGTTTAAACCGCAATTTAGAATAAAAAGAAGAAGCAATTACCGAAGAAGAAGTAGATATTAATGTTGTGCCGATTACCATAGGAACCAAGGTAGGGTCTGCAGCTAATGAGCTTCCACCATTAAAACTAAACCATCCTAACCAAAGTATAAAAACTCCTAAAACACCTAACGGAATGTTGTGACCTAGAATTGTATTAATTTTATTTCTGAATGTTCGCTAATATGAGATACGAAGAACAGTACCGTTACAAAGGCACCTGCTGCACTAGTAAGGTGAACAACTGTAGAACCTGCAAAGATTAAGGGTGTTATTTAAATTTATCAAAAAATCAGCACCAATTCTTCAATAAAATAGAGATAATGTGTAATTTTTTCATATAGCAGGTTTAAATAAAAATAATTATGGGTAACTTACAAGTAATTGATAAAAAATAATTTCATGAATAAGTGCAAAACCTAAATTTTTCTCAAATATCCTCTACCTTTCGCTTGACATTTGTAGTATAATCTACATATAAGGTAATTTAAACTTATTTTAATTTGATAAAACATTCAAAGTTTATAAAGGAATAAACTATTTAGAATGAGGAGTGAAGTTTTTGATGGTTACACTTTATACCTCACCAAGTTGTACATCGTGTAGAAAAGCTAAAGCATGGTTGGAAGAACATAATATACCGTTTACGGAGCGTAATATATTTTCCGAACCGTTAACATTGGATGAAATAAAGGAAATTTTGCGTATGACTGAAAATGGTACGGATGAAATTATTTCAACTCGGTCAAAAGTTTTTCAAAAATTAGATGTAAATATTGACCAATTACCGATGAAAGACCTCTTTCATTTAATTCAACAAAACCCAGGCCTCTTGAGAAGACCAATTATCTTAGATGAAAAACGTCTTCAAGTAGGCTATAATGAAGATGAAATCCGTCGTTTCCTTCCAAGAACAGTACGTACATTTCAATTACGTGAAGCGCAGAGAATGGTTAACTAACCAAGGATAGGATTATCTAGGGAAAATGACTGTGGCAGCATATTAAAGCAAGTATAAGTGGCCGGCAACTTTGAGGGATTAGTAAAAAAACACAGACCTTATGTTTGGTCTGTGTTTTTTACATGGAAACATATATACAGCCTTGTAAATAGGAAAGAGGCCAACGTATTAAAAACACTACAAACAGGTAAAGAAAAGCAGTTTATTTTTAATTGCTAAATTCGTCACCAAAAGAACGTGACAAATCTTTTAATATAGGTTAAAATATGTTACTAATTAAATAGGCATATATGTTTCCAAATCGTCTCTTCTTATCATACAATATGATTAAGTGTATAGTTTTCTTTTTTAAAGGTCTCCTTGGTTGAAAAGAGGAGAGAATGTGAAACCTTTTATGCTGAATACAAGAAGGTTAAGAATAAACGAATAAGGGTATTGTGCTATAAATTGTATGTGGTAAGACTGTACCTTCCACCTACCTAAAAAAGAAGGGGGAGAAAAAAATGGAAATTGAAAGAATAAATGAAAATACAGTTAAGTTTTACATTTCATATATGGATATTGAAGATCGGGGTTTTGAGCGTGAAGAGATTTGGTACAATCGAGAACGAAGTGAGCAGTTATTCTGGCAAATGATGGATGAAGTGAATTATAAAGAGGATTTCAACGTCGATGGACCTTTATGGATTCAAGTTCAAGCTTTAGAGAAAGGTCTGGAAATAATTGTAACAAAGGCGCAAATTTCTAAAAATGGTGACAGCATTGAATTACAAACAGATGATGGAAATACGGTAGATTTCCCTGTAGACAAGAAAATTGAAAATATGTTAGAAGACAAGTTTGGCAAAGAAGATGATGAAGAAGTTAGTGAGCCAGATAATGACGAAAATCTTTGGATTATTGCTAGCTTCAAAGACTTTGAAGATGTGATACAGTTAAGCCATTACTTTACTAATAACGATGTTGGAACAACAGAAACATTGTACCATTACGACGAGACCTATTATTTATATATGGAATTCTCAGAAGAGGATTTAGAAGAAGAAGAACAAGAGAATATGATTAGTAAGGTTTTTGAGTTTGGTAACGATGCAGACATTACCATTCACGTATTATCCGAATACGGGAAAATAATCTTTGATCGTAACACGTTTTCAGAAGTTAGATCACATTTCCCAGCAAATATATAGGCACTCAGTATGGGTGCCTATATATTTAATTCTTCCATGCCCCCTCCATATCCCTAGAGTACATTTAATACATTCCAATTCCCTTCATTGTTGACTTCTTTCATAATTCAATGCTATTATGATCTGAATTTTCAGTTTTTTCATACCTCCATAAATTATCTCTATTTGTCTTTTGATCAATATGATTTTGCTTTCTAGAGTAGAATAAGATAGGGAATGACAGAATATAATTTTGATACCTTAGCACAGCGTCTACATGACTGATATTTTTTAAATAAAAACTATAAAATACGGATTATTCAGTTTGCTAGGACAAGGAAAGGCGCTGTTGGTCTAACATTCGTTTTTAACTAGAATTAATAATTTGGGAATTATCTTAGTTTCAAAGTGAACAGTATACCTTGATGAAATGTTACGCTAGATACAAACTCTTGCTTCGTTGGAGAAAAGAAAATATGAATCTTATCCTAAGTCTATCATTTGCGAAAATGTAATGACGTTAAACCAACAGGGGGATCATGTTTTCAGCTTAATAAAATTATCAGTATAAGGGAGGGTTTTCATGCTGCAAGCCATAGATCAGTATGGGAACAAAGTAATTTTGTTTACAAAATCATTTCGAGAAATAGTAGATATAAAGAAAAGCGGGCAAGATTTTCATTGTCCTGTTTGTAAAGGGGCGGTATATATACGTGCTGGTAAAAAGGTCATTCCTCATTTTGCCCATCGTTCAATAAAAGAATGCCGTTCTTTTGAAGGAGGTGAAGGCGTATATCATGAACAAGGGAAGATGTTGCTTTTTAGATGGCTGTCGGAACAGAAGTTAGCTGTTCAATTAGAACCGTATATAAAAGAAATTAAGCAACGTCCAGATATTCTGCTTAACATTGGAAAAAAGCGAATAGCTATTGAGTATCAATGTGCAACTACTTCTCCAGAAGTTTTAAAAGCTCGAACAGAAGGATACCGTTCTATCGGTATTTCACCGCTTTGGGTTTTAGGAGCAAAGCATTTGCAACGAAGCAGTACGAATAAACTGCGGGTCAATACATTTATTCGATTTTTTATTCATCAATTCTCCTTAAATATATCTCCTCGCATTTTCTTTCTTTGTCCATCCACAAAACATATCATTATTGTGCAAGATTTATATATGGTAACGAAACAAACGGCGCTCGGAAACTTAACCACTCATCCTCTTAGGCAAGTAACATTTTTAGAATTATTTCACGATACACGATTTACCAGAGAGAAATTATATACGTTATGGAATAAAGAAAAGTTAGTCTTTCGAACAAAGCCACGAAATAGACTTTCTAATCTGGAACTTCAATGGCATAGGTGGCTTTATAGTAAAAACCTATATCTCCAAACTCTGCCTCCGATCATTTATTTACCGCTTCGATCGCAAATTATCATGCAAACCCCTCTTTGGAAATGGCAAAGTCAATGGGTGATTGAACAATTAGTATGGTGTAAAATTGGGCGAGCTATCAATATCGAACCAGAGACATCAATGATAGATAAAAATAGCAGCTTAAATGAAGACCTTCCTTTAATTTCCAATACGTACAACCCATTAGAAGAATATATGTCCATCCTTCACCAGCTTGGTATATTTAGACAACTATCCAAAACTACATTTGTAAAACAAGCCACCATCTATTTTCCAACAACAATCGATGAGGCTGTTGCGGCAGATAAACGACTTCTCCATACTTTGAAAAAGCAAAATAAAGGCATGTTTTGTAGATAATAAGCTATACTAAATAACAAATGATTATAAAAGTAATTCATTAGGAAAGCGAATTTCTTTATAGAGGGTGCTGAAAGAGGTATCCTAGTAAAGAACAATAAGGAGGTATTTAAGTGGTAAAAGCAAGTAAACAGTTACCTAAAAGAGAGGAAATCCCGGTTGAATTAACATGGAGATTGGAGGATATTTTTGAAACAGACGAAGCATGGGAAAAAGAATTGGCAGCTTTGCAAAAAGCTATCCCTGAAATGGAGGTTTTTCAAGGCAAACTAGGTGCTTCTGCGAAAAATTTATATGATGTGCTAAAGCTTCAGGATCAATTATCAGAGCGGTTGGGCAAGCTGTTTACATATTCGCATATGCGCTATGATCAGGATACAACAAACTCTTTTTATCAGCGACTAAACGCACAAGCTGAAAACGTACTTACAGTTGCGTCCAGTAAAATGAGCTATATCGTTCCTGAGATTTTGGAGATTGATGAATCAACATTGAAACAGTTTTTACAAGATGAAAAAGGGTTGCAAGACTATAAAAAAACATTGGATGAAATTACCCGTCAAAGACCACATATTTTAAATAAGCGGGAAGAAGCGATCCTAGCGGAAGCTTCAGAGCCTTTAGGAGTTGCCTCACAGACATTCGGTATGCTAAATAATGCCGATCTAACTTTTCCGTCTATTAAAGATGAAAATGGTGAAGATGTGGATGTTACACATGGCAGATATATTCGATTTATGGAATCACAAGATCGTTCAGTACGTAAGGCAGCTTTTCAGGCGATGTATGAAACGTATGGTAAGTTTAAAAACACCTTTGCGTCTACGTTAAGTGGAAATATTAAAAAGGACAATTTCATTGCCAAAGTCCGAAATTATGATTCTGCTAGACAAGCTGCTCTTGATGATAATAATATTCCGGAAAAAGTTTACGACAATTTAGTCGAAGCTGTCAATGAGCGCTTACCTTTGCTTCATCGATATATTAAATTGCGTAAAAAGGTATTAGAGTTAGATAAATTGCATATGTACGATATTTACACACCGCTTGTTCAAGATGCTAATATGGAGATAACCTATGAAAAAGCGCAACAGTATGTACTAGAAGGACTTGCGCCTTTAGGTGAGGATTATTTGGAGATAGTGAAACAAGCATATGACAATCGGTGGATTGATGTGGAAGAAAATAGAGGAAAGCGCAGTGGGGCATATTCCTCTGGAACATATGGAACGAATCCGTATATCCTGCTAAATTGGCAGGATAATGTAAATGATATGTTTACATTAGCTCACGAATTAGGGCACTCTGTACACAGTTACTATACGAGAAATAACCAACCGTATCGCTATGGAAATTATTCCATATTTGTTGCTGAAGTAGCTTCTACATGTAATGAAGCATTGTTAAATGACTATTTATTAAATAATCTTAGTGACGAAAAGCAAAAGCTATATTTGTTAAACCATTTCTTAGAAGGGTTTAGAGGCACAGTATTCCGCCAAACGATGTTTGCTGAGTTTGAGCATATGATCCATGTAAAGCAACAACAAGGAGAAGCTTTGACTGCAGAAAAACTTACAGAAATTTATTATGACTTAAATAAAAAATACTACGGTGATGACGTCGTGTCTGATGAAGAAATTGGCCTCGAGTGGGCGCGAATTCCTCACTTCTATTACAATTATTATGTGTATCAGTATGCAACTGGCTATTCGGCTGCAACTGCTTTAGCACAGCAAATTTTAACAGAAAATGAAGGAGCAGTTGAGCGTTACATTGATTTCCTGAAAGCTGGAAGCAGTGATTATCCAATTGAAGTATTGAAGAAAGCAGGCGTTGATATGAATAGCAAGCAAACTGTTTTAGATGCATTAGATGTGTTTGCTGAAAAGTTAGAGCAATTGGAAGAACTGCTTCAATAAATAGAAAGCAAGGTGCAATTCAGCACCTTGCTTTTGTTAATGGAATGAGTAGGTAATAGAAAATAACGATTTGTCCTATTTTTTACAAACCATTTCATTAACTGTAAGCTTGATATTTTTAACGCATACCTCGATATGTACGTCTATGAGCAAAAGAATAGATAGTTAAATAGATAGTAATAAATAATAAGGGCAATGTAATATAAAGTGGAATAACTTGCATCAGGCCTAAAATGTTTAAAATAAAAGCAACGCCAGTTAAAATTAAAAAAAGGATCGGTTGTATGAACTGTTTCATTTGATCACCTCTATATATAAATTATTAATAATCTGCTTTCAATATTCGTTTACGCTTAAGAAATTTACTTATCATATGATTTTAACTAACGTATGTTAATGGATGGAAATTTATCCAGTACGTAACTGATAGTAAAAGCTGTCATATCATCCGAGGAGTTAGTAAAAGATCTAACGAGAAAACAAACGTTCTGTTATGTTTATGTTCAAAAACTTTAGGTTATACTCTTTTTTCTGGAATATAAGTTGCCATTCCCCCAGACTGGTAAAAATTTCACTTTATTTATGGTCTTTATTAGTTCAAAATGCCTTTTTTAGCTATCCTAAATAGTAAAGTTGACAAGTAAGCGTTTTAATCGTGACATTTTTGTGAAACGATGCACAAAACACTTGCGTCTCCTAAAATTACTTGGTATATTAAGAATGTAAGTTAGATACAAACAAAACCCCTTTGTTTGATCATGAAACTTTCTCCCATCCCCCTTTGTTATTACAAAGAGAAAAGAAGGATATGCGCTGCCCCGCATATCCTTCTTTTTTTTGTGAAAAAATAAAAAAGCCCTAAAAAGGCTTTTGGACGATATGGATTTACAGAAGTGAATAAGCTAGCCGTATAACAATTATTTCCATGAATCATTATTGCAAATCTACATAATATTTTTAGATGATTTCAAGTTTACTTGTTTGGTTTTATCCTGATGTAACTGGCAGTAAGACTTGCTCTTCTATCATGGGAGAGAGAGGATGTCCTAACTGCAAGTTAAATGCTTCATTCTGTTTAGAGACCACTAATCCATACTTTAGCGGTACTAATAATCACCAAGTGGGTAAAGAAGAAAACCTATGGATGAAAAATTCACCTTATTCACTCTCTGTTATACGTATTGAGAATAGGAAATGTTTGTTATGATTGATACACCCAGAAGCTGCCATGTTTTATAGGGATACGTTTTACCTTTTGCTTTAATTGCAGTTTTTTCAATTCTCGCTCAGCTTTCGTTGATGGCCAGTCATAAACGACTGCTATTTCTTTGGTGCTTACGGTTTTGTGGTAAGAAAGAAAATCTTCCAACGTTGGTTTCTCCGAAGGAATTGGCTGCTTTTTCAATATTTCTCTTAGTACGCGCACGTAAATATCATATGGATAAAGACCAGAAATTTTAATTCCTTGCTCTTCTGTTAGTTGGTTAAAAAAAACAATCGTTGGAATATAATCAACTTCCATTTCATTTGTGAGTTTAACATCAGATTGAAATGCTTTTTTTGCCGATGTGGAATATAAGTCAGATGCGAATTCGTTAACGTCTAAATGAGCTTCTTCCGCACAAGCTAAAAGTGTGGATTCTTTAGAAATATTATGTTTATATAAGAATGCACTTTCGCGGATTTTACGAAGAAAAATCTTTCCTGCTTTTTTCCCTTGTAGTTCAGCTGCTTTAATAGCTAAAGAAGCAATCCATGGGCTGGTTACAGGGTTTTCCACCCACAAATCCCCATCACAACACATTCCTGTTCGTTTTGCTGTTTTTTCCCAAAAATCTCTGATGTTTCTGGGACGATCAAAATTATCTTGATTTAACGTGTTTAAATGACCGCTTATGATCGGACGAATCGTAAAGAAACGACCATATTCTGTAGAAAGTTTCTTTAAAAACGGCTCAAGTGCCCAGCACTCCGGACAGAGTGGGTCAATAAAAACATAAATTTCAATGGGCTTTTGAACAAAATCAAAAAAGCTATATTTTTCCGATGTGTTTTGATACAAGGGATCTACTCCGGAATATTCCCAACTCACACCGATTCTCCTTTCTCCTATTCTGGCGTGTTCATCATGTGGTTTGCAGTTAAGGTTAGTTTTTCAAATATAGCTGAACGATAAGGTTCTTCGATTTCTGCTTCGATGAGTGCATGTGCCATACAATTAAGCCACGCATCTTTACGTGCTGGAGTAATTTTAAAAGGTAAATGCCTCCTGCGTAACATTGGATGACCTCGTTCTTCTGCATATAAAGGCGGTCCACCAAAAAATTGCGTGAGGAACAATTTTTGTTTATGGATTGTTTCTGTTAAATCTTCAGGAAATATAGGAATTAAATCAGGATGTTTGCCAACTCTTACGTAGAAAGCTTCAACCAGTCGTTCAACAGCAGGTATCCCGCCAATTGTTTCAAAAATAGAGTTTGTTTGGTTCTTCATGTGCAGTCCCCTTACCAGTTTCTATATATTGTAGCAACGGAAGGCTTACTGGGCAAATAATCTGATTATCCAAGCTCTAAATAAAGAGAGGTATTTAAGAACTTCTATTAAAAAAAACGGCTACAAACTGGTAAAGAATCGTTCGATTTTATTAGGTGTGTTGCGTATAGGAATACCAAACTTGTGTAGTAATTTATAGAAATAATCAATGCCCGATTTTTGCGATATAGCCTCTAGTTCGAGCTCATAGTCTGCTTTTCCATTATACATACTATAATCTAAAACGAGAAGAACATCTTCCATTTGCAATTCTCTGCGTTCGGTAGTTAGACTGCCAAGGCATTTTAGAGAATAGATATCTATACCTAGCTGTTTTAGCTGTTTAGCAGTTGCTTTCTTTTTAACCATCTCCCCATGGATCCAAGATTTTGCTTCTGCTTCTGTTAACAGATCATGTGTCTCAAGTAGACCAAGCTTATGCGGCTGTTTTAAAGTTAGTTGATAACGTCCGTTTTTTTGCCTGATTCGTAACGCGCTCCCTAAATCTTGCAAAGTACGCTCCTTTGTTTCAAAATAATAATTGGTTTGAGTTATCGCTTCGATTGGAAATGGGATATCAGTTAATAATTTATTGTACTCACTGGGAGTTAGTAAATTTTTAAATTCAATTTCTATTTCTTGGGTCATGCTAGACCTCCTCTAGAATTTACTACAGTTGTGCTATCATTGATTATCGCTAATCTGTTGTAAATTTGCAAAGATTAGTTATCGCTACAATTTATGGTACAATAATAGGGGCTTATAACTATTTTTTTGCTTATAATTTGATCCAATCTATAGGCGGTGTTTAATGTGAACTGGCAGTCCATACTTGCGCCATATGCGCAAGTTGTTGAAGAATTAAAAATTAAATTAAAAGGAATACGTAAACAATTCGAATATGAATCTGAACATTCACCGATAGAATTTATAACTGGTCGAGTAAAACCAGTACCTAGTATCATTGAAAAAGCTGAGAATCGTAAAATTTCGTTAGAGAATATCGAAAGCGAAATTCAAGATATTGCTGGTGTACGAGTTGTTTGTCAATTTGTAGATGACATTTATACCGTTGTAGAAATGATTCGTGCTAGGAATGATTTAACTATTATGGAAGAAAAAGATTATGTGTCCGAGAAAAAAGAAAGTGGTTATCGATCCTACCATCTCATTATTGAGTATCCGGTAGAGACAATAACGGGCATGAAAAAATTGTTAGCAGAAATTCAAATACGAACACTAGCCATGAATTTTTGGGCGACCAATGAGCATTCGTTAAATTATAAGTATAGAGGTAGTATACCAGCAAATATTAAAGTACGGTTGCAAAATGCAGCAGAAGCTGCTTTTCAATTGGATGAAGAAATGTCAAAGATTAAACATGAAGTTCAAGAAGCTCAAAAAATGTTTCATCGAAAGTAGAGACCTCCCTAAGTTTTATAACAAGGAATGGCTTTTTCTTTCACAGAACGAGGCAAGGTATGGTAGCAATATATATTACCGCTTTTATTGTTTCATGTTTCCATTGTTAATGGTTATGTTACTTTGAGCATTTATTGAGGTAGGAATGCTTGTCTTACTGAATAGCGTTTTATTTATCCAGTATATAAAGTGCTGTAAGACTGCCACTTGAGAGTTGGATAATTGTACTGCAGCAAGTCTAAGCTGGAGGTAACAGCATGCATCTAAATGCTCTATTTCGTAAGATTTCGGTCATAGGGCTACTAACCATCAGTGGAGAATGAATGAAAACCACCACTGATGGAAGATTCATTTTATTACTTGAAAAATGAGAGGAGGAGGCAATGATGAGGTTCGCTATTGTATCAAAAGGAGACGAGCGCTCCGAACAAATAAAAGCGACAATGAAGCAGTATTTAACAGATTTTCAATTGGAATATGATCAAAATGAGCCTGACTTAGTCATATCTGTTGGTGGAGATGGAACTTTTTTAGAAGCTTTTCATACCTATGTACAGCGTTTAAAGGAAACCGCATTTATCGGCATACATACTGGACATCTCGGTTTTTATGCTGACTGGGTTCCAGATGAAGTAGAGAAACTAATTATTGAAATTGCCAAAACCCCATTTCAAATTGTTGAATATCCGTTACTAGAAGTAATCATTCGGGGAAAATCAGGTGGTATAGAGGACCGGTTTTTAGCTTTAAACGAGGCTACAATTAAGACGTCAGATGGCTCTGTCGTTTTTGATGTAGAGATTAAAGGAGAGCATTTTGAAACATTTCGTGGTGATGGGTTATGTATTTCTACACCTTCAGGTAGTACCGCATACAATAAAGCACTAGGAGGAGGAATCATTCACCCTTCTATTGATGCCATTCAATTGACAGAAATGGCATCCATCAATAATCGGGTGTTTCGAACAATAGGCTCACCGCTCATTTTACCAAAACATCACACATGCTTATTGAAGCCTGTAGTAGATCGCAGCTTTTTAATTGCTATTGACCATTTTACAACGAACTATGCAAATGTGAAATCGATCCAATGTCGTGTAGCTGAAGAGCGCATACGATTTGCTCGTTTTCGACAATTTCCGTTTTGGAAACGTGTGCGTGAATCGTTTGTGGCAGATGACAATAACTAATGGCGGGAAAGTGACGAAGATATGGAATGGAAAATTGAACAACAGCATGAAGGAATGTTGCTTCGCGATTACCTCCGTCAGGTTCAGGGGTTTTCAAGGAGGATTTTAAAAACTATCAAATTTGATGGCGGATTGATTTTAGTGAATGGTATAGAACAATCTGTTCGTTATGCTTTAGCAACAGGAGATAAAGTAAAAATTGAATTGCCGGTAGAAAAGCGGGGTAACCTGATGGTACCAGAGAATATCCCCCTTTCCATTGTTTATGAGGATGACGACATTATTGTAATTAATAAACCTTCAGGAATAGCAGTTATTCCATCTTATCACTATCCTAAAGGTACCATAGCCAATGGATTACTGGCACATTATGACAAACATCATAGTACCTCTACGGTTCATATTGTTACAAGGCTGGACAAAGATACTTCTGGATTGATGCTAGTTGCCAAGCACAGATACAGTCATTCTATTTTATCCGCTTTGCAACAGGCTGGTGAAGTGAATCGAAAATACCAGGCTATCGTTGAAGGTTCTTTGAGTAAGCCATCAGGAACGATTGATGCGCCAATTGGGAGAAAATCTGATTCCATCATTGAGCGAGAAATTCGGTTTGATGGGAAACGGGCAATTACTCATTATGATGTGGAACGGGACTTGGAAACATATTCCTTTATTAATGTTCAGTTAGAGACAGGCAGAACACATCAAATTCGCGTTCATTTTTCAGGAATTGGACATCCTCTGTGCGGAGACACATTATACGGAGGTTCCCTCAACATTATTCAACGTCAAGCATTACACTGTTATTTCTTGTCAATACCACATCCAATGACTAAACAGATATTGCGTTTTTCGGCGGATTTACCAATGGATATGGTTACGGCACTTCAAAAGTTGTAAAATTTTCTGGAACGAATGGCTGTTTAGAAGGGACAGCCACTATTTTTTCTTCAGGCAGACAAAATGCCGTTAATTGATTTCCAAACACACAACCAGTATCAATATTTACTGTTTTGTTTAAAAAGCGCGGCTCTAAAACAGGCGTATGTCCATAAATAATCCAATTATCTCCCTTATATAACTTTGCCCAATCACGGCGGATTGGTCGACCATCAGCATGGAATTCACCAGTTATATCTCCATATAACACAAACGTTTTTACGCGCTTATCAATTCTTCCAATGTAGCTTTCTTTTATGCCGGCGTGGGCGATGATTGCGTTTAAGTTTGGTAGATGTAAGTACAGGGGAGCTTGTTCATATAATGTCATAAATTGGTGACGTATGGTAGATTGCATTTCTGCTGAGCAGTGATTATACTCAGCGACTGTCGTTTCTAGTCCGTGACGTAATTGCACCTTATTTCCTGAAAAATATCGATATAATTTATTACAGTGATTTCCAGGAACATAACGTGCTCTTTCATGGGTAACAACCATATGATATACGAGCGTGATCACCTTTAACGAATGTGGTCCTCTATCGGTGATATCCCCCACAAACACTGGTATACGTTGGTTTGGGTGGATAAAAATCCCCTGTTCTTTTTTGTACCGTAGTTTGTAGAATAGTTGTTCTAATTCCTCTAAACATCCGTGAACATCGCCAATTACATCTATTTTCATCAAAACACTCCTTGATTTGTTGTCTGTTTTTGGATATGATATGTCCGTAATAAAACATTCCGTAAACGGTATAAGCTGTTCTATATTATAAACAAACCCCTGTTATTCATCCAAGTAAAAGGGTTTATTCGACTCCAAAACAGGTATGAGAATAGGGTAGAAGGAAGTGATCGTATGGAAACCAATCATCGTTATGATAAAAATTATGAAGAGCAGTATGAGCAGCATTGGGAGAAACTACAGCAGACTTTGGAACTGGACAATATAGAAGGGTTTCGCAACGAATTCCTTGATATGCACCCTTATGATCAGGCCATGTTTTTCATCGAACAGGAAAAATCCGTCCGTTTGCAAATCTACACCTACTTATCTCCAGAAGAGGTTGCCGACATTATGGAGAGTATAGATGAAGAGGAACAGGTTCGTGATTTAATTAGCGAAATGGACCCACGATTTGCTTCCATGGTTTTGGCAGAGATGTCGGCGGATAATGCGGTTGATATACTGAATGAGATGGATAAAGACCATATTGCTAGCTTTTTGACCATTATGGATCCATCTGCAGCAGATGAAATAAAACAATTATTGCATTATGAAGAAAAAACTGCTGGTAGTATTATGACCACCGAATATATTGCGACTTATAAAACGAACACAGCAAAGCAAACGATGCAACAATTAAAGGAACAAGCTCCTGATGCAGAAACGATTTATTATTTATATGTGTTAGATGAAGATAAACGCTTAGTCGGTGTGCTATCGTTAAGAGATTTAATTGTAGCCCAAGAAGATACACGGATAGAAGCTATCATGATGGAGAAAGTAGTTGCTGTATCTGTAGGAAAAGACCAGGAAGAAATCGCGCAAATGATGCGAGACTACGATTTCTTGGCGTTACCAGTTGTGGATTTTCAAGACCATTTATTAGGAATTATCACCGTAGACGATATTATGGACGTTATGGAAGAAGAAGCAAGCGATGACTATTCCAAGCTTGCCGGGGTAACTGATGTGGAAAGACCTAACGATAGTGCATTAATTTCCGTGAAAAAACGTTTACCGTGGTTAATCATTTTGTTATTTCTAGGTATGTTTACTGCCAGTTTAATTGGTCGGTTTGAAGAAACGTTAAATCAAGTAGCTGTGTTAGCTATTTTTATACCTCTAATCGCTGGAATGGCAGGGAACTCAGGCACCCAAGCATTAGCAGTTGCAGTTCGTGGCTTAGCTAGCGGCGATTATGGCAAGCAAGGGGAGATGAAGCTTGTATTACGAGAAGCGAGTACAGGGTTAATAAATGGTATTATTTGCGGTATTGTTATTATGCTCGTCATTTATGTCTGGAAGCATAATTTTTATTTAGGCTTGCTAGTCGGGATTTCCATTGCTGCAACTTTATTCGTAGCTACACTTGCCGGTGCATTGGTTCCTATTTTTATGGATCGTATTAAAATTGACCCAGCGGTAGCGTCAGGCCCTTTTATAACTACAATTAATGACATAATTTCTATTTTAATTTATTTTAGTTTAGCAACTTTTTTCATGAGGTTTTTAACCTAGAGAAAAGAGCCCTGAGACGTAAGCAAAATACTATAGCAAAAGCCGAACCATTTATAATGGTCGGCTTATTTGCATGAAAAAAGTTTTATGACCGCTATGTCAAAATTTTTCTTTTTCCGCAGATCTTTTCAGCTTCCTCGGAAAGCAAAAACCGCTTTCATGTGGGATCTTCAGTTCGTGCTGTTCCCGTAGGTGTCTACCTAATTTGACTACGCTAAAACTTGCGTATATACCATTGCGATTTATGGATCGTTGTGTTAATCAGCCATTTTAGTTATGTCCAGTCTCTTTTTTTGTGTTAAGTATGCTATCTAGGAGAAGCAAAGTCCATTGTGGAAGATTTGTCTTGCTATTATTTCCAAAGAATGATCGGCATAAAAGGAGGCGGGATCTTGTACGCTTTTGCAAACACCAATCTCCTCCGAAGTCGAATATAAAGGCTTTATTACATTTGTTGGGATAAGGAAATGAATGCATCCAATTTCAATATTGGTTTTTAAGGGCAATTCCTTTTGGGGATTCTAAGTTCTAGTTGTGCCTCTGTGGGAACGGCTAGGAAGGATTTATACTATTTGTTGTACTTTTAAATTTGTGGCATATATTTGAGAACAACACATTTCCGTGGGTAGTTTCATATAATGGAGTTAAGGAAAGGGGGAAGAAGGAATGGGGAAGAAGTATGCCAAAAAACCATTACTTTTCATCCATCAACCAAATGAAAGGGATCTGCATGCTCCTATGCAGCATATGTATGTGACACCAAAGAAGGAACAACGTGTAAAGTCAACTACAGACGGGGGGAAGAAAAAAGCAATGCGGCATCCATCGTTTAACAAAAATTTTACGAACCAAGAAGAGGAAGTGGAGAAAGAAACAAAAGAAAGTGAGCAAGCTGGAGAAAAGCCAAAGTTTAAAGACTTGTCCATTGAAGAAAAAGTGGATTATTTTATTAAATCTCCCAGCTATGCTCCAAAATTAAAGTGTGAAATTAAAACAGAGCAACGAACATATCGTGGTATCATCACTGGAGCTGAAGAAAACGATGTATTTATTCGCGTAGGAAATCGTTCATCCAGCATAAAAGTAAGTTTAGATGATATTAAGCATATTAAGCTTTTAGGTTTTTAATTTGGATGTAGTGGGACTGGTTTAGTCCCACTTTTGTATCTGCTTTACTTTCTAAAGTTACACATTGTATTGATGAACACTGAGACAATATTCTCTCAGTGTTCATCTTGAAATTAGTTCAATGCATTAATTGCTGGTAGACAAGTTACATGGCAGAAGCAGTTTAGGTCTACTGTTATACAAATTCCTGTAGCGCGTAATGGTTTAGTATCTTGCTCTACTGGATCATGTGGGTTCGCCTTATCGTCGCGAGGGTCTCTTAATAGTTCTAGAACTGCACAGCAATCGTCTTTTACCTTTTTCACTCTAAAGAAGAAGCTTGCAACGATATCACCGATATCATTTGGATGAGCCCCGAAACCTTTAAATGGCTTACAATTTCCTTTACAGTACAAAATTAAAGGAACGGTATCAAGACCATTTCCTTGATCTGTTTCCCCTAGAAGATCATTAATTGATTGTTCACAACTGGAATCACAGCAATTTTCAATAACATCATTTTGTGCCTCAGCTATCTCCTTTAAAATATCACATACGCAATTTCCTGTATCAAAATCTTTTCCACAACCCATGAATTATTTCTCCTTTCAACTTGTAATTGACTCATTTGTCTTTACTAGAATATGTATGAATACAAGGATTGTGTGGGCACCACCACTAATTCTAAGAAGAGAATTATGATGTGTGAAGTGGATTTATTTGCTAATCGTTTTCTAATAAATTACGGGCGAATGACTATACTAATTTCAAAATGGAACATAGACTAATAACGACCATAATAAGGAGGAGTGACATACAAATGTCAGAAAGAAAAAAGCAGGTTATTCATGTGAAAGATCTTGTAATTAAAGCAGATAATGTCTATATTGAACCACAGCGGACCCCGCGTCCACCGTATAGGAGAGATCCATTCTTTTCAAGCCGTCCTATAGATGAGCATGAAAACGAAGGACATGAGCAAGATGAACTTTTTGAGGAAGAAGAGCACAAAGAAGCTGATGGCGAACATAGAGAAGATGGACGCAGATCGCCATTTTCCTGGTTTTAAATAAATGCTAAGAGTACTTGCTAAGTAATAGATACTCTTTGAATCTTCACCAAATATGCTATAAGGGAGTTATATTGGAGGAGCAAAATATGAGTATATCTGTACCCAAATGGTTACAAAACATGGACATTATTGATAAGCACCTTCAGAAAAATGAAAAGTGGCTGCAATATCCAGATAAGAAAGCAGAACATTTGGAGATGGAAATAGATGCTTGGAATGACGCTTTTTTAAAACAAATCGTCCAAATCGAAAATGTCTTGAAAAAAATTGGAACTAAATTAGAAGAATAAAAAGGAATAGACTTTTCTAAAAAAGGGTATATACTAATAGAAAGGCAGATTAACAGTAAATAAAGGAGTGGTGGTAATGGGGTATATATTGCCAATAAAGCAATACCAATATCAGCAATATCACCAAAGAATGAATACAAAGCGACAGGATACGATACCAGTCCATCGTCCATTTAAAAGTGTACTTGATAAGCGTCATCAGCAATTATCAAAACAATATGAACGTTTCCACACAGCAGGATATGATCGGTACGGGCTAAAACAACAGGATGCACTGAATGCGTCTAGATTTTATTCCAAGTACAAAAAAGGAGAACGGTTTAGCAAAGAAGTATGAGGAAGCGTGTTATGTATTTTCACTGAATACGGTGGAAAGTAATGCTGATTACTTCCCATCGTATTTGTGGTGATTTCTGTTTACAAAAGGGAGAATAAATAAATCCTCTCCTTTTTTATATTCCGCGTAAAAAACATCAGTTACGTTTTTATATTGCTGCGCTTCTAATTGCTCCATTAACCACTCTTCGGTCAAGTTTTTTTCTTTTAAATTATCATAAATAATTTCACCATCATTAATTAGCGTAGTGGCTAAATATACTTTATCTGTAGAAACTTGAAGATCTTGTTTGTTTGGGGTTTGGTATGGAGGTCTTCGAATAACAGAGACAGTTCCATTTGTTTCCATGAACGCAAATTCTACCTCTTTTAAAGAAAATACATCTTTTGCGCGCAATAAACTATGCAATTGGTTAATATCAAGATTATTCTTTTTCATTACATCTCTTATTAGTTTACCGCGATAAATGACAAAATCGGGTCCACCCTCCAATATGCCTCGTGTACGTTTGAATTTTTGCGTAATAATTTCTGTTAAATAAAGGAGTCCTCCCCAAAGTACGATCACAAAGCCAATCTCAACAACACTCGCTTCTTTGTCAAATAACGCATTTCCAACTAATTCTCCAAGGATTAATGCAGATATGAAATCAAATGGAGTTAATTGGGTGATTTGCGTTTTCCCTAATACTTTTGTAAGTAAAAACAAAGCAACAAATCCAAATAAGGTATCTGTAAGCATTTGTAAGTAATTATTCAATTAAATAACCTCCTTGGAGCACAATCAGTTCTAGGTTTACCAAATAAGAGAAAATCATTCATAAAAACAGGAGTTGGTTATAATTCAACCAACTCCTGTTATATACCGGCTCATAGGTGCTGCAAACATTCCATGAAAGCAATGAATCTCAAAAATATAATTCAGGGGACTTTTGTTCAAAGAAAATCATAGTATGAGTTTCAATGTAAAGCTTAATATAGATTGGTTATCTGGACGGGGCAGCTAACTGTTTTATCATCGTAACGTGCGGTATTCCTGCATCTAGAAACTCATCGGAAACCGTTTTATATCCTAAATGATGATAAAAACTTTCCGCATGCGTTTGCCCATTTAACTTTGCTTTCTGGTATCCACGCTCAAGCACAGCTTGTTCCATCGCCTGAATCAATTGTTTACCAATTGATTTACCGCGGTATTCATGTAGTACACAAATTCTTTCTAACTTGCCATAATCATCTACAAATCGCAGACGACTAGCTCCAATGGGGGTCTTGCCATCATAAGCAATAAAGTGGATCGCCTCATCATCATATTCATCCATTTCTTCTTCAGGAGAAACGTTTTGTTCTTGAATAAAGACTATCGTGCGAATATGATAGGCGTGTTCCAGTTCTTCCTTTGTAGTTACTCGGGTTATCATTATAGGTACTCTTTCCCGAATACAAACGTTTCATAAACCGTCCAAGAACCATTTTCTAATTGATACATTAATTGGAAACGGTCAATTTTGTCTTCAAAGCGGATTTTTTTCATACTTAAGCTACTGTACACATCGGAATATTCATCTTGGGGTAGCTTTTGAGCAATGGTAATATGTGGAACAAATGCGTATTCCTGATTGTCAGGAAATTTACCAGTATGCATTTTTTTATATAAATCAATAAGCTCTTGTCTTGGCTCTACTTTTAAATAAACGGTGTTGGTAATTGGAGCAAATGTACTTACCTTATTGATATTAATCATAAACGGCTCTGTCTCATTGGCAATCCGCTTTAACTCGGTAATTAAACTTTCAATACGTTGATCCTCTACTTCAAAAGCTTCCTTCAATGTAATATGCGGAGGAATTAAAGCGTAGTGTGGATCGTACCTTTTTCGGTAAGAGTTTGCTTCATCTTGAATTTCTTTCGTTGGAAAAATAACAATGCCGTATTTCATTTCATAAAACCTCCTCGTTAGAATCAATGATTATGCAATGTTCCAAACCCCAAAAAGCTAGTTAAACTTAACTTTTATTATAACAAAAATAACACTAAAATAAGAGAGTATTTTGCACTATCTGAAAAATACTACAGAAATATGGAAGTTAAGGCTCGTGGCAAATCTTTTTGCCAGTATTTCCAAGTATGTTCGCCATTTTCTAATTCGTAATAATCGTAACTAATGGCAGTGTTTTTTAATAATTGATGGAGTTTGCGATTTGGTGTAAGAAAATCCATGCTTTCACCATTTGTCATGTTTACATCTGTTTCTTCTAGCCCGATTGTATGGTATATATCAATTCGATCCATATCTCTCGCTGACTTTACCGCTTCTAACACAGTATTATCCACATAAGGAGATTGCATAATAACTTTGCCAAATGTGTTTGGGTACCGAATTGCTGTCAACAGAGCAAACGTTCCAGCTAAGGAGTCTCCCAACAAAGTTCTCGATTGTCCCATATAATACGTTGGAAATAATTCATCCAGGAAGGGAACGATTTCATGGCACAAAAATTTCGTATATGCTTCGTTCTGTTTACCACTTGGATGATATTTATCACGGCGATCATACTTATCCTTATAGTGAATACCAACAAAGATGGTAGTAGAAATTTCTTGACTAGCATGGAGTCTGTCGCTTAAAGTAGCTATTCTGCCAAGCTGATAATAATCATTGCCATCTTGCATGATGCATAGATTATATTTATACAAGGGAGAAAAACCTTCTGGCTGATAAATCATTAAGGTCATATTTTCTTGTAAGTAAGCACTTTTAACTTGTTTTTCAATCATGGAACCTTTTCTTCTTCCCACAGGTTTTTTCCACTCCTTCATCTATTTGCTGTGTTTTTGTCAGTAGGTAAGGTGCTGTAAGTCTGGTAAATAGTTCGTCCTGCAATCCAAGGCAAAGTAGAGGAAAACAGCCCTTTGTTTTATTTGATAACAGGTCTTTAGTTCATACCATGACGGTAATAACGATCGATCAGTGTGGGATAATGAAAACATCCACTGATGGGAGATTCACTTGGTATAATAAAGACGGAGGACAAAATCCTATTGCATTATCGAAAATCTTATAGGATTTAGGCTATTTTCCATGTCTAACTACTATGAATGGAATTATCCACCTTTTGTTCTAGTCTAGGAAATTACACTAGCGTTGCATAAAAAGTAATGCTTCAAGTCAAGCGCTAATTATCCATTTGAGGCATAGAT